>NZ_LR134388.1:510000-1122500 GCF_900637685.1 Legionella sainthelensi
GGCTTCCAGGAAAAGCTGCTAGCCATAACTTATAGAGAACCGTACCGCAAACCGACACAGGTGGACAGGTAGAGAATACTAAGGCGCTTGAGAGAACTCGGGTGAAGGAACTAGGCAAAATGGTACCGTAACTTCGGGAGAAGGTACGCCCTTTTCGGTGAAGGAATTTACTTTCTGAGCTGAAGAGGGCCGCAGAGACCAGGTGGCTGCGACTGTTTATTAAAAACACAGCACTCTGCAAATTCGTAAGAAGACGTATAGGGTGTGACGCCTGCCCGGTGCCGGAAGGTTAATTGATGGGGTTATCTTCGGAGAAGCTCTTGATCGAAGCCCCGGTAAACGGCGGCCGTAACTATAACGGTCCTAAGGTAGCGAAATTCCTTGTCGGGTAAGTTCCGACCTGCACGAATGGCGTAACGATGGCCACACTGTCTCCACCCGAGACTCAGTGAAATTGAAATCGCTGTGAAGATGCAGTGTACCCGCGGCTAGACGGAAAGACCCCGTGAACCTTTACTATAGTTTTGCACTGGACTTTGATGATGACTGTGTAGGATAGGTGGGAGGCTATGAAGTATCCACGCTAGTGGGTATGGAGCCGACCTTGAAATACCACCCTGTTGTTATTGAGGTTCTAACTTGGTCCCATTATCTGGGATAAGGACAGTGTATGATGGGTAGTTTGACTGGGGCGGTCTCCTCCCAAAGAGTAACGGAGGAGCACAAAGGTACCCTCGGTACGGTCGGACATCGTACCAAGAGTGTAAAGGCATAAGGGTGCTTGACTGCGAGAGCGACGGCTCGAGCAGGAACGAAAGTTGGTCTTAGTGATCCGGTGGTTCTGTATGGAAGGGCCATCGCTCAACGGATAAAAGGTACTCCGGGGATAACAGGCTGATACCGCCCAAGAGTTCATATCGACGGCGGTGTTTGGCACCTCGATGTCGGCTCATCACATCCTGGGGCTGAAGCAGGTCCCAAGGGTATGGCTGTTCGCCATTTAAAGTGGTACGCGAGCTGGGTTTAGAACGTCGTGAGACAGTTCGGTCCCTATCTGCCGTGGGCGTAGGAAAATTGAGAGGAGCTGCTCCTAGTACGAGAGGACCGGAGTGGACGAACCTCTGGTGTACCGGTTGTCACGCCAGTGGCATTGCCGGGTAGCTAAGTTCGGACGGGATAACCGCTGAAAGCATCTAAGCGGGAAGCCTCCCTCAAGATGAGTTTTCCCTTGAAGCCCGTTGAAGACTACGACGTTGATAGGCAAGGTGTGGAAGCGTAGTAATGCGTGAAGCTAACTTGTACTAATTGGCTGATTGTCTTGACCATATAATCTGAGTTACTTCAGATTGTGCTGAATATAAGATATAATGTTACTCTCTTTATTTACCTGAGTATCATGCGGCTAATGCACGATACTCAAAACAGTTTTCCTGGCGACCATAGCGGTTTGGTACCACCTGATTCCATCTCGAACTCAGAAGTGAAACGAACATGCGCCAATGATAGTGTGAGGCTTCCTCATGTGAAAGTAGGTCATCGCCAGGGTTTTATTTAAAGTGACAGGTTAAGTAAATAAAAACCAAAGTCACAATAATGCTTAGAATATAAGCAAATAAGAAGTATATGCCGGCGTAGCTCAGTTGGTAGAGCAACTGACTTGTAATCAGTAGGTCCTGGGTTCGATTCCTAGTGCCGGCACCATCTAAAGAGGTTAACCGTTAACAAAATGTTGACATTCTATTCATCTTAAAAGACAATAACGTTCTTTTTGGAGGGGTTCCCGAGCGGTCAAAGGGATCAGACTGTAAATCTGACGGCTCAGCCTTCGAAGGTTCGAATCCTTCCCCCTCCACCATTTTAAGAATGGACGAAAATAAGCGGGTGTAGTTCAATGGTAGAACTTCAGCCTTCCAAGCTGATAGCGTGGGTTCGATTCCCATCACCCGCTCCAAATTATTAGTAATATTTGCTTGCTCATATAGTCAGCAAGCGAGTATGTAAGGCCCACATAGCTCAGGCGGTAGAGCACTTCCTTGGTAAGGAAGAGGTCGTTGGTTCGAGTCCAGTTGTGGGCACCATAACGTAAAATAGCAAATGGGGAGACTTTCCAATGGCGAAGGAAAAATTTGAACGTAAAAAACCACATGTGAATGTGGGAACGATCGGTCACGTAGACCACGGTAAGACCACATTAACAGCGGCGATTACCACGATTATGGCGAAGAAATTTGGTGGTATAGCAAAAGCATACGATCAGATCGATGCTGCGCCAGAAGAAAGAGAGCGAGGTATTACAATTTCTACAGCGCACGTTGAATACGAATCAGCAAATAGACACTATGCGCATGTGGATTGCCCAGGACACGCTGACTATGTAAAAAACATGATTACAGGTGCTGCGCAAATGGACGGAGCGATACTGGTAGTATCAGCCGCTGATGGTCCTATGCCACAAACAAGAGAACATATCCTGTTGTCACGACAAGTAGGCGTGCCGTACATCGTAGTGTTTATGAACAAAGCGGATATGGTTGACGACCCTGAGTTATTAGAGCTTGTTGAAATGGAAGTCAGAGATCTGTTAAGCAGCTATGATTTTCCTGGTGATGACATTCCAATTGTTGTGGGTTCAGCATTAAAAGCACTAGAAGGTGATACCAGTGATATTGGAGTGCCAGCGATTGAGAAGCTAGTAGAAACTATGGATTCCTATATTCCAGAGCCTGTACGAAACATTGATAAATCGTTCTTATTACCGATTGAAGATGTATTTTCAATATCTGGCCGAGGAACAGTAGTAACAGGACGTATCGAAAGCGGAATTATCAAGGTTGGTGAAGAGATCGAGATTGTCGGAATTAGAGATACTTCGAAGACAACCTGTACTGGCGTTGAGATGTTCCGTAAGTTGTTAGACGAAGGACGTGCTGGTGATAACGTAGGTATACTATTGCGCGGAACGAAACGAGATGAAGTTGAGCGTGGTCAAGTGTTAGCAAAACCAGGTACAATTAAGCCTCATACAAAGTTCGAAGCGGAAGTATACGTGTTATCTAAAGAAGAAGGTGGACGACATACCCCGTTTTTCAATGGCTATAGACCACAGTTTTATTTTAGAACAACAGACGTAACAGGAACATGTGATTTACCATCTGGAGTTGAAATGGTAATGCCTGGAGATAACGTACAGTTGGTTGTAAATTTACATGCACCCATTGCGATGGATGAAGGTTTACGTTTTGCAATTCGGGAAGGTGGCCGCACTGTTGGCGCCGGTGTTGTCGCTAAAATTATCGAGTAATAAGGTGAATTTTATGGCATGTGCTATGATGGTCCATGCCAAATAAATATAGGCCAGTAGCTCAATTGGCAGAGTGGCGGTCTCCAAAACCGCAGGTTGGGGGTTCGATTCCCTCCTGGCCTGCCAACAAACAAGTGAATATGAAAAGTTCGAACGAAGCTCAAAGTAATACAAAAGATATAGTCTCTTGGGTCGCTATAGTTTTTATAACTTTAGCCGCCTTTTTTTGCACTTATTACTACACTTTATCAGGCCCTATAGTTTCCATAATATGGCTTGTTTGGTTTTTATTAGCTATGTTTTTGGCTTATCTAACCTCTGTAGGGAAAAAAGTGTATCACTTTGCTCAAGAATCAAAAGTTGAGCTGTTGAAGGTCGTTTGGCCTACACGTCAAGAAACGGTACAAACAACAACAATCGTTATTGTTATGGTTACATTAACCGGATTTATACTCTGGGGAGTGGACTCAATAATGATGTGGGCTATCGCAAAAATAACGCATTTAGGGTGATTCGGTGGAAGAGCAAAAATCCAAACAATGGTATGTTGTACATGCCTATTCTGGCTATGAAAATTTTGTTATGCGTGAAATTATATCCCGCGCAAAGCATCATAATTTAGAAGATAGAATTGGTGAAGTTGTTGTACCCTCAGAAGAAGTTGTTGAGATGCGTTCAGGCCAAAAGCGCAAGAGTACACGAAAATTTTTCCCAGGCTATGTATTAGTGAACATGGTAATGGATGACCAAACTTGGCATATGATACGAGCGATACCAAGAGTTTTAGGATTCATTGGTGGAACAAGTCAAACTCCTACGCCTATCACAGACAAAGAGGCTCGCGCAATTATGCAGCGAGTAGAAGATGGAGTAACTAAGCCAAGACCCAAAATTCTATTTGAGCCTGGAGAGGTTGTACGAGTAAAAGAAGGTCCATTTGTTGACTTCAATGGAGTTGTTGAAGAAGTTAATTATGAGAAAAGCAGATTGAGAGTGGCAGTTCTAATTTTTGGACGCTCAACTCCAGTAGAACTTGAATTTAGTCAAGTAGAGAAGACTTAGTTCGCTAAGGGGTTCTGATTAAATCTCTCTTTATAAATAAAGATAATAATTTAATCGTGAACTGTTATATGTTAGGGGAGCTAGAGCTTAAGCAATCACCAAGCCTAGCGCTTAACCCGTAAGGAGTAATCATGGCAAAAAAGTAGAAGCTTATATTAAGTTACAAATTCCAGCTGGTAAAGCAAATCCAAGTCCACCTGTAGGGCCAGCATTAGGTCAAAGAGGTGTTAACATTATGGAATTTTGTAAAGCCTTCAATGCAGCGACACAACAGATGGAGCAAGGTTTACCTACTCCTGTCGTAATCACGGTATATAGTGATCGCAGTTTTACTTTCGTTACAAAAACACCTCCTGCTTCAGTTCTCTTGAAAAAAGCAGCAGGTATTCAAAGCGGAAGTGGCACACCCAACACGAAAAAAGTGGCCACACTTAACGTCAAGCAACTCGAAGAAATTGCAAAACTTAAGGAACCTGATTTAACAGCAGCGAGTCTAGCAGCAGCAGTTAGATGCATTGCAGGTACAGCACGCAGTATGGGTATTGACGTTGAAGGTTTAGAATAGGGGGTTGCCATGGCAAAAGTATCTAAGAAGCAAAAAAAGATTTTAGACGTAGTTAAGGCGGGTCATTTGTATAGTGCAAACGACGCAATAGGAATTTTAAAACAATTTGCATCAACTAAATTCCGTGAGAGCCTTGATATCAGTGTGAACCTGGGTGTTGATCCTCGGAAATCAGACCAAGTAGTGCGTTCATCAACTAATTTACCCAAAGGTACAGGGAAAGTTGTCCGTGTTGCTGTTTTTGCACAAGGTGATAATGCAACTAAAGCAAAAGATGCTGGTGCAGACATAGTTGGATTTGAAGATCTAGCTGAAAAAATTAAAGGTGGGGCAATGGACTTTGATGTTGTCATTGCAACTCCAGATGCAATGCGTATTGTTGGTCAGCTCGGACAAGTTTTAGGTCCAAGAGGTTTGATGCCAAATCCAAAAGTTGGAACCGTAACTACGAATGTTGAAGCTGCAGTGAAAGATGCAAAGTCAGGTCAGGTACGCTACAGAACTGATAAAAATGGTATTATTCATTGTACTGTTGGAAAAGTTGATTTTGCAGCTGAAGATATTATTGAGAACATCGTTGCCTTAATAAATGACTTGAAAAAGGCAAAGCCTTCTTCATCAAAAGGGCAGTATTTAAAGAAAATTTCTTTATCAACGACAATGGGACCTGGTTTGTCTATTGATATTTCATCAATACCTGTGTAAGATATCCACCCATTTTAAGAATTCACGGCATAGATTTGGTTCCATGCCGTCGAAGACCGCAGGTGCAATCGCTTAATTTCCTGCGCAGACGGTGAACCGGCTCCAATTTACAGAGACGGCCACCATAACTGGCAAATCCTCGTGATTTGTAACTATTAGGAGGTCAGTAACGTGACATTAAATTTAGCTGCAAAAAAAGCTGTTGTTGAAGAAGTGACTGCGGTCGCCTCAAAGGCTATTTCGGCAGTAGTTGCTGATTATCGAGGTTTAACTGTTAATCAAATGACGCATTTACGTAGTGAAGCACGTAAGTCAGGTGTTTATCTTCGTGTTGTGAGAAATACTTTAACAAGAAGAGCATTTAAGAACACTGAATTTGAGTGCTTAAACGACCTGCTGGTAGGGCCGTTGTTTGTTGCTTTGTCATTAGAAGCTCCTAGTGATGCGGCAAGACTACTTAAAGAGTTTTCAAAGACATTTGAAAAACTTGAAGTTAAAGCATTATCAGTTGGAGGCAAAGTTTATTCAGCAGATCAAATTGATGCTGTTGCAAGCTTGCCAACACGTGATGAAGCAATAGCCAAGTTAATGTATGTGATGAAAGCGCCAGTTGAAAAATTTGTCAGAACTCTTGCTGAGCCACATGCTAAATTAGTAAGAACCTTAGCAGCAGTAAAAGATAAGAAAGCAAGTTAAATCTCTTTAAATCAATAAATTAATTTTAAATCAGGAGCTAGTAATGGCTGTGTCAAAAAATGATATTTTAGAAACCATAGCGAACATGTCTGTTATGGAAGTAGTTGAACTAATCGAAGCGATGGAAGAGAAATTTAATGTTTCTGCTGCCGCTGCTGCTGTTGCTGTTGCTGCGCCTGCCGCTGCTGCTGCTGCTGTTGAAGAACAAACTGAGTTTACAGTTGTTATGACCAGCTTTGGTGCAAACAAAGTAAACGTTATTAAAGCAGTTCGCGGAATCACTGGACTTGGCTTAAAAGAAGCTAAAGATTTAGTAGAAGGTGCTCCTTCAACAATTAAAGAAGCTGTATCTAAAGATGAAGCTGCTAATATCAAGAAAGAACTTGAAGAAGCTGGTGCTTCAGTAGAAGTTAAATAATATAGTATATCAAAGAGATAGGAACCCAGCCATGTTTTCATGGCTGGGTTTACGTGTTTGAAGTCATCAATAATTTACAGAGGAAACACCATGGCCGTTGCAGAAGCTAAACCTCAATATTCGCATGCTGAGAAAAAACGATTTCGCAAAAGCTTTGGTAAGCAGGCCGATAAAATGGCAATACCAAATCTGCTTGAAATTCAATTAAAATCTTATAGGGATTTTCTTCAGGCCAATAGCAAAGCTAATGAACACTTTAATACAGGATTGCATGCTGCATTTTCTTCTGTGTTCCCAATTGATAGTTTTTCTGGCAATGCAAGACTTGAATATGTTGGCTATAAGCTTGGTGAACCAGCATTTGATGTGCGCGAATGCAAATTAAGAGGGTTAACTTATTCTGCACCACTCAGGGTTAAAATAAGACTTGTTATTCTTGATAAAGATGCAAGCGAAGATCCTAAGCCAATCAAAGACATTAGAGAACAAGATGTATTTATGGGTGAAATCCCATTAATGACGGATGTTGGGACATTTGTCATAAACGGTACCGAAAGAGTTGTTGTTTCACAGTTACATCGTTCACCAGGTGTTATATTTGAACATGATAAGGGTAAAACACATTCATCCGGAAAACTACTCTATTCAGCAAGAATTATTCCATATAGAGGTTCATGGTTAGACTTCGAGTTCGATCCCAAGGATTGTGTCTATGTTCGTATTGATAGAAGACGTAAGCTACCTGTTAGTATTTTGTTACGAGCACTAGGATATGAAACAGAAGATATTCTCGGTGAATTTTTTGAAATGACAAGTTGTCATCTTAAAAATGGAGAATACCATATTGATCTAATTCCTCAGCGCCTACGTGGTGAGATTGCATCATTCGATATTCTTGTACCAGGAACTGGTGAGCTTATTGTTGAACAAGGAAGAAGAATCACTGCGCGTCACATCAAGCAGATGGAAAAGGCGCAGATGAAAGATTTAATAGTGCCTAGAGATTATTTGATAGGCAAAATATTAGCAAAAAACATTATTGATACTTTAACTGGTGAGCTGGTTGCACAAGCAAATGATGAAGTTACAGAAGATTTGCTCGATGCAATGATTGCTAGTGGTATTCATGAATTTAATATGATCTATACAAATGATTTAGATCATGGTTCCTACATTTCTGACACGGTAAAAATTGATCCTACTTCGAGTCAACTAGAAGCACTTGTAGAAATATATCGCATGATGCGCCCCGGAGAGCCTCCAACAAAAGAAGCAGCAGAAGCCTTATTTAAAAATCTATTTTTTGTAGAAGAGCGATATGATCTATCTGCAGTAGGTAGAATGAAGTTTAATCGTCGTGTTGGTAGAAAAAATGATGATGGTCCAGGCACGTTGACGAAAGAAGACATAATGTCTGTCATTAAGACATTAATAGACATCAGAAATGGCATTGGAATGGTTGATGATATTGATCATCTTGGCAACCGAAGAGTTCGCAGTGTCGGTGAAATGACTGAAAATCAATTTAGGGTTGGACTTGTTCGTGTTGAAAGAGCAGTTAAAGAGCGACTAAGTTTAGTTGAATCTGAAAATTTAATGCCACAAGATTTAATAAATGCAAAACCGGTTTCAGCAGCGATTAAAGAATTTTTTGGTTCAAGTCAGTTATCTCAATTTATGGATCAAGTAAACCCATTATCAGGGGTAACTCATAAACGCAGAGTCTCTGCTTTGGGACCAGGCGGTTTGACACGTGAACGTGCTGGCTTTGAAGTCCGTGACGTCCATACGACACACTATGGACGAGTATGTCCAATTGAAACCCCTGAAGGTCCAAACATTGGGCTGATTAACTCTTTATCTGTATATGCAAGAACAAATGATTATGGCTTTATCGAAACTCCATGCAGAAAAGTAGTTGATGGTCGAGTCACAGATGAAATTGAATATCTATCAGCTATCGAAGAAGTTGACCAATATATTGCTCAATCAAGTGTAGCTCTTGATGATGATGGAAATATTTTAGCGGATTTGGTTCCTTGTAGACATCAAAACGAATTCTCGTTAACAACACCGGATAAGATCAACTACATGGATATCTCGCCCAAACAGATTGTATCTGTAGCGGCCTCCCTGATTCCCTTCTTAGAGCACGATGACGCCAACCGTGCCCTAATGGGATCAAACATGCAACGCCAGGCAGTTCCTACATTGCGTTCTGAAAAACCATTGGTAGGTACTGGTATGGAGCGTATTGTTGCATCAGACTCAGGAGTTTCTGTAGTAGCAAAGCGAGGTGGAGTAATCGATTTAGTTGATGCCTCGCGTATTGTTGTTCGTGTGAATGATGACGAAACGACTGCTGGTGAAACAGGGGTTGATATCTATAATTTAACGAAATACTTTCGTTCAAACCAAGATACTTGTATCAATCAGCGCCCAATTGTGAAAACTGGTGACATGATTCAACGAGGCGATGTTTTAGCTGATGGTCCTTGTACTGATATGGGTGAACTGGCACTAGGGCAAAATTTATTAGTTGCCTTTATGCCATGGAATGGATACAACTTCGAAGATTCGATTCTTATTTCTGAGCGTATTGTTCAAGATGATCGTTTTACAACAATTCATATAGAAGAGTTAACTTGTATTGCGCGCGATACTAAATTAGGGGCAGAGGAAATTACTGCAGATATTCCTAATGTGGGTGAGTCAGCTCTTTCAAGTTTAGATGAATCTGGTGTTGTATACATCGGTGCTGAAGTTAATGCAGGAGATATATTAGTAGGAAAGGTAACACCTAAAGGTGAAACTCAGCTTACTCCTGAAGAAAAATTACTGCGGGCGATCTTTGGTGAAAAGCATCTGATGTTAAAGATTCGTCTTTACGAGTACCATCAGGTATGAACGGTACTGTAATTGATGTACAAGTATTTACACGTGATGGATTGGAAAAGGATGCCCGTGCAAAAAGCATTGAAGAAGAGCATCTTGCACGAGTTCGTAAGGATCTTGTTGATGAACGACGTATTCGTGAAGAAGATATTTATCATCGTGTATCAAATATTATTCTTGATAAGATTGCTACTGGTGGCCCAGGAAACTTGAGGCCAGGTTCAAAAGTGACACAAGAATATTTACAAAGTATAACTAGAGATAAATGGTTTGATATACGTTTAGAAAATGATACTTCAAGCCAGCAATTAGAACAGCTTTCGAAGCAACTTGAAATGCTGACAAAAGAGATGGAAAAGCGCTTTAATGATAGCAGAAAGAAAATTATTCAAGGAGATGATTTAGCTCCTGGTGTACTAAAAATTGTTAAGGTATATCTAGCTGTTAAACGAAGAATACAACCTGGTGATAAAATGGCAGGTCGTCATGGTAATAAGGGTGTTATCTCTATTGTTGTTCCAGTCGAAGATATGCCACATATGGAAGACGGCACAGCTGTGGATATCGTATTGAATCCATTAGGTGTACCTTCACGTATGAACATCGGCCAGGTACTAGAAACTCACCTTGGTTTAGCTGCTAAAGGATTAGGAAACAAAATTTCACAAATGCTGGATTTAAAGCAAAGTTCAACTGAAATTAGGACTTTCTTAACTAAAATATACAATCACGATGGCATTCAAAGAGTAAATCTGGATTGTCTAAACGATGAAGAGTTATATCGCTTAGCGGATAATTTGCGTGCTGGTGTTCCAATGGCTACGCCTGTATTTGATGGTGCTTCTGAAGCAGAAATAAAAAGCATGTTGCAACTGGCTGATCTATCACCTGATGGAAAAACTATTTTATATGATGGTAGAACAGGTAATCAATTTGATAACCCTGTAACAGTTGGATACATGTATATGTTAAAGCTAAACCATCTAGTTGATGATAAAATGCATGCACGCTCAACTGGCTCCTACAGTTTAGTAACGCAACAACCTCTCGGCGGTAAAGCACAGTTTGGGGGGCAACGCTTTGGAGAGATGGAAGTATGGGCGCTTGAAGCATATGGTGCAGCATATACATTACAAGAAATGTTGACTGTGAAATCAGATGACGTTGGAGGTAGAACAAAAATCTACAAAAATATAGTCGATGGAGACCATCGCATGGATCCAGGAATGCCTGAATCTTTCAACGTACTATTGAAAGAAATCCGTGCATTGGGAATAGATATAGAACTCGAACACGATTAACTTTTCAGCGATACATACTGATTAACAAATTTTTGGAGGCATAGACTTGAGTACTCTAAGCGACGACCCAATGAATGAACCAATGAGAAAGGCCCCGGTAATGAGTGACCTGCTAGGTATCCTCAAACAACAGGGACAAAGTGAAGAATTTGATGCAATAAAAATCGCTTTAGCTTCTCCTGAGCTAATTCGTTCATGGTCATATGGTGAAGTAAAAAAACCTGAAACTATTAACTATCGTACATTTAAACCTGAGCGTGATGGTTTATTCTGTGCTAAAACTTTCGGTCCAGTAAAAGATTATGAATGTTTGTGCGGCAAATATAAACGACTAAAACATCGTGGTGTAATTTGTGAAAAGTGCGGTGTTGAATTGGCTTTAGCAAAAGTACGGCGTGAGCGTATGGGCCATATTGAACTTGCAAGTCCAGTCGCGCACATTTGGTTCCTAAAATCATTGCCATCTAGAATTGGTCTGCTTTTAGATATGACCTTAAGAGATATAGAGCGCGTTTTGTACTTTGAAGCATTTGTTGTCGTCGATCCAGGAATGACTGAGCTTGAACGTGGTCAGTTATTAAACGATGAAGCATATCTGGACGCAATGGAACAATATGGTGATGAGTTTGATGCTCGTATGGGGGCAGAAGCAATTCGTGATTTACTGCGTCAAGTTGATTTAGAAGATGAGATCAAGAGTCTGCGTGAAGAGTTACCAACCACCAGTTCCGAAACAAAGATTAAAAAGATCACTAAACGATTAAAACTACTTGAAGCGTTTTATGATTCAGGCAACAAACCTGAATGGATGATCATGGATGTATTGCCCGTTCTTCCACCAGATCTAAGGCCATTGGTTCCGTTAGATGGTGGACGTTTCGCTACTTCTGATCTTAACGATTTGTATCGACGTGTTATTAACAGAAACAATCGGTTAAAGCGTCTATTAGATCTCAATGCTCCTGACATCATCGTTCGTAATGAAAAACGTATGTTGCAAGAATCTGTTGATGCTCTGTTGGATAATGGTCGTCGTGGTCGTGCAATTACCGGTACTAATAAACGACCTCTGAAATCACTTGCAGATATGATTAAAGGGAAGCAAGGACGTTTTCGTCAGAATCTGTTGGGTAAACGTGTTGATTATTCGGGTCGTTCTGTAATTGTAGTGGGGCCTACCCTAAAGCTACACCAATGCGGATTGCCAAAGAAAATGGCACTAGAGCTCTTTAAGCCCTTTATTTTCAGTAAGTTGGAATTTAGAGGATTAGCTACCACGATTAAGGCGGCTAAGAAAATGGTTGAGCGTGAAGAGTCCGTTGTTTGGGATATTTTAGATGACGTTATCCGTGAACACCCAATTCTACTTAACAGAGCGCCTACATTGCACCGTTTGGGTATCCAAGCGTTCGAGCCAGTATTAATCGAAGGTAAAGCAATTCAACTGCATCCACTTGTTTGTACAGCATACAACGCAGACTTTGACGGTGACCAAATGGCTGTGCATGTGCCGTTAACACTTGAGGCACAATTGGAAGCACGCTCACTAATGATGTCGACAAACAACATTCTGTCGCCAGCAAGTGGAGAGCCAATTATTGTTCCCAGCCAAGACGTCGTTTTAGGCTTGTATTACTTAACCCGAGAAAAGGTGAACGCTTTAGGTGAAGGTAAAATTTTTGTGAGTGCACAAGAAGCGCAGAATTTTTACGAAGCAGGTCATCTTGATATTCATGCGAAAATCAAGATTCGTATGCCTAAAGAAAATGAACCGGGGCATCATCTTGTTGAGACTACAGTTGGTCGAGCCATTCTTGCTCAGATACTTCCTAAAGGAATGTCCTTTGTGCAAATAAACCGTACCATGACTAAAAAGGTAATCACTAAAGTTATTGATACGTGTTATAGAACATTTGGTCTGAAAGAAACTGTAATTTTTGCAGATAAATTGATGTATACAGGCTTTAAGTATGCAACACGTTCCGGTGCATCTATTGGTATTGACGACATGGAAATACCTGACGATAAAGCGAGTATTATTGATCACGCTTATAATGAAGTTCGAGAAATTGAATCACAATTCCGTTCTGGCTTAGTAACTAACGGCGAGCGTTATAATAAGGTTATTGATATTTGGTCTCGTACTAATGAATTAGTTGCTAAGTCAATGATGAGTAAGATTGCAACCGAACAAGTTGCTAATGTGAAAGGTGAACTCATAAGGCAAGAGTCCTTTAACCCTATTTTTATGATGGCCGATTCAGGTGCGAGGGGTTCTGCTGCACAAATTAGACAGCTCGCTGGGATGCGGGGATTGATGGCAGCTCCAGATGGTTCCATTATTGAGACTCCTATTACTGCTAACTTCCGCGAAGGGTTGAACGTATTTCAATATTTTATTTCAACTCACGGTGCGCGCAAAGGTTTGGCTGATACAGCGTTGAAAACTGCTAACTCTGGTTATTTGACACGACGCCTTGTTGATGTGGCTCAAGATGTGGTTATTACAGAGGATGATTGCGGTGTTGATACTGGTGTTTTGATGCAACCATTGATTGAAGGTGGTGATATTGTTGAACCACTTCATGAGCGAGTATTGGGACGAGTAGTAGCAGCTGATGTTTACATTCCTAATCAAAGTGAACCTGTTGTTACAGCGGGAACCTTGTTGGATGAAGCATGGGTTGAAAAGTTAGAAAAGCAAGGTGTGGATCAAATTTTAGTTCGCTCACCAATTACATGCCAAACTAGATTTGGATTATGTGCCAAGTGTTACGGACGCGATCTAGCCCGAGGTCATCTGGTAAACACGGGTGAAGCTGTTGGAATTATTGCTGCTCAATCAATTGGTGAACCTGGAACTCAGTTAACCATGCGTACATTCCACATCGGAGGGGCAGCTTCAAGAGCTACTGCAGCGAATAATATTCAAATCAAGACAAAAGGGGTTATTAGATTACATAATATTAAGACAGTAACTCATGAGAATAAGAACTTAGTTGCAGTATCACGTTCAGGTGAAGTAACAATTGTAGATGAATTTGGGCGCGAACGTGAGCGTTATAAAGTTCCTTATGGTGCTGTAATCACAGTTCATGATAGTTCCAATGTTGAAGCTGGTCAGATTATTGCTACATGGGATCCTCATACACATCCAGTTATTTCAGAAGTTGGCGGATATTTGAAATTTGTTGATTTATTTGATGGTATCACCATGAATCGACAAACGGATGAGTTAACAGGTTTAAGTAACATTGTAGTAATTGATGCGAAACAAAGAAGTGCTGCAGGACGAGATTTAAGACCCATGGTAAAATTGGTAACTGAAACTGGAGAGGATATTTATCTTGCCGGCACTAATGTTCCAGCTCAATACTATCTTCCAGTTGATGCTATCGTAAACTTTGAAGATGGTGGTCACGTAGGAGTTGGAGACGTCATCGCTCGTATTCCCCAAGAACGGTCTAAGACACGTGACATTACCGGGGGTCTACCTCGGGTTGCAGATCTATTTGAAGCGCGTAAACCGAAAGATTCTGCGGTAATGGCTGAAGTCTCAGGAATGGTAAGTTTCGGGAAAGAAACAAAAGGTAAACGAAGATTAATCATCAATGTTTCTGAAGATCAATGTCATGAAGAGCTTATTCCTAAATGGCGCCATATCTCTGTCTTCGAAGGAGAGCACGTCGAACGAGGGGAAATCATTGCGGAAGGGGCACTTAATCCGCATGATATATTACGCTTACTTGGTGTGGGCGCATTAGCAAATTACATCGTAAATGAAGTACAAGATGTATATCGTTTACAAGGCGTTAAAATAAATGACAAACATATCGAAGTCATTGTAAGACAGATGTTACGTAAACGAGTTATAACTTTTGCTGGGGATTCAAAATTCTTGGTAGGAGAGCAAATAGAAGAAAGCGTCTTACTGCAAGAGAATGACAAACTTATTGCAGAAGGAAAACAAGTAGCTAGAGGAATACCTATTTTATTAGGTATCACGAAGGCTTCTTTGGCTACCGAATCATTTATATCAGCAGCTTCATTCCAAGAGACTACAAGAGTTCTAACAGAAGCAGCTGTAAGTGGTAAAATAGATGATTTACGTGGTTTGAAAGAGAACGTGATGGTTGGACGGCTGATCCCTGCTGGAACAGGTTATGCCTATCATCAAGGTCGTAAAATAAAGAGAGCTAAGGCTGCAGCCGGTGAGTACCCCGTACATACTGTAACTGCAAGTGATGTTGAGCATGCGTTAAGTGAAGCATTAAACGCAGATAATCAAGAGCACTAGTTCGGATCGAAAACGGCAGATTAAAACTTGACAAATCTGCCGTAGCTATATAGAATCCGGCCTCCTTATGTATTCGAAATAATCAAAAGAGACAGATCGGAGTTAAGTATAAATGGCTACTATTAATCAGTTAGTAAGAAAGCCTCGTGTGGACGTAAAGAAGAAAAGTAACGTGCCTGCACTGGAATCATGTCCACAACGACGTGGAGTATGTACGCGTGTTTACACTACTACACCTAAAAAACCTAACTCAGCTATGCGTAAGGTTGCTCGTGTGCGTTTAACCAATGGATTTGAAGTAACATCCTATATTGGTGGTGAAGGCCATAACCTCCAAGAACACTCTGTAGTTCTTATAAGAGGTGGTCGTGTTAAAGATTTACCTGGTGTGCGTTATCACACTGTTCGAGGTAGCTTAGATACATCAGGTGTTAACGATCGTAAGCAAGGTCGTTCAAAATATGGTACTAAGAAGCCAAAAGATAAAAAATAACTGATTGTAGGAAATAGAAATGCCTAGAAGAAGAGAAGTCCCCAAAAGAGAAATTTTGCCAGATCCAAAGCATCACAGTGAGTTGTTAGCAAAGTTTATTAACGTGCTCATGGTTAGTGGCAAAAAATCTGTTGCTGAAAAAATAATCTATGGCGCTTTATCTGTTATGGAAGAGCGTGTTAAAAAGATGAAAAAGACAGATGATGAGAGCGGTGAGTCTGGTAGCTCTAGTGGATCTGCTACAGTTCTTCGTTACTTTGAAGATGCACTAAATAATGTTCGACCAAGTGTCGAAGTGCGTTCACGCCGAGTTGGTGGTGCTACATACCAAGTGCCAGTCGAAGTTAGAAATGATAGAAGCATTGCCTTAGGTATGAGATGGATCGTTCAGGCTGCACGTACTCGTGGTGAAAAAGGTATGATGTTGCGCCTAGCTGGGGAACTGCTGGATGCTTATGAAAGTAAAGGTTCTGCAGTGAAAAAACGTGAAGATACCCATAAAATGGCAAAAGCGAACCAAGCATTTGCCCATTTTAGATGGAACTAAAAGAGAGGTAGTCCGTGTCTACTCCATTAAAACTATATAGAAACATAGGCATTGCAGCGCACGTTGATGCAGGAAAAACGACAACAACAGAACGCGTACTGTATTATACTGGTATGTCTCATAAGATTGGTGAAGTTCATGACGGTGCTGCAACAATGGACTGGATGGTTCAGGAGCAGGAACGCGGTATTACCATTACCTCAGCAGCAACAACATGCTACTGGTCAGGTATGGACAAACAGTTCGAACGACATCGTATCAACATCATTGATACGCCAGGACACGTAGACTTCATGATTGAAGTTGAGCGTTCTTTACGTGTGCTAGATGGCGCAGTTGTAGTATTTGATTCGGTTGCTGGAGTAGAACCTCAATCCGAAACAGTATGGCGACAAGCGAATAAATATGGTGTCCCACGAATTGTATTTGTTAATAAAATGGATAGAATGGGTGCAAACTTCCTTAGGGTAGTTAGCCAAATTAAGCAAAGACTCGGTTCAAACCCTGTAGTTGTTCAGCTCCCGATAGGAGCTGAAGAAGAATTCAAAGGGGTTATTGACCTCATCAAAATGAAAGCAATTCATTGGGATGAAGAGAACAAAGGTATGACTTTTGAGTATAAAGAGATACCTGCTGATCTAAAAGATCAGTGTATAGAGTATAGAGCAAAGCTAGTAGAAGCAGCTGCGGAAGCTACTGAAGATCTAATGGAAAAGTATCTGGAAGGCGAAGAGATTTCTGAAGAAGAAATTCAGAAGGCACTACGTCAACTAACCATCAGTAATGCGGTTGTTCCTGTCTTCTGTGGCTCTGCATTCAAAAATAAGGGTGTACAAGCGGTACTTGACGGTGTCATTGAATATCTGCCCTCACCTACTGATATACCTGATGTTCAAGGTGTTGACGAACATGGTGATGAAGCTTCTAGAAAAACAAGTTATGATGCACCATTTTCAGCTTTGGCTTTTAAAATTGCTACAGACCCATTTGTTGGAACGCTAACCTATTTTCGAGCATATTCAGGTGTGCTGAAAAGTGGTGATACCGTTTACAACTCTGTTAAAGGTAAGAAAGAGCGTATTGGTCGTTTATTACAAATGCATGCTAATTCGCGTGAAGAAATTAAAGAAGTTAGAGCAGGTGATATTGCCGCAGCAGTTGGTTTAAAATCGGTGACTACTGGTGATACTTTGTGTGATACCGAAAATGTAGTCATATTAGAGAGAATGGATTTTCCAGATCCAGTTATTGCTGTAGCTGTTGAACCCAGAACAAAAGCAGACCAAGAGAAAATGGGAATCGCGCTTGGGAAACTTGCTCAAGAAGATCCTTCTTTCCGCGTTCATACTGATGAAGAATCAGGGCAAACCATTATTGAAGGTATGGGCGAGCTTCATTTGGAAATTATTGTAGACCGTATGAAGCGAGAATTTAATGTTGAAGCCAATGTTGGTAAACCTCAGGTTGCTTATCGTGAAACACTCAAGCAACCAATAGAACAGGAAGGCAAATTCATTCGACAATCAGGTGGTCGTGGTCAATATGGCCATGTCTGGTTGAAGATTGAACCCCAAGAGCCGGGTAAAGGCTATGAATTCGTTAACGCAATTGTAGGTGGTGTTATTCCTAAAGAATACATACCCGCAGTTGACAAAGGAATTCAAGAGCAAATGCAAAATGGTGTTATCGCTGGATATCCAGTCGTGGACGTTAAGGTCACTTTATTCGACGGTTCCTTCCATGAAGTGGATTCTAGTGAAATGGCATTTAAAATTGCTGGTTCTCAATGCTTCAAGCAAGGCGCATTACGAGCTAAACCAGTACTACTTGAACCAATAATGAGCGTCGAAGTTGTAACCCCAGAGGACTATATGGGTGATGTTATGGGCGACCTTAACAGACGACGTGGTTTGGTTCAAGGAATGGAAGACTCACCAGCAGGAAAAATTGTTAGAGCAGAAGTTCCACTCGCAGAGATGTTTGGTTACTCGACCGATTTACGTTCTGCTACTCAAGGAAGAGCAACTTATACTATGGAATTTTCTAAGTATGCGGAAGCACCAACTAACATTGCTGAAGCAATTATTAAGAAACAATAAAAAGTTAACGAGGTTATTGAAATGGCGAAGGAAAAATTTGAACGTAAAAAACCACATGTGAATGTGGGAACGATCGGTCACGTAGATCACGGTAAGACCACATTAACAGCGGCGATTACCACGATTATGGCGAAGAAATTTGGTGGTATAGCAAAAGCATACGATCAGATCGATGCTGCGCCAGAAGAAAGAGAGCGAGGTATTACAATTTCTACAGCGCACGTTGAATACGAATCAGCAAATAGACACTATGCGCATGTGGATTGCCCAGGACACGCTGACTATGTAAAAAACATGATTACAGGTGCTGCGCAAATGGACGGAGCGATACTGGTAGTATCAGCCGCTGATGGTCCTATGCCACAAACAAGAGAACATATCCTGTTGTCACGACAAGTAGGCGTGCCGTACATCGTAGTGTTTATGAACAAAGCGGATATGGTTGACGACCCTGAGTTATTAGAGCTTGTTGAAATGGAAGTCAGAGATCTGTTAAGCAGCTATGATTTTCCTGGTGATGACATTCCAATTGTTGTGGGTTCAGCATTAAAAGCACTAGAAGGTGATACCAGTGATATTGGAGTGCCAGCGATTGAGAAGCTAGTAGAAACTATGGATTCCTATATTCCAGAGCCTGTACGAAACATTGATAAATCGTTCTTATTACCGATTGAAGATGTATTTTCAATATCTGGCCGAGGAACAGTAGTAACAGGACGTATCGAAAGCGGAATTATCAAGGTTGGTGAAGAGATCGAGATTGTCGGAATTAGAGATACTTCGAAGACAACCTGTACTGGCGTTGAGATGTTCCGTAAGTTGTTAGACGAAGGACGTGCTGGTGATAACGTAGGTATACTATTGCGCGGAACGAAACGAGATGAAGTTGAGCGTGGTCAAGTGTTAGCAAAACCAGGTACAATTAAGCCTCATACAAAGTTCGAAGCGGAAGTATACGTGTTATCTAAAGAAGAAGGTGGACGACATACCCCGTTTTTCAATGGCTATAGACCACAGTTTTATTTTAGAACAACAGACGTAACAGGAACATGTGATTTACCATCTGGAGTTGAAATGGTAATGCCTGGAGATAACGTACAGTTGGTTGTAAATTTACATGCACCCATTGCGATGGATGAAGGTTTACGTTTTGCAATTCGGGAAGGTGGCCGCACTGTTGGCGCCGGTGTTGTCGCTAAAATTATCGAGTAATTACAATGAGTAGCAATCAAAACATTAAAATAAGATTAAAGTCCTTTGATCATCGGTTGATTGACTTATCAACTCGAGAAATAGTGGAGACCGCAAAGCGTACTGGTGCACAAATACGTGGACCAATACCATTGCCGATTCGTAAGGAAAAATTTACTGTATTGACTTCACCGCATGTTAATAAAGATGCACGAGATCAATATGAATTACGTACTCATAAACGCCTGGTCGTTATCGTACATCCAACTGAAAAAACAGTAGATGCTTTGATGAAGTTGGATCTGGCTGCAGGGGTTGATGTTCAGA
The DNA here is from genome assembly GCF_900637685.1 of Legionella sainthelensi. Classification (NCBI taxonomy): domain Bacteria; kingdom Pseudomonadati; phylum Pseudomonadota; class Gammaproteobacteria; order Legionellales; family Legionellaceae; genus Legionella; species Legionella sainthelensi. The sequence goes on from NZ_LR134388.1 coordinate 529,898, forward strand.
TAAGCCTTGATGACTAATTTTAAGGTGAAGGATATTAAAGAGGTGTTACAATGATGATCGGTTTATTAGGCCGTAAAGTCGGTATGACTCGAGTCTTCATGGCAGATGGAGTGTCAGTTCCTGTTTCTGTTGTTGAAGTACATCCTAATCGAGTTTCACAGGTTAAAACAAAAACCACAGATGGATATTCTGCAATTCAGTTGACTGGTGGTGCAAAAAAGGCTGGAAAGGTAAACAAACCTTTAACAGGGCATTTTGCAAAAGCTGAGATTGAAGCAGGTGATATGCTCGTTGAATTTCTAATTGACTCTGAGGAAGAGTACACTGCTGGTCAAGTGATCTCTATCTCTGATGTTTTTACAGCGGGTCAATACGTTGACGTATCCGGTACTACTAAAGGTAAAGGTTTTGCCGGTACTGTTAAACGATACAATTTTAGAACTCAAGATGCTACACATGGTAACTCTAGATCACATCGTGTTCCTGGTTCTATTGGTCAAAACCAAACTCCTGGTCGTGTTTTTAAAGGTAAAAAGATGGCTGGGCATATGGGTAATGTTCGTTGTACAGTTCAAAGTCTTGAACTCGTACGTGTAGATGCTGAAAGAAATTTACTTCTAATAAAAGGTGCAATACCTGGCGCACCTGGTTCAAGAGTAGAAATTAAGCCTGCAGCTAAAAAGCAAGCACGAGGTGAGTGATGGAAATTACTACTATAGATACAAAATCAACATTAGCACTGAACCAAGATGTATTTGCATATGGTTACAATGAAGGCTTGATTCATCAAGCAGTTGTTGCATATATGAATAATGCTCGTAGTGGTAATAGCGCTCAAAAAACTCGCTCTGAAGTAAGAGGTGGTGGGAAAAAGCCATGGAATCAGAAGGGTACAGGTCGTGCACGTGCTGGCACGATTAGAAGCCCTCTCTGGAGAAGCGGTGGAGTAACATTTGCATCTAAAAAAAGAGATTATTCACAAAAACTTAATAAAAAAATGTACAAACGTGCATTACGTAGTATAATCTCCGAACTTTGTCGTACAGGCAACCTGTTAGTCGTCAGCGACTTTCAATGTGAAAGTAAGAAGACTAAAGATTTCATCAACAAAATGAATCAGCTAAATGTAACAAATGCTCTGATTATAATGACCGAAGTTGGTGAAAATGAATATTTTGGATCAAGAAACTTAATTGATTATGATATTTGTGACGTTACAACTGTAGATCCAGTATCCTTATTAAGATTTGAAAAGGTTGTTGTTACAGAAGCTGCAATTAAAAAAATTGAGGAACAGTTACAATGAACGCTGAAAGATTGTTGATGGTTCTACGTGAACCACATACTTCTGAAAAAGCTACTGTCATAGCGGATAAGCTTAAACAGTTTACTTTCAAAGTATTGAAAACTGCAACTAAGACTGAAATTAAAATGGCGGTAGAAAATATATTTAACGTAAAAGTTAAAAATGTATCTGTTGTTAATGTGAAGGGAAAAACAAAACGTTTCAAACAAATGAATGGAAAGCGAAGTGATTGGAAAAAAGCTTTTGTAACTCTTCACGCAGATCAAGATATTGACTTTACAGCTACCGAATAAGGCAGATTAAGATGGCACTATTAAAATCTAAACCTACATCGCCAGGAAAGCGTGGCGAGTTACGTGTGGTTCATCATCACATCCACAAAGGGAAACCTCACGCAGCTTTAGTTGAAAAACTAAAGAAAACTGGCGGAAGAAATAACCAAGGTAGAATCACTGTAAGGCATATTGGTGGTGGACAGAGAAATCAATACCGGATTATTGACTTTAAACGAAATAAAGATGGTGTTGAAGCTCGTGTTGAGCGTATTGAATATGATCCCAACAGAACAGCTCTTATTGCTTTGATTGTTTATAATGATGGCGAAAGAAGATATATTATCGCACCAGCCAATTTAAATGTTGGTGATACCGTTGTTAGTGGTGCTGATTCACCAATTAGCATTGGAAATTGCTTACCATTGAAAAACATCCCAGTTGGTACTACGATTCACTGTGTGGAAATGAAGCCCGGAAAAGGGGCACAAGTACTGAGAAGTGCTGGCGCTAGTGGTCAAATTGTTGCAAAAGAAGGTGTTTATGCAACATTAAGACTGCGTTCAGGTGAAATGCGTAAAATACATGTTTTATGCAAAGCAGTAATTGGGGAAGTTAGCAATAGCGAGCACAGTTTACGCTCTTTAGGAAAAGCAGGAGCTAAACGGTGGAGAGGTATTCGCCCAACTGTTCGTGGTGTTGCTATGAACCCAGTTGATCACCCACATGGTGGAGGTGAGGGACGTACTTCTGGTGGTCGTCATCCAGTATCACCTTGGGGAGTACCAACTAAAGGTTATAAAACCCGAAGTAATAAGCGTACTGATGATTTTATTGTCAGAAGACGCAAGAAGAAATAATTATTGAGAGGATATCAAGTGGCTCGTTCTATAAGAAAAGGTCCTTTTGTTGACCATCATTTGATTAGCAAAGTTGAAGCTGCAATCGAATCTAAATCAAAGAAACCAATTAAAACTTGGTCAAGACGTTCAACAATTGTTCCTGAAATGATTGACCTTACAATTGCAGTGCATAACGGCAAAGATCATATCCCTGTGTATATAACAGATAATATGGTCGGTCATAAATTAGGTGAGTTTGCCATGACTCGAACATTCAAAGGTCATTCTGGTGACAGAAAGGCTAAAGGCAAATAAGAGGATATGATGGAAGTTACAGCTAAATTGAAAGGTGCTCCCTTATCCGCTCAAAAGGGCAGATTGGTGGCAGACATGATACGTAATATGAAAGTATCTGGTGCACTTGATGTCCTCAAGTTTACACCAAAAAAAGGTGCTCAATTAATGCTTAAATTATTAGAGTCAGCGATAGCTAATGCTGAAAACAATAATGGAGCAGATATTGATGATTTAAAAGTGGGTATGGTTTGCGTTGATGAAGCGATGACTTTGAAACGCATTAGTCCCAGAGCTAAAGGACGTGCAAATCGAATTTGCAAACGTACCTGCCATATCACGATTAAAGTATCTGACGAGGAATAGCAATGGGACAAAAAGTTAACCCAATAGGCATTCGCCTTGGTATTATTAAAGATTGGAATTCCAAGTGGTTTGCTGGTAAAAAATACGCTGAGTTTCTAATTCAAGACATTAAATTACGTACTGAGTTGAAAAAGAAACTGATGTCAGCAGCTGTAAGTAAGATTCTTATAGAACGTCCAGCAAACAACGCGGTTGTTACAATACTTACTGCAAGACCTGGTATTATTATCGGTAAAAAAGGTGGTGGAATTGAAGCGTTGCGTGCTGAAATATCTAGCAAATTAGGTGTTCCTGTTCATCTTAACATAGAAGAAATTAAAAAGCCTGAACTGGATTCCACCCTTGTTGCTGAAAGTATCGCACAGCAGTTAGAGCAACGAGTCATGTTTAGACGTGCTATGAAGCGCGCAGTGACTGGAGCTCTAAAAGCAGGTGCCAAAGGAATCAAAATTTGTGTTAGTGGACGACTCGGTGGAGCAGAAATAGCCCGAAGTGAATGGTATCGAGAAGGACGTGTACCGTTACATACCTTTAGAGCAGATATAGATTATGGTACAGCAGAATCTAAAACTACCTACGGTATTATTGGCGTAAAAGTCTGGATCTATAAGGGTGAAGTTCTACCACAAAAGAAAAGATCAACTGACAGTGCGCAGTAAGTGAGGATTAAGAATCATGTTACAACCGAAACGAACAAAATACCGAAAACAGATGAAAGGCCGTAATAGAGGTCTAGCTTTACGAGGCAGTAACATCAGTTTTGGTGAATTTGGTTTAAAAGCGTTAGAACGTGGCCGTTTGACAGCAAGACAAATTGAAGCTGCTCGTAGAGCAATGACCCGTCATATTAAACGTGGTGGCAAGATTTGGATAAGAGTCTTTCCTGATAAGCCTATTACTCAAAAACCATTAGAAGTGAGACAAGGTAAAGGTAAAGGAAGTGTCGAATATTGGGTTGCTCAAATTCAGCCTGGCAAGGTTCTGTTTGAAATGGAAGGCGTGTCCAGAGAGCTTGCGATGGAAGCTTTTGATCTGGCTAAAGCAAAACTTCCTTTCAAAGTTATATTTGAAGAAAGGAAGGTGATGTAATGAAAAAAATTAATGAACTGCGCAGTTTGTCAATTGAAGAACTGCAAAATGAATTACTTTCATTACGTAAAGAACAGTTAAATTTACGAATGAAAAAAGCAAGTGGCTCACTAGATAAAACACATCTTATCACTATGGTGCGTAAATCAGTGGCAAGAGTTAAAACAATGTTGACTGAAAAGGCAGGTAAGTGACATGTCTAATAGTGAATCAAATGCCAGAACGTTAGTTGGAAAAGTTGTTAGTGACAAAATGGATAAAACTATAGTCGTGATGATCGAGCGCTCTGTTAAGCATCCAAAATATGGAAAAATTATCAAGCGTAGATCTAAATTTCATGCCCATGACGAAAATCAAGTATGTCAAATTGGTAATATAGTTAAGATACGTGAGTCAAGACCACTCTCTAAAACAAAAAGCTGGGTATTAGTTGAAGTAATTTCTTAATCAACACTGTTGATTTACTTTTAAAACCCTAAAAGGCCTGATATAATCAGCAACCTTTTTCTGGTCGAAATCAGAGCTGGAGAATAAAATGATCCAAATGCAGACAGTGCTCGAAGTTGCTGATAATAGCGGAGCACGTAAAGTTATGTGTATTAAAGTACTTGGTGGCTCACACCGAAGATATGCCCGTGTCGGTGATATCATTAAAGTGAGCATTAAGGACGCAATACCAAGAAGTAAAGTTAAAAAAGGTGCAGTGATGAAAGCTGTTGTTGTTAGAACAGCACAAGGTGTTCGTAGAGATGATGGATCTTTAATACGCTTTGATGGCAATGCAGCTGTACTTTTAAATAATCAAAACGAGCCTATTGGTACTCGTATTTTTGGCCCTGTTACTCGCGAGCTACGAGAGAGATTTATGAAAATAATATCTCTAGCTGCTGAAGTTTTGTGAGAAGGATTGAGATATGAAACGCATTCAAAAAGGCGACGAAGTAATTATAATCGCTGGTAAAAGCAAAGGTCATAAAGGTAAAGTGCTACGTGTGACTGAAAATGGTGTTGTAGTAGAAGGTGGAAATCTAATTAAGAAGCATGTTAAAGCAAATCCACAGAAACCAGAGCATAAAGGTGGTATTATCACTCTTGAATCACCTGTACACGTTTCAAATGTTGCTCATTACAATCCAAATACGCAGAAAGCAGATAAAGTAGGATTTAAATTTATAGAGAGTAACGGTACAAATAAGAAGGTCAGATATTTTAAGTCTGACAATGAAATAATTGACCGTGTTTGATTAGGTGATCGAAATGACAAGACTTAATGAATTATACAAAAAAGAAATTGTCCCTATGATGATGAAGCGGTTCAACTATTCCAGTGTGATGGAAGTTCCTAAATTGCTCAAAGTCACTTTGAATATGGGTGTCGGTGAGGCAGTAGGTGACAAAAAAGTAATGAATCATGCAGTTGAAGATATGACTTTAATTGCAGGACAAAAGCCAGTTGTGACAAAAGCAAGAAACTCAATTGCTGGTTTTAAAATTAGGGAAGGTTGGCCAATAGGATGCAAAGTCACGCTCCGTCGGCAGCGTATGTATGAATTTTTAGACAGATTGATTTCAATAACTTTACCTCGTGTAAGAGACTTTCGGGGTTTAAATCCTAAGTCCTTTGATGGAACTGGTAATTACAGTATGGGAATACAAGAGCAAATCGTATTTCCTGAAATTGATTACGATAAAACTGATGGTATTCGTGGTTTAGATATTTGTATCACTACAAGTGCAAAAACTAATGAAGAAGCTAAAGCTTTATTAGAGGCCTTTAACCTTCCATTGAAAGATAGAGATAAAAAATAAGGGTGAAATTGTGGCTAAAAAATCAATGCTTATGAGAGAGCTAAAACGTAGCAAACTCGTAGAAAAATACAAAAAGCGCAGAAACGAATTAAAGACGTTAATTAAATCATCAGATGATTTTCAAGTAATTATGGATAGCCAAGCTAAATTAGCTAAACTACCTATTAACTCAAATCCTGTCCGTTTTAAAACACGGTGCAAACAATGTGGTCGCCCACATGCGGTATATCGTAAATTTAGCCTTTGTAGGATTTGCTTAAGACAACAACTAATGGTTGGTAATATACCAGGCGGAAGAAAATCTAGCTGGTAATTTTAATTGGAGAACGATTGTGAGTATGCATGATCCAGTTGCTGATATGCTGACCAGAATTAGAAATGGTCAACAAGCAAAACATCAGCAAGTAACTTTAACATCTTCAAAACTGAAGGAAGAGATTGCTCGTGTTTTAAAAGAAGAAGGTTATGTTGAAGACTTCTTTGTTGAATCACTAGATAATAATCTTAAATTAATGACGATCAAACTGAAGTACTACCACGGTAGACCAGTTATCGAATTAATAAAAAGAATAAGCAGGCCTGGTTTAAGAGTTTATAAATCTTATAAAGAATTAACTTCAATACCCGGTTTTGGTGTGGCCATATTGTCTACATCCCAAGGTATAATGACCCATATCTCTGCTAAGATGAAAGGCGTTGGTGGTGAAGTCATTTGTGAAGTGGCTTAATACTTGCGAGGAATAATATGTCTAGAGTAGCAAAAGCCCCAGTAGTCCAACCAGCAAATGTAGAAATTACATTAGGTGATGGTGAGATTACTGTAAAAGGGCCAAAAGGAACACTAACCCAAAAACTAAACCGGTTAGTAAAAGTAAGTAAAAATCAAGAAGCTAATCATATTGAATTTGCTCCTGCAGCTAATGATCCTAAAGCTTGGGCTCAAGCTGGTACAGCGAGAGCGATAGTAAATAATATGGTTAAAGGTGTTACTGAAGGTTTTGTAGTGACGCTTGAGTTAGTTGGTGTAGGTTATAGAGCACAATCAAAAGAGAAATCTATCACTTTATCTTTAGGATATTCTCATCCTATAGAATACCACTTACCGCAAGGCGTTTTAGTAGAAACTCCAAGTAATACAGTAATTTTACTTAAGGGTGTTGATAAACAAATTCTGGGGCAAGTTGCTTCTGAGATACGTGCATTTCGACCACCTGAGCCATACAAAGGTAAAGGTGTAAAACTTGCTGGTGAGTATATTGTTCGTAAAGAAGCGAAGAAGAAATAAGGTTTAAGCTATGAATAAACAAAACTCACGTATTCGACGTGGATTAAAAGCAAAGGCGCTGATTCGCAAATCGGGTAGAGCAAGATTGGTAGTTTATAGAAGTGGTCTACATATCTACTCTCAAATCATTCGAGCTGATGAGCTTGGAGATAAAGTATTAGTTGCTTGTTCAACTAATGATAAAGAGATACGAGCCAGTCTAGCCGGTAAATGTAAAGTAGAGCAAGCGAACCTTGTTGGTAAATTACTAGGCAAACGTGCAAGTGAGCAAGGAATTACTGAAGTTGCGTTTGATCGTGCTGGTTATAAATATCATGGCCGAGTGAAAGCCCTTGCAGAAGGTGCGCGCGAGGCTGGATTAGATTTTTAAGGAACAACTATGGCATTCGATGAATCATCACCTAAATCAGATGGCTACCAAGAGAAATTAGTATCAGTCAATCGTACTGCTAAAGTTGTGAAAGGCGGACGAGTTTTTGGCTTTGCTGTTCTTGTTGTTGTTGGCGATGGTAAGGGTAAAGTTGGATTTGGTAGAGGTAAAGCTCGTGAAGTTCCAATTGCAATTCAAAAAGCAATGGAACAAGCAAAGAAAAACATGGTTTATATCCCACTCAGTGGCTCAACTATTTATCATGAAATCACCTGGAGCTATGGTGCTTCTAAAGTATTTATGAAACCAGCTTCTGAAGGTACAGGAATTATTGCTGGTGGTGCAATGAGAGCAGTACTTGAAGTTTTAGGTGTCCAAAACATATTAGCAAAAAATATAGGATCTACCAATCCAAGCAATATTGTACGCGCTACAATTGCAGCTTTAACTAATATTGGTACCCCTGATTATGTTGCAGCCAAGCGTGGTAAAACTGTTGAAGAAGTGATGGCGGGCTAATTATGGAAAACAAAATTAAAATTACTTTAGTTAAAAGTACTATAGGCCGAAAGCCTAAGCATATTTCTATTGTGAAGCAATTAGGTTTGGGTAAAACTAATTCCAGTGTAACTCATAATGATACTCCAGCAATACGTGGTCTTATTAACCAAGTTGATTATCTGTTGTTGGTCGAGGAGAGTGTATAATGAATTTAAATTCACTATCACCTGATCCCGGTTCACGTCGTCCCAAAAAACGATTAGGACGTGGTATAGGATCTGGGCTTGGAAAAACAAGTGGTAAAGGACATAAAGGTCAAAAAGCTAGAGCTGGTGGCTACCATAAGATTAACTTTGAAGGCGGACAAATGCCTATTCAGAGACGTTTACCTAAAATGGGTTTCAAATCACGCGTTGGTAGAACAGTAGATCAAGTTTGTTTAAGTGAGCTGGCACAATTAACTAACGATGTAATTGACTTAAACGTTTTGAAAGAAGCAGGTATTGTAAGTCGTTCTATCAAAGATGTAAAAGTAATCTTATCCGGTGAATTAACTACTGCCATAAAACTTAAAGGTTTAAGGGTCACTAAAGGAGCTCGTGCAACCATTGAAGGTTTAGGCGGCAGCGTAGAAGAGTGACTATGAAAAACCAAAAGCATAATACAAGCCAATCACGTGGTGGATTGGCTGAACTAAAATCAAGATTGTTTTTTGTTGTTTTAGGTATTTTAGTTTATCGACTAGGAGCACATATACCTGTACCAGGTCTAGATCCTGCTCGATTGGCTAATTTTTTTAATGAACAACAAAATACAATATTTGGCTTGTTCAATATGTTTTCTGGCGGAGCCTTATCACGAGTAACGGTTTTTGCCATAGGAATTATGCCGTACATTTCTGCATCGATTATTCTTCAACTTTTTACTGTAGTCTCTCCCAAGCTTGAGCAGTTAAAAAAGAAGGTGAGTCAGGAAGAAGAAAAATAAATCAATACACACGTTATCTGACGCTCGTGTTGTCTATTTTCCAATCGCTTGGAATGGCTCGATGGCTGGCTGGCCAACAAATTGCCTTGCAAGCTGACTTTTCATTTTATTTTACTGCCGTGGTTACATTAGTTACAGGAACAATGTTTCTAATGTGGTTAGGTGAGCAAATCACTGAGAAAGGTGTTGGAAATGGGATTTCACTAATTATATTTTCAGGTATCGTCTCAAGCATGCCTACTGCTATTGCTTCCGTTCTTCAGCAGGTTAAAGAAGGACAAATGCAAGCATTAACTCTGGTAATCATTGCAGTAGTTGTAGTAGTTGTGACTGGTTTTGTGGTGTTTATGGAGCGAGCCCAAAGACGAATTAGGGTAAACTATGCTCAGAGAACACAGGGCAGAAAAGTTTATGCTGCACAAACAAGCCACTTACCATTAAAGATTAATATGTCTGGTGTGATTCCACCTATTTTTGCATCGAGTATTATACTGTTGCCCGCGACTTTAGCTCAGTTTTTTTCGCATGCTAAAGGCATGGGATGGTTAGCTGATGTTGGAATGGCTTTATCCCCAGGACAACCACTCTATTTAATTGTTTATGCAGTGGCTATTATATTCTTTGCATTCTTTTATGCAGCGTTGGTATTTAACCCTAAAGATACTGCAGATAATTTAAAGAAATCTGGTGCATATATTCCTGGAATTAGACCAGGGGAACAAACTACAAAATATATTGATGCTGTGATGACTCGCTTAACGCTGGTTGGTTCAATTTATCTGGTTTTAGTTTGTCTTTTACCTCAGATTTTAATGTATACATGGCATGTCCCTTTTTATTTCGGTGGAACGTCATTGCTGATTATCGTGGTTGTTATTATGGATTTTGTAGCTCAGGTACAAGCTCATTTAATGACACAGCAATATGATTCTTTAATGAAAAAGGCTAATTTTAAAGGTACTAAATTACCTGGTCTTTTATGATCTTTATCGGAGTTAGGAATGAAAGTAAGAGCATCTGTAAAGCGAATTTGTCGCAATTGTAAGGTTATTAAAAGAAGTGGCACGATACGAGTTATTTGTAAAGATGCCAGGCATAAGCAAAAACAAGGTTAATATCTTTGCTTGATTTAATTTTATAAAAATAGTATTCTTCTGTCCCTTTCGACAGAACAAATAACGTTCGGAGAAGTTAATGGCTCGTATTGCAGGAGTAAATATACCAGATCACAAACATCTTGTGATTGCTTTAACAGCAATATATGGTATTGGTAAACCTACATCTATAAAACTATGTTCAGCAGTTGGAATCGATCCTTCAAAAAAGGTTTCAGAATTAACAGATGCTCAACTAGAGTCTTTAAGAACAGAAATTGCTAAAATAACTGTTGAAGGTGATTTACGTCGTGTTGTAACAATGAACATTAAACGACTTATGGATCTAGGATGTTATCGAGGTTTAAGACATAGAAGAGGGCTGCCTGTACATGGCCAACGTACAAAAACTAATGCACGTACAAGAAAGGGTCGCAGAAAAGGCACCACCGTTTGATATTTCATGTAGGATAGTAAGATGGCAATAACAAAGTCAAAACAACAAAAAGTACGCAAAAAGGCAAAACGTGTTGTATCAGATGGTATAGTACATGTTCATGCATCTTTTAATAATACCATAGTGACTTTCACTGATAGACAAGGTAATGCTCTTTGCTGGGCAACATCAGGTGGCTCAGGTTTTAGAGGTTCACGAAAGAGTACGCCCTACGCTGCACAGGTTGCAACTGAGCGTGCAGCTGCTGTCGCTAAAGAATATGGTATGAAATCTGTAGCTGTATTTGTTCATGGTCCTGGCCCTGGTCGAGAGTCCACTATTCGTGAATTAATATCTCAGGATTTCAAAATTGTTGAAATAACCGATGTTACTGGTATCCCTCATAATGGGTGTAAGCCACCTAAGAAACGTCGTGTATAAGACTCAGGAGTAATTAATGGCTAGATATCTTGGTCCAAAATGTAAATTATCACGTCGCGAGGGGTGTGATTTATTACTGAAAAGTGGTGTTCGTGATCACAAATCAAAATGTAAATCAGAGAAGTTACCTGGGCAACATGGTGATAAGAAACCACGTCTAAACAACTATGGTTTGCAGCTTAGAGAAAAACAAAAAATTAGAAGATTTTATGGTGTTCTTGAAAAGCAATTTCGTGGTTATTATAAAATGGCTGCACGTATGAAGGGTGCTACAGGCGAAAACCTGATGACTCTTCTCGAGAGACGTTTGGATAATGTCGTTTATCGTATGGGTTTTGCAAGCACTCGTGCAGAAGCACGTCAGTTAGTAACTCATAAGGCCATATTAGTTAATGATAAAATAGTTAACGTACCATCTTATTTAATAAAGCCTGGTGATGTTATATCTGTGAGACAAAGAGCAAAAAATCAAGGCCGCATTCAAGCTGCTTTAGCTTTGTCTGAGCAAAGAGTACCATGTGATTGGCTTACTGTAGATACTTCTTCATTTAAAGGAACTTTTTCTACAGCGCCGACGTTAACTGACTTATCTTCAGACTACAACGTAAACTTGGTTGTAGAACTTTACTCTAAGTAAGCTCGGAGAAATAGCTGAATGTATACTGAAATCAATGAAATGTTGACACCTAATGTTCTTAAGGTACAGGCTGAATCGCCCTTTAAAGCTAAAATAGTTTTAGAGCCTTTGGAGCGCGGCTTTGGTCATACTCTCGGCAATGCTTTGAGACGTATATTATTGTCTTCTATGCCTGGCAGTGTAATTACGGAAGCTTCAATTGAAGGTGTTCTTCACGAGTACAGCACAATTGAAGGTGTACAAGAAGATGTTGTCGATATACTACTGAATCTTAAATTGGTTGCAATTAAAATGACGGTAGGGGAAGAGGCTATAATATCTCTTAATAAGCAAGGTCCTTGTCAAGTTACTGCTGGTGATATTCAATTATCTCATGGACTTGAAGTGATTAACCCTGATCTTGTTATTGCTAATTTGAACGAAAAGGGCAAATTAAATATGACAATGAAGGTTGAAAGAGGGATTGGTTTCCATAGTACGGATTCATTTATTAAACATTTTGATGATGAAGTAGAGCGAAAGTCTGTTGGCAAGCTCAAAATTGATAACAGCTTCTCACCAGTTAAAAAAGTAGCGTATTATGTTGATAGTGCTCGTGTTGAGAATCGTACTGATTTGGATAAGTTGACTATTGAATTAGAAACCAACGGGACTATTGATTCAGAAGAAGCAATCCGTATTTCAGCTAGCATTTTACAACGGCAGTTACATGCTTTTGTTGATATGAGATTTGAAGAGTCACGATCAGATCAGAAGGAACGTAATGATTTCGATCCTATTCTTTTACGTTCTGTTGATGATCTAGAATTAACTGTTCGCTCAGCGAACTGTTTAAAGGCAGAGAATATTCATTATATAGGCGATCTGGTACAACGAACTGAAAATGAACTTTTAAAAACTCCTAATCTTGGTAAAAAATCTTTAACTGAAATTAAGGATGTTTTGGCTTCCCGTTCATTATCGCTTGGTATGAAGCTTGAGAATTGGCCGCCAGCTAATCTTGGCGAATAAAGTTTAGGAGTTTTGTTATGCGTCACCGTAATTCAGGCCGTCGTTTTGGCCGTACAAGTAGCCATAGAAAGGCTATGTTTGCAAATATGTGTTGCTCGTTAATTGAGCATGAATTGATAAAGACTACTTTGCCTAAGGCAAAGGATCTTCGTCGGTACATAGAGCCTTTAATCACTGTATCTAAAGTTGATTCAGTGGCAACCCGTAGACATGCATTTGATATATTAAGATCAAAATCTGCAGTAGGTAAGTTATTTACTGATTTAGGTCCACGTTTTGTAAAACGCCCAGGCGGTTATATACGAATTATTAAATGTGGTTTCAGAGATGGTGATAATGCACCTATGGCGATTGTTGAGTTATTAGACAGACCAGTTGTTAGTACTGATGCTGAAGAATAATATAACTGCTATTTTGTGTTTTAAAATACCCGCCTTATGCGGGTTTTTTATATTTTTTAATTTATTTTACACTAAAGCTTATTATATCTGATTTTCTAGCCACTTTTCTTTATGGAACTGATACTCTAATTATTAATTGCGCCAACTAGGGCTACAGGCGTAATAAGTTGCTCATGATCAATTTTAGCGGCTTTCGTGAAGTATATCTATGTAAACTGCCCTTATTTATAAGGGCAGAAAATATTTATGAACACAGTTGTTATTTAAGATAGAAATTAGAATGGTACATCATCATCTAATTGATCAAAAGCATCATGCGGAACTTGTTGCGCAGGTTGTTGTTTTGCAAAATTTTGATTGGTTGGTGTAAATTGAGCCTGTGAGTTATCATCAAAACTTGAAGATGCTCCCACTTTGTTATCTAACATTTGTATGTCGTTAGCTACAATTTCCGTAGTATATCTATCTTGTCCTTGTTGATCTTGCCATTTTCTGGTTCTTAAGCTGCCTTCAACATAAAGCTTTGAGCCTTTGCGAACATATTCGCCAGCAATTTCTCCTAAGCGATTAAAACAAACCACCCGATGCCATTCGGTTCTTTCTTGTTTTTCTCCAGTGCTTTTATCTTTCCATGCCTCACTAGTAGCAATTGAAAGTGTAGTCACTGCATTACCGTTAGGTAAATATCGTACGTCAGGATCAACACCTACGTTACCAATGAGTATCACTTTATTTATTCCACGTGCCATTCATTTTCTCCTGTATGCGAAAGTTAGGAGGAGAGTATACCTTAATTTATATAGGGCTTGCACTGGAATTGAATCAGGCTTTTCAAGGTTAGCGCCTAAGATATTCGATGTATCTATCATAGTAATATACATCTTAGATACGCCCAATACTCGTTTATTTCATTATATCTATTGACTCTCACGGTACGTGATAGCTTAGAATCAGTTCTGGGGAGAAATTGAATGAAATTTTATCAAATCAAACAAATTAGCCAAATGACTGCGTTAACAATCAGGTCATTACAATATTATGATGATATTGGTCTCTTAAAACCAGCTAAGCGTACGGCAAGTGGTTATCGTTTATATTCGGAGCAGGATCTCATTCGCTTACAACAGATCACTACCTTAAAATTCCTTGGCTTTTCGTTATCAACGATAAGAAAGATTATTGAGAATCCAAATTTTGATGTTATTGCTTCTGTAATTATTCAAGCTCGTGAGCTTAAGGAAAAGGCAGCGCGCATTAATGAAGCTGCATCCTTATTAAACTATATTTCCAGCCAAATGGCAATGAATCAACCGGTAAACTGGAAAAGCACTGCCAAAATTATAGAAATATTGGAGTTAAATAACATGAATGATCTTGTTTTAAAAAAATATAAAACCCTGGAAGAAGAATCAGAATTAGGAAGAAAATCAAGCTACGATGATGCCTACAATCCTAATCGATTATATCCTATTGCAAGGGCTGGAAAGCGGCAAGAAATTGGTATAAATCCCTCCCAACTCCCTTTTTACGGATTTGATTGTTGGAATCATTACGAAGTATCTTGGCTTAATGCCAAGGGAAAACCTATGGTTGCAATTGCTGAATTATATTATGACTGCAGTTCACCTTATTTAATCGAATCTAAGTCATTAAAACTATATTTTAATTCATTTAATAATACTCGCATTCCAAATGCGAATGAGTTGCAAAATATTGTCAAAAGAGATTTACAAGAACGAATAGGGGCTGAAGTTTGGGTAAATATTTATCTTTTAGATAATGTAAAACAGTTTGCAATTCAACCTTCATTTATGGGTGAATGTATAGATGAACTTGATGTCGAGTGCTCTGTATATCTCGTAGAGCCTTCATTTCTTTCAGTGAGTGATGAAACTATTGAAGAAACTTTATACTCTAATTTGCTTAAATCAAATTGTTTAGTAACAAACCAACCTGATTGGGGCAGCATACAAATTAGTTATAGAGGAAAAAAAATTAATCGTGAAGGGCTGTTGCAATATCTTGTTTCCTTTAGAAACCATAATGAATTTCACGAGCAATGTATCGAGCGAATTTTTGTAGATATTATGAACCGTTGTCAGCCTGAATTATTGACAGTTTATGGACGATATACCCGACGTGGCGGTTTGGATATTAATCCTTATCGGTCCACTGAAAAGAACTTGTTTTTAGGAAAAAATATACGCCTGCCCCGTCAATAATGTCATTTTTAATTTAGGATTTAGCCAGGAGTATTTAAATCCTAAATTATTCTAAATAAAAATTTACAGAACCTCGCCTTTATTAACTCAACCATTTAACCTATTAATAAAATAAATGTTTAATATTTTATTAATGTTCATAGATTATAATTATGCCAGATTGACTAAATATGTTGTTATATGAAAATATTGTATATCCCCTTTACTTTTGAAGACTCCCTATTTGATCTAGAAGCCAAAGCCAGTAAATGGCGTAAAGATTATGAATCTAAAGAAAAGGAAGTCGTCGTGGTCTATCATGACAGCAATGAAATTGTCCAAAGTGAACAAGTTCAAACAGCCTTGAAGGAAGGTAATTGTCAGATTTATATTTTAAGTCATGGTATTAATACCCCTGATTTGATTGTAGGGAATCAAACTAAAGAAGATGAAAATTATAAGGAGTTGACCATAGAAGAAGTTGCTAGAAATTTTAAAAGTGATGTAGTGATAGAAGGATTTAGTAATAGTAATATTGTAAAGTTATTTTTTTGTGATGAATATGCAAAAAAAAATAAACCACGCCTAATGGCAGAACAATTTCGTACGGAACTTGGCGAATCCCATCAATCCATGGAAATAAAGTATTATAGTGACGTCAGCATAGGCTTGCCTGGTACTGGTACAGATGGTTTATTAAGCTCTAAAGGTGCTGTAAGAGCATTTCAGATGAAGAGTGATTTATTTTGCTTTAACTTCTCGGGTGTGGTTGGGCGCGCACGGGCTTTTCGACAAGGATTGGATGTCGTAGAAGACACTTCAACAAAATACGACTTTTTTACAAGTGTTCCTAAGGCAGTGAAATATCCTAAATTTTCTCATCCTATGTTACATCATTTAGCCCGCGAATTAGTAAAAATGATTCAAAATGATAAGTTCTTTTCAAAAAACCAATCCATGATTATTGATGAATTGCTTAGGAGTTTGCCGCTTGATATTTCGGATTATTTAGTAGACTCAATTACTATCAGCGGGAAAAATATGAAGTTTGAAATGCTGATCAATAAATCTCGCCTTGAAGAGTTTTTAATAAAATCAGGCGTCATAATTGAAGATAAGCCTATCACTTCACCATCAAAAAGTACCCAATCGAAACACGGATGGATTGATGAAACCGATTATCTGGGGGCACTTGATACTTCATTTACAGCATTTAATGGAGCCAGTTCTTTTGCTTTGACTGATTATGAGGAAATGCTTGACAGTCAAGAGCCTTTAGAGCTTAAATTAAGTCTAATATGAGTATATTTTGGATTGATGATGATTTATTTATACATTCCATTTAAGCGAAACGAAGGGAATACAAAATTAATCAAACACGCGAATCAATGGAACAAAACAGCATATGAGGGACATGCTGTGTCTTGTACTGTTTTAAGCGCTGATGATAAATTCCACATCCCGCAAAACTCTAAAAATTGCAAAATCTATATATTAGCCTATGAGGCAGATGGTATGACTGGGATGTTAGCGTCTGTGCCAAATTCGGTTTCATGTAAAACCATTGATGCCAAGGAATTAGTAGAACGCTTATTAGAATCACAGCTACCTGAGGTTGAACCTGTAGAAATTAAATTGTGCATTAGACAAAATGTAGAGAATGACCGTTCATTGATATCTTCCGAATTAATTAGAAACCATTTGTTAAATGAACATTATAAAAATCCGAAATTATCAATTCATGTTCAATGTTCGACAGAACCTTTTCCAGGGGAAACGAGCAAACTGGCATATCGCACATTAACAGGTACTATTCCTTTGTTTTTTAAGGAGGATAAGGAAATAATAGTTAATACAGAGTATCCTGTGTTTGCAGCAAGGGCTCCTGAGCTCGAAGAGGAAAACAGTGTTAGGAACGTCCATTCGATGAAGTCATAAGAATGTTCTCTGCACTGCCTGCAATATAATGCTTTTTGTCAATACGTAAATAGATAGCCTCTTCTTCTTGGACTAATGCAGCTTCAATAATTCCTTGAGTATTTAACAATCGCGCAAGTATATCTTCTTTTTTCTCAGGCCAAGGATAATGGAGAATAAGCGTTGAAATAGAGAGATTAGGTTTCATAGCGCTGGCGATAATTAACCATAAAAGCGCTAAAACTCCATTGGTTATAAAAATACCTTGGCTACCATTCCATTGGAATAACAGGCCAGCAAAAGCACCCCCTAAAAAAAGTCCGAGAAATTGACTTGTAGAATATATTCCCATGGCAGTCCCTTTGCTTTTAGGATTGGCCTGTTTAGAGATAAGCGATGGTAATGCAGCTTCAAGGATATTAAATGCAATAAAATAAGTTAGCATCATGAGACATAAGCCAAGCCAATTTTGGAGCGTATAGAGAAACAATAATTGGGTTGCTGCGATGACAAAAACGGAGGAAAGAAACACGCCTTTCATTTTTTTTCTTTTTTCAGCAAGCACAATAAAGGGGATCATGAGGATGAAGGAAAGCAACATAATAGGCAAATAAAAATGCCACTGCTGGGTTAAATGGCCTTGTTCTACTTGCTTTTTTAAGATAAAAGGAATCACAAAAAATGTAGATGTAAGAATAAAATGTTGGCAGAAAATGCCAAAATTAAGACGTTGTAGTTGTTCATTAAAAATAACGTGCTTTAAGAGAGCAGGATTAGTCTCGCTATCAACATGAAAGCGCTCTTTCAGTGGTTTAGGGATGACACAGTGAAGCAGAATGATACCGAATAGGGATAACAAGGTAGTAAGGTAAAAAATTCCTGCTAAGCCAAAATGAGAGGTGAGTATTGGGCTCACTACCATTGCTAGACTAAATGAAGTGCCTATGGTCATGCCAATAACTGCCATTGCTTTAGTTCGTTGTTCCTCAGGAGTTAAATCTGCAAGTAGCGCAATGAGCACACTGCCAATTGCTCCAGTTCCTTGGAGCGCTCGTGCAACAATCATCCCATAAATAGAATGAGTTAATGCTCCAATGAGACTGCCACAAGCAAATAAAAGCAAGCCTGTTGTGATTATTGGTTTTCTACCCAATTTATCGGAAAGCATGCCAAAAGGTATTTGCAGTAATCCTTGCGCAAGACCATATATTCCAAAGGCAAAACCTATCAACGCAGGTGTTGAACCTTGCAAATCTTCCGCATAAATACTAAATACAGGGATTAGGAAAAATAAACCTAACATCCGAAAGGAAAAAATTGCTGCAATAGGGAATACAGTATTAGTCCAAGATAGCTTCATTCAATAATATGCATATAATCTAATCGTGTGCCGATAGTACAAAGTTAGCACTCTAGAAACAAGATATTTAAAAATTTAATGCTCTAAACATTGCTTTATCGAAGAATACGCACGAAAATGTAGGTTTTTTAGTTATCCATCTAATGGTGTTAACTTAACCAATTGTACAAATTTTTGTAAATTAGAAATTGAGGAATGCTATGAGTTTAGTTTTTGCAGATAAAGTAGGATTAATTACTGGCGGTGCTCGAGGCATCGGTAAGGCAACTGCATTAAAGTTAGCTCAAGCAGGGAGCAATATTGCGGTGGTTTATTATAATAGTTCTGATGAAGCCCAGGCATTGGTGGAAGAAATACAGGCTATGGGCCGTAAAGCAATTGCTTTACAAGCGAATGTAGCGGATCATCAGTCTGTAAAAGAAATGTTTGTTCAATTTAAAGAGCATTTTAACCGGCTTGATTTTTTAGTTAGTAATGCTGCTAGTGGTGTTTTAAAATCAGCCCTTAAAATGTCTACTAAACATTGGCGCTGGTGTTTGGAGACTAATGCCCTGGCGTTAAATCATCTGGCTGTTGAAGGACGTTCATTGATGCCTAAAGGTGGACGCATTATTGCTTTATCAAGTCTTGGTGCTCATCGAGCAATTCCTAATTATGCCTTTATTGGAGCATCTAAAGCTGCTCTTGAAGCTTTAGTACGATCTTTAAGTCTTGAGTTAGCAGTTGATGGAATTACTGTGAATACTGTTTCGGCCGGAGTGGTGGATACGGATGCATTGAAGCATTTTCCTAATAGAGAACAATTACTGGATGAATACCAAGCCCATTCTTTATCAGATAGGCCTTTAACAACACAAGATGTGGCTAATGCTATTTATCTATTGTGTTTGCCAGAAGCGGCAATGATAAATGGACATACTTTATTTGTTGATGCAGGATATAGTCGAGTTGGTTAATATCCCATCTTTTTTATGCTTTATGCCTTTAAGAAAAAATATGATATAATTTTGGGCTTTGTAAATTAGCTGATTTCTGAGGACAATATATGAATGTAGCAGATGTTTATCCTAAAGTTAGGGAAATAGTTGCTGAGGTACTAGTAATTGACGAAGAAGAAATATCTCTTAATAGTCGATTAATAGTAGATCTGGGCGCTGAATCTATTGATTTTCTTGATTTAGTTTTCCAACTGGAAAAAGAGTTTAAAATTAAAATCCCTCGTGGTCAATTGGAAAAAAATGCACGTGGCGAGCTCGCAGAGAGTGAATTTGAAAAGGGTGGAGTCATCACTGCCGAGGGCCTAAAAGCATTACAAAGTTATTTAAGTGAAGTTCCGGCAGAGCAATTCAAGCCTAATATGAAAGTGAATGAAATACCCATGCTCTTTACGATAGAAACATTTTGTAAATTAGTTGTTTCTGCAATTGAAGAGCAACAAACTATTGCAACTGAAGCTTAGTCTCTCAGTTGTTTCTTTATCTTGGTCAATAGGGTTTAATAAATACTAATGAGATTTTTATTCGTTGATCGTATCGTTGAGTCATTTCCTGGTCAGTTGATTCGGGGAATTAAACACATTACCCAAGATGACACATTTCTTACGGTTGATGAACAGGGACGTCCGTGCTTTATCCCTTCTTTAATCGGAGAAACACTAGGTCAATTAGCAGCATGGAATGTGATGCACTGTTTGGAGTTTTCTCATAGGCCTGTTGCTGGCATTGTTGCTAAAGCTGCAATGCACAGAGCCGCATACGTTGGAGAAACCTTATTATTAGAATCATTCATTGAGCGAATTGAAGATTCAGTGATGCAATATCATAGTGTGGCACGCATAGGAAATGAGGTTGTTTTTACTCTTGAGGGTGCGTTAGGTCCTTTATTGCCTATGAATGACTTTATCGATCCCGATGAGGTAAAACAACAATTTGCGGAAATTGATAGACCAGGTGATTGGTCCATAATTAGTTCAAAAAGTACTCCCCTATTGGATAGTGATCTCATGCTTAACGTGGAATTGCCTCTGGTATCCATGGCTTTTGATAGAGTTTGTTCTTTTGAACCCAAAGTCAGTTTAACTGCTGAAAAGCGAATTACACGGGCAGCCCTTTATTTTGCGGATCATTTTCCAAAAAAGCCAGTATTGCCGTTAACGGTTTTATTGGAATGTAAATTAAATTTAGCGCGCGAGTTTGTGGCACGTTCTGGATATGCGTTAAGCTATAGTGTTAGTGAATTTCGCAAAATGAAAATGAATGAATTTGTTCATCCGGGTGATATTCTCGAGTGCTATGTAAACGTCAAAAAACAAACAGATGAAGAATTAATTCTTACTTTTCGTAGTGAAGTTTTAGGGAAACGTGTTTGTGTAGTGGATGTGGTGCTTATTCCTAGAGGTAACTAAAAGTGAAAAAAAGACGAGTAGCAATTACGGGTTTAGGGGCGATTTCACCTATAGGTCTTGATGTTCAATCCACATGGTCCAATTTATTAGCGGGGCAGTCCGGAATTGCTGAAATCAAACAATTTGATGCAAGCGCGTTTCCAACTTATATAGCAGCCGAAGTAAAAAATTTTGTTCTTGATCCCAAGTTGTCTACAAAGCGTACGCGTTTTTCCATGTCCTTTACACAATATGCGCTTGAAGCTGCCCAACAAGCTTTCAATGACGCTGGTATTTTACCCACTGAACAGACAGCATCACGCTGGGGCGTGGTTACAGGTAGTGGCATGATGACCGCTGAATTCGATTATCTGTCGCGATTTCAACAAATGTGTGCTCCAGGCGGTGAAACTAATTGGATGCAGCTGCTTGCAAACACACAAGAATTTTATAAATTATCGGATTTTGGTAAAACTACTCCAAATTCAGGTTTGTCGTTATTGATCCAGCAATTCGGCATCAAAGGTTATGCATCTTCTGTCCATACGGCATGTGCTTCAGGAGGACAGGCTTTAGGATTGGCTATGCAGGTCATTCGTCGCGGTGAGGCTGATTTTATGCTGGCTGGTGGATTTGATTCAATGATTAATCCCTTAGGGTTATCGAGTTTTTGTTTATTGGGTGCTTTATCGACCTATAATAGCACCCCAGAGACTGCAAGCCGGCCTTTTGATGCGACACGTAATGGTTTTGTCCTAGGCGAAGGAGCTGCATTTTTAATTTTAGAAGAATGGAGTAAGGCAAAAGCGCGAGGTGCGTCTATTTATGCTGAATTAGCCGGAGAGGGGAACTCTTTAAGTTCTTATCGAATTACAGACTCACATCCTAATGGAGACGGTGCAATTCAAGCTATCGAACGCGCGCTCCAGGATGCCGGAGTAAAAGCTTCTGATGTGGATTATATCAATGCACATGGTACATCTACTAAAATGAATGACTTAAGCGAAACCAATGCAATTAAAGCAGTATTCAGTGAATGTATTTCAAGTTTGCCAGTTAGCTCTACTAAAAGTCAAACAGGACACTTAATCGCTGCGGCCGGGGCACTTGAAGCAGTCTTAGCTGTTAAGTCTATAGAAAAGGCACAAGTACCTAAAACAGCTAACCTATCCACGCCTGATCCAGAGTGTGATTTGGATTATGTGGTAGATGGACCACGGGAGCGCTCTTTAGGTGTGGTTTTATCTAATTCTTTTGGGTTTGGGGGCTCTAATAGTTGCTTGTTATTTAAGCATCCTGAATTTGAAGGAGCAGGCCAATGAGTCAGAATAACAGAGTATTTATCACGGGACGAAGTGCATTAACTGCATCAGGAGTCACTGCTGATACAACCTGGGATGCAATTATTTCAGGTAAAAGTGGAATTGCAGAAATAACCAATTGGGATCTATCGCAATGGTCCTACCGTTTGGGTGGAGAGCTAAAAGAATTCAATCCTGGAAAAATGTTGCCGGATCGAAAATTAGCTAAAGTGATTTCACGCCAAGACGTGATGGGGATTAACGCTGCAGTGCAGGCTGTAGAGCATAGTCAGATCATCTCTTATCGTGATGGGCTTGAAACTCCCGATCAATTTAATGAGCAAACTGCAGTTTTTGTGGGCTCCCCTGGAAATAAATATTTTCAACAATATGATTTTTTACCTTTGCTGGCAAAGGCTCAAGGGAATATGCAAGATTTTGCAGAACATTTGTTTGAAACAGTACATCCTATGTGGTTATTACGTATATTGCCTAATAATGTTCTTGCATATACAGGCATTACTTATGAATTTAAAGGACCCAATCATAATGTAACCAACCATGCTGTTGGAGGGACACAAGCCTTATTAGAAGCATATCATGCAATACGCAGTGGACAAGCAGAGCGGGCGATAGTGATATCTTATGATATGGCTGTAGAACCTCAATCTTTATTTTATTATGAGCAACTAGGTGTTTTAAGCCACCAACATTTAAAACCTTTCGATGAAGAACATGATGGTACCATTCTAGCCGATGGTGCTGCTGCTTTCGTTTTAGAAAGTGAAGCAAGTGTTCGTATGCGTTCTGCAGTTTGTTATGGTGAGGTTATCGGTGGGTTGTCAACGAGTGAAGCACAAGGATTATTTTCTTTAGATACAAGTGGCCAACAACTGGCGGATTTAATTCAGCATACTCTGGAGTCTGTCGCATTAAATCCGACGGACGTAGGTTTTATTGTTGCTCATGGAAATGGGAATAGCAAATCAGACTATAGTGAATCCCAAGCAATACAAAAAGTTTTTGGTCAGCAACAGCCTGTAACTGGATTTAAATGGTCGACTGGACATACTATATGTGCCTCAGGATTAATTGATGCTGTACTTGCTACTTATGCCCTCGAGTCAAAATGTATCCCCGGCGTGGCTAATTTTCAACGTATTGCACCGAGTTGTGATGGTTTGTCAGTAAGCGCAGATCACCGATCATTACAAAGTCCTTATGTGTTGACTATTAATCGAGGATTTGCAAGTATGAACGCATGTTTGGTGATTAAAGCTTGTGACTGATTTAGAACAAAAAATTAATGAATTGCCGGTGAGTTTACTAGGGCGTTTTGTGTATCAATTTTTACCTTACAAGCGGCAAGTCATTATGGCGAATATCGATCGCGTCTATGGTGATCAATTAGATATAAATCAAAAAAAACGTCTTGCCTTATCTTATTATTCACACCTATTTAAATCCTTTAAAGAAGCAATACAATTGCGTTTTATGTCAGAGGAGACTTTACGAAATCAAGTCGAGGTTCGTGGTCATGAGAAAATGTTGGAAGTTGTAGCGCAAAAAAAAGGAGTTTTAGTTCTTACGGGCCACTTCGGTAATTGGGAGGTAGCTCCTATAGGTGGGGTTTTAAATTTTAAAGAATTTCAAGGACAGTTTCATTTTATCCGAAGAACTTTATCCATTAAGTCTATTGAGCGAAGCTTATTTAAGCAATACTATCAAGTCGGTTTGAATGTGATTCCCAAAAAAATTCTCTAGATAAAGTTTGTGCCGCACTGGAAAAAAATCATGCCGTAATTTTTGTTCTTGATCAACATGCCTCATTAGCCAATAGAGATGGTATCGCAGTAGAGTTTTTTGGTACAAAGGCGGGAACCTACCGGAGTTTAGCAACTTTATCTCGTTATACTGGGGTTCCTGTTGTTCCTGCCGCCGGTTATAGGTTACCGAATGGGAAGCATGTTTTAGAGTTTTATGATCCAATTCCTTGGAAAGATTATGATACAGTCTCAGAGTCTCTTTATTATAATACACTTGCATATAATCAGGCTTTAGAACGTATTATTTTAGCTCACCCTGAGCAATGGAACTGGATGCATAAGCGTTGGAAACTCAAACTTTAGCGCATTAAAAATACCCTCAATTACTTACTTGTCGATGTATGAAATGCAGGAACATGTTCTACTTTAAAACAATCTTCTTCTTCTTTAGGAGGGGTTCCAATTTTAGCTAAAAAACATCCAGCCCATTGCCATGCGTTTTGTGCATATTCTGATGCCTCAGTTGCATACTCGGATAAAACTTTAGTTGTGCTTGCTACAAAATCAGATGTTTGGGCGTTTTTAATCAATTTTGGAATGGTTGTTGCTCCTAATTCAGGCATTTCACAATTTAACTCATCAGATATATGTTGAAGTTGATCTGAATCTTCATTGATTTGTTTCAGTAAAAAACTCACCTCATTATGAGATTTCTCTTTTATAACCAATTCTAATAGGCGCAATTGATTTATGACAAATGGATTTTGATTATCCTTTAACCAGCGATAAAGCGCTTGATTTTCTTCTTTTTTACTAATGACATAATGATATAGCTTATGAAGCTTGTGCCGAGTTTCAAGCTCGTTTTTAGGTAGTGTTTGTAATGAATAAAGATCCAATGCTTTGATGATGTCTTCAAATTTTTCTTGTGTTAAGGGAAGAGCTATTTTATTTAATAAAATTAGAAGCTCATTTTCTGGTGTATCAACAGAGAGCAATTTCTTAATATATTTTTTAGATGATTTTTTAGGGGAGGGCTCAAAAATCAATGATTCTGGAGTAATATATTCAGGTTGATTAGGTTTGAAAAAGCCGGTCCAACCATACGCCCAACATCGTTTTATCCATTTGATTACACTCGAAAAAAAACCTTGCTCTTTAGTAAAGCTTAGTTCCAGCTTTGCCTCCATAAATGCTTTTTGAGAAATTTGAATAATTTCCGGAGTTTTTTCTGAATGGAGATTTTTTAGGGCTAAGGTACACAAATCGATTACCCTTTGATAGTTTTCTTTACCTCCACGAAGACCAAAATAGCGAATAATTCTTTTGGCATCAAATAAAAATAATTGATAACTAATTTGTTCATCAAAGAATGATGGATGATTTAAAAAAGTTGTAAAGATGGCCTCTTTAACTGTTGGGTCCAGTTCAGGACGAGTCAACATAAAACCCAGATGATGTATTGCTTGCGAACGACTTTTAAAATTATCGGAGTGTTCATAAGACTCCATATAATCACTGAGTAGTTTTCTGATGGATTCAGAGTTTCCCTGATAATGTATTAAAAAATACTCAAAACAATTAATGGATTTGTTATATTTGATTAGGCCATTTACAAATGAACTTTCATTAAGGGCTCCAAGCTGTTTCTGTTGTTCTTTAAAAAATTCAGGAATCACTGGGTTTAAATTAACATTTTGGATCATTCGTTGCAGATTAAGCTGATTATTTTGGTAAAATAAGGCAATATTTCCTTCTTGAGCATTATTTTTTAAATAGCGATTTGTTAAGAACGCACTTTTATTGGCCAACTCTTTGAAAGCAAGTTTATCATTCAAGAAAAAAAGTAATTCAATTGCAGGAGTTGAAAATGAATGATTTTTTTCTAATAATTTCTTAGTTAATTGATTAATATAAGTGGCGAGTGTTTTATTATAATGGCCATTAAGATAGAGCCTAATAGCTAAAATCAAATGTGACTCTTTATTTGCATGCTCTAAAAATCTTTGCGGTATGTAATGAAATAATTCAAAATGTTCAATAATATTCACAATAATTGCTTCTTTTTGATTCGATTCTATTTTGCTTAATTCATCAATAATATTTGTCCCCGCCAATTTCATTAAATGAGCTAACAAATAATGGGCATTAGGCATGAGTGCAAAATGGTTCATCCAGTACACTATAAGTTCATGTTTCGGATATCTTCCAATTAAAGCTTCTGTTTGTTCTCGAGTCAGGTGATGAAAATGAGGAACAGAACAAAGAATACTTACGGCAGCTTCGGGCTCTAATTCGCTAATCATCGCGTTTGTAAGTACGTGTAAATCGAGTTGATGTATTAGTGCATTAAGACGAGAGGGGGTATGATTATCGCGAATGGTTAATCGCTGTAACAAAGAAGAACCCTTTAAAGAATTCAAATACTCTTTTTGACTTAACAGATATATTATTAATAAGGATTTTACCTGTGAGTTTTTGACAATTTGAATTGAGTCAAGAATTTCTTGGAATGTCAAATTTCCTTCTTTGAGTGTTGTTAAAAATTGTGCTTGGGTTGCGGTATTTTTATTAATTGCAGTTAAATAATCTGGATTTCCCATAGCCGCTTTGAATAAATCAAAACTTTGTATTTTGCTTCCTGTCATAGCCCTCTCCTATAAGGCTCACATCGGCTTCCAAGTTGAAAGATACGAATTGAGCCTTCATCCAGCATAACTCTTTGTAAAAAAAATTCAATACTTGTGTTAATTTTGCATCGACATAGGATAAATTTTTTGTCTTGTATGGAATGGTTTTGTCGTTATTGGTAAATTGATACGAAATGGCTTATGTATTCTGGATAAAGTGTTACTGAGACTAACCAGCAAGAGACAGATCGTTTAAAATAATCTGCCTTCGTAAACAAAAACAGCAGGGCCTGTTAAGCTGATTGGCTTATTAAACTCAGGCCAATCAATGAGTAAATCACCACCAGGTAAAGTTACTTTTATTTGCTTATCCAGCTTGTAATACAAACATCCTACTGCTGCAGCAGCAACAGCACCACTGCCACATGCTTGAGTTTCACCACAACCCCGCTCAAAAACCCGTAACTTAATATGTTGCGGATTTAAAATTTGCATAAATCCTACATTTGCTTGTTCGGGAAAACACCGGTGAAGACTAATTTGTTTGCCTAAAGTAAGCACAGGAGCTTTTTGTATATCTGGAACTAATATAACCGCATGCGGATTACCAACACTGAGAGCATGTAGCAATAGTTTTTCATTGTTTGAAAGCTCTAAAACGTATTGTTCAGATGGTTCTGCATTCAGGAGTGGAATGTCTTTTGGTGCTAATTTTGGAATGCCCATATCCACCCGCACACTTTGATCCGCATTAATATATAAATTCATTTTTGTGGTTTTAGTGGCAACAGTTAAATGATTTTTATTTGTTAAGCCATAGTATTTGACAAATAAGGCAAGACATCGTGCTCCATTTCCACATTGCCCTACTTCCTGACCATCGGCATTAAAAATTCGATAATTAAAGTCAATTCCTTTTTGCTGACTGGATTCAATAAGCAAGCATTGATCAAAACCAATACCCGTATTCCGCTGAGCCATCATTGCAATTTGTTGAGGATTAAGGTCTATATTTTGATTAATGCCATCAATCACTATGAAATCATTGCCTAGTCCATGCATTTTGGTAAATCTAATAGTCATCATTTTTCCTATTGAATATTACTTACTTGAGGCATTTCTTGTTGGCTCCGGCAAATAAAGTGGTCCTTTTTGTCCACAACCAGATATGATTAAGGTGATGCCAACTATCAATACAAAGTGTAGTCGTTTCATTAAAAAGTGTCATTAATTGCGAGTAGAGGTTATTTACCACTTATTAAAGTAAAAGTGCAAGTAATAAATGATAAGGATTGATGTTATTTTGTTCATCCATGACACACATTTTACTGCACTGCCTTTTTTACTCAGAGTATTTAAAGAGTATAACTTGCACTGTGCTTATGCATTAGCGATAATTTCTTTTTTTATGTCAGGGGATTGGTTTTGAATGAGTTGATAAATGAGTCTGAGGAGAACGCTCAAGCATGTGTTATTTGGATGCATGGATTAGGCGCTGATGCTTCCGATATGATGGGTTTAGTAGATCAATTAACAGTTACTGATATAGTGTTACGCCATATATTTATCAATGCGCCTCAGCGTCCGGTTACGCTAAATGGTGGAATGGTTATGCCCGCATGGTATGATATTAGGGGTATGAAATTAATTGATAGGGAAGATAAAGAAGGCATTGAGCAGTCTGAATTGTTAATCCGTAAGGTTATCGATGAACAATTAAATGCAGGGTTTTCATATAATCAGATTTTTTTAGCGGGTTTTTCGCAAGGAGGGGCTATGGCGTTACATACAGCTCTTCATACTCCAGCTCAATTAGCCGGAGTAATTGCTTTGTCTGCCTATTTGCCTTTAGCCGAACATAATAGGCCAAAACTGGATAAAAGCACGCCTTTTTTTATAGGCTCTGGCCAATATGATCCTCTCGTCTTGCCGCAATGGACTGAGTTAAGTAAAGACTGGCTATTGGATAAAGGGTATAAAAATATTTCCGATTATAAATATCTTATGGAACACTCTGTGTGTTTCGAAGAAATTAAAGATCTGAGCTTTTGGTTAAAACAAGTGGCGGGAGAAGCATAATGCCCATAGTGAAAAAATCACGTACTGTTAACTATACTTGTGAGCAAATGTTTGCTTTGGTAAATGAAGTAGAGCGTTATGCTGAATTTTTACCTTATTGTTCAGAAAGCTTAGTGCATCATCGTGATGAAGATGAGGTCCAGGCAACTTTAGTGATTGGTGCCGCTGGGATGAGCAAATCATTTACTACACGTAACCGGCTCCAAATTAATAAAATGATAGAAATTCGTCTTGTTGATGGCCCTTTCAGTCATTTAGAAGGTTTTTGGCGTTTTGATGAAGTAGACGAAGGTTGTAAAGTTTCTTTTGATCTGGAGTTTGAATTCGCGGGGCGAATGTTTTCCATGCTTCTTGGGCCAGTATTTGAGCAAGTAACTGATAAAATGGTAGATTCTTTCTGTGAACGAGCAAAAACAATTTATGATAAAAGTTGAGGTGGTTTATGTGCCTGTAACAAAGGCTGTTGTACATAGGGCACTTGATCTCAAACCAGGAGCAACTGTTTCTGATGCGCTGCATGCATCAGAAATATACGAAATTCATCCTGAAACACGCGGTTACTCTGTGGGCATTTTTTCAAAACAGGTTTCTTTAGCGCATGTGCTTAAAGAAGGAGATAGGATAGAAATATACAGACCGTTGATTTTGGATCCTAAAGAAAGCCGACGGAAAAAAGCGAATGTTCTCTCAGAAAAAAACAAAATTTAATCCTTGGATACAATGGTGCTAAATCTTTAATGAAAGCAGGGAATTAAGTTAAAGGTTATGCCCCACTTCCAGCAGTATTAAAATGATATTCACTATCTGCTTAGGTAATCACGAACATTAAAGGAAAACTGATTCCTATTCCTCCGGAGCTGAAATTAGGCAAAACTGTAATCCGGGAATGAGGCAAAAAGCAACTCCCGGATTACGAGTAGGTTTAATCCGGGCTGTACGCACTTAAGTTAGTGCTGTTATCTGTTTGGGAGATATGCTTGCCTCTTGGTGAAAGGTTAGAGCTTCACACAAGATGTGCCCAATGCAGCCTTTCGGTGCATGAGGCATGAAGCTTGCATCATTTATTCCTGATTGATGTCTGGGTGTGCCAGTGCTATACCTACGCCTGCGTTGAGTTTGTCTTGCTCTACACGAGCCAGTCGATCATTATGGAAATATAAGCTTACAGTGGACATAGTAATCGGTCCATGTCCCCTACGCCAAGTATATGCATAATCCCAGCGATCGTGATTAAATACAGGACTTAATAAGCTTGTTCCCAATAATATAGCTACTTCATTTTTGCTCATTCCAATTTTTAAACGATCGAGAGTTGCTTTTGGTAATAGGGTTCCTTGTTGTACTACACGTCGAGAAAGGTCAAACGAGGTACATTGGGTTAGGGTTAAAGTACATACAATTCCAAGTAGAAAAATTATTATTCTCATTTTTTTGCCTATCATGAAAAATTTCGCCATAATAACACGTCATTTAATGAAACACACCTGCAATAGCGAAGACAACTTCACTGCACTGAGGAGCACTAATGGAAGAAAGTAAACAGCTAAAAGATGCTGGATTAAAAATTACTTTACCACGTTTAAAAGTATTACAAATCTTAGAGCAATCTCCCAATCATCATTTAAGTGCAGAAGGAGTTTATAAAGCATTGCTAGAGACAGGAGAGGATGTTGGGCTTGCCACAGTTTATCGTGTATTAACGCAATTTGAAGCTGCAGGATTAGTTACTCGTCATAATTTTGAAGGGGGGCATTCAGTATTTGAATTGAGTCAAGGCGAACATCATGACCATTTGGTATGTATTAAATGTGGTTGTGTAGAAGAGTTTGTCGATGAAATCATCGAGCAAAGGCAGAAAACTATCGCGGATAGAGCCCATTTTCAGATGACCGATCATGCGTTAAATATTTATGGAATATGCCCTAAGTGCCAATAACTAGGCTAATGTACATTCGCAATGTTATATAGCACTGACTACAAAGTTCTTTACATCGTTGCAAACTCGCTCGACTGCCGCCAGGCACTTGAGTAATCTCTTTATCACCACTTTTTATAGCGCTTGGTGGATGAAACTATCTTTCTTTTTTTCCGAGTAGAAAAAAAGTTTTAAGAGTGCCAATCCCTTTCATCTCTATAGTTCCTCTGGGTTCCATAATGAACTCATCTTCAAGCATAAACGCCATTTTTTCAGAAATATGAATTTTATTAGGAAGGGACGTTTCTTCCAATCGGCTTGCTAAATTGACTACATTACCCCATATGTCATAAACAAATTTTTTATGGCCAATAACACCTGCAATCACAGTACCATAAGTAATGCCAATGCGAAATTCGAGTTGCATCTTATTTTCTTGATTAAAGGTCAGCATTCTTTCCAGAATCGCTAGGGCATAGTTTGCTATATTGATTGCATGCCTGGTCGTTTGTTCTGGAACGCCTGATACAGCCATATAGTTATCACCTATAGTTTTTACCTTTTCAACATGATATTTTTCAGTGAGGTTATCAAATTCTGCAAATAGGCGATTTAAGATATTTACAGTTTTTTTTGCCCCTAATTGTTCTGTTAGCTGAGTAAAATTGATAATGTCTGCAAACATGACACTGGCTTGAGAAAACTCATCCGCAATATCTACCTCTCCCATTTTCAAGCGTGACGCAATGGGTTCTGGCAAAATATTTAAGAGTAATAAATCATTTTCATCATTAACTCTGGAAATAGATTTGAGTGCATGAATGATAAAGAAGACCATGAGGATTGTTGATAAAAATGTAAAGATAAGTGTTAGAATAATAATTCTTGACATTTTTTTATCAATTTTTTCATTGGTTAGTAAGGTCCGATGCTCAACATGAGCAAAAAAAGCCTGGAGCGGCCTCATGATACCTAATTTGGCTTGTGCATATTCATCGCTAAAGACCAGGTTTTGGGCGAGTTTGGGATTGGGTTTGCCAACTATGGTATAATTGCCATCCTTATCTTGATATTTTCCCTCTACCATATTCATTGCTTTAATCTCTAACTTTACCAGCTCATTACTCCGATGCTCAACTTCAGTGAGCATAGCAAATTCTTTCAGCGTAAAATTATGCTCTAGCATCATCGCAGTTATAGATTTTTTTCGCCATAAGGTTGAGGGCGTTTGTTACCAATAACTAAATCCCAATAAATCTCATCATAATTTAATGGTCTAGGAGATTTTCCCTCTCTTATGGATATAATTTCATTATAATAATCACGGTACTTCTTCTCGCCCGTCATCACATACAGTCTCACCATATCGGTTAAGTCATCGGAGCTTTGACGAAGGCCATCAGCAATTAGATAGGATTGATAACGTTCATCGGTGTCAAGAGCTTCTTGTACCGCTATATGTTTTAGTGCAAATAAACTTATTATGAGACCCAAAAGTGAGAGAGTCAGAAAAAAGAAGAAATACTTTAAAAGATAAGTATTTTTAAGATTGAGCTTGGTTATTGGCATTTGGCGCTAAAGTTTTATCAACTTACGTTGAAGAATAGCTTATTTATATTAATTGGGCTATTTCTAATAACTGATTTTAAATGCTATTCTAAAATAAGAAGAGTATTTATTAAAATAGAAATATATTCATCAAGGAATTTTTAGAACTCAGACTCGAGTTTTAACTTACTCAGGGATTTATTCATGAAACTATTATTCTTAGGAGCTGGTAGTGGTTTAGGAACGGATTCTAAAAATTTTCAATCAAATATGCTTCTTCTCACGGATAAAGGTAAGAAACTATTAATAGATTGTGGCACTGACATTCGCTTTTCATTAGCGCGTGCTCGTTATATTTCTCATGATATTGATGCAGTTTACATTAGCCATTTGCATGCCGATCACATTGGCGGGATAGAGTGGCTTGCATTTCAGCGTAAGTTCGCGGTGGAGAGTGAGCCTCCTCAGCTCATTATACATGAACATTTAGTTGATCTATTATGGAGTCACTCCCTCAGCGGTGGGTTAAAAACACTGAATGAAAAAGAAGCTACCTTGAATGATTATTTTAGGGTCACTACTGTAAATGATGGTCAAGTTTTTCAATGGGAAGGATTGCATTTTAATTTAATTAAAACAGTTCATATTCATTCTAATAGAAAATTAATGCCAAGTTATGGTTTATATATAAAGTATCAGGATAAAAATTTTTTATCACTACTGATACACAATTTACCCCTGAGCGGTTTGAAAAATATTATCAAGAAGCAACATTAATTTTTCACGATTGCGAAACACTAGAGGTGCCAAGTGGAGTGCATGCTCATTTTAGCCAATTAGATACCCTTGCACCTGAGATTAAAGCGAAGCTTTGGTTATATCATTACAACGATGGTAAATTACCTGATGCTCAATTCCATGGTTTTCTTGGTTTTGTTCAATGTGGTCAGATAATCGAACTTAAATAAATAATTGACTATAATTTAATCATTCCCCAACGCTGTTATTCATATCCTATGAAACAAAAAATCCAAAATGAAATAGGAGTAGAGAGTTTTTTTGTATTATTGAAGGGAACCTTAATCTCTATTCCTTTTAATATTATTGGTGCGGGCTTACTTGGTCTTGACTTTTTTACCACCAGGTGCCTCATAGCTTAGTATTTACTTGGTTTGGGACGATTTTTTTCTCAGCATCATTCGGTTGATTTTTAATCAAAAAATTATTGCAAAAAAATACTATCAGACTCATTTTGAGCTAACGCTTTTTCTTTTTCTCATCTTTATTTTTTTTACTGGTTTAGCTTGGGGCGCGGCATTTTTTATCTTTTTACCCATTACAAATAGTGCACAACAAGCTATTCTTGTTCTTGTGCTAGGAGGTATGTCAGCTGGTGGAATCGCTGTATTAGCAATTTATCTTGTTGCTTTTTATGCGTATGTATTGCCTATGTTTGTACCTATCATTATTTATGACTTTTATTCGTTGAACCCAGATCAGGTCTTTACTGGAGTTTTGTATTCCATGTTTTTGATATTGATCTGTATGACAGCAAGATTAAATTCTCGCTTGCTCTACACTACGCTCAAATTAGATAGAGAAAAAGATATGTTAATTAGAGAGTTAAAGAGTTCTAACCTTAAGCTTGAAAAATCTATTGATGAGGCTAGAACCCTGTCAATCACTGATTCGTTGACGGGTTTATATAATAGACGTTATTTTGATATGATTTTTTATAATGAATTAAAAAAAGCACAACGTAACCGATACGCTATAAATTTAGTCCTTATTGATATCGATAATTTTAAATACATTAATGATACTTTTGGCCATCCTTCAGGAGATGATTTTTTAGTTTATGTCGCAAGTTCACTCAGAGAATCTGCAAAACGCGCTAATGATATTATTTTCCGCCTAGGCGGTGATGAGTTTGCCTTAATATTATCCAATATGTTGCTTTCTGATGTCATGCATTTTTGCGGTGCTTTACAAAATAGATTTGAAAATCACAACCAACATAAAAATGTTACTTTGAGTATGGGGGTGATCTGTATTTCTTCAGTTCAGTCGTTGGATCTTCAAACAGTGATTACAACTGCAGATCGTACGTTATATCAAGCTAAAAAAAATGGAAAAAACAAAATTATTGCGAAAGTAATTAATTGATGATTTTTATTTCATTTTATTCTTAAAATTTGATCTATTTCATTGTTATAATGCTTCTCTTTTTATTTGCGGTATGGATATTTATGTGGATTGTATGGATTGCTCTCTCGCGACCTTACACGTTTATTGTTATGGCTCTTATGCTTCTTATTATTGGGCCTTTAGCAATTATGCGTACCCCCACTGATATTTTCCCTGATATCAATATTCCAGTTGTTAGTGTGGTATGGACTTACACCGGATTGCCTCCTGATGAAATGGGTGATCGTATAACGAGTGTATTCGAACGGGCAGTTACTACTACTGTGAATGATATTGAGCACATCGAATCGGAATCATTGATTGGTGTGAGCGTTGTCAAATTGTATTTTCAAAAAGGCGTGAATGTGGATATGGCTTTAAGCCAAGTTACTGCAATCGCTCAAACCGTGTTACGTAATTTGCCTCCAGGAACGTTACCTCCTTTAGTTTTAAGTTATAAAGCTTCAACTGTCCCGGTGTTACAACTGGTGTTATCGAGTTCAACGATTCCTGAACAAAAGTTAAATGATTTAGGCAATAACTTCATTCGTACTCAGCTTGCAACAGTCCAAGGTGCATCACTACCGTATCCTTATGGCGGTAAAATTCGCCAAATTATGGTCGATCTGGATACACAAGCGATGCAAACTTATGGTATTTCTGCTAAAGAAGTAAATGAGGCCATACTTGCCCAGAACCTGATTATTCCTGCTGGTACGCAAAAAATAGGTGAGTATGAATATATTGTTAAACTCAATGGTAGTCCTCTTGCTGCAGTCGAATTAAATGATGTGCCCGTGAAAACGACACCTGGCCGAGTATTATACATACGTGACGTAGGCCATGTACGTGACGGTTTCGCACCGCAAACGAATATTGTCAGGGTAGATGGGCAACGGGCAGTAATGATGTCCATAGAAAAAACTGGAAATGCATCAACACTAGATATCGTCAGTCGTGTGAAGGGTATGATTCCTAAAATAAAGGATATGTTGCCTGAGGGGCTGCAATTGTCTTATTTTGCAGATCAATCCATATTTGTCACTGCCGCTATTCGTGGGGTAATTACAGAAGGAGTAATCGCTGCCGTATTAACCGGGTTAATGATCCTGCTCTTTTTGGGGAGCATGCGTAGTACGTTGATTATCACTTTGTCAATTCCTCTATCGATTATTACCTCGATAACTATTCTTTCCGCACTCGGTGAAACAATAAATATTATGACCTTAGGGGGATTAGCCCTAGCCGTGGGAATTTTAGTGGATGATGCTACAGTAGCCATTGAAAACATTAACTGGAATTTGGAACAAGGAAAAGGAGTCGAACAAGCTATTCTAGATGGAGCAAAACAAATTGCTATACCCGCGCTTGTATCAACTTTGTGTATTTGTATTGTTTTTGTACCCATGTTTTTTCTTGGTGGAGTGGCACAATATTTATTTGTACCCTTAGCTGAGGCGGTAATTTTTGCCATGCTTATGTCCTACATATTATCACGTACTCTCGTTGCTACCCTGGCGAAATATTGGTTACGCAAGCATGAGCTCAATGCCCCAGAAGAAAAAAAGAAAAGTCCTCTGGAGCGCATCCATGGAAAGTTTGAAGAAAAATTTACACTTTTACGTTCTCGATATTTTGATGCGCTTTCTTGGGTATTAAATAATGCTAAATTTTTTATTACTTGCTTTTTAGGATTTGTTGGGATTTCAATAGTATTACTATGGCCATGGCTGGGTTCGAATTTTTTTCCTGATGTGGACGCTGGGCAAATTAAGTTACATATTAGTACGCCAACAGGGACGCGAGTAGAAGAAACCGCACGGACTGTAGATAATATTGATACTCTTATTCGCCAAATAATCCCTCCTAAAGACTTAGAGAGTATTGTGGATAATATAGGTTTACCTACCAGCGGCATTAACTTATCGTACAGTAATTCGGCGACGAATGGACCAGAAGATGCTGATATTTTAATTTCTCTAAAAGAAGGACATCGCCCAAGTTCCGATTATGTACGTCAACTCAGATCGATTTTACGAGAGCATTTTCCATCAGTAACCTTTGCTTTTTACCTGCAGATATTGTCAATCAAATTATTAATTTTGGTTTACCTTCGCCGATTAATATTCAGGTAATTGGGTTAAAGAAAAAGGAAAATGCTGAATATGCCAATAAATTATTAAATCAACTCAAATTGATTCCGGGCCTCGTTGATGGAAGAATAAGACAAAGAAATAATTATCCTGAGTTTTTTGTTGATGTGGATCGTAGCTTGGCTCGTGAACTAGGATTTACTCAATACGATGTTGCCTCTGATTTGTTGATCACATTGTCCGGTAGTTTTCAAACTACACCTACTTTTTGGTTGGACCCTCGAAATGGAGTTTCCTACCCTATTGTGACTCAGGCTCCTCAATATGTAATGACTTCATTAAACGATTTACGAAATATTCCTATTGGAAGCTTAACAGTCCCGAGTCAGTTGCAAATTTTAGGTGCTTTTGCCACACTGAAACGCACATGGACTTCAGTTGTTGAATCACATTATAACGTTCAGCCAGTAATTGATATTTTTGCAACAATACAAGATAGAGATCTGGGGTCGGTAGCAAGTGATATAGAGAAAGTTATTGAGCAAACTAAAAAGGATGTTCCTAAAGGATCGTCTGTGGCTATTCGTGGTCAAATTGATACTAAAGACCATGCCTTCAGTGGCCTTTATTGGGGCTTGGCTTTCTCCATTTTATTAGTTTATTTATTAATTGTGATTAATTTTCAATCATGGACAGATCCTTTTATTATTATCACAGCCTTACCCGCTGCAATTGCGGGAATTAGTTGGATGTTATTTATGACTCATACCCCATTAAGTGTGCCTGCTTTGACAGGCGCAATTATGTGTATGGGGGTTGCAACGGCAAATAGTATTCTTATTATTAGCTTTGCCAGAGATCACTTGGCTACAGAAAATAATCCAATGCAAGCAGCTCTTGAAGCAGGGAAGACGCGTTTAAGACCTGTGATGATGACTGCTTTAGCGATGATTATTGGTATGTTTCCTATGGCGTTAGGTTTGGGAGATGGAGGGGAGCAAAACGCTCCATTAGGACGAGCAGTAATTGGTGGTTTATCATTTGCTACCCTTGCTACGCTTTTTTTTGTCCCTTCTGTTTTTTATGTAATTCATGAGCGTAATTTGAAGAAAAAGCAAAGGAAAGAGCATGCTTAAAACAATTCACTCCCATTTGCATAAGCATACACATAAGCGACTCATTATCGCTCTAGCTGTGTTTTTACTGATTTTACTTACTATTATTTTTATGCGTGTGTATGCATCTATTCGTTTGCGTAATGAGACTAGAGCTGATGCTGTACCTGTAGTAAGAGTAATGACGGCAAAACAAGAAACAGGTATGGATCGAATTGTTTTGCCGGGTAATGTTCAGGCTTGGCATGAGTCACCTATCTATGCCCGTACGAATGGGTATGTGAAACAATGGTATGTAGATATAGGTAGTCGTGTTAAAACGGGAGATCTGCTTGCTGTAATAGAAACTCCCGAGCTTGATGCACAAGAACGTCAGGCACGGGCTGATTTGAAGGTTGCCATTGCTAATAATAAAATCGCACAAATTACCGCAAAACGTTGGCTTCATTTGGTAAAAACGGAGTCTGTATCGCAACAAGAAACCGATGAAAAAGTGAGCACGGCAGCAGCTCAAGCAGCTGCAGTATATGCAGCTCAGGCTAATCTTCAACGCTTACAAGAGTTAGTTGGTTTTGAACGCGTCATAGCACCTTTCGATGGGGTTATTACAGATCGTGCAACGGATATAGGTGATCTTATTGATGCCGGAAGCAGTACGACGACACAACCTTTATTTCGCATTGCCCAGACGAGTCCTCTACGGATTTATGTAAAAATTCCACAATATTACTCTGCACGTATTAAGCCTGATATGGCGGTAAAATTGAATTTTGCGGAGCATCCAAAGCAAACATTTTCAGCTAAATTATATGAGACAGCTCATGCTATTGATCCTAAAACACGCACTTTATTGGCTCAATTCACAACTAAAAACAAAAATGGAGAGCTATTGCCTGGGGGATATACGGAAGTATTGTTTCGTTTAGATGTTCCAGCTAATACCGTGATTCTACCAGTGAATACCTTACTTTTTCGTGCTCAGGGATTACAAGTAGCTGCTTTAGATCAAGACAATAAAGTGGTGCTCAAGTCTATTACTGTTCGCCGTGATTTTGGTTCCAAGATTGAAATTGCAACAGGTGTTATGCCTGGTGATCGAATTATATTGAATCCTCCAGATGGGATTATCAATGGAGAAACGGTGCGGGTTGTTTCATGAATAAACTGATTAGCCTAGGTGTATTTGTATTTGCATTAGCCGGTTGCTCCCTGGCGCCGAATTATCAGCGACCTGCGATGCCAATTCCAGAGCATTTTAAAGAACCGGGGCAATGGGTAGAAATTAAATCAACACCCAAATTGGTAGCTCCGAATGCTTGGTGGGAAGCTTTTCAGGATCCCGTGTTAAATGATCTGCAAAAACAACTGAATTTAGCCAACCAAGATTTAAAACTGGCTTTTGCACGTTTTCAAGAGGCGATTTCTATAGTTCAAATTGCCCGTTCCAATTTTTATCCTAATGTCCAGGGTTTATTAAATGGAAATAGAGAGCAAACATCAAACACTATAGCAAATCCGGCTAAACAATCTCTTTTCAATAACGTTTTAGTCGGCGGGTATCTAACTTATGAGGTTGATGCATGGGGGAGTATTCGTAACGCAGTTAAAGCAAGTGAAAGCCTAGCTCAAGCGAGTGCATCCGATATGGCCTCAGTCCGTTTGAGCTTGCAAGCTGAGCTTACAAATAATTATTTTGCACTGCGTGGAAGCGATGAAGCACAACGTATCTTGGATAAGACGGTTATTGCATATCAGAAAGCCCTTTATTTAACGCAACAACGATATCAAGGAGGGGCAGCACCTATTGCGAATGTTGATGAGGCTGAAACACAATTAGAAAACGCGAAAACATTGGCTGCTGACATCCGCTTACAACGAGCCCAAATAGAACATGCGATTGCGGTTTTAGTAGGACAAATACCAAGCGAATTTTCAATAGCTCCAGGTAAATTACCTAAGAAGTTACTTGCAATTAGTCCTAATCTACCTTCTACTCTTCTAGAGCGCAGACCTGATATTGTGGCAGCAGAATCGCGTGTCCAGGCTGCAAATGCTACTATTGGTGTCGCACGAGCTGCTTTTTTTCCTGTGATAAGCTTAACGGGTACAGGTGGTTTTCAAAGCCAGAGTTTTTCAAATCTTTTTTCAAAACCCAGCCTTTTCTGGTCTCTTGGGCCCTTTAGTTTATTCACATTATCCCAACCATTGGTGCAGCAAACACTCATTGATGGGGGGCGCTTACGTGGATTGCTCAATCAGGCTAAAGCTCAGTATTTTGAAACAGTGGCACAGTATCGGCAAACAGTCCTCACTGCGTTCCAAGATGTAGAGGACAGCCTTATAGCTATCCACCAGTTAGATAAAGAAATTCATACTCAAGAAGCTGCAACGCGTGCGGCTATAAGAGCTTGGAATCAAGGGATATATCGATATAAGGGTGGCTTAGTTACTTTTCTGCAAGTGGTGGTTGTGGAGAATATAGCACTACAATCAGAACTTTCATTAGTTAATGTACGAACGCGGCGCCAAGTGGCTAGTGTGCAATTAATTAAAGCTCTAGGTGGCGGGTGGTCTTTAGATATGGGACAAAAAAGAACGGCTCTTGCTCTCTCTCATACTCAAAAAAACGGGACTTAATTTACATAGAGACCATTTAACTGCTTAAGGGTGGATGAAGACAAGTTTAAAGCAATAGTGCTCACTTGTTGCTGATCTCTGATTTCATCCGTAAAAGGTTGTTTGTATTGGAGAGCATCGGTTGGGGTAATATTAGTCAGTTTATGTCGATCTTATTTACTGAGTCAAACCCATTGTAAATTGAAGCAAATCGCTTTGATAATGCTCCTGTATTAGAGAGGATTTATCGGTCGTGATGCATGCTTCAATTTGATTATTTTTAGAAATTTACTAGGGTCTGTTGACAATTCACCTGCCGCCTACGTGCCGCGGCTTGTCCGCGGCATCCAGTAGATGGTGAAATTAAAAGCTGAACAACCTAATTGATTGATTAATAAAAGTAAACTCATAATATAACGGCTCAGATACCAAGTATAAAACGAGTTTGCAATGCTTAGACTTATGCTCAATGACGAGCGTTGGTCAAAGCTGAGGGAGATCATGCTGCAGAACATACTATTGCAGATAAGGGTTATGATAGCGAAGAGGTTCGAGATACCATTCGAAAAAAATCATCCATTCCCGTGATTCCAGGAAAGAGCAATTCTAAAACTGGCAATGCAGATATGGATTGGGGTATTTATAAATACAGACATCGAGTTGAAAATTTTTTGTCAGAATAAAACACGTTCGTGCAATCGCCACAAGAGTTGATAAATTAAAGCGAAACGATGCTTCTCTTGTTGCTATGGCATGCGCATTTTTATGGCTACCTATGTAGCGCAGCTTCCGGTATTATCTTCGTGTTTGTCCAACAGTCAAGGAAGTACGATGAGTCTGGCTTATGTTTCTATTCTTGCGAGTCAGCATCATGGTACTCTTTACGTAGGGTCTACGTCAGACATCATTAAACGGACTTGGGAACACAAAAATAAAGTCAGTCCTGGTTTCACTGCTCAGTATAACGTACATATGCTGGTCTATCATGAAGCATATGAATTATACGTTGAAGCAGCACGACGTGAAAAACGTTTCAAAAATTGGCCAAGACAATGGAAAATAAATTTAATAGAGAAACTAAACCCTCAATCGCGTGACCTGTATGAAGAAATGTGCCAATGATTTAGATCGAATGGATGCCGCGGACAAGCCGCGGCACGTAGCCGGCAGGTGAATTGTCAACAGACCTTAATTAGGTTATGAGATTTTATTGAGATAATTTAACCAAAAGGGCTGTTAAGTGAGTTAGTGGAAATCTCATCGCATATCATAAAATCGTAGAGACGAGGTATGGCAGGCTCGTTTAAGTGCTTATCATTCAAACTATGATGGATTGAACAATTGATTTTAACTATTCTGCTCAAGCGCTTTCATAAGCCTTAATTTGTTTTAATGATTAAGATTTAGCACCTATCCAAATGGGCATTCATTTACATTATCAGAACGGCTTACACATAATTGATAATGATCGACTCCACCCCATGGAACCCTGGATTCCTCTATAAATGCTAGAGTCTCAATTTGAACATGATCCTCTGAAACACCTTGATAATAATGACATCTGACATTATCACTTGGATGTTTATGATCACCCCAGGCCGCCACTTTGAAAACCAAATTTTTTTGGCTAGGGCTTTTATCGTTTACTACAAGTTTCCAGCCAGATGGTGGAACAACATAATAATTTTCCCCCGCCTTCACTAATAACTCATTTACTGTTGGGCAGGTTTGAGCATAGGCTAGCATTGTTATACTATATAAAAAACAAAAAGTGATTCCTTTTTTCATATATCCTCCTTCGATTAATTGTCGATGATTATGCTTTATTATCTTAAAATTTATTAACTGATTTGTATAATCATAAAATTAAATCGTTTAATAGAATATTTTGCTTGGACTTCAAAATTATTAATCAATATGATTTATTGTATTTTTATAACGATTAATTTTACTGATATTACTTGACCAAAACTTATAACCTTTAGGACTACTGTTAAAATGGAACCGTTCATGGTGTTGCGAAAATGCTTTTCATCTCTTTTATTTGACTGATACTTACTCTGAGTGCGTGATGTTCTTCAATTCATAACGATTAATAAGCGTTTTAACATGGTTCCATCAAAATTCAGCAATTCGTTCACACTGACTTGTGCGTGTTGCTCGGCAATGCTTAAACTGTAATTGGATTTCATTTAAGGAGAGGAGATTTTCTTGTAGGGATAGCCTCAATAATCATATTAAGGCTTGCAGGTTATAAAGTATCTGGGGTTAACGTCATGCGGGCTTGCCGAAGAGACAAAACTTAAAGCAAAAGTGCAGAACTTGTTGCTGATGTGATTCCACCCATACTGTAACGCTTATTCTTCTAGTCAAGATAAATCGTATAAGAGTATGTATTAAACCCATCATACTGAGTACTAACATAACGCAATCCGTTGCAAGAAGCGTGCACTACGGGATGATTTATTAATGGTCCATCTTTAATATCGAGGACACACCAGTTGTTTTGGTCATCGCCAACAGTGACTAGTGCGTATCCAGCGTGGCATTGATAAGAGTCAGTGATCTCAAAACTATGAGGACCTAATATTTGCAGCATCACATCTTGATCACTATATCCACGGGTAATAACAGCACCAGGGTGAGATGCACTGTAGATACGAAAATAATCTTTATAACCGCACCAAGATTGTTCTGCATGAATATTGCTCATCATTAAGCTTGCTGCCAGTACCATCCATTTTTTCATTTCGGAGCACCTTTTTATTTTTATTGTGAAAGTCGGGGCAAATTATAGGGAAGTCTTGGATATAAAACAATCATTAAACTATTCTGCTGCAAAGCCTTTCGATGCACTGGCAAAAGTTGGTTTTGCGAACCAAATTATGACGAGTAAAAAGATGAAAATCCAGGCTGCAAGTCTAAAAATATCATTGGTAGCTAACATATAGGCTTGGTTAATAACCGTAGTATAGAGAATTCCGAAGCTTTTTATGCCCGATATGCCTAGTGCATGCAATTGTTCTGTGGTTTTTTGAACCAAAGGATTATAGGCAGTTATTTGCTCAACAAGTTGGCTTTGATGTAATGCTTCTCTATTGTTCCATAAAGTGAGGCTGATAGAAGTACCAAAACTACTGCCCAAGATACGACAGAAATTAGCAAGTCCGAGAGCACTAGCTAGTCGCTCAGGAGGTAGCTCCGCTAAAATCAAAGCGATTAAGGGCGTAAAGAAAAATGCAAGGCCAATACCCTGAAGGAATCGGGGTTCAATTAATTGAACAAAACCTATGCCTGTGTAAAAAGTAGACTGCCACATCGAAGTGAGGGTAAATACAATAAACC
Organism: Legionella sainthelensi; assembly: GCF_900637685.1. Taxonomy (NCBI): domain Bacteria; kingdom Pseudomonadati; phylum Pseudomonadota; class Gammaproteobacteria; order Legionellales; family Legionellaceae; genus Legionella; species Legionella sainthelensi. The sequence goes on from NZ_LR134388.1 coordinate 573,495, forward strand.
CAATACTGATAATAATACGCAAATCAAATTTACCCATGTAATTACCAACAATAGGTGTTAAAAAAACGGTAAAACCCCTACTGGAGCAACTGCAAGACCTGCCCACGTTGGGGTGTAGCCCATTTGTGTTTGCAGCCATAATGGGAAAATAACCACTGTGGCAAAATAAACAAGAAAGCCCAAAGTAAGACTGATCGTTCCAATTGAAAAATTTCTCTGGGCAAATAAACGTAAATCGATTATTGGATTATCTTGAGTAAGAAGCCAAACAATTAAAAAGCTTAGCGTCACTGTGGAGATAATTGCTAAAGTAATAATAAAATTAGAATGAAACCAGTCGGAATCGTATCCTTTATCGAGTAAAACTTGCAAACATCCAATACCAATGGTTAATAACAATAATCCGATGTAATCAATGGGTAATTTAACAGTAGGACTTTCTCTACCACTAAGTGTTATCATAGTGAAAATAACAGAAAAGATTCCAACGGGTAGGTTAATATAAAAAATCCATGGCCAAGTATAATTGTCAGTGATTATTCCTCCCATAATAGGGCCAAATATTGGTCCAACAACTGCAGTCATAGCCCATATGCCGGTCGCAAGGCCTCTTTTTTCTGGAGGATAGTTAGCAAGTAAGATACTTTGAGATAATGGAATCATAGGTCCTGAAACAGCACCTTGAACTACGCGAAAAAAAACCAGCATCCCTAAGTTCATAGATAATCCACAGAGTATGGAAGCAATTGTGAATAATGCGGTGGAAAAAACAAAAAGACGAACTTCGCCAAAACGTTTTGCAAGCCAGCCTGTAAGCGGTAGCATAATGGCTTGACTGACTGCAAATGAGGTGATAACCCAAGTGCCATTATCAGGACTTACTCCTAAATCACCTGCAATAGTTGGAATGGCTACATTAGCAATAGAAATGTCTAAGACATTCATGAATATTGCTAAAGACAATGAAACTGTCATTAAGATCAATCTACTGCCAGTAAGTGGTGGTAGATCAGTCATTATGATTTGCTCCTGGGTAAAAACATATCTGGCGAGTTCGCTTTTAAAATGTCGTTAATAAGAGGTTCCACTTCTGCTAACTGTTTTTTGTAAACATTTGTTTGAAATTTAAATTCGGGCTCTGACTTTCTAGGGAGCCTACTTCCGTTTAAATTATGAATATCAATAGTAACGCGCATGGACAATCCTAATTGTAACGGATTCTTTCTCAATTCATCTGGATTTAAACTAATACGAACAGGAAGTCTTTGGACTATTTTAATCCAGTTTCCAGTCGCATTTTGTGGTGGCAATAAGGCAAAAGCTGAACCTGTTCCTGCATTTAATCCAGCTACTTTGCCATGATAGGTAATTCCAGGATATGCATCGGCATAAATAGTAACGGGCTGACCGATACGGATATCATTAAGTGCAGATTCTTTATAATTTGCATCAATCCAGGTATCGTTTAGCGGAATAATTGCTAACATCACAGAGTTCATGGATACTTGCTGACCAGGCTGAACACTACGTTTAGCAACATAACCGGTAATGGGGGCTTTAATGGTCGTTCTTTGTAAGTCTAGATAAGCCTTTTTTAAATTTGCTTTGGCAGTTTCTACGAGCGGATGAGTATAGAGTTGAGCATTTTCGACCAAGGCTAAAGCTGCGTCTAATTGATGCAACGAAAGATCGTAGGTTGCTTGAGCCGCTTCCAAAGCAGTTTTATAATGTTGCATTTCTTCGCGCGATACGGCGCGATTACCCATTAATCCTTGCCGACGTTTCAAATCGAGTTGAGCTTGAATCAAATTGGCTTTATCCAAAATTACTTTTTGTCGTGCCTGAGCGGCATTCTCAAAATATTGGCGGACTTGGCGTACGGCTTGAGCTAAATCTGCTTTAGCTTTTTGTAAAGCGACTTTATAATCTGCAGGGTCCAATTTGATTATAGTCTGTCCTTCAATAACTAATTGAGTTTCATCAGTATCTATTTCAATGACCGTTCCTGCTACTTGGGGCATGAGTTGTACCATATTGCCGTTAATATATGCATCATCAGTGTAAAGTTCAAATTGTCCCCATATCAACCAATACGTAAGCCATAATAAGGCAATAAGCAAAAAGCCCCCACCGAGTATTAGCATGGCGATTTTACGTTTACGTAAGGTTTCGGGTGTTGTTCCTTCTTTTTTAGTTTCAGTTTCTTTATTTTCAGCCATGATCTAGAGCTCTCCACCTAAAGCTGTTAATAAAGCTATAAAAGCTTGTTTTTGACGAGTTTGTAACTGTTGTAACGTCGCTTTTTGCTGTATTAATAATTGTTTTATTTCAATAAGTTGGGGGTAATCAATAATTCCTTGAGTATAACGTGCTTGGAACAATTTGTAATTGGACTTTGTAGTGTTGAATGCTTGATTTTGTGCGGCAATTTGTGTGTTAAGCGTTTTTAAAGTGGCTAATTGATCACTCACTTGTTGTAAGGAATTTAAAATTGTTTGGTTGTATTGATTCACTGCAAGTTCATATTGTGTATAGCTTACGCCAAGATTTGCTCGTCGTGCTCCTGCGTCAAAAACAGGTAAATCAAAAGCGGCGCTGGCATTGTCATTCTCAAACCATATATTAAAGGCCTTATTAAAATAAACGCTTTGTACGCTTAATAAACCTCTCAAATTTATATTAGGGAAAAATGCAGTTTTAGCGACATTTATTTGATGTGCTGCTGATTCTGTGAGTGCGCGTGCCGAAGCAATATCAGGTCGTTGCGCCAGAATATTTGCAGGAATTATTCTGGGGAGAGTAAGTTGCTTTTTGTCATATACAAATGCCGCGACATCAACTTGAGTGGTAAAAGGATTTTTTCCCATTAATACAGCCAATTGATGGCGTGATTGCATCTCTGCTCGTTTGAAATCTTCAACAGTGAGTATGGCTGTTTGGTAATTGGCTAATGCAGTTTTTACTGGGATATTCGATGCGATGCCCTGTTTTGCGCGGTCCAAAATGATGTCTGCAAGTTGTTTTAATAAGCGCACATTTTCCTGCGCTAAGCGTTGCTGGGTAATATTATTTTGTATTTCAAAATAAGTTGTTGCCACTGCCGCACTCAACACCAGTCGAGTTTCAGCCAGATCCATTTGTGTGGCAAATGACTCACTGATTTTGCTTGCTAAGTTTTCCCTGTTTTTTCCCCAGAAATCAAGTTCATAATTAAATTTGAAACCGATATCTGCTATGTTTGCTTGATTGATTCTGGTTAGAAGAGGGCGTAGATCAGGGGGAATGGTTCCATGTATCGGAAAGTATGCTTTCTCCACATATCCATCCAGGTTAATTGCCGGCCAAAGAGTTGAATAGGCCATTTTTGCAAGCTGCTGGGCACGCTCAACACGAGCCTTGGCGCTATGTATATTTGGCGCATCATGAAGTGCTACAGAAACGAGCTGGTCTAGTTGAGGATCATGAAAATGTTTAAGGTAATGTATTGATTTATTTTTAGGAATTCTATAAATATGTCTCACGGATAAATTATCCGATTTAATGGGTTTTGTTTTGGTCTGTATTTCACCAAATAATGAACAACCCGTTATTGTTAAAGTACTCAATATACTGAGGATGAAGGTTATGCGCACATTTAAATCCGTTTTTATATCAGGTTGTACTTTATCAACATTTTAAAAGAAAAACATTAAGGATCACCCGACTTATTGATAATGAAAAGAATTTACAGGTTTCTATGTTTATAAAATATGAACTAGAATAATTTAAGTAGCATTAAATAAAAAGTAAAAGAGAGGAATATCATGGATATATTAAAAAAAATAGTGATGATGGGTATTGTTTTGACAACACTTGGATTCTTAAGCGCATGTGGAACTGTAAATGGATTTGGTAAAGATGTATCTCATGTAGGTAAAGACATACAACGTGCGGCGCAATAAATTTTTATAGTCTAGGGAGCGGTTGATGTTTCACCGCTCCACAACTTAGCTTAAATTTTCGAGAGTAACTATTCCTGGCATTGCTTGAATTCTACGATTTTTTGTGCCTAATTCTTTGGGGATATAGGGTTCCCATTGCCATGTGGGTCGGTCATAGTTTTGTGCCTGAAAAAGTTCATTTAAATGATCAATTAATGCAGTCTTATCTGATAAGTCAGGAGTGATTTGAATGGTAAATTGATTCAGTTTGTGCTGTTTGATGGTGTAATCATCAAATTCACACGAGAAAGAGGCCATCTTTTGACGAATGAGATCCGCAAAAACAGGAAGCACTTTGTTTCCTTGGGTAGCATAACAGATATCGCCTTCCCGACCTTCAATTCCCGCTAATCGAGTAAATATACCATCTGATTGTTCCTCGATCAAAACATCGTCTAAACGATATCTAATTATGGGCTGCGTCGTGCGCAATAGGTCGGTAATAATAGGCACAAATCGCCTATCATCCAACCATTGTTTTTCGATAATTAAATATTCTTCATTCATTAATAAATGATTATTCTCTTTATTACTGATTGCTAAAAACCCCTCTGTGCACTGATACACTTGAGATATTTGGCAATTAAATGCGTTACTTATGATGTGTTCATCACGGGGTTCTAAAACTTCAGCTACTGCGAATATTTTTTCAGGATTAATGGATAAACAATGCTTTTTTCGGGCTAGGGCCAATAATACAGAGGTAGGGGCGGATAAAATAGTAGGTTGCAGCTTGTTAAGAGGAGCTATATGACTTTCAAAATTTTCAAATAAATCAAAAAAGTGAAATTGAATTTTTTTATTTTTATCTAGATTGGTGTAAAGCTTATTATTTGCTCTAAGAAAGAAAGCGATACGTTCTTTTCTCATCAGTCCTTTAGGTAATGTTTTGGCCATTAAAATGCCCGCCCAGGCATCACGTTCCCTCGCACTGACAAGAAATAACCCGCGATTTCCTGAAGTTCCAGAAGAAAGTCCAACGGCAATATCGTTAATTAAGGAAGAAAAGTCACGCGTACGCTCTGCATGTAGTGCTAACGCTAATGCTTGGTCTTTTTTGATTTTTTGAGTATTTATCTCGTCAAAATGTTCCATCATTATTTTTTTATCAATAATCGGCCATTGGGCAAATGGTTTATCCAGATAAGGTTGATAAAAAGGTGATTTATATAAAGTTGTTTTTACTAAATGTTTAAACTTTTTTTCCTGATAGGCAGATAATTGTTCGCGTGATTTAAAACATTTTTGAAGATATTGAGTTTTAAAATAGTAATAAAGAAGCCTAAAAATCATTATTGTTTTTCCAAAATGCGAGTACGTATATGTTGGCAATGAGAAGGAATAATATCTATTGTCTTATTGTTATTAAAAAGGTGATGTAAATTTCTTATAGTTTGTTGGTATGCTTCTTTATTGTCATGAATTAAGTAAGTGACGTTACTGGGAAACACGAATTCTTTAAATGCTTCTTGATGCCAGCAACTATCCGCAACTAAGAAGACCTCTTGCGTATTTTGTTCTGGATCGTGGAATGGGGCGCTTTTAAAATACAAACCAATTTGTCCTTTCGCATGCCCTGGTAGAGGAATAGCAATCAGATGTTTATCATCAAAAAGATCAAACCCTCTTGTAAAAGGGGCTAAATTGGATTCAAGTTGTATTTCATTTTTTAAAATCACCAGACGTTCATAAAAGTCTTTGGGGAGTAATCCAGGTAAAAATCCCTGGAGTAAGGCTTTAATGCCTTTTTTATTGGATATATTGTTTATAGCATCTAAGTGACAGAAAAATTGGGCATTAGGAAAATCGTTTAAGCCACCTATATGGTCTGCATGAAAATGTGAGATCACGATCGCTTTAATCTCAGAGGCTTGAATATTTTTTTCTTCTAATTGTTGTTTCAGTGATTTTTTTAATGTCACAGGAGTTAAGCGTCTATAAAGTGAAAATGGAAATTTTTGGGTGAGCTCATAAAATCGGTTGCTGTAACCTGTATCGAATAAAATATAACCTTGTTTTGGATGTTTTATTAAAGCGCAAATTGCTGGATATTCGCATTGTTTCAAGCGGCCATTTTTTAAGGTCATGCGTTCACAATGCCTACAAAATCCTGCTTCAAATAATTGATATTCAATCATGATGTTCGATACCATTGAGCAAAATGTTCAATGCCTTGTGCAATATTTATTTTGGGTTGATAGCCTAAATCTTTTTGAGCTGCATCAATATTCAAAGTTTGCCCCAAAGATAAAACCGCCGCGCTGTATTGGGTTAGGCGAGGCTCTTTGGTAATAAAGGGTAGGCTAAACGCTTTTTCCATGCAGCCAGCATAAATTTTTGCAACGGAATAAGGGATAAATTTAGGTGTAAACGGTTTTTGTAACGCATGGAAAAGCTGTGTCAGAATGTTTAAAAGTGTCTGGGGTTCATTATTGGTTATATTGTACTTTTTACCACAAAACTGTTGGTCTGCGCGAGCGGCTAGGAGCAAGCTTTCTACAACATTTTCAACGTAAGTAATGTCGATCACATTTTTTCCATCACCAATAATAGGCAAGAAGCCTTTCTTTTCATTCTTTAATAGACGAGGAAAAATTGCTCGATCATAAGGACCAAAAATAGCGCGCGGACGCAAAGTAATCACATTCAGATTTTTTTCTTGGTAGGCTTTGTCCACTACAGCTTCGGCGAGTAATTTAGTTTTTACATAATAATTAGCAGGTTTTGGCGGTAATGCCATATCTTCTTTGATGTTATATTGTTCCCTGAAATTAAAATAGATACTGGGCGAAGAAACATGTACGAGTCGCGCATTATCTGGAGTAGCGTCTATGATATGTTGTGTTCCTGTTACATTGGCTTCGTAAAAATCTTTATAACGACCCCAAGGGCTCGAAAGTGCGGCGCAATGAAAAATGGTTTGGGCATTTAGCGCTGTGTTTTTTAATTTGGCGTTATCTGCTAAATCCATGGCGATAAATTGAGCTCCTAGCTGGGTAATGATTTTACCGAGCTGCTCATTACGCCCTAAGGCAATTACCTCATGTCCTTCTTCCACTAAGCGCTTGGTTAAATTCATTCCAAGACAACCCGTTGCTCCTGTAACGACACAAATCATTTTAATACTCCAGTATCACGCCACCAGCGGCTAAACCAGCGCCTGTACCCAATAGTAGTACTAATTGCCCACGGTGTAATTGATTTGTATCAATGAGAGTAGATAACGCGGTGGGGATAGAGGCTGCAATTTGATTTCCATGATAGGGGTAAATGGACACGAATTTTTCAGGAGGGATATTAAGCCTTTTTTGTATGTGATGCATAGCAAGTAAACTTGCTTGATGCGGAATAAACCAATCAATATCCTGCATTTGTAAATGAGCCTTAGTTAATAGGTTATCCATGAGACTATCTAATAACTTAGATGCTAATTTGAATACTCTTTTACCTTCCATGTAGAATAAACCTTGTTCTTTATTTTTAAGAGGGTCTTTAGCCGGTAAGCGAGTTCCTCCTGCCTCTATTTGACAGAAGGTAGAACCAATACTATGTGTTTCATGATGTGACGATAAAATTCGACTTTGACCATCACTTTTTTCAATGATACACGCAGCTGCTCCATCGCCAAAAATGGTACAGGTTTCCATGTCTTGCCAATTAAGTCCAGCGGAAGCAATATCACTGGAAACAATAAGAATACGATTAAATCGATTACCTGCGATTAAATAGGAAGCAATATCCAAGGCACTTACGAAACTTAAACAGGTACTGTTTACATCAAAACAGGCAATTCCCGATTGTTCTAATCCTAATTGTTTTTGGATCAATACCGAAGTGCAAGGAATGGCTTGCTCGCCCACGCCACAGGCACTGATGATGGCATCAATATCGGTTAATTTGATACTTGCTTGTTGTATTGCAAAGAGTGCGGCTTGTGCTCCCATGTAGGAAGTTGTTTCATCGGGTGAAACAAAATGACGTGAAATGAGGCCAGATTTTTTTTGAACGCTTCCTTTTGGTAAATTTAGTTTTGCATCTAATTCTGTAGAAAAGACTTTGTTTCTAGGTAAATAACGCCCCATTCCAGTAATTTTTACAGCAGGCATCTTTGGTCCTTATTTGTTAACATTAAAGCTTAAACCGGTAGCTTTCACCTTAAATTTGTGGAAAAAAAGCATTAAGTATATTGTCGTTCAAAGTTATTTATTATACTTCATGATTAATAATTACTCAATTTTTTTGTTTTACTTAAATTAATTTAATGAGATAGAGGCAAAACAAGATCTGAATCTGTCAACTCATTTTAATTCATGCTAAATTAATCATTAATTTTACATGATTGGCAAGGGATTGTAATTAGTGTTCGTTTCTAGGCATCGTACAAGAATGTTAAGTGGAGTGCTCCTCAGCGCTTTTCTTCATACATCGTGTATGGTGGGTCCAAACTTCCATTCCCCTGCACCACCAAAGGTTAAACACTATACCGAAAAACCATTACCCGATAAAACGGTAAAAACCACGGGTTCAGGAGGTCAACAGCAAGCATTTATTACCAATAAAGATATTCCATTATTGTGGTGGGAGCTTTATCGTTCTCCTGAAATCAATCAGCTAATACATACAGGCTTAGCAAACAGTCCCACTTTGGCCGCAGCATCTGCTGCCTTACGTCAGGCTGAGGAAAATTTAAAAGAGCAAATAGGCAATTCAATGTGGCCTGCCATTGATGTTTCGGATTCGATACAACGACAGCGTTATTCAGGGGTACAAATTGGCATCCCCTCGGAGAGTGTGACTTTTAGTCTTTATTATACTTCTTTTAATTTATCTTATACTTTGGATGTTTTCGGGGGGGCGCGGCGACAAATCGAGGCATTGCGAGCACAAGTTGATTATCAACAATTTGAAGTCATTGCCGCATATCTCACATTAACCTCTAACATAGTGACCACATCCATAGCGGTTGCATCTTATCAAGCACAAATTGAAGCAACTCTTGAATTGATTCAGGCAGAACAAGGAATTCTTAACTTGTTAAACAAACAATATCGTTTAGGGAGTGTTTCAAAAGAGAATGTGTTCACACAACAAACCTTATTAGAGCAATCAAAAGCAACTTTACCTCCATTACAAAAAAGCTTGTCGCAAGCAAAGCATGCATTATCTACTCTTGTCGGTGCATTTCCAGACGGGCCTTTGCCTGCTATTCGTTTAGATGGTTTAAAGTTGCCTACAGAATTACCTGTAAGTTTGCCTTCAAATCTTGTTCGTCAACGTCCCGATGTACGTGCTTCTGAGGCCTTGTTGCATGCGGCTTGTGCGCAAGTGGGTGTTGCTACAGCAAATTTATTCCCCCAATTTACTATTAGTGCTAATGAGGGATGGCTTAATACTTCCTGGTCAAATCTATATACTGCCAGAAATAATGTGTGGGCGGCAACAGGCACGGTGCTGCAACCTTTATTTCATGGAGGGGCGTTGCTCGCACAACGACGCGCAGCGATTGCTGCTTATCAACAAACCGCAGCACAATATCAGCAGATTGTGTTACAAGCATTCCAAAATGTGGCCGATGTTTTAAGAGGATTAGAGCTGGATGCGCGTGCATTACAAGCCCAAATAAGAGCTGAAGATGCAGCGCGAGCGTCTCTAAATCTTACTCTTAAACAATATCGTTTAGGTGCAGTTAGTTATATCAATTTATTAAACGCACAACAACAATACCAACAGACGCGTATTAGTCGTATTCAAGCACAAGCTACACGCTATAACGATACGGCGGCATTATTTCAGGCTTTGGGTGGCGGCTGGTGGCATAAACCTTGGTGTGTCAAAGAGTGTCTATGATGAAAGCGATTTTTTTAAAAAAACAAATGATCATTATGCTAATTGCTGTAGGTATTCTTTTTAGCCTTATTTTCGGTTGGAAAGGGTTTAGCAGCTATATGTTGAAAAAATATCTTTCCCAGATGCAAGCACCTGCAGTTACTGTTTCGACGATGAAAGTAGAGGCTTCATTATGGCAGCCTACTTTAAAAGCAGTAGGTAGCCTACGTGCCGTTCTTGGAGTCAATGTGACAACTGAGCTTGCTGGTATGGTGCAAAAAATCTATTTTAAACCGGGTTCTGCTGTGCAAAAGGGTTCTGTTTTGGTGCAATTGAACGCGGGAACTGAACTGGGACTGTTGCATTCACTGCAGGCACAAGTTGAATTAGCAAAAATTACTTACAAACGAGATAAGGCTCAATATGCAGTGCGTGCCGTAAGTAAACAAACACTAGACACCGATGAATGGAATCTGCGCAATTTGCAAGCTCAAGTTGAAGAACAAGCGGCAACCGTGGAAAAGAAAACCATACGTGCGCCTTTTTCAGGACAATTAGGTGTCAGAAACGTTAACCCTGGGCAATATCTTAATGTGGGTGATACTGTAGTCAGTTTGCAGGCTTTAGATGTTATTTATGCAGATTTCTATTTACCACAACAAGCATTGGCTCGACTCAAATTAGGACAGACAGTCAAGATGGTGACGGATACTTTTGCAAATCAAGTGTTTCAAGGAACGATTACTACGATTGAACCTAATGTGGACAGTGCAACTCGTAATGTAGAGGTCGAGGCAACTTTTTCTAATCCTGATTTCAAATTAAAGCCGGGAATGTTCACACGAGTTGAAGTGGATGTGGGAAACAAGCAGAGCTATCTTACAATACCTCAGTCAGCAATTACGTTTAATCCGTATGGAGACATTGTTTATTTGGTTAAAGACAGTGGAAAAAAGGATAATAAAAATCAACCAATTCTTGTGGTGCAACAAGTTTTTGTCACAGTTGGTGATACTCGTGGCGATCAAATTGCTGTATTAAAAGGGTTACATCAAGGGGATGTGATAGTGACCAGTGGTCAATTGAAGCTTAAAAATGGCAGTCAGGTCGTAATCAATAATCAACTACAACCCAGTAATGAAGCATCACCGAAGGTTGTTGAGAAATAATCTAAGGATTTGTCACCATGCGGTATACGGATATTTTTATTAAAAGACCAGTACTGGCTACAGTAATTAGCTTGATGCTTTTGGCTATGGGTTTACGTTCGATTAATTCTTTGCCAATCATGCAATATCCATTTACTGAAAATGCTATTGTAACAGTGACAACAACTTATACTGGTGCGGATCCTGATGTAATTGCTGGATTTATTACAACACCATTGGAAAATTCAATTGCTCAAGCGAATGGTATTGATTATATGACATCAATCAGCTCACCGAGCACAAGCACAATTACCGTAAATCTTCGTCTTAATTATGATCCATTAAAAGCATTGTCTGATATTACGACTAAAGTCAATGCAGTGCTCAATCAGCTACCTAAAAACTCACAGCAACCAGTAATCACTGTCTCAGTAGGTCAAACAATTGACTCCATGTATATTGGATTTTATAGCGATGAGTTACCCATCAATAAAATTACCGATTATATAATCCGCGTGGTACAGCCTAAACTTCAAGCAGTAAATGGGGTACAAAATGCGCAAATTCTTGGAAACCAAACCTTTGCTTTACGAGCTTGGTTAGATCCAGTTAAGCTGGCTGGTTATGGAATTTCAGCAGCAGAAATTGGTGCCGCTTTAGCGAATAACGACTTTATTTCCGCGGTAGGACGTACTGACGGTCAAATGTTTATCCAAAACTTAACTGCCAGTACTAATTTAACCGATGTGAATCAATTTAAGAAAATGATTATTAAAGCCCAAAATGGGGCTATAATCCATTTGGAGGATGTGGCCACTGTTTCTTTGGGAGCGCAAAACTATAATTCCTCCGTAAGTTTTGATGGGCGAACAGCGGTTTATGTTGGTATTGTGGTTGCGCCTTCAGCTAATCTTTTAACAGTAATCGATGATATAAAAAAATATTTCCTACGATTCAGGAACAATTGCCTCAAGGTTTAAACGGAAAAATTGTTTATGATGCGAGTTTATTTGTTCATTCATCAATTCATGAGGTTATTGTTTCCCTTTTGGAAGCATTTCTTATTGTAACAGCTGTTATTTTTCTATTTTTAGGATCTATGCGTTCGGTTCTCATTCCAATTGTTGCTATTCCTTTGTCTCTTATTGGCGCATTCTGGATTATGCTTATTTTGGGATATTCGATTAACCTTCTTACCTTGTTGGCTTTGGTACTAGCAATTGGTTTAGTAGTTGATGATGCCATTATCGTTGTCGAAAACGTGCAGCGTCATATAGAAGAAGGACAAACTCGATTAAAGGCAGCGTTGTTAGGTGCGCGTGAATTAGCTAATCCAATTATTGCGATTACAATTGTTTTAATTGCAGTTTATTTACCTATTGGTTTTATGGGAGGATTGACTGGCGCTTTATTTACGGAATTTGCTTTTTCTCTTGCAGGCGCGGTCACCGTTTCAGCGATTATTGCTCTTACTTTATCGCCGATGATGTGTTCCAAATTGCTCAAGATTGGAAATGGAGGTGCCAAAGGAAGTTTTATGGCGTATGTGGATAGCTTATTTGCAAAATTGGAGCGGTTTTATGAGCGCATTTTAGCTTCTACTTTAAACCATTTGTCTGTTGTTGTTGTCTTTGCGATAATTATTCTTGCAAGCAATTATTTTCTTTTTATTACCTCCGCTTCTGAATTAGCGCCACAAGAAGATCTTGGGGTGATCATTGCTCAAGTCACTGCGCCAGCAAATTCTTCATTAGCTCAAACCAAGATGTATGCCGATGAAGTAGGCAAAATTTTCAAAAAGTACTCAGAAACGGATCATATTTTTCAAGTTGATGGCGCTCAGGGATTAAATACCTCTATTATTGGTATGGTCTTAAAGCCTTGGGATCAGCGTCAACGAACAACAAATCAACTGCAACCGTTGATTCAAAAAGAACTTAAGCAAATTGCTGGTGCTAAAGTAGCCGCATTCCAACTGCCGTCATTACCCGGGGGAGGAAGTGGACTGCCAATTCAATTTGTTATTACAACGACTGAATCATTTGAAAACCTGAATGTGGTGTTACAAGGTATTTTAGATAAAGCGTATCGTTCGGGTATTTTTGCCTATATTGATCCCGATCTTAAAATCGATCAAATTCAAACTAAGGTTAATTTAGATCGTGATAAAATTGCGGAATTTGGTTTAACCATGCAAGATATTGGCAATTTATTTGGGTCTGCTTTAAGCGAAGGATATATTAATTATTTTAATTATGCAGGTCGTTCTTATCAAGTGATTCCTCAGGTGAAGAGAGAAAGTCGATTAAATACAGATGAACTATTGAATTATTATATTAAGACTTCTTCTGGGGCTTCTGTCCCTCTGTCTACTGTCGCGGACTTACAACGACAAATTGTCCCTGAATCGCTAAACCATTTCCAGCAACTTAATTCAGCGACAATTTCAGCAGTTGCGTTTCCCGGAGTGACTATGGGGCATGCGTTAGAGACCTTAGCCAATATTGCCAATGAGACTTTACCTCAAGGTTATTACATTGACTATGGTGCCCAATCACGCCAATTTGTTCAAGAAGGAGCCAACCTCATTTTTACCTTTTTCTTTGCTTTAATTATTATCTTTTTGGCATTATCAGCCTTATTTGAAAGTTTTCGTGATCCTCTTATTGTTTTGATTAGCGTGCCTATGTCCATTTGTGGCGCAATGATCTTTGTGAGTCTAGGTATTGGCCACGCTACGCTTAATATCTACAGTGAAGTGGGCCTTGTTACTTTAATTGGTTTGATCAGCAAGCACGGTATTTTAATTGTCCAATTTGCCAATGACTTACAAGCTGAAGGACAAAAAAAATTAGCGGCAATTAAGGCGGCCGCGGCGATACGTCTACGCCCTATTTTAATGACTACTGCAGCAATGGTATTAGGTGTTATCCCTTTAATTTTTGCAACGGGAGCAGGCGCAGAAAGTCGTTTTAATATTGGTTTGGTTATTGCAATGGGAATTTCAATTGGAACTTTATTTACGCTTTTTGTTGTTCCCTCTATGTATTTATTGTTAGCAGCAGATCATGCGAAAAGAGCAACCCCTGAAGACGAAGAATTTTTATGATTTGCATTGAATAAAGACGAGCTATTTAGATAAAAATAACACAGCAATCTATGTATAGTACCCGAAATGATTAAACCCCACGTATCGCCACGATGATCCATTAACTATTTGCTTCAAATGGATAGTAAACATGCTCAGCTCAAGCGGTCCGCATCATAGTTAATAAATCATTTAAGCCGTAGGCGTTGTAATAAGGGTTGGCGCTTCGTATTTTTTTGTCACATCCCTTGTTGGTACGGAAGCAAACAAACCAAAGCGCTTTGTCAGTTCACTTATTTCAGGAGGGTGATGTACTGCATTATTAACACCATCTAAAAGTTTTTTGCGGGTTGGCGTGTATAAATGCAATGCCTCTAACAAAGATAAGAAACATATTTTTAAGAAATTAAAACTAAAGGTATCTGTTTGTCTATGTTTAAGAATGATGCGTTCAAAGTTAGGATTCTTAACTTTGTTTTGAATCAGATCCAAACGCTCTTTTACCTCTAAATTGGGATTTTCAGCAATGTCTTCAAGTTCTTTAATGCATTTGCTTTTCTGGTTTAAGGTTGTTTCACTTTCAAATAAAGAATTATTTTTTTGTATTTGTACCGTAGAATAACTAAAATAATTTTTAAATTGAGCTAAAGCAACCCGGACTGAATCAAGATGATAGTATTCGGCATAATGTCTTTTTTCAAAAAGACTAATTTTTTCTTTCAACCGTTTTTGTATGTTGAAATTAATATCGTTTGCTGTTTTTGATTCAGCGATGATTTCATTTCTGAAATTAAGTAAGTATTTTTCTAACTTAGCTTGATATTCTTTGTCGGTGTACTGCAGGCCAATGTGTCGATTGCAATAAAGTGTAAAATGTTTATCAAATGATTCTGTAGTATATTGTTCCACAAATGCAATATTTTCCTTTTGTTGAACTTTAACTAAATCAGTAAGATAAGTTAACTTTTCTTCCGCAGTAGCCAGTCGCATTTCATGGGTAGCTTTTAAACCTAGATAGTAATGGTGGCTTGCTTTGATTAATGCTTCGATTTGAGTGAAATGAGGAGCATAATCTTTAAGTCCAGCATTACAGAGATTATCAAGTGTAAGATCCTCTGGATACTCACTAGGTTCAATATTAATTTTTTTATCATGTTTTAATTTTGCAATTTTTGGGAGTGCTTTTTGGTAGGCTTTCCGTAAATTCTCTTTGTCATTATTTAATTCTTGTTGTGATGGAAAAAGACTTTCAGGATCAAGATATACAAGATAACGTTGGTATAGATCTTCAATATCATTATATTCTTTCTCTAAATTTTTTAAATATTTTTTCGCACTTTTAATTTGATTGTTCGTCAGAACCGTTCTTTTATTTAAGGGGGCTTTATCACAAACAAGCGATAGATGTGTTTTAGAATCTAGGCCAAATGGATGCAGCAATCCCTTAAAAAATTCATTGGTTATTTGCCTTAAAGGTTCTGATAATTTCCCTGGCTCTAATCCTAATCTGTTTTCCCAAAGATCTGCTTCAAGAAGCATGGGAGTAAATACAGTCGAATGCATTTGGTTTATGTTATTTAGCACTGCATCGTGAGAAGTCGTTGTGAATTCATTGAGTTTTTGGGTTAGCTCTTGGTACAGATAAATCATGTTTGGTGTTTGCAGAAACAATTTGAAGTAAGAGTCAGAGCTGTTTATTAGGTTTTCAATGAATAAAGTCGCTTTTTTAGCGCGAATATGTAAGTCGTTGAGTTCTTCTGTAGTTAGGTAATTCGTATTTTTTAATGCTCTTATGTGTTTAGGTCCTATATAAAAGGCATTAAGAACATACCAAAGTGCATTATATTGTACATTAGGAGAGCCATAATGGACCTGTTCTGGACCAACTTGGTATGCATCAGATTGCTCTTGTATAGTTGCATATAGATTTTGTGCTTTGTCCTGTAGTTCGCGGGCAATGAATCCAAGGTGAGGATCAGCAACCAAGCGCTGAGTTAATTTAATGATTTCATTAACATGTCCATAGGCTTGTAACAAATAATATACATAAAGACTTTTAGCACTTTTATTATTTAATTTTTCTAATTCAAGAACAATGCCTTCCAGATGGTACATACTGTTAAATATATCTTTTAAAGCACACACTTGTTTGCTTTGTGCTAATCTTTGGTTGTCATCCTCCATTTCGGGGAAAGGCACCCCTGATTGTCGAGGCTTTAACTCGGCTCTCATTGCTTTATTAAACAGTTTTGTAATTTCAAATAAGGATGATCTAAACTTACGAATGGCTTCTGAGTAATTAGTATGTGGAATGACATAATGAGCTCGTTTATTCGTTTTTGGATCCAGCTCTAGGTCATTGGAATCGTTTTCAAGAGTAAACTTTTCTTGTGCCAAATCATAATAAGTTTGGGCTCTTCCTTGCCAGTTTTTATGGGTTCTACTAAAAAAATCTTGAAAAAGGCGATCTAAGTCTCTGAATGTTTGGGTTGAAGGCTTATCTTGGCTACTTATCTTTCCATTTGATAATAAAGCCACAATATATTTATCCAGGTTTAACGCATCTTCCCTTCTTTCTACTGGAACAGCACTAATGAGATAGGATTGGAAAATACTATAAAGATTGCGACATTGCTCTTTTACTTCGGGCTCAAGATGATCAAGAAGCAGTCTTTTTCCGCTGATTTTAGGCTTTATAAGCTCTATAAATTGAAGATATGCATTGCGAACAACTAAAAATTTAGTATGTTTATTTAGATACCACTGCCACATATCAAGCGCTTGATCCGCGCTTAATTGTTCAGGATTTTGAAGTATTTTATTACTGTTTTCTGTTTTAAAACGAAGTTTTGCATCTTGCTCGCGTTTAAGCTTTAAGTCTTTTGATTCGTCTTCAGACAGAAAACTTTTTTTCGAGAAGTCATAATAAAATTCACTTTTATCTTTCCATTTGGTAAAGAATTCTTTATCTTTTTTCTCTTTCGATTTTTCAAAGAACTCCAAAATTTCTTTATCCAATCGCAAAAATAAAGAAGTAGAGGGCGCATCTAAAATATCTAATGGTTTATTAGCAAATAAATCTGCTAAATATTGCTCAAAATTTTGCGCTGATTCTTTAAACTTAGGTGATACCACTAATTTGAAATAAGGTTTAAAAATTTGATACAAATTTTGGCACTGTCTTTTTACATCCTCATCAAGATTGGTCAGAAGTAGGTTGCTGCCGTAAAACTCTGGCTTTAGTTCAATTTGTTTTTTGATAAGTTGTGAAAACTGAGTATAAGCAGATTGAACTTGTTGAAGTTCACTTTTGTTAGACCACTCATAATTAATTTGATTAAAAAAATCCTGAATGTTTTTATCAACGGTTAGAAAAAGCGTTGTCTTTGGAGCGTGTGTATTTGTTTTGTTTGCAAAAAAATCAGTCAAATGTTGCTCTAGATTTTTGGCCGCATCCTGATGTTGGGGCGAGGTAAACGCACAAAGATAAGGCTGAAAGATGTTATATAAATTTTGACATTCTGTTTGTAATGTACCTTCAAGCTTATTTAATGTTAAGTTGTTCTCCAGATCAGGGTGTGCTGTTATTTGTCTTTTTACTATTTGGGCAAAACGATTATAGGCATTTTGTATGCGTTGAAATTCGGCTTTTGTAAGCTTGGCTTTTTTATTGATGTCTTTTTCAATTTGCAGTGGTCTGGATTCATCAAGAGTATAGACACTTTCTTTTTCACTGTAAGGAAATAGAAATAACTTGGTGTTTTTATGGACTGACTCAATGAGATCTTTGTTTAACTTAATATGAAAAACCTGGCTGTTTTCAGCTTTAGTAATTAAATCTTCCATAGCCTTTTGTTTTTCTAAAACAAAGTGAATATGGTCTGTGGGGTACTGTCTTCGAATCCAACGCCATTGTCTTTTCAGATAAGAGTTCCAGCCCTCTTTTTCTGCACCGAGCTTTTCAATGATCAATGCATTTAAGTCAATGTCTAGTTTAGACATATAAGGGCTAATCAATTTATAATTTTTTATCAGTTCATTTTTTACCTCGGTGGGAAACTGATACAAACGAAAATCTTTATAACGAGGATCATTGAGTATTGCGAAAAATTCGGAGCAGGCTTTTTGTGCTTTTTGTATTTTGTACAATGCCTTATTCGCCTTATCAATCCGCTTGTAAGACATTTCTAATCTTAACTCGATAAAGCGTGGATCTTCAATTTCAAGTAGTTCTGCTCCCTGAGTTTTAAAGTCGACTGCCTTTTTAGGTAGATAAAGTATTGCCTCGTAGAGTAATTTGATTTTTTCCATCAAGGGAACTGATAATGTTCCCGGTTTTAACATGGCATTATCTTCAATTTTGTCGACTAACCCAAATAAAGTGGGTATCAGGCTATATTTTAAATGAGCTAACTTATCACGTACTAAATCTTGGGACGAATCGCTAAGTTCGCCAATTTGTTCCAAAGAACTCATTGATAAGGTGATAATATTGCGAATGATATGGATATAATTTAAGAACTTAAGTGAAACAAAAACACTGCCTCCTTTTAAATTCTCTAAATCATTTAATAAGTGAAGGGCTGCATCTTGTAACTCATCTAACTTTTTCTTATTAAGCTTAGGTTCTGATTCTTTAATTTGGGATGAAAACTGTTGGATATGCTGGGTTAACTTATCAATGTAACTTGGCAGGACGGCACTAAATTGAGTTAGAAAATTATAGTCTACATCCCCGTCAAGTGGGCGCATTTGATCGACTGCAATCCCCGCTACTTGACCTGCATTGTAAGCCAATGGTTGGGGTTGCAATGCTTCTACTATAGCCTTTTGTTCCTCTGCATGATTTTCTGCAAAATGTTGGATTTGACTAAATAATGGCAAGATAACGGCTAATTCTTCACTAAACATGTCTTTCAAATCGACATCTAGATGGGTCAGCAAAAAGCTTGCTTCGTATGCTGAATCAACTGTCTTATCCCACAGTGATTTCAAATCAGTATAAGGTTGCTTTCTAACATCGGCGTTTTCCAAATCTATAAAGGTTCGACGCCCATGATACAGTGCATTAATGAGTTTCTTGATTTGAGAAATGTTATCGGGATCAAGGGAGTAATCAGTAAAGGGAGCCCATTGAATATGACCTTTTCTTGCAACAGCTGAAAGTATGTTAGGCCTAAGTGCATTTAATATAAATGGATGGGTATGCTTCTTTTTCGCGGTTATTTCGATAATTTCAGGCATCAATGACTCTAAGTCTTTAAAAGAAAGATTAGAGTTAGGGTTCACCTTCAGTTCTTCTTTTTTTATGAGGCCAGTTACTGTTTTTCCATTGGGATCAAGCACTGTATATTCAAATCCATTATCCAACATACGAACATAAAACAAACCTTTTTGAGGCTTTACTTGGTCAGACATTAAGGCAAGATTGTATTTAAAAGGAGAGGGGGCTGTAGGCTCTTCTAAGACTGCATTTTTAATTGTTTCGCCATTGGGGGCTATTACCGAATAGGCAATTTTTCCTTCGTGCTCCCGAACATAGAGTTTACCGGGCTCTAATTTTGTTTCATCAGTCATGAAACAAAGTTCATAGCGTGGAAAAAAAGGAATTAAGCGTGGACTAACATGTTTACTGTAGAGAATTTCAAATAATTTTGCATCAATGCGTTCTAATAGTTTTGATATCTGGTTTCGTTTAAATGACTCTAATAATTTTATATATTCTTCAATCATTACAGATACCCAAAAGATTTGATCTCAAGCATTTTACAAAACAATACTTAAGTCAGTATTAAGAATATTTCAGTTTGGCAATATTTTCATCTAAAATTATCGATAAATCAATGAATCGACGTAAAAAAGTCAGTTGACCTACTTGCAGTAGCGTATGGATTCAGGCTGAGTTTTTAGAAAATAGAGATAGGGCAATCACATTAAGAACGAACTTTCACGGAGAGTTCTAAAATAAAATCCGCTACCTTTTCATGAAAGGCCGGATAATCGGTGAACGCGTTTATGTGGATCGGTTTGGTAACCCTTTCTCCTGAAGCTTTTGATTCTTGTATCATCGTTTCAACTAATGCGCCTTCGGAGCAGATAAAATAGACATCTGATTCTGGCCTGCGCAAAAAATGGGCTTGGAAGGATTTAAAGGCAAGAGACAGCTGACATTGTTTTTGGTTGGCATGATAAAAACCATGCAAACCTCCGGCGAGATCAGCACCAACCGAAAGAGCACCAAAATACATGGAGTTTAAATGATTACGGCTCCGTCGATTCAAAGGTAAACAAATGATTATTTCTGTATCGTCAAGTTTTATGATGCGGGGTTTTAAATAGCCAATCATCGGTACTTTAAAACGGCCGAACCTCCAGAGAAAAAACTTAAAATGAGTCAGGACATTCATGGATTATCCTTTTTTACCATATCAACACTTTGAATAATAAAACGATCAAAAGGTTTTGTGACTATCATGGAAAAGGCAACCATTTCATTTAATTCGGAAACCAGGACAACTGAATCAACCCGCCAATAGCGGACTCCATTAGAAACTCCTTCACTTTCAACAAAGGGTTCCTTGGCAAATTTAGGGTGAAGGGTAAGATGTTGTTCCCTTACAATTTTTACGTATCCCCCTAAGAATACGAATACAGCATTCCAGGCGTTATCTGAATAATTTTTACGAAATTCCACATGGTCCTTGAATCGAAAATTGTAGTCTATGGACAGAGTATTCAGGATAATTTGTTTTACCCACTGGCACACTTCAGCATCAGTTTGCGCATAGAGGTTGAATGAGGAAGTAACAAGTACCAGGTATAAGAGTGTTCTTTGTAAAAGAGATTTCATTTTAAAATCCTTTTTTAGTTCAAAATTAATGATTTATGTATTCATTGTAGCATAATTAGGAGTTACAAATGCCTACAAAATAAACTTAAATCCCTGATAAAAACAGTCTAAAAAAAACGAACTACTAGAGCAGATACTTAATTGGGTTAAATGCTCCACATTTTTATCGTATTATCTTATAATTTACCCTCTTTAAGTAAAAAAACAATAGGCTACTTTTAAGTCATTGATTGAATTATATGCATGTTATCTCGATACGGGGCGCAAGAACCCACAATTTAAAAAATCTCGACTTGGATTTACCACGAGATAAAATGATCGTCATTACAGGGTTATCTGGTTCAGGTAAGTCTTCTTTGGCTTTTGATACTTTGTATGCGGAGGGACAGCGCCGTTATGTAGAATCTTTATCCGCGTATGCCCGACAATTTTTGGCTATGATGGAAAAGCCTGATGTTGATTCCATTGAGGGTTTATCCCCCGCAATTTCAATCGAGCAAAAGGCAACTTCTCATAATCCTCGTTCTACAGTTGGGACTATTACTGAAATTTATGACTATTTAAGGTTACTTTATGCTCGAGTAGGAGAGCCTCGCTGCCCGACTCATCATGAGAGTTTACATGCACAAACCATTAGTCAAATGGTGGATCAGGTTTTGGCGTTACCTCCTGATAGTAAAGTGATGATTTTGGCCCCAGTAGTACGTGAACGTAAAGGAGAACAGGTTCAGCTTTTACAGCAGTTACAAGCCCAAGGTTATGTGCGAGCCCGTATTGATGGTGAACTTTATGAATTGGATGCTCCCCCTAAATTGGGTTTACGTACAAAACATACTATAGAAGTAGTGGTAGATCGTTTTAAAGTGAGGCCAGAAATTGCCCAACGATTAAGTGAGTCATTTGAAAATGCTTTAAATTTAGCCGAAGGTCTCGCTCTTGTCGCCTCCATGGATAATCAATTTAATGAACTGGTGTTCTCTTCAAAATTTGCATGCCCTGAATGTGGCTATAGTCTTAGTGAATTAGAACCAAGACTTTTTTCTTTTAATAATCCGGTGGGTGCGTGCCCTAGCTGTGATGGGCTGGGTGTGGATCAATTTTTTGATCCCGAACGAGTGGTTCATGATCAAACGGCTAGTTTAGCTGAGGGTGCTATTCGTGGTTGGGATAAAAAAACCACCTATTATTATTCAATGCTGGAATCACTGGCGGTCCATTATGGGTTTGATACAAATACCTCTTTTTGTGATTTGCCTGAAAAAATGCGTCATATTATTTTATATGGAAGCGGACAGGAGCTTATTGAGTTTCATTATCACAGGCCTAGCGGCGGACAAATGGTAAAGCGTCATGCATTTGAAGGTATTATTCCCAACATGCAACGTCGTTATCGTGAATCTGATTCAGGAATGATTCGTGAAGAACTTGCCAAATACTTGTCGTCTAGACCTTGTTTGAGCTGCCAAGGTGCACGATTACGCGTTGAGGCACGCCATGTCTTTATTGATAATAAAAATTTACCTGAAATTACTGCCTATTCAATTGAGAACGCTTATGATTTTTTTAAAAATTTGCGTATGACCGGATACAAAGGTGAGATTGCAGCAAAAATAAACAAGGAAATTGTTGAGCGATTAGGTTTTCTTGTGAATGTAGGTTTGGATTATCTTTCATTAGCTCGTAGTGCTGAAACGTTATCAGGGGGGAAGCACAACGCATTCGTTTAGCCAGTCAAATTGGTTCGGGACTTGTTGGTGTGATGTATATTCTGGATGAGCCATCTATAGGCTTACATCAACGCGACAATGATCGATTATTAAAAACCTTAATGCACTTAAGAAATCTGGGGAACACCGTAATTGTTGTTGAACACGATGAAGATGCTATTCGGAATGCTGATTTTGTTTTAGATATAGGTCCTGGTGCAGGCGTACATGGAGGTGAAATTGTTGCTTATGGCACACCTCAAGAGGTGATGCAAAATCCAGCTTCATTAACGGGTCAATATCTATCAGGAAAACAGTCAATTTCTATTCCGGCCGCTCGATTAGCCGTTAATCCAGACAAAATGATCCATTTAAAAGGGGTTGTTTGTAATAATTTACTGAGTGTCGATGTGAGTATTCCTTTAGGTTTAATAACCTGTATTACGGGAGTCTCTGGTTCAGGTAAATCCAGTTTGATTAATGATACTTTATATCCAAGTGCGGCAAATTTGTTAAATAGAGCGAGTTTATATACTCCAGGAGCAGCTAAAGAAATTTTAGGATTAAATTTGTGTGATAAAGTGATCGATATTGACCAAAGCCCAATTGGGAGGACTCCTCGCTCTAATCCTGCTACATATACAGGTATCTTCACCCATATTAGAGAATTATTTGCTGCTACTCCTGAGTCCCGTGCCCGTGGCTACCAGCCAGGACGTTTTAGTTTTAATGTACGCGGTGGCCGTTGTGAGGCATGTCAGGGAGATGGACTTATTAAAGTTGAAATGCACTTTCTTCCTGATATTTATGTTTCCTGTGATGTATGCAAAGGCAAGCGTTATAATAGAGAAACATTGGACATTCAATATAAGGGAAAAAATATTCATGAAGTTTTAGAAATGACGGTTGAGGATGCGAGCCATTTCTTTTCAGCGATTCCTGCATTAGCTAGGAAATGCCAAACATTGATGGATGTCGGTTTGTCTTATATAAAACTGGGGCAAAGTGCAACAACTCTTTCTGGAGGAGAGGCACAACGTATCAAGTTATCCCGCGAATTATCCAAACGAGGTACGGGAAGCACTTTGTACATACTTGATGAACCAACCACTGGTTTACATTTTCACGATACCAAGCAGTTATTGGCTGTTCTATTTCGTTTGCGCGAGCAGGGGAACACCGT
This sequence comes from Legionella sainthelensi, assembly GCF_900637685.1. Taxonomy (NCBI): domain Bacteria; kingdom Pseudomonadati; phylum Pseudomonadota; class Gammaproteobacteria; order Legionellales; family Legionellaceae; genus Legionella; species Legionella sainthelensi. The sequence goes on from NZ_LR134388.1 coordinate 597,276, forward strand.
TATTATCATTGAACATAATTTGGACGTGATTAAAACGGCAGATTGGATTATTGATCTGGGGCCTGAAGGCGGCAGTAAAGGCGGTCGTATTGTAGCTACAGGCACTCCCGAGCAAGTAGCTGAATGTGAGCAGTCCTACACAGGGCAATTTTTGAAACCCATTTTGCGAGTATAACAAAACCTATTAACGCAAATTAAGCGTCTATTACATCGAATTTTTTGAAATGATGATACAGGTAAAAACTTAGAGGTAAAAGTAAGGCCCATGTAATTCCTACAGAAAAATAAAAGGGGTAAGTTCGTTCGATAACCACTATATTGCATGTGGCACCAATTTTGTAAGCAAATGGCATCAAAAAAAGAGTAAGCAAAAACCAAGTGAAATAATAGCGTGTCAATTTTTCATTAAGAATAATCAAATTTAAGCCAAAACTTAACCAGATACATATCATCCATGGAGCTGTGAAATAAGGAGCAAAAGGGTTAGCTTTAAAATAAATATAGTTTTGGTGCAGCCAAATTGTATCGGTAATAGAACCAATCAAGCCAATAAAAAGGGCAAAATAAAGCGCTTTTAAGTAAGGTAGGCGATTAATTAATTGCCAACTAATTTGTACGGCAATAATTAAAAAACCAATGATGGGTCCAAGGTATATGTCGTTTTGTGCTGCAAAATAAAAGCAGGCTATCCAACATAAATAGTAGGATAGAAAATGGATACACCACCCGAGTTTATTGTTATTCATTGATTTATCTCATTTTATAATCCGTTGCTAGTCAACTCTATTTTACAGGAATTAATTCATTTATTTCTTTACTAAAAATAGATAAAAGTGTAGAAACGTAGCCTTGGTTATACTGTTTTTTTTATAATTTTCGGTCTATAACTTAATTGTAGGAAATTTTGCATAGGATATAGAAATGAGTACTTTTTTATTGTTCTGATAGTTATAGTAGTCCTGATCCTGATATGGGCTATTAGTATCTACAATACTCTAATTCAGTTTATTGAAGCAATTAATAATGATAAAAAACAAATTGATATCCAACTGGATCGTCGTTTTAAAGTATTTGAGTCTTTAATTGAGGCTGTAAAAAAATATATGGATTACGAACAAACTACTTTAAAAGATGTAGTTGCTTTACGTAATCAGGCTCAAGCAGCAAAAGCCACAGGGGACGAACAGGGACGTATTGCTGCAGAAAATCAAATCTCTCAAATTGCATCGGGTCTTAATGTGGTATTTGAGCGATATCCTGATTTAAAGGCAAGTCAAAATGTGATGCAATTACAAGAGGAAATAGTCAACACCGAAAATAAATTAGCTTATTCGAAACAAGCATATAACGACGCTATAGAACGTTATAACGCTAAGAAAAAATCATTTTTTGAATCAATAATCGTATCAATATTTTCTTCTTCCTTAGATAAGGACTTTGTTTATTGGGGACTTTCCGAGGAGCAAATTAAAGTTAAAGAAGACTATACCGTAAAATTTTGAGTTTAAAATATGAGTCTTGAAGATTATGATAGCGAAGCTGTCGATTGGCGCGCCCAAATTCGACGAAATAAGCACAAGACATTATTGGTGATGATGTTTTATGTTGGAATTTATTTTGTAGTTGGCTGCGTTGCTGACGTTGCTATATTACAAGCTCTTTATTTTCCTCATATTACACTTGAGCAAAGTGTTCTCGTATTGCTCCGTCTACAAGTTATTCCTTATGGCACCATTCTTATGGTTGGTTTTGCCGTAGTTTCATTAATTATTACCTATGCATTTTATGATCGGATTATGTTATTGGGCACTGATTATCGAGAAATTACCCCAGAAACAGCCAATAATTTACAAGAAAAGCAACTGTATAATGTCGTAGAAGAAATGACGATTGCAGCTGGATTAGACTACATGCCCAGTGTATATATTATTGAAGCTGATTATATGAACGCCTTTGCAAGCGGCTATAGTGAAAAATCGGCAATGGTCGCAATTACGCGAGGCTTAATGGAAAAATTGGATAGAGCAGAGATCCAAGCAGTGATGGCTCATGAGCTAAGCCATATTCGCCATCTTGATATTAGATTAACTTTAACAGTCGCTATCTTGAGTAATATTCTTTTGATGGCTGTTGATGTGTTATTTTATTCTGTCCTTTTTAGAGGTAATGATGAGCGGCGTGAAGATAATCGCTTGGTTATGGTTATTATGATTCTGCGCTATCTCGTGCCTTTAATTACAGTCGTATTGACCTTGTTTTTAAGTCGCACCCGCGAATATATGGCGGATGCTGGATGCGTGGAGTTAATGCGGAACAATGAGCCTTTGGCTCGTGCTTTACTTAAAATAAGTGTCGATCATAAACAATATGCAACGCGTTATGCAGAAGAATATGGTAATACAGCTCATGAACAAGTAAGGCATGCTTCTTATCTTTTTGACCCTTCAGATATCGATCCTGCGAAGTCGCTTAACACTGCATTTGCAACCCATCCTACAGTTGATCAGCGTTTGCGAGCATTAGGATTTAAGCGCAAACAAGAGAAATAATATTGGAAGTTTAGGCTGAACCTATAATTAAAAGTCAACTGGGTGGTCCTCGAGGATGGATAGCTACCATCCTTTACTGGAGCAAATTAGTTCATATGCTTTGACTATTTTTTGAGTTTTTTCATTAGCTATTTTAATCATTTCTTGAGGTAATCCTTGAGCAATTAATTTGTCAGGATGATTTCGGCTTAATAAGCGTCTGTAGGCACGTTTTACTTCTTGTTTGCTTGCATTAGGGGCTATTTCCAGAAGCGCATATGCATAATCCAAATTTGATTTAGTGGATTGATAATTATATCTGCTGTAGGACGAGTAGGATTCAGATGAGGAATATTGTTGTGATTGTGACTCATCATCCTTGGGTTGCTCATATGAATAACTAGTACCAAAATCTTCATAAAATCGATATTGTCTATGCAGTGGTGCAAAATCTAGTTTGGAAAAAATAACATCCAACAGTTGAATTTTTTTTGTACTAAGACCATCAGTTAGAGCTGCTCGATACTGAATGTCGAGAAATAACCTGAGTAAATCTCGATTATCTTTACAGGACTTTTTTAATTGTTCGAGAATTTCATTTAGATTAAAATCGAGTTGTTTGCCTTCATTAAATAAACGTTTTGCTACGATTTTTTGTTCCTTGCTTAAACGCATTTCTTCCATGAATTGACGTGCAACCGCTAGTTCATTTTCGGTTACGCGACCATCCGCTTTGGCTAAATGCCCCATAATGGAAAAGGTCGCTTCAAAAAAAGTCTTTTGGACGTTTTTACGCTTTTCACTGTAATAAGACCAATGAGGGTTGGAATAGTATTGGGATAAACCTCTGTCAAAAAAATTACCTATTAAAAGACCAAAGAGTGTTCCCGTAGGTCCAGCAATTAAATAGCCAAAACATGCGCCAATAATTTTCCCCCACCAGGTAGTGATGATAAAGAAGTCCCGAAAAGTCATCAGCAAGGATCCTTCAAAATTATGTCATTTTATCGCTTTATACCATATTTTAAGTATATACTGTCGCTTTTTGGGTTTGGTTTTATATGCGATTTTTTTACTCTTTTTTGATGTATCTGCTTGTCCCTTTTATTTTAATACGTTTGTGGTGGAAAGGGAAAAGCTTACCTGCTTATCGAAAACGCATAGCAGAACGTTTTTTCCTAAGTACTTATGAGTATAAACCGGTTGATGTTTGGGTGCACGCTGTTTCTTTAGGAGAAGTTATTGCCGCTACTCCTTTAATCGATGCAATGCTTGATAAAAATTGGTCTTTGTTGGTGACTACGATGACGCCAACGGGTTCTGAGCGCGTACAAGCTCGTTTTGGCAATAAGGTGATGCATCAATACCTGCCTTATGATCTTCCCGGCGCATTAAAACGCTTTTATCAACGAATTAAACCTCGAGTAGGTGTGATTATGGAGACCGAGTTATGGCCTAATTTAATTTATCAGGCGCAAACCGCTCAAATTCCATTATTACTTGCCAACGCACGCATATCGGATGATTCTTTACAAGGCTATAAGAAAATTAAATGTCTCATTAAACCTGTTTTAAATAAATTCTCTGCTATTTTGACCCAAGGAGAAGAGGATGCACGACGTTTTATTACTTTGGGAGCTCGAGAAGAAATAATACATGTATTAGGAAATATGAAGTTTGATTTACAAACGAATAGCATCGAAAGCCAACGTTTTAGTGATTTAAAAAGACACTGGGGATCGGCACGTATCGCAGTGATTGCCGCAAGTACTCATGAAAATGAAGAAGCACAGATTTTGTCTCAGTTGAAGCGCCTACAACACGCAATTCCCGATGTAATTTTATTAATTGCTCCGCGCCACCCCGAACGTTTTCAAGCTGTTTATCAATTATGCCTTCAATCTGGATTTAAAACAGGGTTGCGTTCTGACTTACACACCCTGAATCCGGAAAATGAGATTGTTGTACTCGATAGTTTAGGTGAGCTTCTAGGATTATATCAAATTAGTGATTATGCTTTTGTAGGAGGAAGCCTTGTTCCTGTTGGTGGGCATAATGTATTAGAGCCTATTGCGATGAATGTTCCAGTGTTAAGTGGGCATCAAGTCCATAATTTTAAAGCGATTTGTGATGAGTTAGAGGCGGCCGAAGGTATTTTATTAGCAGGAAGTGCAAAAGAAGTAATTGATGGCATTATTAAGTTGCATGCAAATTCCATGCTCCGACAGCAAATGATTCATAATGCTACAGCTGTTTTCGAAAAAAATAAAGGGTCGGTTGCCCGACATTTACGACAAATTGAAGAGGTCATATAGGCAAGTAACCCCCCGTTTTCACGGAGGGGTGATGTACGCGTGTTGGCGTCTACATATGCCTAATTCGTTAATTAAAAAAAGCAGAATAGCTCTCTTTTTCTTAGGTAAGAAAGTAGCTATTAAGAGCCTTGATTTTGTTTTTCTTTAATCTCTGACAAAGTTTTGCAGTCAATACATAAGGTTGCAGTAGGTCTTGCTTCCAAACGTTTGAGGCCAATTTCAATACCACATGCTTCACAATAACCAAAATCTTCATTTCTTAATCGTTCTAATGCATCTTCAATTTTTTTGATAAGTTTACGTTCGCGGTCACGTGTGCGTAATTCGATGCTAAACTCTTCTTCTTGGCTTGCCCTGTCTGATGGGTCGGGAAAATTAGCAGCTTCGTCCTTCATATGGGTCACAGTACGATCCACTTCTTCCATTAATGATTGACGCCAAGCTAGCAATATTTTTTCAATATGTGCCAACTGCTTTTCATTCATATATTCTTCCCCCGCAGTTTCCTGATAGGGGGTAATTCCCATGCTACCTATTGCGTCGCTTTTCACGTTGTATTGTCTCTCATTATTTTTATCAATTAATTGTTCGGTCATTTTTAGTCTCCCTCCCCAGCGTTTAACCTGGGACTACAGAAAGGAAAGGGTTTAGGTATACCAAAAAACTATTGTATCATCAATAATATTATCGCCAGCCCCCGCTTACTCTGTCATGACCCTGGATGTCTTGCCAACATCTTATACTTTTATACCTTAATCTATTAAGTATAGCTTGTACTTTAAATTTTTGATCAAATCCATGTTCAAGCAAAAGTATACCTTGAGGCAAAAGATATTCATAACCGCGTTCAATGATACATTGTAGATCAGCTAAGCCTTCTTGACTACTCACTAGTGCATTTCGTGGCTCAAAACGTAGATCACCTTGTTGCAAATGAGGATCGTCCTCTGCGATATAGGGTGGATTGGCTACAATAGCATGGTATTGATGCTGCGGAATTCCACTAAACCAGTTAGATAGAAAAAAATTTATATTTTCTATTTTGTTGTTTTGAGCGTTTTCTTTTGCAACTTTTAGTGCATCTTCGCTAATGTCGCACGCAACAATTCGCCAGTTTGGTCTTTCTTTGGCCAGAGCTAAGGCTATAGCCCCACTGCCAGTACCTAGCTCAAGAATATGAGTATCAGGCTGATCAGGGATAAATTCTAAGGCTAATGCCACAAGTAGTTCTGTTTCATGGCGTGGAATTAAAGTATGTTCATTGACCTTTAAATCAAGGGACCAAAATTCACGTTGGCCCATGAGATAAGCAATGGGTATTCCTTGAGCTCTTTGAGCCATTAAATGTTCAAATGCAGCTAATTGTTTGGGCGTAAGCAATGCTTCAGGATGAGCAAAGAGATAGGCTCTGGTTTTATCTAAAACATAGCCTAATAAAATTTCTGCTTCTCTCTCTGGATTTTGTTTCAGAACTCTATCAATGCTAATCATTTCGTCCTAGTTCTGCCAGTAACTCAGCATGATATTCACGCTTTAAGGGTTCAATCACTAAAGAAAGCTTACCTTCCATTACATCGTTTAATTGATAGATTGTTAAATTAATTCGATGATCCGTTAAACGACCTTGGGGATAGTTATAGGTACGAATTCTCTCAGAACGATCACCTGTTCCCACCAGTGATTTACGGGTTTGTGCTTGCTCTTTCTTCTGTTTACTTTGTTCTGCATCCAACAAGCGTGTTTTAAGTAAGGACATCGCTTTAGAACGATTTTTATGTTGAGAACGCTCATCTTGACATTCCACCACGACACCCGTAGGTATATGGGTAATGCGAATAGCAGAGTCTGTTTTATTGACGTGCTGTCCACCAGCTCCCGAGGAGCGGTAGGTGTCTATACGTAGATCATCTGGGTTAATTTGAATGTCATCAATTTCGTCAACCTCAGGTAAGATGGCCACAGTACAGGCCGAGGTATGTACACGCCCTTGGGATTCAGTTTCAGGAACACGTTGTACACGATGAGCTCCAGATTCAAATTTGAGTTGTGAATAAACAGCGTTACCACTAATACGCGTGATGATCTCTTTATATCCTCCATGTTCACCATGACTTGCACTAATTAATTCCTGTTGCCAGCCTTGCTCTTCTGCATAACGAATATACATACGGTAAAGATCACCAGCAAAAATCGCTGCTTCATCGCCACCAGTTCCTGCCCTGATTTCGAGATAAATATTGCGTTCATCATCAGGATCTTTGGGAATCAAATGCCATTGTAGCTGTTCATCGAGCTCTTCTACTTCATTTTTGGCGCTTGCTAACTCCTCGTCAGCCATGGCTGCTAACTCTTTATCTTCTCCAACAAGTAACTCCTCTAAAGAAGACACATTATTTTTTGCTTCGATATATGTTTCATAACAAGTCGCTATAGGCTCTAATTGTGCGTATTCTTTTGACAAAGTTTTAAATTGATTTTGATCAGCAATAACGGATGCTTCAGATAGTAAGCGTCCCACTTCCTGATAACGCTCCAGCATTTGCTGCAGTTTTAGTTCAAGAGATTTCTTCATAAGATGATTGACGTGTTGTAGTAGTAAAAAGATATTGTGCTAAGGTAAATAAATCTTCTCGGCCGTCTTTGGCTATTTGTCTTAAGCCGGCTGTGGGATTATGGGTAAGCTTATTCACCAGCCGTTCGCTAAACTCATTTAAAACAAGCTGCTGACATTGGCCTGCAGAAAGCTTTTTTAAAGCACGTTGCAATTCTTTTTGTGCCAAATCAGACATTTGGTTACGATAATCACAAATAACCTTTTTGGCTTTAAGAGAACGGTGTTTGCGAATGTAATTTTTCAGTTCTTCATCAACTAATTGCTCTGCATGAAATGCAGCAAGGCGTCTTTCTTCGATGCCTTTTTCTATCATCGCTTGTAAATCGTCAATATTGTAGAGGTGTACTTGTGCGATTTCTTTGACATCGGCCTCAATATCTCGAGGAACTGCTAAATCTAAAAAGAACATGGGGGCATGATTTCTTTGATCTAATGCTTGCATTACCAAATCTTTATTAATAAATGGAATGGGGCAAGTTGTTGCAGAAACAATAACATCAGCTTGAGACAGATGTTGAGCGATATCGCTGATAGGAATTGTTTTTCCATTAAAGGTTTTAGCAAGCTTCTCAGCATTTTCTTGGGTTCTGCTTGCTACCATGAAATGATTCACACCTTGTTGGTGTAAATACTTTGCTACTAAAGAAGCAGTTTCGCCTGAACCTATCAAAAAGACATTGAGGGATTTGTAGTTTGTAAAGAGCTGACCAATAAGTTGAACCGCAGCATAAGCTACTGAAACAGGATTGGTACCTATGCCACTTCGAGTGCGTACACGTTTTGATGCACTAAAAATATATTCAAAAATCGGGCGCAGTTCTGTTTTTATGGTGCCCAGATTACACGCATGTTGATAAGCTTGTTTCATTTGACCAAGAATTTGTGGCTCTCCAATCATCATCGAGTCCAAACCGCTAGCGACTCGTAACGTATGCTTTATCCCTTCATGGCCTTTATATAAGTATAAAAAAGGAGACAACGATTCATACGATAAGTGATGTTCTTGGGCGAGCCAATGTGTAAGAGCCTGCGGGTCGTGTGTATCACAATAAATTTCTGTGCGATTACAAGTAGATAAAATAGCAGCTTCATTGACCCCTGAGAGAGTGAATAAGCTGTTGAGCAACGAATCTTGGGCAGCCGGAGTCATGGCGACTTTTTCACGCACGTTTATTGGAGCAGTTTTATGATTGAGTCCGCAAGCAACAAACACCATAAGATTATGAATTAGTGAATTTGAAATTATTGAGTTAATCGGTGAATTGTAAACGATTACCTGTTAAATTTGTAGTGTACCCGGGGCATATTTATTGGAATTGTTGCTGCGGAGCTTATTTACTTACCATTAACGCGCTTTTCTAAACGCTATTGTGAGGAACTAAATTGCTTCGTCAACATACCTGCTAATACATTTTTGTTCTGTGCTCTGTTTCTTGCCGCACTTCGCCTTCAGTAGTGCTTAGATAACGCATTAAAAGATTCGAAAATATCTTCTTGTAAAATTAAAGTACATTGTTGTTTTGCCGCTAACAATAGTAGAGGGTTTTTGTTCAAATGCCCAAGTTGACGAGGGGAATGAATCATGGACATAATCTTACAAGGCGAGCATAGTGGTGAAGAAGCGACACAAAGCCTGGCACGTGTATTAGAATTATTTAAGGAGCGTTATCAAATCGCCGGATTTCGTGAAATTCATTTAACAGTAACTTTGCTTGATGAGCAAGGGGATGACGTGGAATTAATTGATAGTGAATCAAATCAGGCGTATCGAATTTTTGAAGTTTATCGTCAAGGATATGAACTGAGTTCGAGTAAAGGAAAAAAAGTTCCAGTACTGCAATTAGTTGTAGATAACACACGTTCACGATAAAGGAGTGACCTATGCTTTTGGCAATTATCGCCATAATACTCACATTAATCCTTGTAGTAGGGATACATGAGGGTGGGCATGCAATATTAGCTCGTTTTTTTCAAGTAAAAATTAAAAAAATCTCCATAGGATTTGGTAAGCCATTATTGCGTTGGCGAGGCAAAAGCGGCTGTGAATGGGTATGGGCATTTTTTCCTTTGGGAGGGTATGTCCAATTAGAGAACACTCGAATTAGTCCCGTAAAGCCAGCAAAATACCCGGGATGTTTTGATAAGAAGCCAGTTTGGCAGCGTATTCTGATTTTGTTAGCAGGAGCAGTTGCCAATCTCATCACTGCGTGGTTTGCCTTTGTTATCGTATTTTCTTTGGGTCTTAGCTACCATGTCCCTGAAATCAAAGGAGTGCAGCCTAACAGCACGGCCGCTCAAGCAGGCATGCTTTCAGGGGATAAGTTTGTATCTATTGGTGAGCATGCCACCCCAACTTGGAGTGATGTGGGCATGCAGTTAGTGATTCTTTGGGGGAAAAAAGATATTCCTGTAGTGCTTAATCGCAGCGATGGCAAACAGACCACGGCAATGCTTGATTTAAGCCATGTACAATTTCGTGGAGCAAGATTATCTTTATTAGCGCAATTAGGTATTGAGCCCAATTTAGCTGCCGCTCAAAGTGAATTACGTGCTTCATCATTTGTTGATGCACTCTATCAGGCTAATGCCACGATGATGCATATGATTTATTTTTTTCTAATGGTATTAAAACAGTTATTTTCAGGAGTAATCCCTTTTTCGGCACTGCTAGGTCCTATAGGCATTTTTGCTGCTTCAGTGGCCTCGCTGACCCAGGGAATAGTGGTTTTTATGTTTTTTATCGCAACGTTAAGCCTTGCCGTTGCGGTGATAAACTTATTTCCAATTCCAGGTTTAGATGGAGGATCTATAGTTTATGCTCTAATTGAAAAAATCCGCGGCAAACCCGTATCCGTGGCGATGGAGCTTTTATTGCATAGACTGGTGTTTATTATATTTTGCGTGGTATTAGTTCATTTATTAATGAATGATTTGCAAAGACTTTAAGTTAATTAAAAAATTTAAGTCTTCACTGTTTTTCTATGGTGCGCGCGCAACACCAAACATCCACTTGCTTTACTCCGGATTTCTTTAAGGTGCGTGCCAGTTCATTTGCGGTATTACCGGTGGTAAGAAGATCATCGATAATGGCGACATGCTGATAAGGAAGTTTTTGGGTTATAAAGGCAGAGCGTAAATTTTTTCTCCTTTGTTTTTCATCCAGACCTGCTTGAGGTTTTGTGTTGAGCGTTTTTTGGCAACTGAATAAATTACAAGGGAGCTGTAATTTTTTAGCTAAAGAACGAGCTAAGACGGCGGCTTGGTTAAATCCACGTTGTTTGATTCGTTGTGAATGCATGGGGACAGGGATCAAACACTGAGGCATATCTGCTTGGTTTGATAGTGATTTAAAAATTAAATAGCTTAAAAAAGATGTAAGATATAGCCCCTCATGATATTTGAATTGATGTAAAAGGCTTCGCAGTGGCTCTTCAAAAGTATACTTTATGAATGCTCTATCAAAAGAGGGTGGTTTTTTAATACAATTTCCGCAGACGAGAAAATGGGTGTCAGGTAAGGGATAAGCACAATAGCGACAACCAGGGCCTAGCAAAGGCATGAGTTCAAGGCAATGTGAACACACGGCCATTTTGTTGTTGTGGTATTGATTACATAAGATACATATTGAGTATATACGTAAACTTTGTGCTAAACTCCATATTTTTTGACGCACGAGTAAGTTGGATTCCTTTAATCTTTCCTGGTTCTATAATGGCTGTTATCTATGAAATTAGCAAGGCATTTAATCGACATGCCGCCGAATATGAAGTTGCTGCTAAAGTACAGCAAGAAATAGGGGGGCGTCTATTAGAGCGCTTGCATTATTTAAGCATGAAACCGCAACGCATTTTGGATTTAGGCTGCGGCCCAGGTTTCTTTTCTCAAGAATTAGCGCGGATGTATCCCAAAGCCCAAGTTGTAGGTTTGGATTTAGCCCAGATCATGTTATTACAGGCACGAAAAAGACAAGGTTGGCGGCGTCGCTGGTCTTTAGTCGCAGCAGACATGGAACGTATGCCTTTTGCCGATGGGGCGTTTGATTTGGTTTTTGCCAATCAAGTGATTCATTGGGGGGGGCATTTAACTTCGGTCTTTCGTGAATTAAATCGAATCATCAAGCCCAATGGATGTTTGATGTTTACTACCTTAGGGCCTGACACGTTTCAGGAATTAAAAGCCGCTTGGTTTGGCGTGAACCATTACGCACACGTTAATGAATTTGCTGACATGCATGATGTAGGGGACTGGTTAATGTCGGAACATTTCTTAGATCCAGTTATCGATATGGAATTGTTGGCGGTGCATTATGAAAGTTTGCCTAAATTGTTACAGTCTTTGAAGGCTCAAGGAGTCAAAAACATTAATCCCAAAAGAAACCAAGGATTAACTGGAAAAACAGCTTGGCAACAATTTAAACAAAACTATACCGCAATGCAAACCGACAACGGAAAATACCCTCTGACTTATGAAGTAGTTTACGGACATGCCTGGAAGGGGGAGCAAAGGAAAACAGAGTTCGGAATAGAAACAATGGTGCCAGTATCCCAAATAGTGAAGCTTAAAAGTTAGCCTCATGCTGCAGTTGGTCTGCTTTTGGTTTTATTAAATTACCTAGAGCATCATCCATTAAGTTCGAGACAAGGCGCAAATAAGTGGGTGAGGTAGGATACAAAAATACATGACTGAGCCTAATGAGCTTGCAACCAGGGCTATGTATCCTCTACTGCTAAATGGATTAAAACAGTAGAGGCAATCTTACTTATTCAATTTAGGCATAAGAATATCTTCAATTTCAGGATGTTTTTCATACCGTTCAGGGGGATTTTTTAGCTTCTCTTCTAAGTGTGATTTAGAGAGAGAACCTTTACCTTTTTCAGTTCTTAATTTTATCATTTCAGCTAATAACGGGTAATCCTCATTTTCGTTATCCTGAATATGCCCAGAAAGCCATTCTGGCGATCGAGCATCGTCTTCTGCCCTGTCAACAAGCTGGTCCCAACAATTAAATGGATATTTTGTTGTTGAATCTTCATGACCTAAAAGTTTAAAAATATGATTACAAATATCTTTTATCTCCATATTATCAAGAAAAGTCGGATCTTCTTGTTGTTTTAATATAATTAAACACCATTGGATAGCATGAGTAAATTCGCCATGAGGTTTACCACGAAGGCTACTGTCTTTGAGCATAAATCCTGAAGAGGTTAAAAACATAAAATCCTCTTTGCTCAATCCTTTATCGCCAATTGTTTGGATCATTCCCTCTCTAAATCCGGCACTGGTTAGTAGTTCTTGAATCAGTGTTCGTAATTGCTTCGTTGCTTTTTTACCTACTTTTAAGTTGCTATTTTCTAACTTGGTTGCGAGTAGATCATTTAAACGAATAAGCTGTTGGTCTACAGCGTCTTTATCCATGAGAAAATTTTCTATTTTTACGCAATTTTTTATAAATGGTTCATTGTTTAATAAGTCGCCTTTAAGTGATTTTTTCAACTCTTCTTCAATCGGATCGGTTTTTTTTTGCGGGTTAGATGTGTCGTTTTTAAAGAACATATGAGCTCCTTTATATGCTTTATTGCTCAATTAATACACATTTAAGTATAGTAGTTTTTACAGAGAAAAGAGGATAAAAGGTGTCAATTTTCCTAGGTAACACCTGATGACCATAAGCAATTTAAAGAGGTTAAAATCGATTACTACGTTCTTGCAATTCTTTAGTTAAATCAATTAATAAGAGTGCTTTTTGACCAAATATTTGTAATGCATCGAGAGCAATTTGATAATGTTTGCTGATTTCCAGCTCTAATTTATCTTTGGTATATAAAGTAGCAAAAGTAGTTTTTTGGTTCGCCAAATCAGAAGAACGTCCTTTACCCAAAAATTCAGCTGGAGCATGGTAGTCTAAATAATCATCTTGCATTTGAAAGACAAGACCAATGTGGTTCGCATAAGTTCGCAAAGCTGATTGATACGCTTCAGGGGTTGATTGTATTCTCAAAACCATTTCGATGCATGCAAGGATAAGTCGTCCAGTTTTAAGATGGTGGATTTCTTTGAGTCGCTCGTCATCAACAGACGATTTTGCTAATTCAGATAAATCGAGGCTCTGCCCGCTTACCATCCCGCTGATACCAGTTGCTTGAACAAGCTCGCGAGTTATGGATATGACGCGCTCAGGTTGCACCAAGTGGGGAAGATAAGTTAAAAGCACATCAATAGCTAATGCTTGCATGCCATCCCCAGCCAAAATCGCAGTAGCCTCATCAAATGCTTTATGACAACTTGGTCTTCCGCGGCGTAAATCATCATTATCCATTGCAGGAAGGTCATCATGAATTAAAGAGTAGCAATGGGTTAATTCTACTGCAGCAGCAATAGCATCGAGAATATTTAGATCCAGATCAAGCAGGCTTCCAGTAAGATAAACTAAAATTGGCCTGATTCTTTTTCCACCAGGGAAAAGAGAGTAGTCTATTGCAGAGCGTATGATCACCGCAGGAACAGATGAATGGGCAATGACCTGCTTCAGAAATGCTTCATGTCGATTTATATAATTGCTAATCACTTAATTGTTCGTCCGAGCTTGGTTCAGCAGAAGTTAATAGTTCTATTTTTTGTTCGGCTTTTAGCAATGCATCTTGACAATGTCGTGCTAGGTTTATTCCTTTTTCAAATTGTTTGAGGGAATCTTCTAAAGAGAGTTCACCCTTTTCTAATTGCCTGACAATTTCTTCCAATTCCGTGATTGATTGTTCAAAATGGAAGCCTTTGCTCATAGAATTTATCCTGAGTGTGCAAAATGTAATGATTATACTGGGTTGCTCTGAGGATTCAACTTAAAAATTCAGTTGTACTTAAAGCAAATAGACTGTGAAACTTAAGACATAGATCATAACGCCTCCATAGCGTAAATCGTGTATAGTAGCTATCAACCAATATAACGGAATCAAGATGAAAGCAAAAACCCAATTTGTATGCAATCAATGCGCAGCACTTTTTAAACAATGGGCTGGGCAATGTACCCACTGTGGCGCATGGAATTCGATTGCAGAAGAAGGCGTTATAGCTGCAGGACGCAATATTCGTAGCGGATCTTGGGTCAATCAGCGTTCAGTAGTCACTGCTGTTGAAGATGTGGTTATGGATAAAGAAGTACGTATGGATTGTGGTTTATCAGAGTTAAATCGGGTACTCGGAGGAGGTTTGGTTTATGGTTCAGTAGTTCTTATTGGAGGTGATCCTGGCATAGGTAAGTCTACTTTATTATTACAAACACTCGCCAATCTTTCTCTCCAAGAAACGGTACTTTATGTAACGGGTGAAGAATCGTTGCAGCAAGTCGCTATGCGAGCCAAACGTTTAGGATTACCGTTAGAGGGACTAAAGCTTCTAGCAGAGACACAAGTTGAATCAATTATTGCCCAAGCGCAAAAAGAAAAGCCTAAGATTATTGTGATTGATTCGGTGCAGACTATTTTTACAGAAACTATAAGTTCTGCCCCAGGCGGGGTTAGTCAAGTTAGAGAATCGGCAGCACAGTTAGTCCGTTTTGCCAAAATGACCCAAACAGCCGTGTTTTTAGTGGGGCATGTAACCAAAGAAGGTGCGTTGGCAGGACCGCGAGTTTTAGAACATATGGTTGATAGTGTTTTATATTTTGAAGGACAAAATGACAGTCGTTTTCGAGTCATTCGCACTATTAAAAACCGATTTGGTGCAGTGAATGAATTGGGTGTATTTGCCATGACGGATAAAGGTTTAAAAGAGGTGGCTAATCCCTCCGCAATTTTTTTATCGCGTCAACCAGAACCTACTTCCGGAAGCGCAGTAATGGTGACCTGGGAGGGATCACGACCCATGCTCGTTGAAGTACAAGCATTGGTTGATGAAGCACACGGACAGCAATCCAAACGCGTTACAGTGGGTCTTGAATCTAATCGCTTGGCTATATTACTTGCTGTGTTACACCGGCACGGGGGAATTGCAACCTATGATCAAGATATATTTATTAATGTAGTAGGTGGTGTAAAGGTAACAGAAACAGGCTCAGACTTGGCTTTATTAGCAGCAGTGGTTTCTAGTTTGCGTAATCGAGTATTTGATCGCGAAACCATTATTTTTGGTGAAGTGGGATTAGCGGGGGAAATCAGACCGGTACAAAGCGGGCAGGAGCGTCTAAAAGAGGCAGCAAAACATGGTTTTAAACGCGCAATAATTCCTTTTGCTAATGCACCTAAGCAGAATAACTCCTCTATGACTATAGAACCTGTGAAATACCTGCATGAAGTTTTAGAAAAAATGTAGGGTCCGATTAAAATTCTACGGTCTTGGTAAATACCTCACCCTCTTGGCAAGCAGGGGGCTGTTGAAGTTATTGCGCAAGGTGAGGTTTCTAGCGCGATTGTTATTTTTTCTTATAAAATAGCCCAAGTAGAATATACTAAAAGAAAAGTATGCGCTTTCTGGAGACGGATATATGGACATAACACCTTTTTTTAAATTAATGGTGGATAAAAGTGCTTCAGACCTCTTTTTTAGTGTAGGCGCTCCACCGAATATTAAAATTGAGGGGGTTATTTTGCCCATTGGCCACGTTCCGCTTAAAGCCCAACAGATGGCTGAAATTGCTTTGTCTTTGATGAATGATGATCAGCGTAAAGAATTCGAAGCCACAATGGAGCTGAATATGGGACTTTCGATTCCTGCAGTAGGGCGGTTTAGGATTAATCTATTTCGTCAACGCGGTGATATCTCTATGGTGGTGCGCTATATTAAAAATAAAATTCCTTCTATAGAGCAATTAAACTTACCACCTATTTTAAAGTCTATAGTCATGGAATTGCGTGGTTTAGTTTTAGTTGTTGGTGCGACTGGGTCAGGGAAATCAACAACTCTCGCGGCAATGATTGATTATCGTAATCAGAATCAAAGTGGGCATATTTTAACAATCGAAGATCCTATAGAGTTTCTCCATCAGCACAAAAAATCCATAGTAGATCAGCGTGAAGTAGGCATAGATACGATGAGTTACGATAATGCATTAGTCAATGCAATGCGAGAGGCGCCAGATGTGATTTTAATCGGTGAAATTCGCGAGCGCAATGCAATGAAACATGCAATCGCTTACGCAGAAACAGGCCATTTATGCATTTCCACTTTGCATGCGAATAATGCAAATCAAGCGATGGATCGGATCATTAATTTTTTTCCTGAAGATGCAAGAAAGCAAGTGCTTTTGGACTTATCACTGAATTTAAGAGCTATTATTTCCATGCGTCTCATTCCTGGGGTAAACCATCAACGAATGGTGGCTGTAGAGATCCTATTAAATACGCCTTATGTTTCTGATTTAATTGAGAAAGGAAAAATTGATGAGATTAAAGAGGTTATGGAACGGAGTACCGAGCAAGGAATGCAGACCTTTGATCAGGCTTTATTAGAGCTTTATAAAAATGGTTTGATTTCAGAGGAAAATGCTATTAAATATGCAGATTCCAAAAATAATGTGGGCTTACAAATTCGTTTGAATAGTGGTAAAAATTTTGATTCGCCTGAGGGTGACTTGACTATAGAATCGGATGAGCATTGATCTATATTAAACTGTGTGGTAAAATTTAGTACAATTTTTACTCCTATTCTAATGTCCCATGGCTGGCAATTTTCGTGTTGAAGAGATTACTCCAGGACCCGTTTCAAATTCCTCAGGACATGAGGCTTACCTCAAGGCAATACATAAGCCAACTGGCAATCGGATCATTTATAAAAAGAATAAGCATGGTTGTGCTGATTTTTCCCGTTTAGAAGTTACATTTAGTCAGTTGGCTCGTCTGTTTTTATTACCGAATTTAACCCCTAGTTCCCATTTGGTCATTGATAAAGATAAAAATGTCCTCGGTTTGGCTATTGAACATTTGTCCCATGTAATCGCTAAAAAAGAAGGATTGGAACATCCTTTTTACAGCTTAACTGATTCTCAACAACTTGGTTGTGGATACACAAAAGCAAAGGTTAATGATTCAAAAGACATCCCCATTTATTTTTTGAATAGTCTACCTCAAGGTTTTTATGCAAGTTTGGTGGCTGCTGAAGCAAACGATATTTTAACCATTGATTATGAGTCTTTAGCCAGTATTCTTTCTACTTCGTATACTCTCGAAGAAGATGATTTACATAAAGGAAATTTTGGTTTTTACTTGGTAGAAAAAGCTGGGAAACCGCATGCGGTATTTTTTAAAATCGATCATGATCTTATGTTCGTGGACAGCATTATGGGTTTTCAGACGCGAAGGCCTTTCCATTTAACTCATGGGGCACATGCATTTGACATTACTGTAGATGATTTGATGTCTCTTGCCTGTTTAAAGAATTCATGCAACTCCTACTGGCCTACTAAATTTGGTTATATTGCGAATCCCTTCGATAATAAGGAATACCGTAATTATGCAGACATTGATGCTTTTGCCAGCCTAAGCAACAACGATGCCTTTATCAAGGCGAAATGGAAGTCTTTTTATAAGCATATTTTGATTCCGACGCAATTAATTGAGCAGACTTTAAAAGAATCACGCAATATCAAAAAGGCTTCTGATCGTGCCCAAGTTGCCTTGGTGACTCAAACTTTGACAGCAAGGCTTGCTCGTTTGCGTGCGGTATTGTTTTCCATTAAAGAATTTCGTGATTATGTTTCTCAATTGAATGAACAAGAAACAAAGGCCTTGCTTAAAGAAATTCTCCTGCCTCATAGTCCTAATGAGACGCTCATCCAACAGGTTCAAGAATCCATAGTGCGCTACAAACAACTGTGCCATGAACAATTTGGGTTTGAAAACGGAGATACGCCATTACACACTGCCATTAAAATGGGTGAATATCGCTATGAAGAAACAATCAGTATGTTTGGCCAGTTTATTAATGTAAAGAATAAAGAAGGTAAAACACCTTTGGATGTGGCTTTAGAGCGTGTTCATACATTTCGCAATGATCAAAATGTGGGTAAAAATGCC
The DNA here is from genome assembly GCF_900637685.1 of Legionella sainthelensi. NCBI lineage: Bacteria > Pseudomonadati > Pseudomonadota > Gammaproteobacteria > Legionellales > Legionellaceae > Legionella > Legionella sainthelensi. The sequence continues at coordinate 615,736 of NZ_LR134388.1, forward strand.
TATTTTATAATGAAGCATTTATTAAATAATGGTGCCCGCAAAACAAATCTATATAAACTTTCTGATATTGATTCGGCCGTTAAAGCGTATCGTTATTCGAATCCTTATTTGCAAGAGATCAGAGTCAGCATATCCTATGGTGAGTTTAAACGGATTTTAAGAAACATCGGTGAAGACCATCGTTTTTGTTTAAAATTTCAAAAAAATTTGGCTGTGCAATGCATTAAACGTTTTATAGAAGTCAATAAGCAGCACCCAAATTTTGAGAACCGGCTGCTGCAGTTAAGAGACGACATCAATGGCTATTCCGCGGATGAGGAATCAGCAGGCGTCAAATACATCCGTCAATTGCGCAGCAAGCTATGGATTATTCGTCAATTACGTGGTTTATATGGCTGGACTTCAACCCAATGGGAAATTAATTCAACCATTAACCAGGCATTGGCACAACACAAAGCCAAAGAGCCCGGTTGTTTCTCATTTTTCTCGAGTAAGCCGCAAAGAGATCATGTTAATAGGGTGCCCGAATTAGATAATTATTCATGTTTGATGATGGGGTAATGTGCTACTTTAAGTGAGTTTGACAGAGAAGCACTGCCATTGACTTAATAGCTTTGTCCTTCTCGCGCAAGGGAGAATGGCTACTATGGGTAGTTTGTTGTGTAGGGTATAGAATTTGTTAATGAAAAGTAATCTTATTAGCAGTATGATTTTAAGCATTTCATATTTGAAAAATTGCTATACTATGGTTATAAGTTAGTCCATCTTTACTGTATCTATACATACAAGATCTGGGTAAGTGATGAAAACTTAAGGTTTCTTTAATTAATAATGCTTAAAATAGATACATAAGGGTTTGTGGAGTCCAATTATGCCTAAGAATACAAAATTACATGAAGCGATAGGTCAGTTACGCGATAAAAAGGATTCAGAGATCCCAATAGAAGATCGGATTAACGCCATAGACGCGTTGCTAATGATAGATTTAACTGAAGAAAATGATGATGCGTTTAGGCAAGCGGTAGTTGATCATGCAAAGGTCTGGAAAGAATTTGGTGATCTAATGAAGTGCAGGAAAAAATGGGAAGGGGTGTATGGAATGAGAAAAGAGGTCGATGATCTTCATTATTTCCAGGAAGACGATTTCTTAGACCCCGAGGATGACTTAAGTTTCATCGAACTCCAACAAAAAGCCGCCGAAGAACGAGTAAAACTTGGTTTAAAAAATGACTCCGAAGAGGATAAAGCCGTTTTACTTAACATTTTAAAATACAATGAAGAGGAATGCAGAGCTTATTTAGCAACAAGGGACCGTGTATTAACCCAAGTTCCTGGATGGGAGGCTTCCACTCCTAACCCTGATATAAATAAGAAATTTGATGAAGTGAATAAAGGTCAAAAAGTTCTTACAGAGGATTCTATTGGCTCCATTAAAGAACATGCAGCGCAACTTATTTTAATGAAACTTTTAAAAAATGCGCCACAAAATAAATTGGATGCATTGGACAAATTAATTAAAGCAATAAATGAAAATAATGAGGTTAACTTTCTACAGAATGCTAAGACGCTTGGATATCCGGTAGATGACCCCCAAAGTTCTGCAACTCTCAGCGAAATTTTTACGAAGAATAAAAGTGAAATAAAAAAAGTTGCTGAAGAGCGAACCAAGGAATTCAAACATACAAACGCCTTGAAAAATCTCGATGAAGTTGTTCGGAGACTTGATAATGAGTGGATCTTAGGTAAAAAAGATCTTTTAAGCATAGATTGCGCCGAAAATGAGCATTTGTTTATTGGTGGTTTGTTAGCTGATCCAAAATTTGAACATATTAGTAGAACTGATATTAAGGAGAGTGCCAAGACGGAGGTTGAAAAGGATATTCAAAAGAAATTATGTGAGAGATACTTGCCAGCAAAATTGGAAAAGGATGGAATTGGTGTACTTGTTCAATTGCAAGCAGCGCTTAAAGCAACAACTCCTGAGACGTTAACCGACGCATTAAAAGACGGTGTTCCCGATCATGATAATATTATTACTCAAGGCGTCACTAAGGAAAATATGGTTTCACTTCAAGTGGCCCTGTTGAAAAACCATATTAAAAAGCTGAATCCTGATCAACTAGATAGCCTTGTAAAAGCAAATAATCTTCAAGAATTTAAAACCAAAATGGCTTTAGCAATAGGAACTGATGTTGATTTTATTAAAGATACTCATCTTCCTGCTTTAAAGGAAGAAGCACGTATCCAGCAATTTAAAGCGCTTGTTACAGCCCCTTCTGCCGCACGTTTTGGTGAGAAAACACATGAGCAATTAATTGCTGTTTTTAATAAATTACCCCATGAGAAACAACTGAAGCTTCTTGAAAATAAAGAAAATTTGCCCTTTATATTTAAAGCAAATGATAAAGATGTACTGCAATTTTATTTAGGAAAAAAAGATTCTTTAGGAAAAGATCTTGATATGACGGCACTCTTGGAAGAGAACAAAAGAAATGCAGATTTTCAACAGATACATAATGCTGCACTTGCTAAACATTTATATCAATATACACCTCCTATTACTCTTAATGACCAACAAATTAAAAATATCAATGAAGTTTTATTAGCACAACGTAATTTGGATGATAACGTCCAATATGGCGCGGTACTTGACGTTCTTTGTACTCAATGCCAGATTTTAGATAAAACGGGGTTTTGTAAGTCTCTTGATTTTAATAAAGGTACTGGAGAGTTTGAGCCATCAAAAACAAACCAAGGGCCGATCAAAGATCAACATGTGCATAATACAAATCTATTAGACAGGCTGCAGGACTTGGTTACTGAAGCCAGACCACCAGATTCAGAAGCAAATCAAGATAAGCAAAGATTAATCGGGGTACTTTTAAGGTTAGAAAAAACAGCTGAGTTCACGGCGGAAAATATTGATGAAGTAATGGAGGCATTTAATAACAGTTCTTCTTTGAGCGCATTTCTTGAGCAGCCTAATGTGGCTCCTTTTAAAGATGCCCTAAGTAAAGAGCTTACTCAAGCAGAGTTTCGTTCAATAAAAGAAGAGCAGACACAAAATCTATTTAAAGGAAAAGATAATGCACCTATGAAGGATGCAGTTGTGCAACTAAAAGGAGACTTAGAAAAACTGCAGCAAGTGGATAAGGAGATATTGAAGCATAAAGGAAATTTATCTTCTCTACAAAAACTTGATGAAGAAGCCTCCGCTTTTGCCCAGGGATTGAAGGGAAAATCAGGAAAGGTACTTAGGGAAACGCAGGCACATTATAAAGGTTTGAATAAGGAATGCATTAATATCATTGATCATCTTCAACATTCTTTAGAAGAGGTAAAAGCTCGACAACAGATCACCGTTCCTCCCGCTTTGAGCAACCCTCCTGCTAATGATCAACAAGTAAAAGACCGTAATGAGATCATTAAGGATGTAGAAAAGCTTAAAAAAGAATTGGCAAAAGAAGAAGAACTTATTGAACGTGAACTGCGTTATTATCGAGATGAAGTCCAACCTAAACTGTCAAAGATACTAAAAAACATTGAAAACGTAATGACTGGTTCGCAAAAGAATGTTTATATGCCAGAAGGGGTCGTGATTTATTGTCAAGATCGTGCAACGGCACAAAAACCAGCAGTGCCACGTGGTCTTAAACAAGAACAAATTATATCTGCTAAAGGAGGCTTGAATTCTACCATAATCTTGGCAAATCAAAATGAAGATCAACTATTTAAATCAACGGGTAAACCTGGTCCTAATGAGGTGATTTGTTTTGATAAGTTATCCCGGAAACAATATCTGGATCCTAAAGATAACACTGCCAAAACTCTTGATGTTACAAGACGCATGACCTACGATCCCGATTATCGAGGAGAAGCTTCTGCCACTCTGAAGGGAGATGGTATTCACGCAGCCAGAACAGGAAAATTTGAATTAATTAACTCTCCTATAGATTACGATAATCTTCCTGACGACGTGCGCCAAGAGCTTCTGGATGAGGAAATACAAAAATACATGCAAGATGCTGTGCAAATTTTAAAAAATATGGATCCACCACCTAGTAAAGACAATCCAATAGTGATAAAAAGCCCTCCTGGAAAAGAGCGTGAGGCAGCTCTTATGTGGACTGCTCTGGTTGTTCTTGGTGAGAAAAATAAGAACATGCAATTTCCCCCTGAAGCAATAGTAGTAAGAGGTGGCTCTGGGTTTAATCCTTTGCAACAAAGACAAAAAGGGATGTTTGGAAGAGACACGGGATTTGCCCCTAACTCGATATATGAACAACACTTTAAACCAAGAGAAAACCTTATAAAAGACACTATTGACGATATGGTAAAAGAGACTAAAGAAAATAAAGAACAAGCTAAAGTTGGAAAAGACGTCGATAAACAAATACAGAAGCAAACTCACATTAAAGATGGGGTTACTGGACTCCGAGATAAAATGGAGCACGAGGCCGAAGAAAGGCAAAAACAAGCAGGGGTATCATCCAACGTTGCAAGAATGACGAGTGGCGGTAAATAAAATAATAAGAGGGGAATACAATTGAATACAAACCAATTAGCAATTGGTGTATTTGACTCCGGGATGGGGGGGCTAACGGTTTTACGTGCCTTACGAGAGGGGTTACCACAAGAATCATTTGTCTATTTGGGAGATACAGCACGTCTTCCTTATGGTACTAAGAGTCCCGATACGGTAAAACAATATGCAATGCAAATGGCTAAGCTATTGGTAGAGCGACGTATTAAAGCTTTGGTTATAGCCTGTAATACAGCAACTACAGCGGCATTGCCCTATTTGCAATCCATGTTACCGGACATGCCAGTATTGGGTGTTGTTGCTCCAGGTGCTGCAGCAGCAGTTGCGGCGACTAAAAATAATCATGTTATTGTTTTGGCTACGGAAACAACGATTGCTTCAAATGCATACCAACAGCTCATTGCCCAGCAATTACCACGCGCAGTCATTAATACTCGAGCCTGTAGTGTTTTAGTCGCTTTAGCAGAAGAAGGAATGGTTAATAATCAAGTCGCACGCGAAGCTTTAAAATATTATTTGGATGATTTTACGCATGAAGATACCGTGTTGTTGGGATGTACGCACTTTCCTGTGTTCAAGTCATTGTTGACGCGCATATTACCTGAAGGCGTGAGCATAGTTGATTCAGCACATGCAACAGCAATTGCATTATATCGTCTGTTAGAAAAGCAGGATTTACTCAATGATGTGCCTTCGCTGTATCGGAGAGTCAATTATTTAGTCACGGATTCGATCAAACGCTTTCAGACTGTTGGTGAGATATTTTTAGGTGAGCCCTTAGCATTGGAGGATATTGAGTTGGTTGATGTCAGGGGATAATGCTAACGTGCTCGGTATTAGCCAGTCTCTTAAAGGGATGCAGCAAGAAGAGTTTTCTAGCAAGGGTTGTTGCTTTTAGACCTTCCGTTTTCACGGAAGGTGACGTATGTAGCGCAAACCTTTGCAAAAGCAGGGGCTAAAAACGGGAGCACTTGTAGGACAAGATGTTGTTATGGAAAAATATTCATACGTATATATTGTAACGAATCATAAAAACGGAACGTTATACATTGGGGTAACCACAGATTTAGTTAAAAGAATTTGGGAACATAAAAATAAGTTCGTTGAGAGTTTTACAAAAAAATATAACTGCACGCGCCTTGTCTACTATGAATATGAACAACACATAGATGTCCTAGAGGCAATTAAACGAGAAAAAAGATTAAAGAAATACTCGCGAACATGGAAGATTGAGTTAATTGAGTCTGTTAATCCTTTATGGCGGGATTTATATGAAGATATTTGTTAATTATATATTACCGCGTCACTACAATTGATGCTTTTATAGACTTTCCGCTTTTCCAGAAAAAGTGGCGAATGTAGAGGAGCTACTCCGCCTTTTGCGGAAGGTGACGCATGTACAGGAGCCCGTCACCCTCTGCGAAAGCAGGGGGGCTATTGAATATATTCTGCAAGGTGAAGCATGTGTAGGAACCCGTCAGCCTTTTGCGGAAGGTGGCGCATGTATAGGAGTTCGTCACCCTCTGCGGAAGGTAGCGCATGTATAGGAGTCCGTCACCCTCTGCGAAAGCAGGGGGGCTATTGAATATATATTTCTATATGAAGCTACTGCCAAGGTTATTGCTACTATCGACCTTCCGCTTTTGCGGAAGGTGACGTATTTATCAGGGGCTCATCAGCCTTTTGCAGAGAGTGATATAGAGAGGTGTATTTCAGTTGGTGGTTTTTTACATTAGAGAACAACAGTTGTGATCTATTTTTTGCAAATTCTTTTCATCATTATCATCATCAAGGCTGACCTCTAAAAACTCCAAATCTTGATACATAATCAGTGATGTTTGCAATAAACAGTTTGCCGTTTCCCATAAACGCTCTTTGTCTTGAACTGATGCTAAGTTATTTAATAAAACGAGACATTCCGCATGTTGCTCACTTCTAGGTGTTTGTGCAATTAAGGAGTCGGTTGGAGGATTTTTTGGTTTGGGGGCAATGGGTATTTGTACTATATAACCAATCAGCTCCGATATGGAGTTATTGTTAAGTATATTCAAGAATTTTATTATGTGATTATGTAACAATAAATTAGAGTCAGATAGGATTTCTTTAAGAAGTAAAATGATGTTTTTATTTCTGGATGTGATTGATATTTTACCTAATTCAACACGAATTTGTTGTTGAACCGACTTAAGATTTTCAAGATTTTTTTTCCAATCAGATAATTGTGAATTCAAGCTTATGGTTCCATATTGAGCTCTGTCTGAATTAAGATAATTTGAAAAAAGTTTAATCAAGTCTTCAGTAGAGTGGGCTTTTGAAACTTCATTAATCAAGTACTGTATGATACCCATGTTATTGACTAAGTGGTGTTTTTCTAATCCTGTTTTATAAAGCGATATAATGGAATCCTTCATGTCGCACTCACTTTGAGATTTATTCTTCTCTGGGGGGGCGATTCATGAGGTTTTGCACTACTTCTTTAGCACTAATTTTTCCTTGTAAAAGGGCATTAATTTGTTCACAGATAGGCATTTCTACTTGATGTTGCTTTGCTATGAAACAGACTTGGGATGCATTACTTTTTCCTTCTACTACCTGCCCAATTTGTTGCTCTGCTTCAGTAATACTTATATTGCGCCCAAGAAGTAAGCCAAAACGACGATTACGGGATTGATCATCGGTACACGTCAATACTAAATCCCCTACACCTGCTAAGCCAAGAAACGTTTCTGGTTGTGCGCCTAAAGCAAGTCCCAGGCGTTCCATTTCTGCTAAGCCACGGGTGATTAAAGCAGCTTTAGCATTTGCACCATAACCTAAACCATCACTTATTCCACAACCAATCGCCAAAACATTTTTAATTGCCCCGCAAATTTGGACGCCTATAAGGTCATTGCTTAAGTAAACTCTTAAGTTACGATGATGAAGTAAATTTTGGATGTTTTTTTGATACTCTGGATTGTTAGAGGCTAAAGTTACTGCAGTAGGTAATAAACAGGCCACTTCTTTGGCAAAGGAGGGGCCAGAAATAATGGCTTGAGGAAAAGAAGAGCCGAAAGTTTTAGAGACTAACTCGCTTAATAACTGATGATTTTGCGGATCAATCCCTTTAGTGAGCCAGGCTAAGCCTTGGAGTGTCTGGGGAATTTTCGCGATAATTTCAGCAAATGCGTGGGATGGTACAGCGATAATCACGTACTCCGCCTCCTTGAGGCAGTAGGCAAAATCATGAGTAGGAAAAAGGGTTTGAGGAAAATTAATGTCGGGCAGGTAACGATGATTTGCTCTTTTCTCTGCCATAAGAGCGACCTGCTGAGGGTCATGTCCCCACAATAGAACTCTATGTCCTATATGAGCAAGATGTATTGCAATGGCAGTGCCCCAAGATCCTGCACCTAATATGGCAATTGTTTTTTGATTCATTTTTAAAGTTCTTAAACAAGTTGCAGTTATGCCTGACAAGCAAAACCAGGAATATCTTAAATTAATTTCTTCATAAAAAATAGATTCCCGCTTACGCGGGAATAACGATTTTTTAATTTAATAGTGGCGCACCTATCTATTTTCGTAGATGATTTTATTTTTAGTGTGCGATTTCTTCATTAGCTTGAGCTGATTTTTGTTTTTCTGCAAGTTGTTGCATGTATAAAGCATCAAAATTAATAGGCGCTAGTACTAGTTGCGGGAAGCTGCCACGAATAACTTGAGCTGTTATTGCTTCTCGCGCGTACGGGAATAGGATATTGGGGCAGAAGCTGTTTAGAAGATGGTCCAATTGATTATCTGGCGCACCCTGGATAGTAAAAATACCTGCTTGTTTGACTTCAACTAAAAAGGCAGTACTTTTTTGATTAGTCACTGTGGCAGTTACTGTTAATACAACTTCAAAAACATTTTCTTCGAGTTTTGTCGTAGTGGTATTCAGGTCGAGATTCAGCTCAGGTTCCCATTGTTGTTGGAAAACTGCAGGAGTATTCGGTGTTTCAAAAGATAAATCTTTGACATAAATTCTTTGAATCATAAATTGGGTTTCATTGTTTTGTGGAATCTGGTTCGCTTGTTCGCTCATAGTATCGCTATCCTCTTAGTAATTGATCGAGTTGTCCCTGGGCATCCAGGGCATATAAGTCATCGCAGCCCCCAATATGTTGGTCATCGATGAAAATTTGTGGCACTGTACGTCTACCACTTTTGGTTATCATTTCTTCACGTAATTCAGGGTGTAAATCAACACGAATATCAGTAAACACAGCATTTTTCTTGTGGAATAACTCTCGTGCTCTGGTGCAGTACGGACAATAGCCAGTACTGTACATAATTATTTCAGCCATTGCCTTATTTTCCTTTCACCAGGGGTAGATTTGCTTCTTGCCAGGCAGCAATTCCCCCACTAAGTACTAAAGCTTGATAACCTTGTGTTTGTATTTTTTTCGCGATGTTTTGTGTATCTAGGGCTCGAGCTCCGACTAAAATAATAGGTTTGTTTTTGAATTTATTCATTTTTTGTTGCTCAAAATCTTCACTTTTAGCATTTATAGAATCAATAATATGACCTTGTTTGAATGCTTCTTTGTCACGAAAATCAATCACTACGGCATTTTCATTATTAATCAAATCGACAGCTGCTTGAGGCGTCAGCTCTTTCGCCTTTTTCTTTTGGGTGATTAATTCATTAATAAAGGTTAACAGCAAAATCACAATTAGGGCTAACCATAGTTGCCAGTGATTTATAATAAATTGACCTAAATGTTCCATGTTTCGCTCTTGATGTTTTATTAATGTAGCGAATTATCACCAGAATAGAGAATGAACGCAAGTAAAGGATGAGGATCATGTACGATCTTAACGGATCTTATTTTTTTCTTTTCAGGAGAACATAGATTGCTCCACTGCCGCCATCTTTAGGGAGTGCACTATGAAAGGCAATAACTTCATTCATTTGAGGGAGCCAGCGATTAAGGAGATTTTTTATTACAGGGGGGGCACCTTGAATTCCTCCTTTGCCGTGAATAATTAATAAGCATCTTTTGCCCTGTTCTGCTTGGGTATGAATGAATTGACAAAGCATTTCTCTCGCTTTTTCACTTTTTAGACCATGTAAGTCTAATCGAGCTTCCCAAGGGATTTGCCCCTTTTTTAATGCTTTGAATCGTTGCTGTGAAAGACTGGGTTGAGCATACGAAAGAATACTTTCAGAAAGGACTGTGTCAATAATCATATCCGATAAGTAATATTCTTTTTTTTCTTCTTTGCAGGTATTTTTCTGCGCGTGTATTGGCGCTTGCGTCTGTGTGATGACACGTTTTGTTTTTTCATGAAGTGGTTTTACTGAGCGCATGCATTCGCGAAAAAGCGCCTTGTCTTCATCAGACACAAAATTATCAGCCATTTTTTGCTAGAATTTAAAGGTTATATTTAAGTATATCTTGAAATTTAGGTAGGTATAAACCCTAGGGATCGTTAAAATTCCTGAGTACGGGGTTGCTTTGCCAGGCTACATTTGTTACTTAACATAGGGTACAATTTGTACTTTTTCTGGATGAGAATGAACCCCTATGAGCAGTTATATACTTAAAGAAACGGAAGAGTTAATTACTATTTTAGATTTTTTACGGTTTAGTGTGTCCTGTGCGATGGATGCTAATTTATTTTATGGTCATGGTACGGATAATGCCTGGGATGATATGCATTCTTTAATTCTAAGAAGTCTCTTATTACCCTATGAGATTGATTCTAATTGGTTAAATGCCCGATTGACTACAAGTGAAAAAAAATATTTATGTCAGCAATTGGAAAAACGCATTAATCAGCGTGTCCCAGTGCCTTATTTAATAAAAGAAGCCTACTTTTGTGATTTACCCTTTTATGTAGATGAACGCGTCTTAATTCCGCGTTCGCCTATAGGAGAACTGATTAAAAATGAATTTTCTCCGTGGATCGATGCCGATAAGGTTCATCGTATTTTGGATTTATGTACCGGTAGTGGGTGCATTGCGATTGCCTGCTGTTATGCTTTTCCTGAGGCTCAAGTTGATGCTACGGATATTTCTAGTGAAGCGCTTGCTGTTGCTGCAATAAATCGTGAGCAATTAGGTGTTGAAGACCAACTTACTTTAATTGAGTCTGATTGTTTCACCAAAGTACCACAAGTAAACTATGATTTAATTGTCTGCAATCCTCCTTATGTAGGCAAAGAGGAGATGCAAACTTTACCTGATGAGTTTCGTCATGAACCGGTTCTCGCTTTAGAAACTGGAAATAATGGTTTGAGCATTGTGGAAAGCATTTTGCAAAATGCTCATGCCTACTTAAGTGAACACGGTATTTTGATTGTAGAAGTAGGGAATAGTGAAGAGGCCTTATGTGAGGCATATCCGCATGTTCCCTTTACATGGTTGGAAATGTGTCAGGGCGGGCATGGCGTGTTTTTATTAACGAAACAACAACTCGATGAGTATTTTAATGTCAGGTAATACTTTTGGAACTTTATTTACAGTTACTACATTTGGTGAAAGCCATGGTCCAGCTATTGGTTGTGTCGTAGACGGTTGTCCACCGGGATTAGCGTTGCAAGCTGAGGATATTCAACCTTTTCTTGACAAACGCAAACCGGGTCAATCGAAATACACTACACAAAGACGAGAGGATGATAAAGTACAAATTCTCTCTGGCGTATTTGAAGGAAAAACAACAGGTGCTCCGATTGCTTTGTTGATTCCAAATACCGATCAACGTTCCAGAGATTATGAAGAAATCAAAAATCTATTTCGCCCAGGGCATGCCGATTTTACCTATCATCATAAATACGGCCATAGGGACTATCGAGGTGGAGGCCGATCTTCAGCACGCGAAACTGCGGCTCGAGTCGCGGCTGGTGCAATTGCTCGTCTGTATCTACGTCATCATTTAAAAGTTGACATTGTGGGTTACCTACAACAAATGGGGGATTTGGTTTTAAGCGTTGATGATGAAGCAGAGACTCATAATAATCCTTTCTTTTGCCCTAATAAGACGCAAGTTCAGAATCTTGCGGATGCGGTGGAACAACTAAGAAGAAATGGGGATTCAGTTGGCGCTCGAGTGAAAGTTATTGCTCGTAATGTGCCTGTAGGGCTGGGCGATCCCGTGTTTGATAAATTGGATGCGACGCTAGCTTATGCAATGATGTCAATTAATGCGGTTAAAGGTGTTGAAGTAGGCGCGGGTTTTGCTGCTGTTAATCAGCTTGGTTCAGTCCATCGAGATGAGATGTCGCATCTGGGCTTTTTGACTAACAATGCAGGTGGAGTTTTAGGGGGTATCTCTACGGGACAAAATATAGAAGTAAGTATTGCATTAAAACCTACATCAAGCATTACTACACCGGGAAAAACACTCAATACTTTTGGGGAAGAGGTTATGGTAGTAACTAAGGGACGACATGATCCTTGTGTAGGAATAAGAGCGGTACCCATAGCCGAAGCAATGATGGCTTTGGTATTAATGGATCATTATTTGAGGCATAAGGCAATAAAGGGATAATCTATGGTGGGCTATGGTAGGATGTATGGACCTATAAAGGATAAACTTAATAGAATATAGAGTGAGGTTATAATGAGTAGAGAATTAAATGTAGCCATTGTGGGGGCTACTGGTGCTGTAGGAGAAACTTTTTTAACGGTATTGGAAGAAAGAAATTTTCCTGTAAAGACTCTTTATCCTTTGGCAAGTTCTCGCTCTGTTGGCAAAACAGTAGTTTTTAAAAACAATGAATTAGATGTTTTAGATCTAGCAGAATTTGATTTTAGCAAGGCGGATATTGCTTTATTCTCTGCTGGAGGATCTGTATCTAAGGAGTATGCTCCCAAAGCTGCTGCTAGTGGGTGTGTCGTTGTTGATAATAGCTCATGTTTTCGTTATGAGGACGATATTCCTCTTGTTGTTCCAGAGGTAAATCCTCATCGTATTGCCGAATATAAAAACAGAGGTATTATTGCTAATCCCAATTGTTCCACCATCCAGATGGTTGTTGCTTTAAAACCTTTACACGATGCTGCAGGAATTTCTCGTATCAATGTTGCTACATACCAGTCTGTTTCGGGCACTGGAAAAAAAGCGATTAGTGAACTTGTTTCACAAGTGGGTGATTTATTAAATGGTAAGCCTCCTCATGTCAATGTTTACCCCCAGCAAATTGCTTTTAATGCGATTCCACATATTGATCAATTTGAAGATAACGGTTATACCCGTGAAGAAATGAAAATGGTATGGGAAACACGTAAAATTATGGAAGACGAGCATATTATGGTTAATCCGACTGCTGTTCGAGTCCCTGTTATTTATGGACATTCAGAGGCTATCCATATAGAACTAAAAAGAGCAATGACCGCAGAAGAGGCTCGTACTATTCTTTCTAAAGCACCGGGTGTTAAGGTAATTGATAATATAAGTAAAGCAAGTTATCCAACGGCAATAAAAAATGCCATAGGCCGTGATGAAGTATTTGTAGGTCGAATTCGTGCTGATATTTCGCATCCAAATGGGTTAAATTTATGGGTTGTGGCAGATAATATTCGTAAAGGTGCTGCATCTAATGCGGTGCAAATTGCGGAAATTTTACAAAGAGAATTTTTGTAATTGCACGCTTATTTTTGATTTTTTCATGACGCACTTGGATTCGAGCTGCGATAGGCTCAAATCCAAGCATTTATAAATAAATGCTATAATAAAAGTATCTATTGGCGATTTTGGTCACTTTCTCCTTGATGTGAGAAGGTTGACTTTTTCTTAATCATTCATTTTGAGTGATGATTAGAATGCTTAAAAAATCCTCCTACTTTTTATAACCTAAGTTATACTTTGATTAACGCAATTGGATATTTTGAAGTATATGCTAAACGAATATTATTTAACTGATGATATTGAAGAGCCGGTTCTTGCTCATGCTGTTTTATCCTATGTAACGCCGAGCATATCGGGTAAGCAATTTCATGAATTAAAAACAGGTCAAATTCATTGGGATGCAAAGTTGGATCTTTCGGGGTTACAGGCGGAAGATGCCCGTAAGGCTTTGTTAAAATTTATTCACAAGCAGATAAAAAATAAGAAATATTCACTACTTATTATTCATGGCACAGAAAGTCGTAAAAATGCTTTTCCTCTATTAAAGAATTTAATTAATCATTGGTTGCCCCAAATTGCAGAGGTAGCTGCTTTTCATAGCGCAAATCCTAAAGATGGTGGGATTAACGCCGTATATGTTTTGCTTAAAAAAATTTATGAGTTGCCTGAGCTTTCGCGTATAGAAAAAGAATCCATTTTAATTGCGGAAACTAAGGCAATGGAACGACAAAGACGTTTAGCCGAACAGCAAGGGGAGCGGCGGTTGGCATCGGTAAAAGCACGTGAGCATTCTAACCAAGAAGCGCAGCCTAGCCCTGAAGGCGAGTTGCAAAATAGCATTTTACAACATCCAGAGTTAAACAGTCAGCGTTTTGATGGCGTTGACTCGCCTTTAAATCCCGAACCTCCTTTAAATACTGAGGCTAGACGAGAGTTTGATAATGAACGACGCAACCAAGAGCAAGAAAAGCAACTGCGTTTAGGGCATATGCCCAAATTTACAAATACACCTAGACCTAGAGGACCTCAATGACCATTGCAAGTGACATAATCAGTCATCAAATGCCTGACTTTGAGTCTTATCTTCGGGCAGGAGAGTCGTTAGATGACATTGATGAGTATGGTTTTACCCCTTTAATTGAATGTGCTATTACTCGTCAAGTCGAAATTGCAGAGCAATTAATTATTCGTAAAGTGGATGTGAATAAGACTGATGTGACTGGACGTACCCCGTTGCATTGGGCTGTAGATAATAACGATGTGGCGTTTGCACGTCTGTTATTGAATCATGGAGCAGACCCTAATGCCTATACACGCAATGGGCTTTCTGTATTAGTCTATCCGGTACTTCGTGGCCAAGATGTACTCAAACACTTGCTCTATAATAATGGTGCAAAGCTTGATTTTGCGCTGGATTTCATTAATGGCAAACTTTTGGGTCATAGGTTCGAGTTACAAGGAGATGTTGATATAGTTAATGCCAAGGATGAATTTATTGAACTGGATTATGAAGGTTTTATTCTAGAATTTACTGTTTCTGCAATAAAAGATGCTTTAAGGCGTTTTATTAATAGTTTTTCAACACGACATTTACGAGAATATTTCCCTTTTGCCCATGCTATTATTGATGCATTTACTATTGCCGAAGAACTTTTGCAATATCAGCATTTGCCATTTTTGGACAGGCAACATCTTGTCCGGCTGCAAACACTCGTAAACGCATCCATGTTAATTCTGCCTGCAGCCAGTCGTGGTCATGCTATGGGTTTTATTCGTTTGGGGCAGTGGTGGGCAAAAATTGATAGGGGTGAAAATAGCCTAAAAGAAGGTAGTGTCAATATTTATAAGATCACAAGATTAGAAGCTTTCGACAGTTACTTTTTGCACGATTTTTTATATAAAAAACAAGCAAGAACTTATTTTCATCAAACGATTAATCAACAATTAGGATTAGTTCCCGTAGCAAAAATGCCTATTAGCTCACAGATCAGTGGTAATTGTTCTTGGGCTAATATCCAGGCGATAGTTGCAGTGGCTTATGCCATTCAAGAGTTGGAAAAAACGAATCAGTTTAATTCTAGCCCGGCTCTTGCTTTTTATGATGAGTGGGTAGTGTGGGATAAGGATAGGGCAATCGATGAGTGCATTCAGCGGTTTCATTTGGCAGGGCCAACCCGTAAGGCAAGTCTTGCCGCGATGCTAGGAGGTGTTTTATTTCAGGCTTGCGATTATGGGAAGAAACACGACTTAGAAATGGCCGAAAAAATACTTAAAGTTTTGACCTTACCAGAATATGAATACATTTTGAAAAGTTATCTTGAAGAATATTGTATTAAACGCTTAACCAAAAGAGGAAATAATTTACTTAAAATTCTTGATGACTGTGGCATTAATCCCAATATTGGAGTTAATCCTATTGCTACAGGTTTGTAAACTTACTTACCTCTAGCGTTATTCTCCATGATTTCACAGCGTTTTTAGGTTATTTCTTTTTTCAGCTATAATCAAAATTAAGGTGCCATTCATGCCTACATGAGACTGCTTCTCTCACAGCATGAGGACGCAGATTTTGACATAAAATTCTCGATGAGAGGGATTTTAAAGAATTCATTTTCTCGATAAGGAGATTATCATGCTAAAGTGGGCTCTTATATTTTTAGTTATTGCTCTAGTAGCAGGCCTGTTTGGTTTTAGAGGTATTGCATCCACAGCCACTAGCATTGCGAAAGTACTCTTCTTTTTATTTATCGTGATTTTTTTAACATTTTTAATTTTGAGCTTATTTGGAACTGCAACAATGACGGCAGTACCTTAGCTGTAATGTTGATTTGAAACATAGATGAGCCCAATATATCTGTTTGCCATAGACATTGACTGTCTCGTTTTAAAGAAATAATCTTTTCACGGAGAGAGGATTATTTCTTTAAGATAGAATTGGATCTAAATAGATTTTTTAGCCTAAATTTACGTCCATTTTATGAAAGTGAGGCCATATCAATAACAAAGCGGTAGCGAACATCACTTTTCAAAACACGCTCATAGGCTTCATTAACTTTGTGCATAGGAATTAACTCAATGTCAGAGACTATGTGGTGTTTGCCGCAGAAATCGAGCATTTCCTGAGTCTCTTTGATGCCGCCAATCAACGAACCTGCTAAATTTCTACGGCGTTCTATCAAAGAAAATGAATTAATCTGGGCTGGCTCTTCTGGAATACCCACCACCACCATAGTTCCATCACGTTTCAGTAATTTAAGATACTCATTCCAATCTATTTTGGCAGAGACAGTACAAATGATGAGATCAAAATAATTAGTTAATCGTTCAAAAGTTTTTGGATCGGACGTGGCAAAAAAATGATTTGCCCCCATACGTCTGCCATCAGCTTCTTTATGCAGTGAATGGCTCAGTACGCTTACTTCAGCCCCCATTGCATGGGCGAGCTTTACTCCCATATGCCCAAGACCTCCTAAACCTAAAATCGCCACTCGTTTTCCAGGACCTATTTGCCAATGCTTTAGTGGAGAGTATAGAGTTATTCCTGCACAGAGAAGGGGGGCCGCTGCATCCAGGGGTAGGTTTGATGGAATTTTTAAAATATAATGTTCATCCACAACTATTTTAGTGGAATAACCTCCTTTGGTAGTATCATTTCCATTTGGTTCTGTAGAATTATACGTTAAAGTCATGCCTTTATCACAAAACTGTTCGAATCCTTCATGGCAGTTTTCACACTGGCGGCAGGAGTCTACAAAGCAACCAACACCAACTCGATCACCTACTTTAAATTGAGTAACAGAAGAGCCTATTTGGCTGACAAGACCAATAATCTCATGACCGGGAACCATTGGAAATATACTACCACCCCATTCGCCTCTCACAAGATGAATATCTGAGTGACAAATACCACAATAATGGATATCAATTAAAACATCGTGTTCACCGACTTCTCGACGATCAAAAGAATAAGGAGTAAGGGGGGCTTTTGCACTGTGAGCAGCGTAGCCTTTGACGGGTATCATTTCAAACTCTCCATGTTAGTATAAGATAAATCAATATTATCACATAAAATACATCGTACGATGGGCACCTCAGCAGAACGAAATTCAGCTGAGGTGCTGGAACTTATTGCTATTCTTTTATTGCAGGTTCTCTTTTTTTATTGTTTTCATTCCGAGCACCAGGAGCTTTGTTCGATTGTTGTGGCTGACTTGCTTTTTTACGATGCGGGCCAGAGTTTGATGGCACACTACTTGTATTTGCTCGCTGCTGCGATCCAATCGATCGGCGTCTACGATTTGGCGATTTTCTGTCACCAGAGCCAGAAGAACTTTTAGATGATTTAGCCTGAGCTTGGCCGCGATTTTGCATTTTTGGGGAATGGCTCTGAGTGGCAGAGACTACTGAATCAGTGTGTCCACCAAATAAACTAGTCCATAATCGCTTGATGAAGCTGGTTTGAGCACTTTTCACAGGTTGATGCTCGACAAAAGATTTGACTGCTGGTTCATCTTGTAGCGAAGTGTTTGTTTCGCTGCTTGAAATTTGTAATTCAGGTTGTTGAATTAAGCTATAACTTGGTTTTTTAGATTTGCCTACGTTATCTTCTTTCAACCGAGTAATTGAACACTGAGGCAAGTGCATAAATGGATTTGCAATAATCATTACAGACACGCCATGTCTTTTTTCGATATCTCTAATGTAATTGCGTTTTTCATTCATAATGAAAGTAGCCATTTCAGGAGGAAGCTGAACCTGTATTTCGGCAGTTTTTTCTTTCAATGCTTCTTCTTCGATAAGTCGTGCAATGGATAAGCCATGTGACTGGATATTCCGAACAGTACCACGTCCTTCACAACGAGGGCAAACCTCCTGGGCACTTTCACCTAGAGATAGCCTCAATCGTTGTCGAGACATTTCTAAAAGCCCAAAACGAGAAATACGACCAACTTGGATACGTGCACGATCGGCTTGTAATGCCTCTTTTAAGCGATTTTCAACCTCGCGTTGATTTTTACTCGAACTCATATCAATAAAATCAATCACTACTAAACCACCTAAATCACGTAGGCGTAATTGGCGTGCAATCTCGTCTGCTGCTTCGATATTGGTATTCAATGCGGTTGCTTCAATATCTGCGCCACCGGTCGCTTTGGCTGAGTTTACGTCAATTGAAACCAGCGCCTCAGTTCTATCAATGACCAACGCACCTCCAGAGGGCAGCATAACCTGTCGTTGATATGCGGTTTCAATTTGGCTTTCGATTTGATAGAAATTAAATAAAGGAATGCTGCTATTATAGAGTTTTAAGTTCGGTAAAAACTCAGGCTTGACTCGTTCAATATATTGTTTTGCTTTAATGTAAGAAATCTGATCATCAATGATGATTTCACTAATTGATTTGCGTAAATTATCACGAATTGAGCGGATAATTACGTCTCCTTCCTGGTGAATCAGGCAAGGAGCTAGTTCTGTATTATAAGCTTGTTTAATTGATTGCCATTGATTACAAAGCATATCCAGATCATCTTGTAATTCTTCCTGGCTTTTGCCAACCCCCGCTGTTCGAATAATAAGCCCCATGTCTTCAGGAAGGACGAGTGCGTTCAATGTTTCCCGAAGCTCGTCTCGCTCTTCACCTTCTATACGACGTGAAATGCCACCGGAACGAGGGTTATTAGGCATAAGAACCAAATAGCAACCAGCTAAAGTAATAAAGGTTGTAAGTGCCGCACCTTTACTGCCGCGTTCTTCTTTATCAACTTGAACTAGTAATTCCTGGCCTTCGCGGATTAGTGACGTGATTGGTGGTTTTTCATCGCCAAATTCCTCGGGGTTTTTACTTAAATATTCAGGTGCAATTTCTTTTAGTGGCAGAAAACCTTGGCGTTTGGCACCATATTCTACAAAAATGGCATCAAGACTAGGCTCTCTACGCGTAACTGTCGCTTTGTAAATATTCCCCTTTTTTTTCACTTCACCCGGACATTCAATATCCAGATCAAATAAATATTTATCTTTAATAAGTGCAACACGAACTTCTTCAGTTTGCATTGCATTGATTAACATTTTTTCCATCTATTACCCCATATTTAGGGCGCTGTCATTTAAGATGAGATAAGGACTATCTTATATCCGCTATCGGGAACAAAATGTCTTGATTTTCTGTGCCATGGTGCTTGCATATTTCGTGTATGCCGCACTTAATTGCTCGAAAATCATAATTTGTTCCAAATTAGCAAATTGCAAATAGGCCTGCGTATAAGGCTCAAAACTCCTTAGAGGTTCAATGCGATGGCTGACATTCCTATTCTTTTGGGTGGGTGCTAAATTTTCGATGCTTTGTTGCTGCATGAAGAGGTATGCTTTATTGCAATTGCTTGAAAATTTAGTCATTTCACCATAAGCAGTTAATAGGTCAGTGTCACCTGGGATTGAACAATAAGTGAGGTGATCTTTAGGCGAGCCCATAGCCTTGTGGACAGACCTCATGCATGTTCCCTCTACAATAGACTTTCGAAACGCTAAGGTAAAAGCAAATTGCTTTGGCGACACGGTACACGAGTCCCCGTCCTTTGTTGTGGACGTTTTAATTGGGTATTCCGTATTTCCTTGCACTTTCTTCTTTGCAGAGTGTTTCGAAAAAGTTCTAATAAAAGGTGCATGCTGTGAAATATACTGGTTACGAGCTAAGTGGGTTGAAAAAGTAAGCCAACGGCGTGTGATAGCCCTGAAATAATTCGTAATCGGTATAAAGCATGTCTGGCATGCATAGGTTTCTGTCAAAAATATGATCAATTTAGCCCTGGCATTGGGTCGCTTCCTTATATCTTTAAGCTTAAATGGAAGCGCTATTTTTCTTGTAACTACATTTAAAATATATCTAGGTTGGCTTAATGGCCCAATTTTTTCAATAATCTATATATACTTTAAAAGTAAATAGTCACGCTTTTTTTCTATTTATGCGTTATAATTCGGTTGCATGAAAATTTTCCATGCTACTGGCGATCATATCAAAAAAATCGCACACAGCAAACAGGTTTATTGACAATGAGTGAAGTAAGTTATAAAGAAATTAGCAATGAAGAGGACGGACAACGCCTGGATAATTACTTGATTCGCATTTTAAAGGGTGTTCCTAAAAGCCATATTTATAGAATTATACGTGCAGGTGAAGTTCGAGTTAATAAAAAAGAGCCCAAATTAATTCAAGGTTACATGCTGGTGATAGCGTACGAATTCCTCCAATTCGGGTGTCAGAACCAAAAGAGGTTTTTGTTGGTAATACTTTAGCAAAACGCTTACAAGAATCTATTATTTTTGAAGATGCTAGTCTCCTGGTAATTAATAAACCAGCAGGTATTGCAGTTCATGGCGGAAGTGGTTTAAGCCTTGGGGTTATTGAAGCTTTGCGAAAAACACGATCTGACTTAGCTTACCTCGAATTAATCCATCGTTTAGATAAAGAGACTTCCGGATGCCTTTTACTCGCGAAAAAAAGAAGTGTTTTAAGGGCAATACATGCTTTGCTTGAAGCTCGAGAGGTACAGAAAACTTATTGGGCCTTATTAACTCATCCTTGGGAAGGAAAAAAGCGAGTAATTGTTCAAGCGGCACTTGAAAAAAATATTTTAAAATCAGGTGAGCGCATCGTTAAGGTTAACGAAGAAGGCAAGGCCTCTGAAACAATATTCAAGCTTCTTGAAAACTATGAACAGGCTTGTTGGGTTGAGGCGAGTCCTAAAACGGGTCGTACTCATCAAATCCGTGTACATAGTGCTCATTTAGGACATGTTATCGTCGGGGATAAAAAATATGGAGCACTTGCAGGACAAGTGGAAGGGATAGATAATCAGCAGCATCGTCTTTTTTTACATGCACGATCCATTCAATTTGAATTGAACGGTAAAAAGCATTTGTATCAAGCCGATGCAGATGAAGAATTTTCTACTACACTAAAACAATTGCGTGCGAGGAGCGTAGTGTTCGATGAGCAATCCATATGAGTTGGTAGTATTTGACTGGGAAGGTACTATTGCAGATACTTTAGGAGTAGTTTTACATGTAGTTTCCACTGAAGCAAATTTGCTGGGGTTTGGTGATTTTGATTCTTTTGAGGCGAGAAAATATGTAGATTTGGGTTTAGTACAAGCATTGAAGAAAGCCTATCCCCATTTATCCCCAGTACAGCACCAACAATTATTGCAAGCAGTGCAGCAAGCTATGTATTCACGCCCATTAGATGTGTGCTTAATGCCCGGTGTTCATGAATTCATTTCTCAATTACACGAAGCTCAAATAAAGTTAGCTATTGCAACAAATAAAGGACATCAATCTTTATCACGTGCTTTGCAAGCCACAGGACTTGATAAAGTATTTCAAGTAACACGTTCTGCGGGGCGGGTACCAGCAAAACCTTGCCCGCAAATGTTGGAAGAAATTATAGAGGAAACAGGTGCTAGCCCTGATAAGACGTTGATGATAGGTGATTCGCCTACGGATATGGAAATGGCACGAAATCTTGAGGTAGCGGCTGTAGGAGTAGATATTTATCATCAGCAAGAAGCTGTACTTAAAGCAGCAGGAGCCTTAGTGGTGTTTGATGATTATAAACAAGTAGCTGATTTTTTAAATTTAACGAGAGATAATTGAGTCATAGTACCATATTGTTATTTGGGGGCTACTCATTGGATGGGGTGTGCTCTATTTAGTCATATGTAAAAGGGAGTATCAAGCGTTGAGTACGTTAACCAGTTTACCCAATTTATTAACTTTGCTGCGTATTGTTCTGATCCCAGTATTAGTGTTTGTTTTTTATTTGCCATTTAAATTTGCCTATACTTTGGCCGCAAGTATTTTTGCTTTAGCAAGTTTTACTGATTGGTTGGATGGTTATTTAGCAAGACGACTGCAGATGATGTCTCCTTTTGGCGCTTTTCTTGATCCTGTCGCAGATAAGTTATTGGTTTCTACCAGTTTGCTGCTGTTAGTTGGCGCTAACAGTATTCACTACATTACGATTCCTGCAGTGGTTATCGTTGGACGTGAAATTGTGATTTCAGCATTACGTGAATGGATGGCTGAGATAGGCAGAAGAGCAAGTGTCACCGTAGGCTACGTAGGTAAAATAAAAACTTTTTTACAGATGGTCGCTTTATTTTTATTATTAGCATTTAATTCGTTGGATACTTGGGGTGGAATTTTCGGCTTCGTGTTGCTTTATGTGGCTGCAATTTTAACTATTTGGTCTATGATTATCTACTTAGCAATTGCTTGGCCAGAATTAACGAAAAAAAATTAATTTTATTATTGACAGAGATTTAATTTTAGGTAGAATCACACCCCGTAGAGACGCGGGAATAGCTCAGTTGGTAGAGCACAACCTTGCCAAGGTTGGGGTCGCGAGTTCGAGTCTCGTTTCCCGCTCCAGATTAAGCGACGACCATGTCGCTTTTTTTTTAGAGCGTGTCGATTTAGAAGTATCAAAATGAGGCTGTGTGGCAGAGTGGTCATGCAGCGGCCTGCAAAGCCGTGTACGCCGGTTCGATTCCGGCCTCAGCCTCCAAAATGATTGCCCAGGTGGCGAAACAGGTAGACGCAAGGGACTTAAAATCCCTCGGTGGTAACACCATGCCGGTTCGATTCCGGCCCTGGGCACCAATCAATAATTATTCTGTAGCAAATAAAACTAGAGCCAGAATTGCAAAGAGCATTCCTAGTCCATGTTTTAAACTGAGACCTTGCTTGAGAAATATAACTGACAGTAATAAAGTAACCATTGGATACATGGATGTGACTAGCACTACGGGCATTGTCGGCCCATTGCGTAATGCCATAATAAAGAAAATACAAGCGATACCGCTCGCTAAGCCATTCAACAAGCCATATGTGCCCCCTCTAGGACAAATATCCAGTTTAAAGTCAAGTAATATCAAAGCAATAATGCCAGAAATAAGTACACCTATACTGGAATAAAAGGTAATTGAAAGAGGATTGATAAAACTTGATGCTCTTGTGCCCCAGTACCCCCAGGCACCATAAAGACATAAGGCAATTAAAGATGGATAATACCAAGAGCTAGGATTCATACAGATATTTTACCTTGTAAGTACTTTTAGATTATTGGCATAGAATAACTGGTCGTTGATTAAAATAATACTACTAAGTGTTCTCTTTTTAATTAATTCTGAGCTTGAATGATGGCAGTATGAGTGGATTCCAATTTTATAAGTTAAAGATGTAACCTTATCAAGAAATGAAATTTTCTTAATTTCAAACACAGATACACTGCTGCCAATTTTTTTTGATTAAACTGCATTTCTTTAGCCTGTGCACATTGTGGTTAGGTATAAAGTAGAAAACTCGTTATTGGCGTTTAGAAATAGATTGAATGGACAGAAGAACTGTCTATAGGGTATATCTCTTGAGCGATTTTTTCTCTACAATAAGGGTTTAACCAAAACCAAAGTAATTATGTATAAACCATTAGCCCTTTTTATGGGTTTACGCTACACACGCGCTAGAAAGAAAAATCATTTTGTTTCTTTTATTTCTCTTAGCTCAATGCTTGGTATTGGCTTGGGGGTTATGGTTCTTATTACTGTGTTATCGGTAATGAATGGTTTTGATCAACAAATACATAAACGATTTTTTGGTATGGCGCCTGAAATTACTGTCTCTGGTCCTAATGAACGATTAAGTGACTGGCCAGAAGTTGCTAAAAAAATCCAAACAATTCCTGAAATTAAAGCATTTTCACCTTTTGTTGGAGGCCAAGGATTGCTGGTTCATGATGGACAAGTATTACCTATTGTCCTAACTGGTGTATTACCACAAGAAGAAGAAAAAATGAGCCATTTGCAAGATAAATTACTTGCAGGAAATCTTGGTAATTTAAAAGATTTTGGCATTATTCTCGGACGAGGCTTAGCAGATAATCTGGGAACCATGATTGGGGATAAGGTAACCGTTATGATTCCTCAAGCGACAGTTACACCTGCCGGCATGATCCCTCGTTTTAAACGATTTACTGTTGTAGGTGTTTTTTCTGCGGGGACTGGATTTAATTTTGATACAAAATTAGCATTTATTAATCTGGGGGATGCACAGAAATTATTACAAATGGGTAATGATGTCACTGGTATTAAGATGAAAATCAATAATGTGTACCAAGCGCCAGAATTATCTTCTCAATTATCGCATTTATTAGGTGAAGAATATCAAGTGGGTAACTGGACAGAGCAATATGGCTCGTTTTTTCAGGCCGTTAAAATGGAAAAAACGATGATGTTTATGATCTTATTACTGATTATTGCGGTTGCAGCATTCAATTTAGTGTCTTCTTTAGTGATGGTTGTGAATGATAAGCAAGCAGAAATTGCGATTTTGAGAACTATTGGTGCAACTCCTTCTACGATATTATGCACTTTTATAGTTCAAGGGATGATGGTAGGAATAGTAGGGACTTTTTTGGGGTTGATCGGTGGGGTAATTTTAGCAGAGAATGCGACGACTATTGTGAATCATCTACAAACTTGGTTTCATTTTAAGATTTTATCATCCAGTATTTATTTTGTGGATTATTTACCCTCTGAAATTATGCTTAGTGATCTATGGACAGTTTGTCTTATGGCTTTATTAATGAGCTTTGTTGCTACTATTTACCCTGCTTGGAGAGCCTCAAGAACAGTAATTGCGGAGGCTTTACACTATGAGTAAGCTTATTTTAAATGTTACAAAACTCTGTAAATCTTATAATGATGGTGCATCTAAAGTTAATGTATTGCGAGGCGTTGATTTGAGCATCACTGAAGGAGAGCGTTTGGCAATTATTGGCCCATCAGGCTCTGGAAAAAGCACCCTATTGCATTTACTTGGAGGATTAGATAAACCAACAAGTGGTGATGTGTGTATCAAGGAGGTAAATTGGCAAAAAATAAATGAAAAAAAACGCTGCCAATTAAGAAATCAAGGGTTGGGGTTTATTTATCAGTTTCATCATTTATTGCCTGAGTTTACTGCACTTGAAAATGTTGCGATGCCTTTACTACTAGCAAAAAAATCGGTTAGAGATGCAGAGGAAAAAGCAAGTAAAATGCTCGATGATGTTGGGCTTAAAGAACGAAAAACTCATAAACCAGCTCAACTGTCGGGAGGAGAGCGCCAGAGAGTTGCCATAGCCAGGGCTTTAGTTCATCAACCCTATTGTGTTTTAGCAGATGAACCTACTGGCAATTTAGATGAGGTCACTGCAACTAAAGTTTTTGAGTTAATGTTAGAACTGAATCGAAAAATGAGTACTGCTTTGGTTATTGTTACTCATGATCATCAGTTAGCCAAACAAATGGATAGAGTTTTAGTATTAGGAGAAGGGCTTTTATCTGACTTTATCTAGATGTTCATGATGAGAATCTTTCTGAATTTTGTCACTAGATCTTGACTGCTTGCAATGTCTACTCAAAAATTAAAATCTTGGAAAAAGCTAGATTTGATGCATCATGTATTAAATACTGCTTGTTTTGGCACTTTTTCCCTTTGATAGCGCAATTTTTTATTTATTCTAGGATATGAGAGTTAATTTATAGGGGTAACAAATGGTTATAAAAATTGAAACACTTGAAAAAAATTCTGCAACTCATTCAACACCAGAACAGGATACGAAAAAAAATTGGTTAGCGAAGACGAATCAAAACAGAGCGCAACTTGAGATTACAGATACTGGTAGATTAAGCGTTTACCATTTTTTTTCTGCTAAAGAGATGCTTAAGAGTAAAGCTGTCAAGAATATGCTACTAACAGACTCTAAGGACATAGAAACGTCAATAGATGAGACAATTCAGAAAAAAATCTAACTTTTTTGACTACCTACTGTAAGAAAGGCTGTATTTGTCACAATAGCACGAACATAGCCTTTCTTCAGCGTAGCTGATTATTTCCTAATAATCAGCATGGCCTGGGGTGCGTGGGAATGGAATTACATCACGTACGTTGGCCAATCCAGTAACATAGCTTACAAAACGCTCGAGACCTAAACCAAAACCAGCATGCGGTACACTACCATAACGGCGTAAATCTCTATACCATTGGTAACTTTCTTTATTGAGATTACTTTCTTCAATACGTCGGTCCAAAATATCTATGCGGTCTTCACGTTCACTACCACCGATAATTTCACCGATTCCAGGAGCTAAGACATCCATGGCAGCAACTGTCTTTTCATCATCGTTAAGGCGCATATAAAAGCCTTTAATTTCTTGAGGGTAATTAGTTAATATCACCGGCTTTTTACAATGTATCTCTGCCAGGTAACGCTCATGCTCTGATTGTAAATCAAGTCCCCAGCTGACAGGAAAATCAAATGGCTGTTCACTTTTTTCCAAAATTTTAATAGCATCAGTATAGGTCATGATTTCAAAATTTGATTCAGCGATATGCTCCACACGCTCAATACATCCAGGAGCAACAAACTGATTGAAAAAGTCCATATCGTCTGCCCGCTCTTCTAGAACAACTTTGCATAAATAACGCAACAGGGATTGACTCAAATCACAGATATCAGATAATCCTGCAAAAGCAATTTCAGGTTCTACCATCCAAAACTCTGCTAAATGGCGGCTGGTGTTTGAGTTTTCCGCACGAAAAGTTGGACCAAAAGTATAGACCTTCGACATGGCGAGACAATAAGCCTCCACGTTTAATTGTCCAGAAACAGTAAGGAAAGTCTCTCTACCAAAGAAATCCTTGCTAAAGTCAATTTGACCCCGTTCTCCTTTAGGTACATTGAGTAAATCTAAAGTTGATACCCGAAACATCTCTCCAGCGCCTTCGCAGTCACTTGAGGTAATAATGGGCGTATGGATCCAAAAAAAACCTTGTTCGTGGAAAAAACGATGTATGGCTTGTGATAAGCAATGACGAATTCGTGTAACTGCACTGATTGTATTAGTGCGAGGGCGTAAATGCGCTACCTCACGTAAAAACTCAAGTGTATGACGTTTTGCTTGAATAGGATAGGTATCAGGATTTTCTACCCAGCCAACGACATTGACATGCTCTGCTTGAATTTCAAAAGTTTGCCCTTTTCCTTGGGAAGCGACTAATTTACCTGAGACAATTAATGAACAGCCAGCAGTAAGTTTCGCCACTTCATCGTGATAGTTGGTCAAATTATCAGTGGCTACGACTTGAATGGGGGAAAAACACGAACCATCGTGTATATTGATAAAAGATAGTCCTGCTTTTGAATCACGCCGGGTTTTTACCCAGCCTCTGACAGTAACGTACTCATCAACACTGATTTCACCATCTAAACACTGTCTTATGGTAAAAACTTCGGTCATTTTTTACTCCTAATTATAAATATACTTAGCTTGGCCACAAAGTTAAGACTTTGTATTTCTATCTGCTTGTAAGATCTCGAATTAGAAAAAGACAGAGGCGTATTTGTGTTATATCAGCATTTTCGATTGGAGAATCCACAAGCACAACGCAGGTAAGTGATGCCAAAATCGCAATTTTGTGATCACGCAAAGACAGATACCTTTTACTTAGAAAGAGATGATACACTGGGACTAGCGGCTTTTCTACTCTCTTGGCTAAAACGGGTGGATTTTCTTGGTTTTTATGGACTCTAAAATCATTTTATGCCCTAATACCGTAAGTAAAATCATTAAGGGAGTATTATGTTGCGAAAAATATTGTATCTATTTCTATTCATTTATTCTTTTGACGTTGTTGCGGATGATACGATATTAAAATTATACAGGCCTTATGGCGATGTGGAGAATCAGATTGCTCCTCAAGTCAAAAAGACGTTTAGAGGGGAATGTTATTCGCAATCTCGATTAATTGTACGTGAAGATGCGTGGCTTTGCATGGCAGGCGGCAAAACGTATGATCCCTGTTTTGTTAAAGCTGGTCCTAATAGGACTACAGCTTTATGTCCTCAATCTCCTTGGGTAGGGGATAGCGTGCAAATTATGGTAAAATTACCTTTGAATAATGAACAAAATAAAACCTTGGATATGTCGCGTGCTTATCCTTGGGCAATCGAGTTAACTAATGGGGAACGTTGTCAGGCCATCAAATCGGATAAAGTCTATGATAAGATGCCTGTGCGTTATAAATGCAGTAAAAAGAATTACCTAATAGGGTATTTACAACGATGTAAAGCGGTATGGAGCATACTTGAAAAAACACCTTCTGGAGTTGACACTGTGGAAGTCAGTAAGGCTTGGTTCTGATCAGAATATTGTTGTTTTAAATTGTAACTGGATCAATTAACAATTTTTAAAGCCTGATTTTAATTTATTGGGGCTTTCTATCTGAATTATTTAGATCATTATCTAATCCAGCTTGGGATGTTTTTAATTCATAAAGTCCTTCCTTGAGTTTTTTAGTATTTGCAGCTAAATCAGTACTAGATGCGGGCTTTGTTGTATCGGACATAGTTAATTCACGAGCATTTTCTTTTCCGACTTTCCTATCCAGGGTAAATTGTTGGAGCTTGATAAGTTGGACTCTGGATGGGCTTTTTCGCTCCTGTGTGGCTTTGTGCTCCTGAGCAGCCGTTGTAATTTCATTTCGCTTATTGGTATAGGCAGTCTCTACTCCCCTTTGTGTCGCTGAACCAAGCGTTGCTAATGCTGCTTTTAAATCTGGATCTGCAAAGATTTTTTGCAGCGTTTTCTGCAAAAAATGTTCGTGTTGTTCAATCGCCTCTTTAGAGTCCAGGTTATCAAAAGAAACTCCAATACGTCGAATTTTGGCGAGCCTATCGTTAACTATAAGTTCAGAGCCTTTGATTTTACTTACCTGTGACTGAGCCGCTTCTTCAATCTGTTGAATTTTTTCATTAAGCGCTGTTTCAATTTTTAAAGAGTATTCAGCAAAACCGAGGAGTTCTCTTGCACTTTTTATTTTAGGATCTGCAGAGATTCGCTTTAGGTCTTCTATTAATAATTCTTTATGTTTATTAAGTTCAGCTAAATTTTTAGTTTGTGAAAAAGATAGGGGAAAATTGGCAATGTTCTCTAAGGTATTAGCAATTAACTCTTTTGCTTTTGGTCCTTCAGCGTGAATCTTGTATTTCTTGTCTATGGCGGATTTATCCAACACTTCGGTGGCGAAATAGTGGTGTAAGGGGTTAAATCCTTCTAGGCATTTAAGCTCACCTTTATGGTAATATTCTATTAATGCTATTTTTAGTTCTGTTCTCGCTGCTGCAAAATTTGTTTTGGTGGCTTTGTCAATAAAGGTCTCTTGAAATATCCTTTCAAAGAAAACTTCGTTTGCAGTTGGGTTGCTTGCTAACAAAGATTTAAAGTATTCCAAGGGTTCTTCATTAGAGGAGAGACAGACCACTAATTTCTTTTTATCCTCTATATTTAACAGATTAAAAATCTCGGGAAGAAAAGTGACCTCTTCTTTCATTTTAAGCCATTTTTCGAGTCCACGAAGATTGAAAAAACCGCTTAGTTCCTTTATTTCAAGAAGAATATGAAGCTGCTCAGGATTTTTTAAATACTCCTCTAATTTCTCTAGAGGTAAATGCTCGGCTAAAAATTGAGTGAGCTCTTTTTGATGGGGAGAGAGCATAAACGAAAGCAGATTTTTTTGCTTGTCTACTTCTAAGCTATTGAAAATAATTAAAAAAAAGTCATTATTTTTTTCAAATTTATCATTAAAATCAAGAAAGCGTTCAACCAAAGGTACACTTAGGTAACTGTTGACTTTTTTTATAGTGAGCAACGTATCAAAAAGTTTGGTATTCACCACAACCGGTTTGCCTCGCAAGTTTGCAAGGGTTGCTAATATACTCCTGATATCTTTGCAAGACGATTCAGGATTAAAAATACTGAAGTGGGCATTTCTTTGTTTGATTTCATCCAGGGTATAGATTTCAGGTTTCTCTTGATTATGCCATGGATTTATTAAGAAAAAGGTAGTTCTATTTGGCTCTTTCTTATTAGGCATGATTTTATTGAGTCTTAGGGCGTGACCACCATGGGTTTTTCCAAATGTATCAATTTCTCCATATGCCATAGCTAAGTAAACAGGTTGGTTTGCGTTAATATCCTTTAATTTAATAATGTCATCCAGCTGGTTAATTAAATAGTCCTCAGTCTGAATGTTTAAGATATCCGCTACAAATCGAGCTTCTGAAAGAGTGCCGAATCTATTTTTACCACTATGGGCAGAAAAACTTGCCTGTGGTTGGGTGTGATCCCATTTAGCGATAAAAAAGTAAGGGATCAGGTGTTCTAGAATTTTAACAGCTAAGGCATTGCTTTGTACGCCGCCTGGAGTATTATCAATTTCTTCCAGGCGTTTTTTGTCTATAAAAATTACATGTTGATGATTTTCATTGTCTTCCCTGTAACCGTATTTTTCTTTTAAGGCTTCTAAGTATAAAAATTTACTCTGAGCATTATAGTTAATTCTGACTTCAATGCCTTTCTCAGATTCAGTAAATAAATTTTTTAAGGTCTGACGGCCTTCTGGTCCTGACTTTAATATACAATCCAGCGATGCTAAAAGGTAACAATCACCGGTGTTGCCTTGATTGATTGTTATAGGCCTGTCATCAGCAGGAAGCAAAGGGGTGAGCGGCATAATAATCTCTAATAAGGGTATTAAATTTAGTTTATCCCTGAAAAATTAACATTATGTTAATGTTTTATGCGTTAAGTGTAATTGTTATGCGTTTCACAAACGTTGAAAAAAGATAAAAGTGGTATTGCCATTTAATTTGGCAGCTTTTAATAGTTCTTGGTGGAATTGATGAAAAATGATAAATGTGCACAAGACAAGTTAATAAATCTTTATAGAAATGTCTTACTTTCCCTTTTTAACAACATACATTTCGGAGTCGGCTAGAGCCAGCATATCTTCTAGCGATTGGTGTATTTTTTGATTATATTGAACACAACCCACACTGAATTCAATGGTATAATCTTTTACTTGAAGGGATTTTAAGGAAGCTTGTAATCGATTAACAATACCAGTCACATCTTTTTGATTTAACCCGGTACAAAATACACAAAACTCATCTCCGCCTAAACGTGCAATTACATCATAACACCGAAAGTTCTGGAGAAGAGAATTGGAAAATACCTTTAATACTTTATCTCCTTCCGCATGTCCAAATTTATCATTAATGTGTTTAAATTTATCTAAATCAAAAAATAACAAGGCAAACTCTTTATTTTCTTGTTGGCATTTATGAAACAAATGGCTTGCAAGTTTTAAAAATCCCCGCCTATTGGTTAAGCCTGTTAATTCGTCAGTTATGGCTAAATGTAAAGATTCAAGTTCCATTTCCACCATTTGAGCAAGATCGTAAACCACATCTTGATCAACCTCGATGATAGGTCTAGGTTTGTCATCTATTAAACAAATCACACCTACATTATAGGTCTTGATTTTTAAAGGACAGCCTAAATAAAATCTGAAATATGGTGGTCCTATGACAAAAGGGTTGTCATGAAATCGTATATCTTGTGTCGCATCTTCAACGACCATAATTTTATTTGAAAGAATAACATGACCACAAAATGATGTTTTTCTTGGGGCCTGTTTGATGGCTAAACCTTGAGTGGATTTCATCCATTGGCGTTCTGCTTCTAAAAAAGAGATTACAGAAATAGGCACTTCAAAAAGTTTACATGCGATACGAGTGACCCGATCGAATCGCTCCTCTTGCTCTGTATCAAGGATGTGTAATTTGTAAAGTGTTGCTAAACGCTCAGTTTCATTTTCAGGTATGCCTGGAGGTATCATTGTTGTCATCCTTGAAGTTTTATCCCAAATATCCATGAAAACAAGATAATAATAGTATACATTAATTAAATTTAATGGGATTTGAAAGTAATAAACTCCAATAAAAAAGAGCAATAATTTTTGTGAATTTTAGAATTTCATTTTAGAAATTTATTCCTCATTTTTGTACCGGTTTGAATGGCGACCCTTCACCCTGGCTGCGCTCGGGTTCAGGATGATGTGTTGGGGAGCTATATATAGAAGAGCCTCATGAAGCTTCGGGGAGTGCCTTTTGAAATGCTTCAAGTGTTAAGCAATGTGTATTTATTTCATTTATAAGCGGATAATTATCCATTGCAAACTGAAAACGATGGGCATTGTATACTTGAGGAATGAGGCAAAGATCTGCTAAAGAGAGCATATCACCAAAGCAAAAAGGTTTTCGGCGAGGGAGTATTTGTAATTTAGCTTCGAATGCATCAAATCCAACTTTAAGCCAATGGTGGTACCATTGAGTTATTTGAGGTTCGCTGAGGTTAAATTCCTTTTTTAATTGATTTAATACCCTCAAATTATTTAAAGGATGGATATCGCAAGCTACAATTAAAGCCAACGATTTAACAGTGGCTTTATCTACACCGTTCTGAGGCAATAAAGGGGGGGTGGGGTAAGTTTCGTCAAGGTAATCAATGATAGCCAATGATTGGGTTATAACATGGCCATTAGTTTCTAAACTAGGCACTAATCCTTGAGGGTTAACTTTGTGATATTCAGGACTATGTTGTTCCCCTCCATGATTGATTAAATGAATATTTATTTTTTCGTAGGGAACATTTTTTATATTGAGTGCGATTCGCACTCGATAACATGCGGTTGAACGATAATAGTCATAAAGTTTCATAACTTATACCTTTCAACAATTTGATCAATTGCACCAAATGGGCTGTTTTTTTGGTGGTTTAGCATTTCAATGCGAATCCTATCTCCAAAACTCATAAAGGAAGTTTTCGCTTGTCCTTGTTCTATGATTTCCAGCATTCTTTTTTCAGCAATGCAGGAAGAGCCTTTACTGCGATCAGTGTTAGATACAGTACCTGAACCAATAATCGTGCCGGCACTTAACTTCCTCGTTTTTGCAGCGTGTTGAATCAGTTCTGGAAAGGAAAAGGTCATATCGACGCCGGCATTAGGTTGACCAAATAGTTGTCCATTTAAATGACTTAATAGTGGCAGATGCACGCGTTGTCCATCCCAGTCAGAACCTAATTCATCAGGAGTAATGGCCACGGGAGAAAAGCTGCTGGAAGGCTTAGATTGAAAAAAACCAAAACCTTTCGCGAGTTCATTGGGGATTAAATTGCGTAATGATACATCATTAACTAACATCAATAATTTAATATGTTGCCCTGCATCTTTATGATTGATGGCCATAGGGACATCATCGGTTATGATTGCAACTTCAGCTTCGAAATCAATTCCAAAGGCTTCATCTGCAACCAAAATAGGGTCTCTTGGGCCTAGAAAGGAATCTGCACCTCCTTGGTACATAAGCGGATCAGTCCAAAAATTAGCAGGAAGCTCTGCCCCCCTGGCTTTGCGAACCAGCTCGACATGATTAACATAAGCGCTGCCATCTGCCCATTGGTAAGCACGAGGCAGGGGAGAGGTACATTCTTGTGGATTAAAATCGAAAGTATTTTCTAATTGCCCTTCATTAAGTCGCTGGTATAGTTCTTGCAGTTTTACTTCGACTTCATGCCAATGATCAAGAGCATATTGTAAATTAGGTGCAATTTGGGGGACAATAATTGCAGTAGTTAATGACTGATTGACTACACAGAGTTGCCCATCTCGAGATGATGTTGATTTTAAGCTCGCAAGTTTCATAAGATCCTCTTTATCAGCCTAGTATGACCAGTAGCTGACGCACGCTATAGTGTCATTTTACTGGTATAAACGCCTGGATTTAATAGGATAGATAATCCAGGCTACATTTTTATTTCTTGCCTTAGAGCACCTCTCCGATATCGCCGTATTTGGGTGGCACATTTTGCCTGATAATCCTACTGTTTGCTCAACTATGGCATAAAGGAGTGGAGCTAATGCCGTCTTTCAAACGGATGTTTCTTTTAATGTACCCCGTTTGATTTGGTCTCTTTCTATCGCCTCAAATAAAGCTTGGAAATTGCCTTCTCCAAAGCCTTGATTTCCTTTACGCTGAATGATCTCAAAAAATACGGGGCCAAAGATGTTTTCGGTAAAGATTTGCAGCAATAAACCATGTTTAGGATCCTGCTCTCCATCAATTAATATTTTTTCTTCATTCAGTTGCTTTACGGGCTCTTGGTGCCAAGGAAGACGATCATGCAGCATTTCGTAATATGTATCCGGGACATCAAGGAATTTTACACCTTGCTCCCTTAAAGTGTGTACCGTATGGTAAATATTGTTGGTAGTTAACGCGATATGCTGGATGCCTTCACCTTTGTATTCATGGAGAAATTCTTCGATCTGGGAGAGATCATCTTTGGATTCATTTAAAGGGATTTTAATTTTTCCACAAGGGCTACCTAAGGCACGGCTTAACAATCCAGTCATCTTACCTTTAATATTAAAATAGCGGATTTCTTGGAAGTTAAAAATCGATTCGTAAAAATGAGCCCATTTATCCATATTACCCCGAAATACATTATGGGTTAGATGATCAATCAGTACTAAGCCATTACCCTCTACCTTTTGATTGGGGTGGTGTTCCCATTGGGTAGAAAAGGGTTGATGCTGGTCATCCACAAAATAGATCACGCTACCCCCGATCGCCTGGATGGCGGGCAATCCATGATGAGCATGATCGCAATCTTCAAATGCAACAGCCCCGTGTTTGATGGCGTAGTCAAATGCTGCTTTGGCATTTTTAACTCTAAAACCCATTGCGCAAGCCCCAGAGCCATGAGTTTTGGCATGTTCTTCGGCTTGGCAATTGGTTGCTGCATTGACTATAAATTGAATTTGACCTTGCTGAAATAAAGTAATATCTTGGTTTTTATGGTTGGCAGTAGCTTGAAAACCCATATCAGTAAATTGTTGATGCAGACGTGTTTTATCCGGGCCTGAAAACTCTAAGAAAGCAAAACCATCTAATCCGCAGGGGTTGTTGTTTTGTTGCATTATCTATCACTCCTTTAAAATTATTCTGCTGTATCAAACATAAACGTCTACACAATGATATCAACTTAAGCTCCAAGCTTGTTGGGTTCTACATGCAGCTTGGTGAACCCCGGGTTTTTAGTTTCTCGGACTGGTGACTTAAATCAGACCCAGGTTTAACATAGTTTTCTTAATGCTTCAAAGGAAGAGCTTAAGTGTTGTTTGGTTGCACTAATAATAATCCATCAGCTATAGGCAACAAGCTAATAAATACTCGAGGATCATTTTTAATTAAATCATTAAGTTTTCTTATTTCTCTAGTTTGTCCGCCCGTTTCATTTTCATCAATTACTTTACCATCCCAAAATATATTGTCTATGGCGATTAAGCCTTGGGGTTGAATCAGTTTTAATGCCATTTCATAGTAATTGATGTAATTCGTTTTATCTGCATCAATAAAAATAAAATCAAATTTATGTTGCCAACCTTCATGAACCAGTGCATGCAAAGTATCAAGGGCACGCCCAAGTCTTAATTCAATTTTGTGGTCTTGCTTTGCTTCTTTCCAGAAAGGATGTGCTTTGCTCGTCCATGTGGTATTGATGTCGCAAGTAATGAGTTTTCCATCGTCAGGCAAAGTTAATGCCATTGCTAAGGCGCTGTAACCTGTGAATGTTCCTAATTCCAGGATATTTTTTGCATGAATTAAGCGCAAAAGCAATTGAAAAAATTGCGCTTGTTCTGGAGGAATTTGCATATTGGCCAACTCCATCGTGGATGTTTCTTTACGCAATGCTGTTAAAGATGGATGTTCACGCAAAGATTTATCCAGCATGTAGCTGTATAATTCAGGAGTTAGACTAATATGCTTCATATGATCCTTTCTATTTTAAGAGAGTTTCTCTTGGGCTAAATGATCTGCTATTTCGCTAGTGGGTAAATTTTCTTTGGCAGATCGCGTAAAGATTTCCATCAAATGAGTGTATATCGCATCGATTTGCTCGTTAATTTGTTCTTCAGGAGTATGCAGATATTTAGATGCTGCAAAAATTAGTCCTCCTGCATTAATCACGTAGTCTACCGCAAATAAAATACTTTTATCATGTAATTTTTTGCCATGATAAGTATGGGCTAATTGATTATTTGCTGCACCAGCAATAATTGTAGTTTGCAGTTGTGGAAGCGTCAGATCATTAATACCAGCTCCCAATGCACAAGGAGCAAAAACATCACAGGGGACTTTGTGAATCTGATCGGTACTTACTGGCTTTGCTCCAAATTGAGTCACAGCACGTTCAACCGCTGCTGGAGAAACATCAGCAACCGTCAGTTTGGCTCCTAATTCATGCAAATGTTTGCAAAGCAAAAATCCAACATGGCCCAGGCCTTGGACCGCTACATGAATCCCGTTCAGACTGTCTTTTCCTAATTTAAAAGCGACTGCTGCTTGAATACCACGTAAAATTCCGCGGGCAGTAGACGGAGAAGGATCACCATCATACTTGGATAAACTGGCAACATAAGGAGTATGTTCTGCAATGATGTCCATATCCTTTAATTCCGTGCCGCTATCGAGAGCAGTGATGTAACGACCGTTTAATTCATGAACAAATTTACCAAATTGATGCATGTATTGAGCGCGATCGAAGGACTCTTTAGGCTTTATAATAACCGACTTACCGCCTCCTAAAGGCAGGTTTACAGACGCGGCTTTAAAGCTCATTCCACGAGCAAGACGCATTGCGTCTTTGAGTGCGGCCTCAGTACTTGGGTACTCAATAAAACGACACCCTCCCAAAGCAGGGCCTAATTTGGTGTTGTGAATGGCTATTATTGCTTTCATTCCTGTTTCAGGATCAACCTTAAAGTGCAAATCACCAAATCCATGAGAAAGGGCATAATCAAGAAAATCATCATCGGCTATTGTTTGGTTACTATTAGAGATATTGTCCACAGACATCATGTTTCGCTCCGATTGAAATATTTGCAGAAGTTATATTCCTATTTTTTGATTAAATCAATGGTACCGTTTAATAATTTGGTATCTTTGGGTTTGCTGATATACACTTATTCGATTATTTATCAACTTGGAGAGTGTTATGCGTCAGGTAGTTCAAATGCTGGCTTTGATGGTCGTTACGCCGTTTGCCTTTGCGGAAAATGCTTTACCACCGCCACAACCTCAATTAGTGCTTGATAAAATTGATTTTCAACTTTCGGCAAAAGAATGGGTTACAACGCAAACTGCTTTGCTTGGCATAAGTATTAATGTAACTTTAAGCAACGCAGATCTTGTCAAAGCTCGTGCTGATATTATGGAGCGATTAAACAAAATTGCCAAAGGAGATTGGCATCTGGTCCAATTTGATCGTTCGCAGGATAGTTCTGGGCTTGAGAAACTTTATGTACAAGCTCAAGCGCGAGTGAGTCAGGAGGTCTTAACTGATATTTATCAAAACGCCAAGACTGTAAGTTTGCCGGGTGCTCAGTATGAAGTCTCCACTGTAGATTTCAAACCAAGTTTTGAGGAGACACAGTTGGTTCTAACGCAAATTCGGCAGCGTTTGTATCAACAAGTAAATGACGAGCTTGATCGTATTAATAAGGCCTATCCGACACAAAACTACAGTGTGAGTAATTTGGTTTTTGTTGATGGGAATAATCCTCCTCCTCAACCAAGGCCTTATCAAGCCAAAGAGATGAATACGATGTTAGCTGTAGCTGCACCCACTGCACCTGCTTTGACAGTAAGTAATGAGCTTGTTTTAACAGCTGTAGTTGAAGTTGCTGCGAATCGTAAACAATAAGTTGATGAAACAGTTGTAATTTAGACGACGCATCGCGACGGTTAAGGGAGTTAATTTTGTTCGCAAGAGGCATTGTGGGGCGTTAAAGATAGGAGAGTAGGTTGAGTCTTATCAAAGCTACAATTTTTTCTGTGCCACATTGCTACGCAAGATGGCTGCTTCTTAAATGAGGGAGCATGCGGCGTGTCTTATGCTTTTACTTGAAGGGGATTAATTTGTTGGCTGTAGAAAAAATTATTGGGCATAGAGGCGCTTCTGCCTATGCTCCTGAAAATACCATAGCTGCATTTGATAAAGCTTTAGCTTTAGGATGTCGTTTCATTGAGTTTGATGTGATGTGCTGTTCTGATGGTGAACCTTTTGTCATTCATGATGACTGTTTAAAAAGAACAACAAATGGACGAGGGGATGTTGGGTTAGTTGATTCAAGTTACTTACAATCTTTGGATGCTGGTTCCTGGTTTTCACGGCGATTTAAAGGAGAACCTATTCCTCATTTTAAAGATGTTCTGGACTGGCTGTCTGTTGCAAATGTGCAGGCAAATATAGAGATAAAGCCTTATCCTGGTACAGAAGAACAAACAGCAGTAGCAGTTATGAGTCATATCAATCGGTATTGGCCGTATGAAAAAATTTACCTTTAGTATCGAGTTTCTCTTGGGAGTCGTTGGCATTATGTCGAAGCATCGCTCCAGAGATGCCTTTAGGTTTACTGCTGCATGTATGGGATGAGCAATGGTTGCAAAAAGCAAAACAATTAGAATGTTTTTCCATCCATTTTAATCGCAGAGTTTTAACAAAAGAACGGGTTAAAGAGATAAAAGCGGAAGGTTATGTGCTTTGTGCTTATACGGTGAATCGCAAACGTTTAGCAAATAAATTATTTGATTGGGGTGTGGATGCGGTTTTTAGTGATTATCCTGACTTATTAGTATGAAAAAAATAACGCATTCCTACTTTAGACGCTTCATTACTTGTAGTTGCTTATTTGCTTTATTATGCGCTTTTCCAGTTCAGGCAGAACGAATCGAGCTGGTATTTTGGCATGCTATGGCAGGGCATTTAGGAGATGAGGTCCAAGCGCTCGCCCATGAATTTAATCAAAGCCAAAGTAAATATTTGATTAAACCGGTGTACAAAGGAAATTATGTCGAAACTTTAACCAGTTTTGCTGCAGCATTCAGAGCGCATCATCCTCCGGCAATAGTACAAATATTTGAAGTTGGCACTGAAATTATGAGCTCACCTAAGGGGGTCATTAAACCCGTAGATGAGCTCATGCAAGAACAAGGAGTTCGTCTCCCAAAGGAATATTTTATACAATCTATTCGTGATTTTTACAGCAAAAATGGGCAATTGATGGCTTTGCCTTTTAATCTTTCGGTCGCCACTTTGTATTATAATTTGGATATTCTTGCCGAGGTTGGCTATAGCCAGACGAATTTCCCGCGCACTTGGTCTGAAATGGAGGTATTGGCTAAAAAATTAAAAAATGCGGGCTATGATTGTACCTACACAACAGCTTATCCTGGCTGGGTGCTGTTTGAATCATTCTTAGCGATTCATGGATTGCCATTAACACAAAATGATCAGGCTGTTTTTGCTACCCCAAACTTATTAAGTCATTTTGAACGCTTAAAACGTTGGCATTCTCTTCACTATTTTCGTTATGCAGGAAGAGTAGATGATGCCACTATTTTATTTACCAGCGGAATTTGTCCTTTATTTAGCCAATCTTCAGGCGCTTACAACAGTTTATCTGCATTAGTTCCTTTTCATATGGGTATTGCAAGTATGCCTTTGGATACAGAAGTCAGCAAAATAAGATACGCAAATGTTGCGGGAGGGGCTGCACTGTGGGCGGTATCAGGACAAACAAAGGAGCAATATCAAGGAATTGCACAATTTTTTGCTTTTATAGTAAAGCCAGAAATCCAAAAACGATGGCATGAACACACAGGGTACCTTCCTGTTGGTGTGCAAGGCATTTATGCAAGCATTCTACAAAGCAGTCATCATCCTACACTGCTTATGGCTCAGGCAGACTTAGAAGGCGAAATACCTAACACATCACTACAACGCTTTGGCCCACAAAACCAAATCCGTAGTATTAACGATGAAGTTCTGGAGGCTATGTTTGCGGGATTTATAAGCCCCAGTGATGCATTAAAGGAGTCTTCTATGCGAACGAATCATGTGTTATTGCGCTTTATCCAAAATACAGAGAAACAATGAGGTTATTTATGAATAATAATAACTGACTCGTATGTATCTGTATCAGTAGAGACGTCAGGATACACAACTTGAGGTGGATTATAGCCTGGGGCATAAGTGTAGTTAATTGGGACGTATGAGGTACCAATTACAGTTGCAGTAGGAGCACAACCCACTAAAAAGGAAAGCATTATCCCTAATAGACCACCAGAGAAAATTATCTTTATCATAGAAATCACCTTAAGGCACACAAAAAAAGCAGCATGTCTTTGAGTTCGATTGTATAATTATAGATCAATTAATGCCAATAGGCATGGAATAGAGTAGCGAATTTAGGTGGTAACCATCCATACATTTATTATAAAACTCTATAAAGGTTCTAGAAAATGATTTAAATTAGATTTTTGGCCCAAACGATATTGATAAACAATATAAAAAGCCATGATGTTTTTTAAATAATTACGTGTCTCTTGCCAGGGTAAGGTTTCTATCCATACATCAATTTCTTTTGGTGGATGGGTTTTTAACCAATAAACTACTTGTTTAGGTCCGGCATTATAAGCTGCTGCAATAAGTATAGGATGATTACCAAATCGTTTTGCTAATTGTTTTAAATATGCAACCCCAATATTAATATTTTTTTGGGGTAGGTATAACTGGTTTTGATCATTATAAGGAATCTTATCTGCTTTTGAGACTACTCGTGCAGTATAAGGCATGACTTGCATTAAACCACGAGCGCCTGCAGAAGAAGTCGCATCATCTCTGAAGCCACTTTCTTGGCGAATAATGGCGTAAATAAATTCGGGTTCGACGTTATATTTTTTAGAATAAAGTGAGATGCTGTCTTTGTATGCGAGCGGAAATCTTAAAGACAGCTGGTTATTAAGCGTTTCATTATTACTTAGATAAACGGATTTGCCATGCCACTGCAGTTTATTATCAATCCAATAAACTAAAGCACTAGCCTCATCTTTAGGTAATTCACTAATAAAATCATTGAGCAGTCGAGATGCTTGCAGATTTTGTTTGGTGGCGTAGAGTGTTTGGATTTGAGCGATAAAAGGTTGATAAGGTTTTAAAACTGCTAAATTTGTTGTGGGAGCCTCATTGCTAAAGCTTGGGGTTTTGTCTAGACGCAAACTCGCTAAAAATCCATAATATTGCCTACTTTTTGCCAAAGGTTCATATATTACACGTGCCTCTGCTATCTTACCTTGCTCTTCCAGGGAGCGAGCTAGCCAATATTGCCAGCCAGGTTCGTCTTTATTTTTTGAATCATTAATCAAAACTGTGACTTGAGCCCAATTTTTATGTTTTAACGCGAAACGTATTTGCCAATCCAGTAACGTGTCGTTGTAATATTGCGGCCTTACTTTTGCGAACCATTGTAATGTATCTTCATGGTTTCTCATTGCTTTATATAGTGCCACATGGGCTAAAAAGGCTTGTTGTTGCTCTTGGTTAAGCATCTTTTGGGTTTTACTTTGTTGCCATAATTTAAGTGCTTTATCCATATTTATGGAAACCATATGCTTAAGGCCATAAAGATAAATGCTACTGTTTAATCCACCGGGATTAAGTTTACTCACGTTAGCTGGATTTTGGATCACGGCATTTAAAGCCTGAATTTCTGTTCCACTCGATATGTTGTATTGTTTTAACAAATAACGAGCTAATTCAATGTTACGTTGGTCTAATGCAAGGTCAAAACGTTTTATAATTAAGTTTTGGTCTAATTTATTGGCTTTGAACAATAAATTAAATAAGCTATCGCATGATGGGGGCCTTGAGCTTCCTGATAACCACAAAGGAATAGATTCCTTTAAGGCTTCATCCTGCATTCCTAAATTATATTTTGCAATCTGGTCATAACATACAAGATTAATATCTTGAGAGGGTCGGTAATATTGATTAAAACCAGTCCAGTCTTTGTTTTTAGCCAATTCATAAAGCCATTTCTCTCGTAATTTGGTTGAAAGAGCTCCATCTCCGCTAATAAATTCGAGGAACGTGGTATCAGGTGTAGCAGGAATATTTTGACTGTAAGAGAGATAAGTATTAAATCTATCCATGTATGCTTGACCTGAAAGAGCATGGCATAGCTGTGATCCCATAAGCCCGCATAGTAGTAAAATGATATTTTTCATGACTCTCAATATTAAAGTTTTTTATACATTGGCTAACTGTGTGCGCATAGCACTAATGGTATCTTTGTAATTGGCACTTTTAAATACTGCAGCGCCTGCAACAAATTGATTGGCTCCAGCGCGAGCTAAGGTGGCGATATTCTCTATGGTCACTCCTCCATCCACACAAAGATCGAGTTGAGGATAGCGTTCACGGATTTGCGGAATTTTGTTAATGATTTCAGGAATAAGTTTTTGCCCCCCGAAACCTGGATTCACTGTCATTATGAGTACAAAATCAAGTTTATGAGCACACCAGGTTAATACCTCAATAGGTGTTGCCGGGTTTAACACTAAGCCCGCTTCGCATCCTAAGTCTTTAATCAGATTGAGGCTTCTATCTAAGTGGATCGTTGCATCCGGATGGATGCTAATCCGCTTTGCTCCAGCTTTTGCAAAAGATTCAATCAGTCCATCTACAGGATCTATCATAAGATGTACATCTATAGGAAGTTGGGGAAAACGTTGGATTAACGCGTCGCAAAATGCGGGGCCGAATGTCAAATTAGGGACATAGTGATTGTCCATGACATCAAAATGAATAAAATCGGCCCCTGCATTCATGACAGAGTCGACTTCAGCGCCAAGGCAAGTCAGATCGGCTGATAGTATTGAGGGTAATATGTGATAAGTCATGGTGTATGTATTTTATATTCGGTGTATCAGCATATAATATGCTGTCTTGATAAAACATTCTATTGCTATCGTGCGTAAAGCAATAAATTGTTTTCAGGTGACTTTGATTATGGAATATTGTAAGTTGTAACGATCATAAACTTCTCCAATATTTGAACTCAACATTGAGAATTTGAACAAAATATGAGATAATTTCAGACCTATTCCTGATTTTATATTGCGTTGAGTTATAGAGACCTAATCATGCTTTTAGGGAGAATAATATGAGTCAAAATTGGCCTACTCGAGATAAAGATTTACAAACCGCCCGCATGATTATGGAAGAATATGCCAGTGAGCGTGAAAGTGATACTTTAGGTCTTTTTGAAATTGTTGTGGATCAAGCCGAAAAAAAAATGAGTTTTCGCTTATCCGGATGGGTTATTACTTTAGCAAAACATTTTAATTCCGTGTATGGAGTGGATCAGGGCGATTTTGTAATCCGACAAGTGATTACACGTTGTTTTACCCAGGGACAAACATTACATTAGATTTTCCTAAAATATTATAGGGTCATTCATTAAGTTTGAGACAAGACACAAACAAAAATGGGGTAAAAAGTGTACGTGGTACATGACTGAACCGAAACAGCTTGCAACGAGTGGGGCGTGCTCTATGAATTTGACATAAGACATGGAAAAGAGTTTTATGTCGCAAAGCAAACGTTACGTTTGTTTTGCAAAGGCATGAATGCGGCGTATTAAAACGGCATTCAGTTCTAAATAAAAGCAGTTCAATACAAAAGTTTATGCAAATGGAAAATTCTGCGTTGCTGCAATCAAAATCCTGGTTTATCGAAAAGTATCTATCAGATCTAGATCATCCTTTGGGTGACAGTGTCAAGAAGCTTATGCTTGTTAGCGACTATGCTTGTAGACATATTCAATTGTTAAAAAAATTGCTAATGACGGATAATGATTATTCTCCTTTGTCTCGTGAGGGCTATTTTCATGCCCTACAAAGTACATCATCATGTTTACCGATAGCAACTTATTTACGTGAAGTGCGCCAATTTAGAAATACCCAGCTTTTGCGACTGCTTCTTCTTGAGATGGCAGAAATTATTCATGTCGAAGAAGCAATCAAATCTTGGTCAGATTGTGCCGATGCTTTGATATTGCACGTTTTAAATTATTGCAAACAATTGCTCTCTGTGCGTCATGGGATACCTCGTGATAGGGAAGGAAACGAAGTTCATTTATATACTCTTGCTATGGGTAAGCTGGGAGGCAGGGAACTCAATTATTCTTCGGATGTGGATCTGATTTTTGCTTATACGCTTGTAGGTGAAACTGATGGGGAAGAGCGTATTGATAATCAACATTTTTTTAGTAAATTAGTCCAGCAATTCGTTCAAATTTTGCAAAATATAACGGCGGATGGATTTGTTTTTCGTGTCGATTTGAGGTTACGTCCAAATG
This sequence comes from Legionella sainthelensi, assembly GCF_900637685.1. Lineage (NCBI taxonomy): Bacteria > Pseudomonadati > Pseudomonadota > Gammaproteobacteria > Legionellales > Legionellaceae > Legionella > Legionella sainthelensi. The sequence continues at coordinate 660,086 of NZ_LR134388.1, forward strand.
GAGATAGTGGTCCTTTGGTTTCAAGCTTAGCAGCACTCGAAACCTACTATCAAGAACAGGGGCGTGATTGGGAACGTTATGCTATGGTTAAGGCGCGCGTAATTACTGAGTCATTAGATGAGTTGCATCCTTGGTTTGCGCGATTGATCGTCCCCTTTGTTTACAGGCGTTATGTTGATTTTAGTGTGATTGAGTCTTTGCGTAGTATGAAGGCAATGATCGAGAGAGAAGTAGAATTAAACCCGCGATTAGATGATATAAAACGAGGTAAAGGGGGAATCCGAGAGGTTGAGTTTGTTATTCAGAGTTTTCAACTAATTCGCGGAGGCCGATTACCCCAATTACAAAACCAGAATGCCTTATCGGCACTGAGTGTTTTAAAACGGGAAAAACTATTACCACATACCGATGCTTTAAGGCAAGCCTATCTTTTCTTACGGCGTTTGGAAAATATATTACAAAGTTTAAATGATCAACAAACTCATTCTTTACCTGAAGATACAATAAAACAGGAACAAGTTACTGTAGCTATGGGGTTTTCTTCTTGGGATAATTTAGTAATCAAATTAAACAAGTATCAGCGTATTATTAGCTATGCATTTCATTCAGTACTTGGCAAAGTCAAAGATTATGAAAATGATAAAAGGTTATTAGATAATCAGTTATCAAGTCTTTGGCAAGGGCATGTTGAAACCACTATGGCAATTAATTTATTAACCAGTTTGGGTTTTACAAATGCTTCTTATTGTTATCAAATGATTCATTCCTTTCGCCATAGTCCTCGATGTCGACGTTTAACCCAAAGTGCGCGTATGCGCCTGGATCGGTTAATGATTATGTTGCTTGTTGAACTGACTCATGTGCGGAAAACAGATGAAGTGTTATTGCAAGTGATGCATTTACTTGAAAATATTGTAGGTCGTAGTGCTTATTTGGCTTTAATTACTGAAAATCCGCAAGTGCTTACAGAGTTATTATTTTGGTTTGCTCACAGTCCTTTTATTACTTCATTATTAGTGAATCAACCATTTTTACTGGAAGTGTTGTTGGATCAAGGGCAGGAATGGCGACCATTGTCTGTGCAACAATTACAACACCAATTGGTTGAAAAGTTAGCTCATCATGATGACATTGAGTTGCATGAGGAAATTCTGCGACAGTTTAAATTAGCAAATTGGCTGATGGCTGCTCGTGCAGAATGTTATGGTTTTTGTAGTGCTGTGCGGATAGGGCAATTTTTGTCGGATGTGGCACAAGTGATTGTGAATCAAGTTTTGCAGCTTGCTAGCGAACAATTGTCTGTACGCTATCCTGAAATAAAACAAACCCAATCACATTTTGCAATTATTGCTTATGGGAAATTAGGCAGTCGTGAAATGAACTATGCATCTGATCTGGATTTAGTTTTTTTATATACTGCAAAACCATCAGAAGAGGCCCTGGTAACACGTTTAACTCAAAAGATTTTACATATGCTGACTACCCGTTCCCAATCTGGAGTTCTTTACAATGTTGATACACGACTTAGACCCTCTGGTTCTGCCGGACTATTAGTCAGTCATGTGGATGCATTTGTTGAATACCAAAAAAAACAGGCCTGGACATGGGAACATCAGGCTTTATTAAAAGCACGCATCTTAAGTGGGAATGCAAAAATTAGACATCATTTTATGCAATTAAAAAAATCAATAGTCCAGATAGAACGAAATAAAATCACCTTGCAACACGATGTATTGTCTATGAGATCCAAGATAGAACATTATCAAACTAAGGATACTATTGCCCGAGGATTGTTGGATTTAGAGTTTTTAGTGCAGTATTTGATACTTTATTTAAGAAATCCTTCTTTGGCCCGATATACACACACATTAAGTCAATTACACCATTTATTTTTAGCTGATGCGTTCAATAAAGAACAATACACTCTTTTGAAAAAAGCCTATAAAAAACACCATCAGCTATTACATTTGAATTTATTACGTCCAAATACTGTAATTAGTGATGGCATGCAAAATGAGATTATGTCTATTTCTCGCGAACTTTTTGATTAATTTTTGAACTCTGCATATAAGTCATAATCATCACTATCTGTAATTATTACTTCCGCAAAAGATCCACTTTTAATTCCTGGCTTTGGAGGGAGAATCACGAGTCCGTCAATTTCTGGGGCATCACCTTTGCTACGTGCAATAACTTGATCGTCATGTATTTCATCAATTAATACAGTTTGGGTTTTACCGATTTTGCTTTCTAATTTATCTCGACTAATTTCTGCCTGTAATTGCATGAAGCGATGATACCGTTCTTCTTTTATTTCTTCCGGAACCGGATCACTTAATTCATTTGCTTTAGCTCCTTCAACTGGAGAGTATTTGAAACAACCTACACGATCTAATTGTGCCTCTTCCAAGAAATCGAGTAGTTCTTCAAACTCTTCTTCTGTTTCTCCCGGAAAGCCCACAATAAACGTGGAACGCAGCGTAATTTCAGGGCAAATCTCGCGCCAAGAGGCAATTCGTAAAAGAGTATTTTCGCTGCTTGCGGGGCGTTTCATCGCTTTCAATATTTTCGAGTTGGCATGCTGCAGGGGAATATCCAAATAAGGAAGAATAAGACCGTCGCGCATTAAGGGAATGATCTCATCAACATGCGGATAAGGATAGACATAATGTAAACGGATCCAAATGCCTAATTGACCTAGTTGTTCACATAAATCAAAAAATCGTGTACTAATGGTTTTTTCTTGCCAAGTCACAGGTTGATAACGTGTATCTACTCCGTAAGCGCTGGTGTCCTGAGAAATAACTAAAATTTCATGAACACCAGCATCCTTTAATCTCTTGGCTTCGGTTAATACTTGTGCCATCGGATAACTTTGTAATTTTCCGCGCATCGTTGGAATGATGCAAAAAGTGCATTTTTGATTACATCCTTCAGATATTTTCAAATAAGCATAATGACGTGGGGTTAATTTAATTCCTTGCGGAGGGATGAGTTGGGTAAAAGGATCGGTTGGTGGAGGAAGGTGTTGATGAACCGCATTGACTACTTCTTCATAGGCATGTGCGCCACTGATATGAAGAACATCAGGGCACGCTTCTTTTATGATGTCTGCTTTTGCTCCCAAACAACCGGTAACAATAACGCGCCCATTTTCTGCCATTGCCTCTTTAATCGTATCTAGCGACTCTTTAACAGCGCTATCAATAAAACCGCACGTATTAATAACGACAACACCGGCATCTTGATAACTGGAAACCAGTTCATATCCTTGAGCACGTAATTGAGTAATAATGCGCTCAGAATCAACTAGAGCTTTAGGACAACCAAGACTAACAAAACCCACTTTATGATTCATATTAATATTTTAACTGTAAAAAAAATGAACTAATTATACCTCTTCTTCAATACTATTCCAATATCTTATTGAATTTTCTCATACTTGAAGTATGGGGTGGGGGGCGAAATGAAGAGAGATGATGGATGAATTAATGGTTTCATCTTTTTTGCGCAAGCGGAAATTCATTTCAACAGGAGCATAATGCCTCTATCGGCATAAGTCCTCGCTTGCGCGAGGACGACTATAAGCTTCAGAAGCTAATAGATAATGGGTCTTAGTGAATGTTTCACTTTCCTATCCATAACATTAATTCAGAGACATGCTTTTTCGAGCTTCCTCTAGATTATCGTGAAGTTTACTACCACGGGATTTCCAGAAACTCATGGAGTTGCTTGCTGTTGTGTCACTTGGGGTAAAGGGAGTGAGATACAACAGACTTGGTAACAATGTAGTGATAAGATGACGTGCCGCATAGATTACATTGGTAATGAATTTTGACAAGGAATCACGATGCGTTTTTAAGAGTTCTGCTCCCTTATTAAGGGTGCTAAAAAACTGATTAACGCGATCGGAGGGTCTCAAAGAGGAACCAATATCATTTAAATCTTGTATCAAATGCTCCATTAAATGGATTTTGCTCATTGTTCTTATTCTTTTAATTTCATCCATACTCTCTAAATCCTGGGATTTAAGATAATCGCAGTATTTCTGGGTCATCGGCAGCAATTTATTTTGAATAAGCTCAAAATATTTGTGTTCAGTCTTATTATTTAGCAGATAGGTTAAATTTTCATTTTCAAACCGTAATCTTGCATTAACGCCAACGCCTTTAGCAAATAAATCTAACAGTACATTTATTCCATTTTGCAATTCTTTAATACTCTTATTTTTTTGTTCTATCAACTCTTTAGTTTCATTGTCTAATTTTTTAAAATTCTTACTCTTTTCATCGGCAAACGCAGTAGCCTCATTTAAGGCTTTTTCCTTTTTCGTCAACTCATTAAGTTGTAAGTTTATCAATTCTGCGAGACTAATCACCTTGGAATCTGGTTTAAAACTTGGAGGACCATTCTGCTTGAATAGTTCAAATTGCTCTTTGCCTTTCAAACATCTTACAATATGCCAGCCTTTGTCGGTATCGGAGAAACTAATAGGGGTGCCAATGAGCGTTTGCAGGCCTTTGTCTCTAAGTGTGCCATCTTGATTTTTTACAGGCAGCGTGGTTGTGATGTGATTGGCTTCTGCTTTTTCATCAATTTGATCGATTTTTATATAAGTTAGATCGTCCTTTTTTTGAAAACTTATCGCAATTGCAGCTTCATTTTTACGATAATTACAAGTATCTCCCCCAATGCGATGCAGGACTATCTCTTGTCCATCCTTAGTGTAAACTGTTTTACAAACTCGAGGGCGCCCTGCAGGAACATGACCATGATATAGATTGTACACACCGTTTTCTGACAGTTTACGCAGTGTTTCTTCATTTAATGTGCTTCCAAAAGCCCCATGGATTAAGGTTTCTCCATTATTGCGCGCAGCAGGAAGTCCCATATTGATAAGTTCAGCTAGCCCCTTATTTAAGAGTGAAGTTGCTTGCTCATCTAATTGTGCCCCATTCGCGTGTAATGCGTGTAAAGCAGCATACCAAGCATTTTCAGCGTCTAGCAATTCTTTAACATTTCGAGCAACTAATCTACCTTTTTCATTTGCTATAGGGATATCATCGTTAAAAATTTGAGCTAGTGTCTGGGCATCAACTAATTCCGTTAACGTACGAGGCAAGATAAAAGAATTGTTATCAATTCCGCCATGAGTAAATAATGTATTACCAATTTGTGCGCCTATTTGGCAATGACTAAGATATTTGACATAGGGACTGTTAGGATTGGTGAAGTAATCTTTCACAAACTCCAAAGTTGCTTCTTCATTATCGACCACCAGTTTATTTTCTTGCCAATGAGCATAACCTTTTTCTAAAGCAAGCTCTTCCCATAATTCAGGAGCTCCAGTGCTGTTTGCAAACTGCCATTTTATAAATAAAATTTGTTTTTTAGTATCAGTTAATGTATTAAATAAAGCGAGTAAATCTTGGGCGCTAGAATCCTTAGGCCAATTTAACTCGTCCATAAGATAAGTTAAAAACAATTTTGCTTTATCATTACCATCTACCCAAACAAGAGATGAATTACGAGCCACTCCTTTTTTTTGACGTTCCTCAGGAGTTAATTGAACATCGTTTAGAAGTACTTGATTAATCGATTCGATTTTCAGCTCATTTAGGATGCGAAACTTGGTTGTTTCACGATTACCAAGAATGGAAATCATTCGTTCTTTATACATCTCATGGGTATTGTTGATAATGTCGACGAGACACATATTATGCGGATCTTTTCGTCTTGTATTACTGCGCGATTTATCAGTAAGGTCACCAATGTTCACACAAAAGACGTTTTGGGGTAGTTGAATATAGATTTTGCCTTCTTTTGTTACGAGTGTAAAATCGTTTTCCTCTAGAGCAAGTCCAGTAAAGTTTTCCTTATATTTATTTTTATAAAGAGCTAAACTTCGTTCCAAAAAACTTAAATCTCCCTCAAGATCAGCAAAGGTGATTATCATTTGTCCCTCATATAATTCATGATGGTTTTTTTTTGTCATTAGCAAATTCTCCTAAAAAACTATTTTTTGAAATACTACACAAACAGACAAATTTTATTGCCAATAAAATTTGTTGGCATGTGATATGAATTTTAAAAATAATGTATAATTTACAATGGGTTATAAAATGGCTGGGGCATAATAACTTCTTAATAGATGGGTGGCAACGGAATTTAATACAAACATGTTGAGTGAGTTAGCTTTGTTTTGGGTTTGAGGCAGGTACAAGTCAGACGAGGTCTGACTTGTACCCGTTTACTGGATTTGGTTTAACGTTTTTAAGAATTTATCAGTAGAAATCTCACCTACTAATTTCAATTGGTTCAGTTCCGTTCCTTGTGTGTTAAAAAAGATAAAAGTAGGTGGTGCTACGACACCAAAGTGAGTAAGTATCGCCTTATTTTCAGAATTCTGTGAGGTAACATCGATTTTAATGACTGTAAAACGAGTTAAGGCATCTTGTACTTGAGAATCTTTAAATGTGGTAGCTTCCATCACTTTGCATGAATGACACCAATCCGCATAAAAATCCAACATAATTGGTTTGCCTTGCGATTTTAAAATCGCCTGCTTTATGGCACTTAAATTCTGTTCTGGTTGCGTTTTAACGTGGAGGGGGTTTGTAGTATATGCAGTAGCTAAAGGCTGCAAAGGATTAGTTGCGCCCATGCTGGCACCAACTAAAATTAAGAAACCATATACGAGCAAAATAAGTCCCACTCCTTGGCTGAATTTTTCACGATTTGTGATGGAGTAGGTTAAGGCGCCACTGTAGATACCCGAAAATATAAGCAAGCAAGCCCATAATCCCATGCTGATTAAAGAAGGAACTATGCGAGAGATTAAATCAATAGCAACCGCAATGAATAGAATGCCAAAAAGTGCTTTAATCGTATTCATCCAGCTGCCAGTTTCAGGTAACCATCTGCCTGCTGAGGTGCCAATCAGAAGTAAGGGAGTACCCATTCCCAAACCTAAGATGAATAATGTCAAACAACCTAAAAGAACATTTCCAGTTTGAGCAATATATGTGAGGACTCCGATTAATGGCGCGGTAACGCAAGGAGAAAGAATCAACGTAGACAAGCATCCCATAATTGCGGCTCCTAGATAGTGGCCCCCTCTGCGATTGCTTGTACCGTGTATTTTTGCCTGCCAAGAATGAGGTAATTTAAATTCATAAAATCCAAACATGGATAAGGCTAAGAGAATAAAAATTAGGCTGAACATCCCTATAGCCCAAGGTGATTGCATGCTGATTTGCAGATTGGCTCCGAGAAGGGCAACTACCGCTCCAATTATTGCATAGGTTACCGACATGCTTACGACATAGCTTAAAGAGAGAAAAAAAGCCTTTCGGGTTGAAAGCTCTTTTCCATGGCCCACGATAATCCCAGATAAGACTGGAACCATAGGTAAAATACATGGGGTAAATGATAAAAGTAAACCAAAACCGTAAAAAGTAATAAGAATAATAAGCCAATTATGACTCAAAAAGACTTTTGAAATGCTATCATTTTGAGTTTCTTCCACAACTACGGATTCTTGAGTAGCTTGTTCCAAGTTTGCTTGAGTCAATGCTAAATTGTTATCTATAAATAATCGTATAGCTTTTGTTTCTGGAGCATAGCAAAAGCCATCGTCGGAGCATCCTTGGTAGTGCAGCTCAACATACGTTTCTCCGGGCTTATCGGCTAGAATACCCACTGGAATAGAAACTTGGTTACGATATACAGCATAAACATGTCCTTGTTTGTCAGTTTTTTTGACCGTAGGAGGTAAACGAAGTGGGCCTAGATTAATACTATTGTCTGAATTAGATGTTAGCTTAATGCGTTTACTGTATAGAAAATAATCTGGCTTTATTTGAAAATTGATAGCAAAAGTATTGGGATCGACTTTTGTTACATTTACATGAAACACTTCCGAAGCGGGAAGTGGGTTTGCATGTAGAGCAAATGTAGCAATGTAACAAAACACTAATAAAAACCATTTTCTCATTCTGCAACCTTTTAATAAAATTAGAGTCTGGAACAGTTAGCTGTTACGATTTCTATGCTATGTCCGAACGTGTAAATAACTATATCAGAACATAGTGTAGTGTGAATAAAGGTAAAACTAAAATTTTTTTTGTTTTAACCCTTGAAAGTTTTTTCTTTGTCCCCATATGCGTTTCAGCAACATTGCAAATGAGTTTAAAGTTTAATTAATCAGGAGATAGAAGCATGAAAATTCGTCCTTTACACGATCGAGTTGTTGTTCGTCGTATGGAAGAAGAGCGTACCACAGCTGGTGGTATTGTTATTCCAGATAGCGCTACTGAAAAACCAATGCGTGGTGAAATCATTGCTGTTGGCGCAGGTAAGATATTAGATAACGGCGATGTTCGCGCTTTAGCAGTTAAAGTAGGTGATATTGTTTTATTTGGTAAGTACTCAGGTACTGAAGTAAAAATCGACGGTAAAGAACTGGTTGTGATGCGTGAAGACGACATCATGGGTATTATTGAGAAATAATTTGTTTCATTAGGAGAGATATACAATGGCAAAAGAATTACGTTTTGGTGACGATGCTCGCCTACAAATGCTTGCTGGTGTTAATGCATTGGCTGATGCTGTTCAAGTAACAATGGGACCTCGTGGTCGTAATGTCGTTTTAGAAAAATCATATGGTGCACCTACTGTAACTAAAGATGGTGTGTCTGTTGCTAAAGAAATTGAATTTGATCAACGCTTCATGAATATGGGCGCTCAAATGGTTAAAGAAGTTGCTTCTAAAACTTCTGATACCGCTGGAGATGGTACTACTACTGCGACTGTATTGGCTCGTTCTATTGTGGTTGAAGGCTATAAAGCAATCGCTGCTGGCATGAACCCTATGGATCTGAAGCGTGGTATTGATAAAGCAGTTGCTGCAATCACCAAAAAACTACAAACGATGTCTAAGCCTTGCAAAGACAACAAAGCAATTGCACAAGTAGGTACTATTTCTGCTAACTCTGATGAAGCAATTGGTTCAATTATTGCTAGTGCAATGGATAAAGTAGGTAAAGAAGGCGTTATTACTGTTGAAGACGGTAATGGATTGGAAAATGAATTATCTGTTGTTGAAGGGATGCAGTTTGATCGTGGATATATTTCTCCATACTTCATCAACAATCAACAAAGCATGACTTGTGAGCTTGAGCATCCATTCATTCTGTTGGTTGATAAGAAAATTTCTAGCATTCGTGATATGTTGTCTGTATTGGAAGGTGTGGCAAAATCAGGCCGTCCATTATTGATTATTGCTGAAGATGTTGAAGGCGAAGCTTTAGCTACTTTAGTAGTTAACAACATGCGCGGTATTGTTAAAGTATGTGCTGTTAAAGCTCCAGGATTTGGCGATCGTCGTAAAGCAATGCTACAAGACATTGCAATTCTGACTCATGGCCAAGTAATCTCTGAAGAGATTGGCAAAAGCTTAGAAGCTGCTACTTTAGAAGACTTAGGTACTGCGAAACGTATCGTAGTGACTAAAGAAAATACCACCATTATTGATGGCGAAGGTAAAGCTGCAGAAATCAATGCGCGTATTGCCCAGATTCGTGCTCAAATTGAAGAAACTACTTCTGACTACGATCGTGAGAAATTACAAGAGCGTGTTGCTAAATTATCTGGCGGTGTTGCCGTGATTAAAGTGGGTGCTGCTACTGAAGTAGAAATGAAAGAGAAAAAAGCTCGCGTTGAAGATGCACTACACGCTACCCGTGCTGCTGTAGAAGAAGGTATTGTAGCTGGTGGTGGTGTTGCTTTAATCCGCGCACAAAAGGCTTTGGATTCTTTGAAAGGTGATAACGACGATCAAAGCATGGGGATTAATATTCTTCGTCGTGCTATTGAAGCACCAATGCGTCAGATCGTATCTAACGCTGGTTACGAAGCATCAGTCATTGTTAACAAAGTAGCTGAAAACAAAGATAACTATGGTTTCAATGCTGCTACTGGTGAATTCGGTGATATGGTTGAAATGGGTATTTTAGATCCAACTAAAGTAACTCGTATGGCATTACAAAACGCTGCTTCTGTAGCAAGCTTAATGTTGACTACTGAGTGCATGGTTGCTGATTTACCAAAGAAAGATGAAGCTGGTGCTGGCGATATGGGCGGCATGGGCGGAATGGGTGGTATGGGAGGCATGGGCGGCATGATGTAAGCCTCCTCTCTTAACCTATTCTTTTAAAACCCGTCTTTATGGCGGGTTTTTTTTAATAACGTCTAATATAATATTTCTATTGGTTCTAAAAGCATTTATCATCCAATAACTAAAAAATTACAAAGCGAGGAGTAACGATGGGAACAATAATTAAAAAATTGGAAATAGTATTGGCAGATACATACGCTTTGTATCTTAAAACGCAAAATTACCACTGGCATGTTAAGGGTGTGCAATTTAAAAGCTTACACGAATTGTTTGAAATGCAATATAAACAATTAGCAGACGCTGTAGATGAAATTGCAGAACGAATTTTAATTATTGGCCATAAAGCTCCGGCTACTTTTTCTGAGTTTAATGCACTAAAAACAATTAAAGACGGTGATTCTAGTGCTGATGCAAATCAGATGGTGAAAGAGTTAGCGGAAGATAATGAAGCTTTAGTTAAGGATCTTAATAAAGCAGTTCGTCTAGCTCAAGAAAATGGTGATGAAGGTACCGTAGCATTATTAAGTGAGCGTATCGCAGCTCATGAAAAAGCACATTGGATGTTAAGTGCTTCTCGTTAAGACTAGTTTGTAATTCTAATCCTAAAAAGCATTACCTGCCGTGAAGGCAGGAGATCTATTCATGGTTACAAGTAACTGTCTTTTGATCGCAACTCTGATTACGGCTTGTCTGCGGGGGTTAGTAATTTTAAGCAGTGTCCTGGATTCTGCGGACAAGCCGCAGAATGTCGAAGAGCTAGACTGATTTTTAGAGAAGCATAGACAATTCGGTTGCAAGCATCAGGTTAGCAGCTGCATTGACTTTCCTTTCATTCAGGCACATCTTATTTCAGATAATCGTGCACGACTCTACCATAAGGTAACGTGAGATCGGATAATATATGTACCGCATTTACTACGCGGTGCACAGGAAGCTCCGCTACAGGAGCTAATGCATGGTGTGCTAACTCTAATTGAGCAGGTCCTTGCCAGGCTCCCTTGATCACTACATCTTCCAGGTGATACTCGACAAGCTCACAAATACGGACACTCCCATCCACATGAGGGATGATTTTGAGTAGGTAATTAGGAGCATTCATAGACTCTACTACTTTTTTTACATCTAATCTTTCATACTTGTAGCCCATTGTTGCGGTTGCGATACGAAAAGGTCCATATTCGAGAGTACCTAATAGCGTTTCATGAGCAACCTCAAGTTTTGGCTGGGCTAATTTCTTAGGGAAGCCCCAAATTTCTCGACCTCCAGCTATAGGCGGAAGATCGTCTAAAAACATTGCGTGAGTATATCCTCCCATTCTACCCTTATAACGTACAGGGATTACTTGGCCTGATTCAGTATAATCACCAAATCCAGTGGAATCCGGCATGCGGATGAATTCAAATTTGACTAGAGGATCTACTATTTCTAAAGGTTCCGGGACTATTTTGCGCAATAAATCCATATCTGTTTCATAGGTAATGATTAAATACTCTCTATTGATAAAGCGATAAGGGCCTCGTGGGTAAGCGGGGCTGGTAAGTGGCATCGCAAAAGCTTGTTCTAATACCTCTGCTTCTTTCATTTCCAAACTCCTTTGGATGTGTTTATGACAACAAACTCATTATAATAATTTCATTTTTGTTGTCGGTGGTACGCACTGATAGTGAAGCCATTTTGAAGTCATGCCAAATTTATTCCATGAACCAGCCATGACTTACTACAAGGGATTGTCCTGTTAGTGCATTAGATTCAAAAGAAGCAAAAAATAAAGCGGTTTGTGCTACGTCATCAGTAGTAGTGAATACCCCATCGACTGTATCTTTGAGCATGACATTTTTAATGACCTCTTCCTCAGTAATGCCTAATTCTTTAGCTTGCTCTGGGATTTGTTTGTCTACAAGTGGTGTTCTAACAAAACCAGGGCAAATGACATTTGCTCTTACATTATGAGCAGCCCCTTCTTTAGCAACCACTTTACATAAACCGAGTAAGCCATGTTTTGCAGTCACATAAGGTGCTTTAAGCTTAGAGGCTTCTTTGGAATGCACCGAACCCATATAAATGACACTGCCTCCTTTACCGGAAGCATACATGTGCTTTAGGGCAGCACGAGTTGTTAAGAATGCACCGTCTAAATGAATAGAGATTAGTTTTTTCCAGTCCGAAAAAGCTAATTGATCTATCGGGCTAATAATTTGAATTCCAGCATTGCTGACCAGAACATCCACACCACCAAAATTTTCAGCTACAGCGTCTACGCCTTGATTGACCTCGTTTTCATCGGTGACGTTCATGGCAACTGCCATTGCTTCTCCACCTTGAGACTTTATTTCTTCAGCAGCAGCATTGGCTTGAGATAAATTCAAATCAGCAATGGCAACTTTTGCACCTTCTTTCGCATAAACTAAAGCTATTTCTTTACCAATTCCACTAGCGGCTCCAGTAATTATAGCTACTTTATTTTTTAAGCGCATGATAACAATCCTTGTATAATTTTTGAGTTAATGGGCAATCATATTGACTGAACTAAATTTTTTAAAAGTATAGCAATGGAAGTAAAATATTGCTTATTTTTCTCCAAAGAATTTTTGACAATTCATTTTACCCTTGTCCTGACCTTAATATGTTTGGGAGCCGAATGGTGTACATCAATTTGTTGGAACTAATTGTCTACAGCCTCGCATTTAGCTTAGATGGATGACAAAAACTCAATGGATTTAAAAACTTTAACCCCTTTATTAGAGAGGTTAAAGTTATTTTTTTAGTAATAATAGTAATTGTAGCCAGGACGATAATAACGATGACGGTAGTAATATTGTCGGTCTTGTTGTTGACCAATAGCATTGCCTACCAGAGCTCCGGCTCCTGCACCTATTACTGTACCTAGTGCACTACCTCCAGTAGCGGCATAACCTATACCCGCTCCAGCTGCTCCACCAACACCGGTTCCTACTTCTGTATTAGTGCAACCACCGAGCATAAAAACTGATAAACTGATAAAAAATAATGGAGCAATAATTTTTTCATAGTGAACTCCCTTTTATGATTTTAAGAATTTCTGCATTTATAGATTGATTTTTATTTGCCAGAAGATTCTAATTTCTTTATCTCCATTATGATTTTAGTACAATATTTTTATTTTTTGCTAAATAATTGTTCATATTTTATATTTGTTGAAGGCATTTAAAAGACAAATTTTACTCTGACCCTCATTTTCCAGTAGTATTAGCAGTATCGATCATAAAAAATAGAGGAAGATATGTTTAAAGGAAGCATAGTTGCTTTATTAACTCCCATGCTCAATGATCAAGTAGATGTTTCTCGTCTGCGTGAGCTTGTGGAATATCATATTGAAATGGGTAGTCATGGTCTGGTGGCAGCAGGTTCTACAGGTGAGTCGGGCACTTTATCCCACGAAGAAAAAATTCTTGTGATTAAAACCGTTGTTGATCAAGTTAAAGAGCGAATTCCTGTAATTGCTGGAACGGGTATGAATGCCACTCGTGATTGTATTAAATTAACTCAAGAAGCGATGGAATGTGGCGCACATGCTGCGTTAATCATGACTCCAGCATATATCAGGCCAACTCAAGAAGGTTTATATCAGCATTACAGCCAAATAGCGCATGCGGTTGCTATGCCTATCATTCTTTATAATGTTCCAACGAGGACTGCTTGTGATATGTTACCTGAAACTGTAGCACGACTTGCAAAGATTTCTAACATTGTGGGAATAAAGGATGCTACGGGCCAAATGACCCGGTTACAACAAATTTTGCGTCTTTCTGACGGAAGCATTGATGTATTTAGTGGTGATGATTTTACTGCCGCATCTTGGATGTTAGCCGGAGCTAAGGGAAATATTTCCGCGGCAGCTAACATAGTTGCTAAATTAATGGCAAAATTATGTGATTTAGCTTTAGATGGGGATCATGCGGCATGTTTACGTCTTAATGAGCAATTAATGCCTTTATATGAATTATTGTTTATTGAAACAAATCCTATTGCTATAAAATGGGCAGCAAACAAAATGGGCTTAATGGAAAATGAATTAAGAATGCCATTGACACCTTTATCAAAAGAGCATCATGAGCCTTTAGAAAAAATATTGAAGAATTTGGAGTTGATCTAAGTGAAAAATTTGAGTTTTATTCTCGTTTGCATTGCTCTAATTTGTTCTGGATGCAGTCGCTATGCAAGTAATGGGGAACGCCTTTACTTAAATAGTCGTAATGGTCCAGTTTTGGAGGTTCCACCCCCATTATCGAGGGCAAATATTAGTAATTTTTATGATTTGCCACAACAAAACCAAGATGCACGTGTAAGTATCGCTCCACCTGTATCATAGAGGGTTTATTATGACACCATCAGAATCAGCTGAATTAAATATTGTTCAGGACTTATCGCAGCGAATTGTTGATGCGCAACGCAAGATTAGGATTCTTGATAGTATCAAATGGGATGATTCTATAAAAAAGAATTTTTTAAACACCAAGGTAAAAAGCTTCCTGCGGTAGATAAAGAATATTATGAGAAAAAGCCTTTACCATTTGATGTGTTTGAAAAGCAGGAAGAGTTTCGCAATATTTTACGCGATGCTCAAAATCAATTAGGACAATATTCTACTCTAACTCGTTTAATTCGACGTCAATGTGAAGAATACATTAGAGCAACCCAAATGCTCGCTGTGCGAGGTACGCCCGCATTTTCCGAAATAGCAACAGAACTGTATGGCAATCCAAATGATGTATTTTATGCTGGAGGACCACGTATGTCAGAGATGGGTACATTACTCTTTGATGTATTAACAGGCCTTAGTGTTCAATTGCAATCAGAAGCAGATGTAAAACATTATACACCCCAACAAGCACAAGAAATTTTACAAGCTCGACTAGGACAATTTTTTGATAAACATCCTGGTAAAGTCACTGTTATGGTAAGTGATGATATGATAGCTGATGCTTCAGCAGGTGCTGATAGTATTAAATTGAGTCAACAAGCCATGTTTAGTGATCGAGATCTTCGTTATTTGGAAGTGCATGAAGGATGGGTTCATGTGGGGACAACCTTGAATGGTTCGATGCAACCCAATTGCTTTTTTCTTTCTAAAGGCTCACCGTCAAGTAGTGTTATCCAGGAAGGTTTAGCAGTGATCACGGAAGTTGTTACCTTTTCTTCATATCCGAGTCGGATGCTAAAAATTACTAATAGAGTGATTGCTCTAGATATGGTCACACAAGGGGCAGACTTCCTCGATATTTATAATTACTTTTTAGGATGTGGTTTAAGCGAGGATGACAGTTACAATCAAACAGTACGTGTTTTCAGAGGCAGTATACCGACAGGTGGGCCTTTTACAAAAGATCTCTCTTATGCCAAAGGTTTTGTGCTGATTTACAATTACATTCGTTTTGCGATAAGCAAAAAACATGTGGAATCTATACCACTATTGTTTACAGGGAAATTAGTTTTGGATGATTTACCTTTGCTCACTGAATTAAAGGAACGTGAGATATTGACCAATCCTGTTTACCTGCCGCCTCCATTCCGAGATTTGGCTGCATTAAGCGCCTGGATGAGTTTTTCCTTATATTTAAATCAGTTTGACTTGAATGAAATCCAAAAGAACTTTCGATTTTTGTTGGCTTAAGTTTTATCAAAGATTAGATGTCGTTGGCCCTTGGTTTCCATGTTGAGGAGCTGCACTTGGCTTCTCTTCATTCGAATACTCTCTGCGACCATTTATCAAGCTTTATGCGCGAGACCTAGCTTAGCAACACCCTAACCTTGGTTCAAATAGATTCACACTCGCGGTTTGAATGTGAGGTAGATAGCCAAAGATATTTTTGGACCAAGGCCACTTTTAAGTGGCTCCCTAGTCCAGTTTATAAGCTTGTTCTGAGCAAACTATTTTGCTAATTTGGGCCAAATTTCGTTGTATGATTTTCATCATCTTTCGATTCCCTTTCCTTCAATAATTCTTCTTGTAACTCTTTTTCAATGTAGTCATCATCAAATAAAGGTTCATTTTTTTCATATTCTTTTATTTTTTCATTTTCAAAAAATTTTTTTGATTTTGATTCCTGTTGATTGTCTGAATTATCAGGTTTAATTGGTTTGCATGGCATTTGACTTTCCTCTATTTCAGCGTAAAGTAACTTTTTTAATAGTCTAGTTTTTGTTCACTGCTATCACTCACATCATATCCTGATAGAGATAATAGTTCACTGGAGCTCATAGATAAACTTCTTTTCATTGATCGAGAGAAAAATTGCTCTCGATTAAGAATAGGCTCTATATGCCTTTTACCCCGAAATTCCGCTAATTTTTCTGAATCATAAATTTCTGCCTTTTTATCTTTCATATCGATCCATGCAATATAAACAGGAGTAGTGCCATGTGGCACGTTAGTATCATAAATAGAGATTTGAATGTTTTTGTTTCCAATTAATTCTTTATTGGACAGCATGTCATAAGTGGATAAAGTTACATTGCGATGTGAGTTGATTAAATAAGACGTTTGTACGTAACGTCCGGTGCTTTCTCCGCGTTGCTGGGCTCGCTTTACCGAGCATTCAGGATCAACTGTAACAATCGAGATTTCAAGTTTGCCGTTGTTTTGTGTTCCTAGCTGAATCCTGTCATTAGCCGGGGCGACTCCATCAATCAACATATGAGGGGCGCTATCTTGGCTAATTTTTTGGCGCATTTTTTCATAGCCCATGAGCGTGATATAAGATGCTTCATCATTGTTTAAAGATACATGCAGCTCATTATTCGTCCCTAATTGTTCCTGACGTCCATGACACACTAATATCCGATGTGTATCCGTATTAATTTTTACCATATCTCGTTCATCAATACCATTGGTTGTTTTGGCTTCATGAAGTACTTTAGCGAGAATAGTACCTTTTCCTGAAGCTGGAGCTCCTGCGAGCATCAGTGTCAGTCGTTCTGCTCCTTGATGCACTGATAGTTTTTGCAGTGGAGCTTCTCCGATGATGGTACCCTTTGCATCATGGATGGGAAAAGGAGTTTCTTCTGCAATAAGTTGGTTAATTATTTCTTTAATTTTGGGCGTTATGTGGGATTCAATGCATTTTTTCATTTCTTCATTGTAAATCATATCTTCTAAGGTCATTTTTACTAATAAAGGAAATGCTTCTTCTGGATTAACATGGTGTTTCAGTAAAAATTTATCTGATACTTGGTATAATTCACTTTCAAAGGCTGCTTTTATTCTATCATATACCTCTTTGTGTTTAGCCAAAGAGGGATCGAGCTGATCTTTATTATGGATCGCATTATACGCTTTTAGTGCATTAATTTGGGCTGTTTCTTTAATTGCGTGTTCAAATTCTTTGAAGTTAATTTTAGAAATTTTGTCATAAATGCAGTCTACATATTTATATAAATCAAGCTCTTCACCACATTGAACTTCTGTTTCAGTGGTGGCAATAGTATCGAAGTATACAATACGTTCAATTGGATAGGTAATAAGACTTTGAACAGTGGGGTATTTGGGTTTTTCTGTCTTAGAATATACGGCATTACATGCCATTATTTCAGCAATATCTAGTTTTGGGCGTTGACAGCTTTGTAAGTTTGTATGAGTATATATCGGTTCTATGCCAGATTTGATCATTTCTAAAACATGAGTTGCTGGAACGTTTTCAATATATTTAATTGTTTCGTCAATTTTTTTTTGCATAACCTACACCTATTTCGATAGATATTTATTTTAAAAATAGCAAATAAATCCATTTACTTGATATAAATGACCAAGAAGATTGTTTGTTGATTGTAACAAGGGCTCTTTTGTATTCACTGTCATTAAGTGACGTAAGCGTCGATCTCTTAAGGAAAGACTCATATTGACGCATTTTATGCAGGCGATGCTTCTTCCTGGGAATGAATTATCGCGTGCACGGAAATGGCAACTTTCTAAACTTACTGATATTCCCCGGCTACTGGATACCCAGGGAATGTATTTGTATTAAATTTTACATGCTACTGCGTCTATATATTCGTTGTTTACCTCTTTTTCGGGTAGGCGGGCAAAGAACTGATGAATGTTGTTATTATGATATAATTTAGGTTTCATATGTTCTTTCATTGTTCTTGCTAATTGAGGATGCTCAGTAACCAGCTTTTGAGCCTGCTCTTTAATGTATGAATCATTAGATTTTTGAATCATTCCTAAATAATGGGCAGCCTTTTTTAAATCATTTGCATCATCTGTTTTAGCTAACATTTGGCACATCACCAGCATTGCATTCGTACATCCCAAATTAGCAGATTGGCGCATAGTTTGTTTGTACTGAGACGAATTTGGTGGATAGATGTGTGCCAAATGATATAATGCCATGGGGTTATCTTGAGCTAAGACCAACATTTTAGGTAAATGCTGTACCACTGCTGCTTTTATGGCTGGATCATTTGGTGATTCATGTAACTTGTTTACTAATGCAGCAAATTCATTACTTGATGTGGCCATTTCCTTACCCCCAACGTTATACTCTTGTGTGTAGAATAAAAGATGAAGGTTAAGGTAAGATTAAGCTGAGATGTCTTTACGATTTTTTTACATTTTCAAATATTGCCCATCCTAAATGAAACAACATGTGCGCTAATATTACTGTAATTAGTCCATATTTCCAGAATACGTATCCAAAAAGAAAGGATTGATAAAGACTAAGAACAATAAAAGAATAGAGAAAACGCCTGCTGGAAGTGCAACCAGCTGCTAGATAAGCTGGAAGTTGGCCGAGAGCAAATATTAAACCACTAATAAAAATTGAAATCCAAGTGGCGAGGGTGGCATAGTCTTTATTAAAAAGTAAACCAAAAAATAAAGTTACATTCATGAGTCCCCAACGGGCGATTACTTCTTCTACAACACCCCCATAAAGGACACAGCCATCAACTCCTAGAGTAAAATGAATTTTTTCCATAATTTCTAGACTTTTTTTGTCAATAACCCGTTTCATCACCCCATAATACAGGACACAAAAAATAAGAAGGCCGAAAAATGCATACCAGATTGCGGGTAATAAAACTGGTAAAAGTACACCCACTCCCGCGGTTCCCTGTAACAATGCTTCAAGCTCAGGAGCATGTAAACCAGTAGTTGGAGATAAGGCCGCACCAGCGATGCTCAAGATTAAAACCATAAATAAAGTTTGTAGAATGGCAAAACGACTTATTTTATTTTTTAATTCTTCAGAATTATCAGGTAATAAAAAATAAATTAAACGTTTTATCGCTATTGTTACTCCTGGAATAGATAAGCAGAATAGAACGATGATTAAGGGCCAATTGAGGGTCATTTTTCATCCTTAAATAATACAGAGTAAAAGAAACCATCCATGCCTTGTTCCCCAGGTAAAATCTGTTGACCGTATTTTGTTGTATGTCCCCAGTTACCAGATTTTGTGATTATTCTACATTCTGGATTGTTTTTTATAAAACTGGCTATTTGTTGTTCGTTCTCGGCAAGCATTACCGAGCATGTGGCATAAACAAGTATTCCGCCTTTTGCCAATAAAGGCCAGAGGGAGCTAAGCATAGTATGCTGAATTTTTGTAATAGCGGAAATTTCTTCATCGTTTCGAAGTAATTTAATGTCGGAATGACGGCGAATAACTCCAGTTGCAGAGCAAGGAGCATCTAATAAAATACGATCGAAGAGTTTTTCATCCCACCATTGGTAAGGGGTGGACGCATCTCCTTGAAGCAAAGTAGCATGTAAATTAAGGCGATTTAAATTTTCTCGAACTCTTTCTAATCTTCTAGAATCAACATCCACAGCAACACATTCTGCGAGATGAGGCTCTTTCTCTAGAATATGGCAGGTTTTCCCTCCGGGGGCACAACAGGCATCAAGCACTCTAAGGCCTGGTTTTAAAGATAATAACGAAGCTGCTAATTGCGCTGCTCCATCTTGTACCGAAACTAAACCTTGAGCGAATCCCGGGAGTTGATGTACATCACGAGGTGTTTGTAGCACTATTGCTTCGGCTGCAACAGAATGAGGAGTAGCCGCGATATCTGCCTGCTGTAAAACATTTAAGTACTCTGCCACTGATATTTTTCTCAGATTGACTCTTAAAGTCATAGGAGGATGAGCCTCGTTTGCCTTGGTTATCGCCTGCCAATCGTTAGGCCAATCTTTTTGCAAACGTTTTAATAACCATTGAGGATGGCCATAAAGAAATAGGGGATTGTTATCCAGTCGAGTAAGAATTTCATGATGTTGGCGACAAAAATTGCGTAATACCGCGTTTAGTAAGCCTTTTGCCCATGCCATTTTTATTTTTTCGAGTAAGGCTACAGTTTCTTTAACTACGGCATAATCAGGTAACTTCATATAATGTAATTGATAGATTCCTATCAACAGGGCAACCCATATTTCTACTTCTTTAGGTTTTTTCTGCATGAGGCAGTTTGCCATTGCTTGCAGGCGAAAATAATGACGGCAAAAGCCAAAACAAATTTCTTTAGTCATTGGTGAAACTTCAGCAGAAGCTGGCATAAGCTGCGACAATGGTGTTCTTTCAACCAATACACGAGTTAGAATGTTTAGAGCATGTAATCGTTCATTAGGCCTCTTTGAGGGCTGGCTTGTGGGGGAGCATTGTTTTGAGTCTTTTCGCACTTTTTCTCTGCGAGGCATTGTGAAGGAGGCTTATTCTTGTTCATCAAAGCAAAAACCTGCATGTGCTTGTGATTTAGAAGAATTTAACCAATCGGCTATAGTAATGATTTTTGCACCAGGAAGCTGAATTTTCTCTACAAGCAACCCTTGACTTCCAGTTGCAACCAATAAACCTTTTTTATCGATGCTGATTACTGTGCCCGGAGCTTGTGTAAATGGCGTTGCTATAATTTGGGCTTGATGGATGCGTAAGATTTCCTCACCAAAAAAAGTGTATGCTACAGGCCAAGGGTTGAACGCGCGAATTTTTTGATCAATTTCTGTTGCGGTTTGTTCCCAATTAATACGAGCATCTTCTTTATTAATTTTACTGGCATAAGTTGCTAATTTATTATTTTGGATTTCTGGTTGTGCTGTATGATTCGCTAATTGATCAAGTGTTTCTAATAAGGGTTGAGCGGCAATTTGAGCTAATTTATCATGTAAACTGTTTGCGGTTTCTGTGGATGATATAGGACAAACTACTTTATGCAGCATGGCCCCAGTATCCAAACCTACATCCATTTGCATGATGGTAACACCAGTTTCTTGATCGCCATGCAAGATGGCTGATTGTATTGGGGAAGCTCCTCGCCAGCGAGGCAGTAAAGAAGCATGTACATTAATGCAACCTAATCTTGGAATTTCAAGAACGATTTTAGGGAGTATTAGTCCGTAAGCGATAACAACCATAATATCTGGTTTTAAAGCGTTTAACTCAGCAACTGCCTCCGGATTCTTGAAGTTAATGGGCTGATAGATCGGGATTTGATGTTTTAAAGCCCATTCTTTTACAGCGGAAGCTTGTAGCTTTCGGCCTCGTCCGGCAGGGCGATCGGGTTGAGTATAAATTGCTCGGAGATGATGGTTTGAATGCAACAATGCATCAAGACAAGGAATACCGAATGCTGGCGTACCTGCAAAAACTATATTTAATTGGCTCATGATTTGCGTGTGTGTTGGCGTTTAAACTTTTCTAATTTTTTTCGTGCCATGGCTTTTTTTAATGGCGAGAGCAGATCAATAAATAATTTACCATTCATATGATCAATTTCATGTTGCAAACATTCAGCAAGTAAGCCATCAGCGTGGATTTCAAAAGGGTTACCTGTTCTATCTAATGCTCTTACCGTAACTTTCTCTGCGCGAATGACCGTGTCATAAGCACCAGGTACAGAAAGACAGCCTTCTTCAAATTTTTTTTCTCCTTCAGATGCTACGACCTCAGGATTAATGATAACTAGTTGATCTTTTTTATCACCTACAATATCTATGACAGATAATCTTAAGCCCACGCCGATCTGGGGTGCGGCAAGCCCTACACCACGAGCGGCATACATAGTTTCAAACATGTCCTCAATTAAAGTTTGCAATTTATCATCAAAATGAACAACAGGTTTTGCAACCTCTCTTAATCGAGCGTCAGGTAAATAAAGAATTGTATGAATAGCCATTGTTTATCTGGTTCTCTACATAAAAATCATGTTATTATCCTTGATATATTGTAAGGCTGCAAGATATTCCAACAAAGGATTGACTCCATGAGATTTTGTCTCTCGTTATTCTTTTTTTTCTTTTCCGCTTTAAATTATGCCCTAAGCTTAAAGTCAGATGCTCCGTCGCGTTACATCGTGCGACATGGAGATACTTTATGGAGTATTGCAGGTCATTACCTACATAATCCCTGGGAGTGGAAAGAGCTTTGGCATGCTAATCCCAAGATAAAAAACCCCAATCGTTTATATCCAGGTGCGGTGCTGGTTCTCGCTTATATTGCTAATAAACCTTATATTAAAGTATTATCAAATGGCACGATAAAATTATCACCTAACGTGCGTCCTTTGCCACTAGATGAGGCTGTTCCTGCAATTCCATTAAGCGATATCAAGCCATTTTTGAATGAGTCTTTGATTTTGGATCAAGATGTCCTTAATTGGGCACCTTATATAGTCGCCTTCGTTGGGGAACATATGATAGGAGGGCAAGGAGACGAAGCTTATGTGCAGGGCTTGCATCCTTCTCGTAAATTACCTGCGAGGGGAGTTCCTGCATATTCTATTTTTAGAGGGGGTAAAAATTATGAGCATCCCAAGACCAAGGAATTTTTAGGATATCGTGCAAATTTAGTGGGATATTCCGAACTTGTGGCGGGAGGGGAACCCGCTACTATTTTATTAACCAGTATCAATGAAGGAATTAAAATCCAAGATAGTGTGTTAATTAACAATAGTCCTGAGTTTAATCTTTATTTTGAGCCAAAAGCACCTAATTTTCTTGTGAGAGGGTACATCATTGATATGCCTAATGGTATGCCCAATGGAAATGCTCAGGAGGCCGTAGGAGGTGTGGCGGTGATTAGTTTAGGCGCTCGTGACGGATTGGAAGCAGGAGATGTGCTGGGAATCTACAGGGACTCTGGCATAGTGAACGATCCTAAAGATAAACTCGTCCCTATCCATTTGCCACCGGAGCGTATTGGGGAAATTATGGTTTTTAGGGTATTCACCAAGACAAGTTATGCCTTAATTGTGCGTTCAACACGTGCTGTGTATTTATTAAATGCGGTGACTAATCCATGAATAATCTCCGCTTTTATCTTGCTTTAAACCGTATGGAAAAAGTTGGTCCTCGTACCGCGGTAAAGTTACATAAACGTTGGCCTAATTTACAATAAATGTTTCAGCTTACAGCAATGGAGTTAGAACAAGCGGGGGTACCCGGTGCTTTGGCAAAAAGCATAGCTGGTTTTGATTTCAGTTTAATCCAAATGGATTTAGATTGGTTAAAGGCAGCAGAGGATCATCATCTATTGACTTGGGACTCACCTGAATACCCCTCTTTATTAAAAGAGATTACTGATCCTCCTCTAGTTTTATATGCTAAAGGTCAACTTTCTTGTTTGCAGCAGCCAACATTGGCTATAGTGGGAAGCCGGAATCCATCTGTAACAGGAAGCGAGAATGCACGGATGTTTGCAAAATCAATTGCAGCTTATGGTGTGACCATTGCAAGTGGCTTAGCTTTAGGAATTGATGCCCAGGCTCATATGGGGTGTCTGGAGGCTGGAGGTCAAACAATCGCTGTTTTGGGCACGGGAATAGATAGTATTTATCCGCATCGACATATAACACTTTCGCAACATATTACTCAAAATGGGCTTCTATTAAGCGAATTTCCCTTAAAAAGTCCACCAATCGCTGGACATTTCCCGAGAAGAAATCGTATAATAAGTGGTTTATCATTGTGCACTTTGGTTGTTGAGTCAGCAGTAAAGAGTGGCTCATTAATCACAGCACGAATGGCCTTGGAACAAAATCGCGATGTTTTAGCGATTCCAGGCTCCATTCATAATCCTATGGCTCGAGGGTGTCATTACCTATTACAGCAAGGAGCTAAGTTAGTGACGTCAGTTACTGATGTTCTCGAGGAATTAATGATTGATTCAAAAGGGCAAACAACGAGTAAAGCAATTTTACCTCTTGCCAGCGGGAATAAAAACCTAGTAAAGTTCATTGGTTTTGAAATGACTACTGTTGATCAGATCATTTTACGTAGTGGATGCACCGTTGAGCAAGTGACTCGTGAGCTTGCAGAATTAGAATTGAGTGGGATTGTTGTATCTGTCCCCGGTGGCTATATGAGGTGTTAGTATATGAAAGATAACTTATTTGAAATGTTGTTGAGTTTATTTGAAACAAGTCTTACGCAGCTACAAAAAAGCCATAAAACTGCCGATCAAGATGCAATCGAATCTAACGATGACGAAAGCTTGACTTCTGAGGAGCAGATGGTGCATTTGAAAGCACAGCAACATACATCAACTCGGGTATTTACCTATGATGAGCAAATAAAGCTAACTAAAGCCAGTTATCAATTTATTGTACGCATGAAATTATGGAACGTTCTTAATGCAGAATCTTTTGAAGTCATTATGAATCAATTACAGTTTTCTGAATCTCGCATTGTGACCCTTCAAGAAACTAAATGGACGATAAGGAATGCGCTAGCTAATAGTTTAGATGAAGAACAATTGGCTTTTCTTGATTTAGTTCTTTATCAATCAGAAGATGAGTTGACATTACATTAATATCATCTATTACCTATATTACGAGAAGTTATTTTAAATAGTTCATTCTTTAGCGCCAACATTCGCTTTTAATTCGCGGATTTTTGGCATTCTTGTGTTGCAATGGGGAAGAAGGATAAGGTTAACATTAAGATGAGTAAACATTTGGTAGTTGTTGAATCACCCGCTAAAGCAAAAACAATTCAAAAATATCTAGGTAATGATTATGAAGTCATAGCCTCTTATGGGCATGTACGTGATTTACCTGCACGTAAAGGATCAGTTAATCCAGATCAGCAGTTTGCAATGACTTATGTCCCTATTGAAAAGAATGCACGTCATATTGAAACTATTGCGAAAACACTCAAAAAATCGGATTCCTTATTGCTGGCTACAGACCCGGATAGAGAGGGTGAAGCTATTTCTTGGCATATCTACGAGTTAATGAAAGAAAAAATCTTACTAAAGATAAGACCATTCATCGAATTTTTTTTAATGAAATTACTAAATCAGCCATTCAAGATGCTATTAATCATCCGCGTACTATTTCTATGGATTTGGTCAATGCCCAACAAGCAAGACGAGCATTAGATTATCTAGTCGGCTTTAATCTATCTCCTTTACTTTGGAAGAAGGTGAGACGAGGGCTGTCTGCAGGCCGAGTACAAAGTCCTGCTTTACGTCTTATTGTGGAACGTGAAGAAGAGATCGAACGTTTTGTAGCCCAAGAATACTGGAAAATTTTAGCCCAGTGTTTCCATGAAAACAGCGCTTTTGAGGCGCGTTTAACGCATTATAAAAATGAAAAATTGCAACAATTTACGATAGTCCAGCAAGAGCAAGCGCAACAAATTAAAGAGTTTTTGATTCACGAAGCTAAAGGTTTTTTGCTGGTTACGAATATTGAGAAAAAACAACGCAAACGCAAACCTTCTCCTCCTTTTATTACCTCTACATTACAACAAGAAGCTGCGCGAAAATTAGGTTTTACCGCTCGAAAGACGATGATGGTTGCTCAACAACTCTATGAAGGAATAGACATAGGGACGGGAACGGTAGGTCTTATTAGCTATATGCGTACTGACTCGGTAAATTTGTCGGCAGAAGCGGTAGAAGAAATCCGCCAATTTATTACAGAGCGTTTTGGTGCGGCTAATTGCCCAACAAGTCCAAGGCTTTATAAAACTAAATCTAAAAATGCTCAAGAAGCTCACGAGGCTATTAGACCTACATCAATCAAACGTGTACCAGAAATGGTGCAAGCTTCTCTAACTACGGATCAATATAAGCTTTATAATTTGATTTGGAAACGTACAGTCGCGTGCCAAATGGCTGATGCGGTATTAGATACGGTCGCAGTAGATTTAAGTTGTGGTGAAGGTACGGTTTTTCGAGCTAATGGTTCTACGGTCACATTCCCTGGATTTCTTGCAGTCTATGAAGAAGGGCGTGATGATACTAAAGAAGATGAGAATGATGGTTCTTTATTACCAGTATTGGCAGTGGGCGAAAAAGTAAAGGTACAAGATATATTAGCCAATCAACACTTCACTGAGCCACCGCCACGATATTCTGAAGCAACTTTGGTTAAGGCATTAGAAGAGTATGATATAGGCCGTCCTTCAACCTATGCGACAATTATACATACCTTACAACAGCGAGAGTATGTTATTGTTGATAAAAAGCGATTTTTTCCAACTGATGTAGGTCGTATCGTCAATCGTTTTTTGACTGGCTATTTTACACGTTATGTTGACTATAAGTTTACTGCGGAGCTTGAAGATACTCTTGATGCCGTATCTCGTGGTGAAAAAGAATGGATACCAGTTTTGGATGAGTTCTGGAAGCCATTTGTACAACAAATTAAAACTACAGATGAACAGGTACAACGCAAGGATGTGACTTCAGAGATTTTGGATGAAAAGTGTCCGAAATGTGAAAAACCTCTATCAATTAGACTAGGTAAGCGTGGACGATTTATTGGATGTACAGGTTACCCAGAATGTGATTATACTCAAGATATTGCAGGACAGGAAAATGAAAAAAAAGAACCGGAAGTAATTGAGGGAAGAGTTTGTCCTGAATGCTCTAGTCCATTGCATATAAAAGTTGGACGGTATGGTCGTTTTATAGGTTGTAGTAATTACCCTCAATGTAAACACATGGAGCCTATAGAAAAGCCGGCTGATACCGGTGTCGATTGTCCTAAATGCCATCAAGCAAAAATATTGCAACGCAAATCGAGAAAAGGAAAGATTTTCTATTCCTGCGGTAATTATCCTAAATGTGATTATGCATTATGGAATGAGCCGATTAATCAACCTTGTCCAAAATGCAACTGGCCTATTTTAACGGTGAAAGAAAGCAAGAAATTTGGTCGTCAAATTTTATGTCCGCAAGAGGGATGCGGCTATTCTTCAAAGGAAGAATAAAAGCAGAACGTTTCACAGCAGGAACTGCATCAAACGTCACCTTCCGCAAAGGAGGGTGATGAACTCTTCGACATATCCCTTTTTTAAAAACGATAGTCAATTTTTCCTTAAGTGATGCCTATGCGCCTTCACCAGGAATAAGCTTTATGAAACAACATTCGTGCTGCGTTGACTAATACCAATCAATAGTGGTTGCTGTAACATCAACCCCCGGATAAGTATAAACTGCTACAGGTTGAACTGCAGGCATCACTTGTCTGTATTCAACTACGTCAGTTGAGTAGTAGCATCCAGACATTAAAACAGCACTAATTATAAGGATAATCCATTTCATTATAACGCCCCTTTCTTGGATTCTTATAATCATTGTATATTATTTGATCAATTATGGCCAGTTTTGATGTCCATATGGTTATTAATATTCAAGAACTCTGGGTCAATAAGTTAGATAGGACTTACGCATGGATAGCCTGATATTTTTCTGGGTTTATAATAAAGTTTCGAATAACGTCTAAAAAGAAATTTTTCTGGATGCCATACCAATGGGGGTGAGTTTGTTTCGGCGTATAAATTCTAAATGCATAAATTTTTAACGCACAAAATATATGCTTTTTGATTTGATGTTGTGGTCTGACGTTGAAAACGTTCAATATTGCAAACTTGCTTAATCGCTTGATGGAGCCGTTCTATGGTCCAATGAGCATGATAAATTCTTTCAAAATCAACATAACTCATGCCATCAAGGTCATCCAGATATGCAACATCCAAAGCATAATAGCGATATACTTTCTTGTACAATTGTCTGAAAACTCTGACAATCCCATAATCCTTTAAGTATGGGATTTTTCCGTCATGAGGCCAATCTTCTAATGTTTGTATTTGATTGTATTGCTGAAATAAGACGGTTGTCTTCAAGTCCGAATAAGAAAGCTATTTTTTGTTTTGGAATGAATTTCAAATTATAACGATGAAATACCAGCTATCTGCTGTAACTCTGGCTGCAAACCCCATGAGAGCAGTTCAAGAAGCATCTCACGATCATAATCATTTTTAGTTGTATCTGTTAATTATCCCAGATACGATAATTAACAGATACAGAGACTCCAGGAACATCCGTGTAAAATAAGGTGATAAGGTTAATCCAATCAATTATTCTCATGAAAAACATAGAATAATATAATATAATCAATTAGTTATTAAATAGATTGGATAGTGTGGTTTTGGGTGTATCCAGTGACTCTCGCCAGTCAGATAAAGCCTTTATTTCTTCCACATCCAATTGCTGATTATATTTGTTTGCCAAATAATTATAGAACGCCACTTCTTTGGCGCGATTTGGGGTTAAGGCATACTCTGTATACGGATAGCCATTCCTTGTTGCAAAATAGCTAATTCCAAATTGATAGGTAACCAACAAAAACATATCCTCTTCTAGTGTGGCACTGCCTGTCATCTGTTTACTTATCAAATTCTGAATATAATTTTTGGTGCTTGCTTTAGGATTATCACCGAAAAGTAAAGGCTCCATCGTATTCTTTATCATTGCCACCGCATCACCATCATATCCTAAATGACACTGGAAGTATTTTAAAATGCATTCTTGCGCATCATTGACGCTGTTTCTCTCCCAGAATGTTAAATCATGTAATAGAGTAAGCGCATGCGTTATCTTTTCCGTTAGAGATAGGGCAGAGATATTCGTCATATTTTCTATATTACTCAACGAATTATCAAACAAGCCCAAACCTTTTTGCATGGATACAAAAAATGAACGGGGTGCCATCAAATAGCTGTCTACATGGGTGTTTCTTATGGTAAAGGTACACCAGCTAAAAGAATGTATGAAGTCTTGTAATTGGCCAATGTCATGATGCCAATAAATTAATTTAATTCCCTTGTGTGCACGCATCAATTC
This sequence comes from Legionella sainthelensi, assembly GCF_900637685.1. Taxonomy (NCBI): domain Bacteria; kingdom Pseudomonadati; phylum Pseudomonadota; class Gammaproteobacteria; order Legionellales; family Legionellaceae; genus Legionella; species Legionella sainthelensi. Next base: position 689,372 of record NZ_LR134388.1, read on the forward strand.
ATATAGGGTTGCTTTAAGTGAGTCTGAGAGCTGACAAAAGGACAAATCAAGAATCATATTATTTTTAATATCGCTTTTTAAAGCACATAATAACGCTACAGGATTTGGAGCAAGAGATAAATCTAATATATTTTTCTTATTTATTTTTCGACGTTTGTTCGCCAATATTTCCTCCTCAGTCATTTTTTGGTAACTGAAGAATTTATGCATTCCTCCGTGAGGGAGGGATGTATGTATCGCTTTGTATCCAACGCGCTTGGCAATAAAGTGATTAATCAGAGGCTCCCCAACCCCACATCCGATCAAATAATCTGTCTGTGCTAATGCACATTCTTGTAAAACACGCAGTGCCTCAAACCCATCTTTAAGTACTAAGCGAGTTAATGCACCAGAAAGAAAAAACACTGTAGGCCAGTTATGCTGTAATATTGCTTCAGATTTTTTCTGTTGTATCAGGGTATTTGTCATTAGCAAATTACCGACCTCAAAGTGACACAATTGTTCGGGAGTACTCTTCTGGTCAAGAGCGCTTTTTGCCGCTGTATTTCTACGTGCAACTTTGATATTGTCCTCATTGAAATCAAAACCAAAATAACATGCATCCACAGGCATATTTTGAAATTGATGAGCAGTCATTTTTAATAACTCTCCTCGTCCACATCCAGCATCCACCACATTTAAGTGTTCGAGATCATGTGTTTCGATAAGGGCTACTAAGGCTTGCAACATATTTTGATGACCCTGGTAATAAAACCCATCTATATTCTGACCAGAACTCATCGTATTATGTTTGTAAACAGACTCTACAGATTCCATCAACCAGTTAAGCTCGGCTTCCCCCATGCGCTGAAAAGTATCTTTGCGTGATGCTCCATTTTTTTCTAACTCTGTTAATAATGCGAGTATATTCTTTTCACCTGCCACGGTTTTAACTTGTTTACTGCCATCCTGGTAAACAATATAAAGAGCGGCTGCTTTTTTTGTATCAATTTGCAGATCGGATTTAGAGAAATTAATGCTGACACAACACCTTAATTTTTTTATGGATTTAGATTCATTATCTCTTTTCTCCTCTCGATTCAATAGGTTCTGCTCCAAAACTGTAGATGTCTCGGGCAAAGTCAGGTCATAATAAATAAATTGCTCCGAAAAACCTGTTTGAAAAACATCCGTTCGATCATCATCACCTATTTGATTTATTAAATTCTCTAAAGTGTCTAAGCCCATTATCATTTTCTCTATGCATCTATTGGATCATAATTTTAATTAAATGGTTAATTTAAAACCAATCAAATGTTTTGATTTTTCATATGAGATTTTTTAATAATTTAATTTTTTCAATGTATTAAATACGATAAAGGCTTGTCTGGTACTGAAAATTTACCTATCAAAATATCCCGTATTTTGATACAAAACTATTTATACCAAGCTGTGAGTAATTGGCTTTACGAAAAATTAGTTAATCTGTATCCTGGTTTAATTCTCCTCTGTTTTCTTTCTTATTCTTCGGCGCAACTATATTTGATTTTTCGAACATCTTCTGGCGGGTATAATATTGATAATAGTCGCAGCAAGGGCGGCATAAGCAATCTTAGTTCTACTCGATAATGAAGGTTGTTTGTTAAAATCAGCAGTATATTTCTCATGCAAATCCTGCTTTTTATCTGGAAAAAACGTTGCTTCTACATGCTCAGGGCTAGGCTCTCGGTCTTGTCGCTTTTTTCTTCTCATTCTGGGGTCCTGTAGCCATTGCTAGATGTTCATCAAATATTTTTGATATCACATTGCTGTCAATGCGTAATTCCTCGTTAGATAATGTTTTCTAGCTCATTCTTCCTGTTCATTTTGAATCGGTATATACTCATCACCTTCTTAGAAAATAACTCAAACAGGATGTAGCGATGTTAGACAGGGCTATTGTAGTTGATGAGCGGTTTGTAAGTCGGATCCAGCAAGCAGACTTTCCAAAATCCAAAAGTACGATGGATCCGGAAACGGCGGAATTGGATAAGAAAACTGCTATTGACCTCTTTGATTCGCAAATCAAATCGCGTCTGCTTGATTTGATTGCCAGGCAACTGAAAGAAAAGGGTTTATCTTTTTATACTATTGGAAGTAGCGGGCATGAGGGGAATGCTGTATGGGGACAGGTTTTTCGCCACGAGGACATGGCTTTTTTGCATTACCGAAGCGGTGCATTTTATTTGCAACGGGCCAAAAAATTGCCGGGAACGGATGGTGTTAGAGATATTTTATTGTCTTTAGTTGCTGCCGCAACGGATCCTATATCAGGTGGCCGCCATAAAGTATTTGGTAGTGTTCCTTTAAATATTCCGCCACAAACATCTACTATTGCTTCTCATTTGCCTAAAGCCCTAGGGGCAGCAATATCTATTACACGAGCAAAAGAATTAAAAACTCCTGGTAACTTAAATTCTGACTCAGTTATTCTTTGTTCTTTTGGCGATGCATCTACAAATCATGCTTCTGCACAAGCTACTCTGAATGCTTGTTCCTGGATGGCGCAGCAAAATTATCCTTTACCCCTGGTTTTTATTTGCGAAGATAACGGGATAGGCATTTCTGTACCTACTCCCCGTGATTGGATAGAACACTCTATTCGTGCACGTCCTGGGTTACATTATCTAAGTTGTGATGGATTAAATATTGCTGATGCTTATGCGGTGGCTCAAGAGGCAGAATATCTCGCTCGAATAAAAAAACAACCTGTTTTTTTGCATATGCGTTGTGTTCGTTTATTAGGACATGCAGGCTCTGATATTGAGTCTCAATATTGTACTCAAGAAGAAATTGAAGCAAGAGAAGCAGAAGATCCGTTGCTTCATACCGCAGGTCTTCTCTATCAAGAAGGTTGGATGAGTATCCAAGACATGCTCAGTCTCTACCATAACAATAAAGATTTAATCGAAGCAAAAGCTGTTGAAGCACTTAGGCAGCCTAAACTTTCTAGTGCCGATGAAGTAATGTCTTCATTGATTCCTACTGTACCTCCAAAACAGGTCTATTCTCTTCCAAACGAAGATCAGCGTGCCAAAGTTTTTGCTAATACATTTTCGCAATTAACTCAGAAGCGTAATTTATGTCAACAGATTAATTTTGCGCTGACGGATTTGATGCTGCAATATCCTAATATGTTAGTGTTTGGGGAGGATGTTGGTAAGAAAGGTGGTGTTTATCGCGTGACTGCAGATTTGCAGGCGCGGTTTGGGCGGCGCAGAGTGTTTGATACTCTTTTGGATGAGACTACTATCTTGGGGACTGCAATAGGCTTAGCTCATAATGGATTTATCCCGGTTCCAGAAATCCAGTTTTTAGCCTATTTACATAATGCAGAAGACCAACTGCGTGGCGAGGCCTCTACCTTATCCTTTTTTTCCAGTGGTCAATACCAAAATCCTATGGTTGTGCGTATTGCTTCATTAGCTTATCAAAAAGGATTTGGCGGTCATTTTCATAATGATAACTCTATCGCGGTATTACGGGATTTGCCAGGTGTTATTGTCGCTTGCCCATCTAATGGTCCAGATGCCGCAAAAATGTTGCGTACCTGTATGCGTTTGGCTTATGAGCAAGGTCGGGTAGTTGTGTTTTTAGAGCCTATTGCGTTGTATATGACTAAAGATTTACACGTGCCTGGTGATAACGGATGGTTGTTTCACTATCCAGCCCCTGATGTTGAGATTCCATTAGGCGAAGTAGGTACTTATGGTGAGGGAACAACGGTCATTTTGACTTATGCTAATGGTTATTATTTATCACGACAAGCAGCACAAGTACTGCAGGAAGAACATAAAATTTCAGTGAAGGTTGTGGACTTACGTTGGCTTAATCCTTTACCAAGCGATGCCATTTTAAGAGAAATAGCCAAAGCAAAACAGGTGTTAATTGTGGATGAAGGGAGAAGAAGTGGTTCTGTTAGTGAAGGGTTAATGTCTTTGCTGTTGGAAGAAGCTTCATCCAGCTTAAAAATCAAACGAATTACAGGTAAAGATTGCTTTATTCCTTTGGGTAATGCATGGCAGTATTTATTACCTAGTAAAGAAAGTATTATTGAAGCCGTAATTGCGTTAGAGTCAGATAAAAGGGAGAAAGAGAGTGGACGACTTGTTGTTTCTTGATGAACAGTTAAATGATGACGAACGCATGATACGAGATAGCGTAGCGCGTTTTGTCAATAATGATGTAATGCCTTTGATGGCTGAATCCTTTGAACATGCTCAATTTCCACGAGAGCTGATTCGAAAGTCTGCTGAATTAGGTCTATTAGGTTTAACTTTACCTGCAGAATATGGGGGTGCAGAAGCTTCTTATGTTGCTTATGGCTTAGTTTGCCAAGAATTAGAAAAAGGGGATAGTGGTTTACGCAGCTTTGTTTCGGTACAAAGCTCTTTATGTATGTTTCCTATTTTTCGTTATGGTAGTGAAGAGCAAAAGGTACGTTTTTTACCAGGAATGGCTACGGGCGAGATTATTGGATGTTTTGGTTTGACTGAACCAGATTTTGGTTCTGATCCTTCAGGGATGAGAACAACCGCGAAAAAGGTCGATGGAGGTTGGTGTTTGAATGGTGCCAAAATGTGGATAACCAATTCACCAATTGCTGATATTGCTATTGTTTGGGCAAAAACAGAGGAAGGGATACGCGGTTTTATTGTGGATACTAAATCGCAAGGCCTAAGTCGCCCCGAAATTAAACTAAAAATGTCATTACGTGCTTCGATAACCGGCGAATTAGTATTCGATAATGTTTTTGTTCCTGATGAAAATTACCTACCAGGTAGCGATAAAGGTATAGGCGCTCCTTTAAGTTGCTTAAGCCAGGCACGATACGGTATTGCTTGGGGAGCCATGGGAGCGGCTATGGCTTGCTTTGATATTACTCGTGATTATCTGCTAGAGCGTAAGCAATTTAATAAACCCTTAGCTTCATTTCAGCTGATTCAAAAAGATTTAGCTGATATGTATACGGAAATTATTAAAGCGCAATGCCTTAATTTACAAGTGGGCCGCATAAAAGATCATCATCACGAAAATCCTGTAATGATCTCTCTTGCTAAAGGTAATGCGTGTCGTGAGGCGTTGAAAATTGCACGAAAATGCAGGAATCTATTAGGGGCGAATGGAATCAGCTTGGAATATCATGTTATTCGCCATATGCTTAATTTGGAATCCGTCTTCACCTACGAGGGTACGGACAATGTTCATACCCTAGTGTTAGGAAAGCATATTACAGGAATTAATGCTTTTGTTTAAATCAAGCAAAATAGGGTTAAGAAATATTGATAATATGTACTTATGGTGAAAGGCTTAAGCCTGCTCCATACTACCATTAAGTTAGAGAAGTTGTGATGGGATCGATTAATAAAGCTGGCATGATGCTGCATTAAAAATGGATTTCCTTGAGAGTGCTTTCTGCTTGATGGTAGTGCATTATTTTGGCAAGATAAATGAGTTTGACAGTGTTACTAGCAATTCAGTAGAACTTACTTCATAGGGAGTGTGTGAAGTAACGGCAGGTTTGTCGTCAATTTACAGGAGTATCTATGTTTAAAATGATTTTAAAAAAATCTTTAATTTGCAGTTTAATCTTATTTAGCATGAACGCTCAGTCTGAGCTAAGTAAAGAGTTTTTAGCCAATCAATGTTATCAGTTATCCCATGTCCTTGTTTCGACCTCGGAAAAACAGCATAGACAGCAATGCATTGATAAACTTCATATGGCATCAATGCAAGTAAATACAGCAGCAGCCTTGATCATGGAGGATGAGCCTAATTCAGCAAAAGGGATGTTAAATAATGCAGTTGCTGATTTGCAATATGCTGAATTACTAAGCTGTAACCAATACATTCAAATCGTGCATTCAAAATTTGAAGCACAAAAAATTAAAACATTATTATAACGATACATGATTTCCAAGATTATATTGGAGGGATGGGAACAATATTGGGCTTTCCCAATCCTTGATATCGCGCATAGAGCACGATATCAAGGTAAAGAACAGTTTGCTCGCCCTGATCTATCGATACAAATTACTTAGGCTTCCATCATGTAAGTTAATTTTGATTAAATAATTTTTAAATAAATTAATTGTAATTCTTGTTTAAACTGATTAAGTTAATGCGGTAAATAAACAAGGAGTGAAATATGACATGTAAGTTTTACCCACTAGTTATTAGTGGCTTCTTCTTAGCAAATGCAGCATTTGCTACTACCCCACCTATCCTTGATAAGGATGGGCCAGTTTGTTCAAGTATGCTTTGTGCATTTAAAAGTTCTGGTGGAGTGTATGTTAATGGGACTGGTTATTATGTGCAACCCAGCGAAACGGGACTGGGTTTAGTGACTGACAGTTGGTTGTTTGAGGCTCCAGGTGGCTCCCAAGCGCAAAGCAAGCCTTTTAACCCAGGCTATCAATGGGCTGGTAGTGTGGCCTTAGGTTATGACATACCTATGACCGCAAACAATGTTGAAGTCAGCTATCTTTATTTAAATAACAAAACTCATGCAGTAAATTCTTTTGCAAATGGTTCCATTTTATTTGGAAGCATTTTATTTCCTGATGCCACTATCCCGGTAGATTTTGATCCAGGACTGGTCAGCGATGCGTATTTGAGTTACCGAGTAGATCAAGTAGATGTTAAAGCAGGAAGAAAATACAGTGATACTTCTGGAGTATTCACTATTCGTCCTTCTTTAGGGGTACGATATGCGCAAATAAAACATGAGCTGACTTTTGCGGCTCCTGGCGATTTGAACAGTAAATTTAGTGGGGCTGGACCGCTTTTTGGTTTGGACGGCCACTATAATTTATGGAATGGATTTGGCTTGCTTGGTTATTTTGATTATGCACTGATGGCAGGATCAATGCAGTCTTATTCTGCTGTTTTTCTTGGGTCAAATCTGAGCTTTAATTGGCCTAAACGCAATCGAGTTGTAAATAGCGTTACAGGAAAAATTGGATTAGATTATACTCACCAATTGCATAATGCTTCTACTTGGACTGCGGCAGTAGGATATCAAATTAATGAATATTTTAGTTCGATGGATACACTTAGGGGCTTTACCGGTATAGGTAATTTAGGTCCTCAAAGGATTGCTGGAAATGAAACTAATAATTTCTCATTTCAGGGTCTTTTCTTAAGTTTAACATTACATGCTTAAAATATTAAGTCCAAGCGAAATACACACCACTTAGACCCACGATGATTTTTAAATCTAAATGGGTTGATTTCCCAGCTAAGAGTTAAGCGCTTGAGCTGGGAAGAAACTCAAAGGTACTTCCCATGATGCGAAGTGACTTCCATGAATTTCTTTACGATACTCTCAAGTTCAGTTTTTTGAATAGCTGTAGTTTGTTGATTATTTAGTTTACTTTCTAATTTCGATAAGGGGGTATCTAGATAAAAAGTGCTTTTACTTGCAGCGTTACTGTTAAATGCCTCTTCAAGGTCATTGCCTTTATGCTCGATTACATTTAGTAATAAGTTCGTAATCGCCCGTGTATCAATATTTCGATCCATTGCAATACTCAACGCATGAACAAGGTGCATAATGCCATTTTCACCTTTGCGTACTCCTGTATTGATTGGTTGAGTCAATGCTGAGCTTACTGTCTCTGGTGATTTTTTAAAAAAATCGTGAATTAGATCTACGAGTAGATTGAACATTTTTGTATTATTTTCAATGTAAGATGCGGAAACTAGCGCTGTTAAAATAATATGGAAGGCATGCGTTCCTTGATGGTAGCCATTTTGAGTGATTTTAGTTAGTGAGTCCATTAATGGTTGGGGGTGCTTTTCATTTATTATTAAAAGAATTTTGCACAGGGTACTTACAGCATCAATATTGTCTTGAGAACATCGCGCAAGTGTAGGTATTATAAAATCCATAAACCCAGTCCCAGAAAATGCACCTTTAGTAACTTCTTGAGTTAGAGCAAATCCTAACTCATTAGGCGAGTGAGTAATAAACTTCGCTAAGAGTTCAACAATTAAATTTGTTATCGATTGATTACAATCATACTCAGAGGCATTTTTTAATGCATAAATAAGGTTGAATAAGGCATTTGTTCCGCTTGTAAAACCACTTTCAATCGGTTTAACCATAATTGAGGAAAGGGTATGCCCCTCTTGTTCCAATAAATGTGAAAAAATTGAATTAATAGCGATTAAAGTTGGAGAAAAAATAGAATTAAAAGTTGCACTGTAGAGTCGATCCATCCAAACAAAAACTCCGGTTTGACCTTTAAATTCACCGGCGTCAATTGTTTTTCCAAGCATTTTAATTGCAAGATGAGGATATTGTTTACTTATTTGATACAGGATAGAAGCAATTTCATAAGAAGAAGATAAATTTTTATTTTTCATGGCATGAGACAAACCATAGGTCAGCCAATATAAGGTGTTACTTTGTTCGAGCTCAGATTCGGATAAACTGTCCTGGTCTAGGTAGGATTTTATTTGATTGATAAGTTCCGATAATTCACTCTCAGAGAGAGCAGGTGCAACATCGCCTTTATATTCTTTAATCGGAGTGTTAAGGAAGTTCTCTTGAATCATTTTTTCAATCATATGCTATTCTGTGAATTGATGTTTTTTATTATAACGAGCTTAAGTTGTATATTCAAAGATTTTTCATCTAGCAATATTTTTTTACAAATATAGTCCCAATAAATCAAATATTTTCCTCATTATGTAATTTTATAAATGGCAATACAAATTCTATTTTTATAAATAAATACCTTCTTGCTCTATAATTAATCATAAAGTTAATGATTTTAACGTAGAGGTTACTATGGATGAAAAGATTGCGATAGAAAAACCTAAACCGAGAAAACATACTCCATTTTTTATATTACTAGAGAAGACCCAGAGAACTACTCTTTATACCTCCTATGCAGGAGATGAAGATGATTATCCACATAAACATGATGGTGTTTTGAAGCAATTACAGACCTATGTGAATGCCGGTAATGAGGAAGAATACAATAAATTAATTAATAAATTTCCCCATCGTATCTTTCGACGAACAAAAGGTGAAGTATATGAAATGTTTGATGAAGGTAAAGAAATTGAGCTGCGTATTGCCTTGCAAGTCAAGGCGCATAGTTTGACTTGGTATTTCTGGAAGCCAGGCGTTATGGATCAATATCCTCAAGAGTTTAGAGATATACTTTATCATGCTGCGGCACAGGCACATAGAAAGGTGACAAATGGGTGTGATTTATATTATCGTGGAAGTAATTCAGTACACCTAAAGTTAATGCATCACTTAGAAATTGAATCTCTTCATAACCATAACCACTATCGGTTAAAAAATAATCAACCTTATACTCCAGAGGATTTTAACCAACATATGGACGCTTTAAAAGAAACGGAAGCTTTTGCTCAGTTCTTTAATGAGGGTGAGATTGAACGAATTGAAGAGCGATTTGCTCGATTTTATGCTGATTGGCATACAAAACGGGAAGGAGAGTTATCAAAACATGAGGAATATATGCACGATCCTTCTCAGCGGTTAAACACCGGTGATGTAATCGAGTTAATGCTATTTGGCTATCAACAAGAACCCTGTCGTATTAATGTTAGTGAATTAAAAATTGATTATGATCGAGCAAGAAAAGAAATTGAAGAAGCAGTAGAAAAAGGGGGGACTTCTGAAGCGCAACTTGAATTAACCCAAAAGCTTGAAGAAATAGAAAAGCAATATAAAGCTCTTTTAAAGTATCGAGAGAAAGGGGGAAGTCGTGGTTTACTATCAGAAATTGGTGCTACGCGACAAACTTATCAATCGGAATTTAAACCCAATCCTTATGTAGGTGGACAAGACAGTAGTTTTGGCGCTCCGCCAGAGGTACCTGAGTGGGCAACAAAACTAAAGAAACTTGTCGATGAAGGCAAAAAAGCTATGATTGAGACAAGAGCCGAAAGAGAAATTATAGAAGCTTCTCAAAAAGAAGAAGCCATAAAAAGTTTTGAAGAAGAGGTTCCCGAGCATATTCGTAGAGCAAATAAGCAAAAGAATGTGACGTTTTTTAAGGAAGAAACCAAAGAAGAAACTAAAGATGACCATCAAGATGATCTATTGAAAGGATTCCAAACCAAATAAGAGAGATAGAAGGCAATATTATTAAGAGGATGAAAATATGCAAACTACAAAATTATTTAATGAAGCAGATTATAAGAAAAGAGCAGAATTAATCCTTCAAAATCTTGATAGTGTTCAATTAGATATAGAAAAGTATAATAAAGAGCTTTTTCATCTGGGCGAAAAACTAGACCAGGTCAATTCATTCCCTGAGTTTTTTAAAGTTGTAAATGACATTATTAAAACAGAATCAGAGCTTGATAAATTTCTTATAAAAGAAATGAAGGGTTTGAATCAAAATATAAAAAATATTCTGATACAAGATATAAAAGATAAAAGTGAATTTCAGTCTTTGACTAACGTTCTAAGTTTTAATGAAATTATAACGGATAAAATTTTAAAAATAAAGAACGGTTAAGTTTCTATCTTTTAAAAGAAGAATTACCCGAAGCAAAATATAATCTTGCGAAAAAATTCATTCATTCTATTGCTGTTTTAAAGCCAATTACCGAGCTCATTGAAAAACAAAAGACTCATTTGAAAGCTGTATTAGAATCAGCAGATTCAATGGAGCAAATTAATGAAATAGAAAGACAGATTGATGCTCAAGATCGTGATTTATTAGAGGCGTATCAGGTGTTAATTAATTTTCCAGAAGATGAGCAGACTGCGGAGGCCGTTATTAAATTTTTAGAGAAAAATCAGCACCTAAAAAATCTTATGGAATCTTTTGATTTTGCTGAGTCTTTAATGGATGATGTTCTTAATGCAAAGACAAAAGTATCTGTTTTAAATCATGGCCCTAAGTAATGGGAACCAGGAATAAAGTCATAACAATAATGGTAGTTTGAACAAATTAACCTGATATATGTTCAAAAAGAGGATTAAAATGTCGGGACATATCTTCGTTTCTATCAAAAATAAATGGAACATTTTTTTACTATATTGAAGCTGTTCGCTCAATTTTAAGCGAATTCAATCGTAGACCTCTGGAATAAATCTTCTTGCACTTGTTATTTTCTTCAGACTTCGCTATTATTTGCGGGCATTCGGGGCGTAGCGCAGCCTGGTAGCGTACTAGCATGGGGTGCTAGTGGTCGAAGGTTCAAATCCTTCCGTCCCGACCATAAAATCTCCTTTGAAATCAGTAAGTTGTATCTTCTTAGTTAAACCCATTAAAAATAAAAAATTCTGCTAGGTGTACTTCTGGGTGTACTTAGGTATTTTTATATTGTTACTTTGTATTTATTAATATTGGAGTTTGATTCAAAATATATCTTTGTATGGAAGATCATTTAATAAGATATTTAACGGTGACTAGTAATCGAATTTAAACGGGAAATAAAATGACAAGCAATCAACAACGTGCCGCCCTTCAACGCCAAATTTGGGCTATTGCCAATGATGTGCGCGGCTCAGTAGATGGCTGGGATTTCAAACAATATGTCCTCGGCACCTTGTTTTACCGCTTCATCAGCGAAAACTTTGCCCTTTATATTGAGGCGGATGATGATAGTATTCATTACGCAGAGCTTCGCGATGATGTTATCACGCCAGACATCAAAGACGATGCCATAAAAACTAAGGGCTACTTCATCTACCCCAGCCAGTTGTTTGCCAATGTTGCTAAAGACGCCAACAACAACGAAAACTTGAACACCGATTTGGCCACGATTTTTTCCGCTATAGAAACCTCGGCCAGTGGCTATCCCTCCGAAGGCGACATCAAAGGTCTATTTGCCGACTTCGATACCACCAGTAACCGACTCGGTAATACCGTTAAAGACAAAAACAGTCGTTTAGCGGCGGTATTGAAAGGCGTGGCAGGTTTGGATTTTGGACATGATTTTTATGAAAAAAGTGATGCCGCCCAGATTGACCTGTTCGGCGATGCTTACGAATTCCTGATTTCCAACTATGCCGCCAATGCCGGTAAATCCGGTGGTGAATTCTTTACCCCGCAGCACGTTTCCAAGCTGATTGCCCAGCTTGCCATGCACAAGCAAACCAGCGTCAATAAAATTTATGACCCTGCCTGTGGTTCAGGCTCACTGCTGCTGCAAGCCAAAAAGCACTTCGACGCCCATATTATTGAAGAGGGCTTCTTCGGTCAGGAAATCAACCATACCACCTATAACCTGGCACGGATGAACATGTTTTTGCACAACATCAATTACGACAAGTTCAATATGCAGCTGGGAAATACCTTGACAGACCCGCACTTTCTTGACGACAAACCCTTTGATGCCATCGTCTCCAACCCACCGTATTCGGTAAAATGGATAGGTAGCGATGATCCAACCCTGATTAACGATGATCGCTTTGCCCCCGCGGGTGTATTAGCACCTAAATCCAAAGCCGACTTTGCCTTTGTACTGCATGCGCTTAGTTACTTATCCAGTAAAGGCCGCGCTGCCATTGTCTGCTTTCCCGGTATTTTTTACCGTGGCGGTGCCGAGCAGAAAATCCGCCAGTATCTGGTAGATAACAACTATGTGGAAACGGTCATCTCTCTCGCACCCAACCTGTTTTTTGGTACCACCATTGCGGTGAATATTCTGGTGCTCTCTAAGCACAAAACGGATACCACCACCCAGTTTATTGATGCCAGTGATTTATTTAAAAAAGAAACTAATAACAACATCCTGACCGATGCACACATCAAAGAAATCATGGCGGTGTTTGATAGCAAAGCAAATGTGGATCACTTCGCCCAATCCATACCTTCTGAAACCATAGCTGCCAACGACTACAACCTGTCGGTAAGTAGCTATGTGGAAGCCAAAGACAACCGCGAAGTGGTGGACATTAACCAGCTCAATGCCGAGATAAAAACCACCGTTGCTAAGATCAATCAGCTACGTAACGATATTGATGCGATTGTGGCGGAGATTGAAGGCAAAGAGGTTGAGGCATGAGCGATATGAGCTATATGGAAAAATTGCTGGATGGAGTGGAGGTGGAATGGAAGCCGTTAGGTGATGTTGCTGCGATTAATACCGGACAAAAGCCATCTGAAATTCTTGATAGTGCGACAGATTTTGATTATATCAATGCTGGTACATCTAGGTCAGGATATAGTGCAAGTACCAATTGCGAAGGCGACACAGTAACAACTCCATCTCGAGGGCAAGGGGGGATAGGTTATGTAGGTTATCAAAAAGATCCTTTTTGGTTAGGTCCTTTGTGCTACAAGATAAAGTCACTTGATAGTGCTTTTTTGATCAATAAATATATCTTCTATTTTTTTCAATCAAAAAGCGAATTGTTATTAGGTTTAAAAAAAGAAGGTGGAGTTCCTGCTGTCAATAAGTCTGATTTGGCAAAATTAGAAATCCCCATCCCCTGCCCAGAAAACCCCAAAAAATCACTAGAAATCCAAGCAGAAATCGTCCGCATTCTGGACACCTTTACCGAGCTAACCGCCGAGCTAACCGCCGAGCTAACCGCCCGCAAAAAACAATACAACTACTATCGCGACCAGTTGTTGAGTTTTGAAGAAGGTGAAGTGGAGTGGAGGACGTTAGGGGAATTGGCAGAGTATTCTAAAATTCGTATTAGCTATACAGAACTCAATAGTAGTAATTATGTTGGTGTTGAGAGTCTCTTACAAAATCGAGCAGGTAAAACAGACTCTATTCGTACCCCAGAAAGTGGCAATCTTACACAATACAATGCCAACGACATCTTAATAGGAAATATACGACCTTATTTAAAAAAGATTTGGTATGCCGATCGTACTGGCGGTGCTAATGGTGATGTACTTGTTATTCATCCTACTCATAGTTCTCTAAATCCTCGATATTTATATCAGGTCTTAGCTGATGACAAGTTCTTTGAGTATAATATGCAGCACGCTAAAGGCGCTAAAATGCCGCGAGGCAACAAGCCGAAAATCATGGAGTACTTGATTCCCATTCCATTAGCTAGCGATCCTGAAAAATCCCTTGCTGAACAAGATCGCATCGTTGCCATCTTGGATAAATTCGACGCTCTAACCAACTCAATCACTGAAGGCTTACCGTGCGAAATTGAATTGCGCCAACAACAATACGAGTATTACCGCGATTTGTTGTTGAGTTTCCCGAAGCCGGATGCAGAGGTAGCGGCCTGATATGAGCAAGTCACTAACGGAAATAGCACAGCAGCTAAAAGACGCCAATAAAAAAGTGCAGTTGATCTACGCTTTTAATGGTTCAGGTAAAACGCGCCTTTCGCGGGCCTTTAAGGAACTAATTGCACCCAAAAATGATAGCGATGAGGGAAGTGATGAAATAGATCAACCTGAGTTGTCACGCAACAAAATACTCTACTACAACGCCTTTACCGAAGACTTGTTCTATTGGGATAATGATTTAGAAAGTGATACCGAACCCAAGCTAAAAATCCAACCTAATTCATTTACCGACTGGATTCTAAAAGAACAAGGACAAGATCAAAATATCATTGCCAACTTTCAGCGTTATACAAATGACAAGCTTACCCCTCGCTTTAATGAAGAATATAAAACTAAAGACAAAGATGAAAAAGAGGTTACAGTAAAGGCGTTTTCAGAAGTGACTTTCTCCCTTGAACGGGGTAACAAGGAACACTTGGGCAACCTGAAAATCTCCAAAGGCGAAGAAAGTAGCTTTATCTGGAGTATTTTCTATACTCTGATTGATCTAATAATTGAAGCGCTTAGCGAAGTCGATCCTGACTATCCAGAGCCTACACCATTTGATGAGCTTGAGTATGTTTTTGTTGATGATCCGGCAAGCTCACTGGATGAGAATCATTTGATTGAGCTTGCTGTCGATCTGGCTGAGCTTATTAGAAGAAATCAATCTGAAGTTAAGTTCATTATCACAACCCACAACCCGCTTTTTATAATGTATTACATAATGAGCTTAGAGAAGATGATAAAAAAACAGGTTATAAAGCTAAAAATTTCAAGAAATATCGCCTCGTGAAGAATGAGGATGGGCTATCAAAGCTCGAAGAACAACCTGATGACTCGTCTTTTTCTTATCACTTGCACCTTAAATCAGAATTAGAAAAAGCCATCAATAACAATAAGTTAAGTAAATATCATTTCAATTACCTGAGAAACATTTTGGAAAAAACGACTATTTTTCTTGGATTCAAACGGTGGGGCGAGCTGCTGCCTCAATCGAATACAGGGGAAGCTAACCTTTACGAGACAAGAATGATGAACTTGCGTAGTCACTCAAAGTACGCAGGTGAAGAGGTAAAAGAACTTAACGATCAAGAGAAAATTGTTTTAACTCGTTTAATTAAGCATTTGGATAAAATTTATAAGCCTGACCTAAAAGATGGCACAGAAGGCTAAAGGAAGAACCATGACCCACTACAACACCATCGCTGAATCAAACAACTTTATCGTTCTGGATAAATACAAAAAAGAATGGAAAGTGGCCGAAAGCTACCAGAGTGAAGAGGCGTTAGAGCGCGAGTTTATTCAGGATTTGCAAAACCAGGGCTATGAGTACCTGCCAGCGCTGAATAACCAGCAGGCCATGCTGGCTAATGTGCGTGTGCACTTACAGTCCCTCAATAACGTGGCGTTTAGTGATGGTGAGTGGCGGCGTTTTGTGGAGACTTATCTAGACAAGCCTAGTGACACCATTGTGGATAAAACCCGCAAAATCCACGATGACTATATTCACGACTTTGTGTTTGACGATGGCCGCATTAAAAATATTTATCTGTTGGATAAAAACAACATCACCCGCAACAAAGTGCAGGTGATCAAGCAGTTTGAACAAACCGGCAGCCATGCCAACCGTTATGATGTGACCGTTCTGGTGAACGGCTTACCACTGGTACAAATCGAGCTGAAAAAGCGAGGTGTCGCCATACGTGAGGCTTTTAACCAAGTACATCGTTACAGCAAGGAGAGCTTTAACAGCGAGAATTCGCTGTATAAGTACTTGCAGTTGTTTGTCATCTCTAACGGCACCGATAGCCGTTATTTTGCGAATACCACCCAGCGCAACAAAAACAGCTTCGATTTCACTATGCACTGGGCTAAAGCAGATAATAGCCTGATTAAAGACCTGAAAGACTTTACCGCCACTTTCTTTCAGAAGCACACTTTGCTTAAAGTGTTGCTACACTATTCGGTGTTTGATGTAAGTGACACATTGCTCGTTATGCGCCCCTACCAAATTGCTGCCACCGAGCGTATTTTGTGGAAGATTGAAAGCTCCTATCATGCCAAAAACTGGAGCAAACCCGATAGTGGCGGTTTTATCTGGCATACCACCGGCTCTGGTAAAACCTTAACCAGCTTTAAAGCCGCACGTTTGGCTACAGAACTGCCATTTGTCGACAAGGTGTTTTTTGTGGTGGACAGAAAAGACCTTGACTACCAGACTATGAAAGAATACCAGCGCTTTTCACCCGACAGTGTGAACGGCTCAGACAGTACCGCAGGTTTAAAGCGCAATCTGGACAAAGATGATAATAAAATCATTGTCACCACCATCCAGAAGCTCAATAACTTGATGAAAAGCGAAGGCGATCTACCCATCTACAACAAGCAGGTGGTGTTTATTTTTGATGAATGCCACCGCAGCCAGTTTGGTGAAGCTCAGAAAAACCTGAACAAGAAATTCAAGCGATTCTTTCAGTTTGGTTTTACCGGCACCCCTATCTTCCCGATAAACGCTTTAGGGGCGGAGACCACCGCCAGCGTATTTGGCCGTGAATTGCATTCCTATGTGATTACCGACGCAATACGCGATGAGAAAGTGCTTAAGTTCAAGGTAGACTATAACGATGTGCGCCACAAATTTAAGGCGATTGAAACGGAACAGGATGAGAAGAAACTATCTGCCGCTGAAAACAAAGAGGCGCTGTTGCACCCAGAGCGTATTCGCGAAATTTCCCAGTACATTCTGAACAACTACCGCCAGAAAACCCACCGATTGCAGATAAACGCCAAGGGCTTTAATGCCATGTTTGCTGTGAGCAGTGTGGATGCAGCTAAGCTCTATTATGAGTCGCTGAACAAGTTGCAGGCCGATCCCTTATATAAAAACAAGGACAAACCGCTGAAAATTGCCACCATATTTTCCTTTGCTGCCAATGAAGAGCAGGAAGCGGTGGGTGAAATTCTGGATGAAAGCTTTGATGTGTCCGCTATGAATAGCAGCGCCAAAGAGTTTTTAAACGCGGCGATAGGCGATTACAACACCTTTTTTAAAACCAATTTCAGTGTCGATAGTAAAGGCTTTCAGAATTACTACCGTGATTTGGCCAAGCGGGTGAAAAACAAGGAAATCGATTTGCTGATAGTGGTGGGCATGTTCCTCACCGGCTTTGATGCCCCGACGCTTAATACACTGTTTGTGGACAAAAACCTGCGTTACCACGGTTTGATACAAGCCTTTTCGCGTACCAACCGCATTTATGATGCCACTAAAACGTTCGGTAATATTGTCACATTCCGTGACCTGGAACAGGCAACCGTAGATGCTATCACCCTATTTGGCGATAAAAACACCAAAAACGTGGTGCTGGAAAAGAGCTATAAGGAATACATGGAAGGCTTTACCGATGTGGTGACTGGTGAAGCCAGACGTGGTTTTATGGAGGTGGTAAGAGAGCTAGAGCAACGTTTTCCTGATCCGAGTGCCATTGAAAAAGAGTCTGATAAAAAAGACTTTGCCAAACTTTTTGGCGAATACCTGCGCGTAGAGAACGTGCTGCAAAACTATGATGAGTTTGCCAGCTTGAAATCGCTGCAAAGCCTTGACCTGAATAACCCCGAAGCGGTGGAAGCGTTTAAAGCAGAACATTATTTGGATGATGAAAAACTGGCTGAGTTACAATCCATACGCCTGCCAGCTGAGCGAAAGATTCAGGACTACCGTTCTACCTATAACGACATCCGCGATTGGCAGCGCCGACAAAAATTAGCAGAAGAGAAAGAAAAATCAACCATTGACTGGGATGACGTGGTGTTCGAGATAGATTTGCTGAAATCCCAAGAGATCAACCTCGATTATATTCTGGAACTGATTTTCGAGCACAACAAGAAAACCAAAAGCAAAGCCGAGTTGGTTGACGAAGTGCGCCGGGTGATCCGCGCCAGCCTCGGCAACCGCGCTAAAGAAAGCCTGATAGTGGATTTCATCAATCAAACCGATCTGGATCGGATTGGCGAAAAGTCCGGCGTGATCGAAGCATTCTTTGCCTTCGCCCAAACTGAGCAGCAACGAGAAGCCGATGAGCTGATAAATGCAGAAAACCTGAATGCCGAAGAAGCCCGACGCTATATCGCCTCCTCACTCAAACGGGAGTATGCGAGTGACCAAGGAACAGAACTTAATGCCATTCTGCCCAAGATGAGTCCATTAAATCCGCAATACCTCACCAAGAAGCAGAGCGTATTTCAAAAGATCGCCGCGTTTGTTGATAAGTTCAAAGGTGTGGGTGGAAAAGTTTAATAAAGAAACAAAGCTGTACTTAGGCACTAATTACCTGGAAATCTATGAAAACTGTTTGCGTTTATTTGGGTGCTCAATTTGGTAATGATAATGAATATAGTGATACGGCAATTTTATTGGGTAAAAAAATAGCTGCTGATGGTTTTACTTTAGTTTATGGTGGTTCAAGTCTAGGGATGATGGGGCTTCTTGCCAATACTGTAAAAGAATATGGCGGAAGGGTAGTAGGGATAATTACTAATCATCTTATCGAACAAGAAAAGCCTTTAAAAATATTAGATGAATTACATGTTGTAGATTCCATGCAGCAACGTAAGGCCATGATGCAAGAAATATCTGATATGTTTGTTGTGATGCCTGGCGGCCTTGGAACGTTAGAAGAAGCAATTGAGACATGGAATGCTATAAAAATTGGTGAATTAATAAAACCCATAGGTTTTTTAAATATTAAGGGGTATTTTGATGGGTTATTTTCATTTGTAAACTCATGTGAGCATGCAGGGTTTCTATCCAGTCAGGTAAGTAATATCCCTATTTCAAGATCTAATATTGAATTGCTATGGAATGAAATGTTTGATAACTATAAAGTAGCTAACGCTGTTTCTATTAGCGAGGTGTAACATGATTAGTCCTGTTAACCTAAATAAGTTCTAGTGATATTTATACGTGAGTGTCCAAGTTCCCGACTAATTATTCCTCTAACTTGTTTATCGATTTTTCTCTCTGTTTGATTTAGCTCTTGAGCTGTTTTCCCCCCGGCAATTGGACATCGCAAACCTATATTTAAAGGATCTAACTGTTTCGTTAATTCGATATATCTACGTTGAGCATAAGCATGACGGATACCATGTAATTTACATACACCCATTAACTTAGCCTGCTGTTGATAATGACTTAAATGCTGCTTATAGGTTCTTTCTGCAGGGATTAGTGACTCCCCCCGTCTAATCTGTTGCGAGACTTTTAATAGCCATTTCATTTGTTCTTCATTAGTAATTTTAAGCAATCGTCCAATGCCACCCTTTGTCCAACTGGGTTTTATATGTAAACAATCACCATGCCATGCTTCACTGACTACAAATTTCATGGATTCTTCCCTGCGCAAACCAAATAGCATTTGTGCTTCAAGTGATAGGCGAATATGTGGATCGGTACACAAGTTTAAATCGATTTGGTGAATGGCTTTATTTTGAGTAGGAATATAAGTGCGTTTATCAATTTGATAAGAATCATTACCAGTTTTAACCAGCTTGGGTTTATCAAGAAAATAAGCAAGTTTACGCAATTTGGACATGTAATTTTTGATAGTTGCAGGACTCTTGCCTTGTTTTTTCCAATACTCAACAAGTATGTAGATATGTTTTGGCTTTAGGCCATTTAAATGGCCAACTTTAAAACCCAATTCATGTAGGTCTTTCATGCAGCGGTTAATCATATGTTTCATATCTGCCTTACTGGCATAGGAATAACCCTGCATTTGTTTAATTAATTGGTTTACTGAATAAAGTGCACTGCGTAGTTTATTGCTCATTTAGATAACTCCAAAGTGTGGTACGGGATTTCAGCCCCATTTCATCCATGATGAGTAAGGACAAGCGGTAATGAGATATTTGAGAGGATAATTGTGAGTTTAATTGTTGAGCATAAAGATAACGCCAGCATTTTTTTCCAGAAAGCCTTAATGACTTCATGGCCTTTTGCCAGCTAAAACAGATAGCTCTATAACCATGAGTAGTAATAAGACAACCGTTCCCTTGGGTTAATAGATTAAAATCCTGTATAAGCTTTATTTGAGCTTCGGAGCGAATAGGAATCTTCCTATCCTTGCTATTAAAAGTGATTTCTCGTGTCAGTAGTAATTCATGCTCTTGAATATGTACCCCGGGCAAAATTCGCATGGCTTCGCTCATGGTCAAACCAAAATGAATTTGAAAACGCAAAAGGATTTTGGCAACAGGGTCATTGATCTTCTCTACTATATCAGCAGGGGATTTCCGAGTTTTCTTCTTAATTTTCTTAGTTTGCAAACCTAGACTGAGATTATCTATATTCTCTGCCTTATGGCCTACATGGCAGAGGAATTTGCGAATGATGGTCATGTAATTCATAAGAGTCGAAGGCTTAACCTTTTTCTTATGCCAATGTTGAATCAGTTGCTGCAAATGGAGAGAAGTCAAACCAGGCCAATTGGATGGTGCAAGTCCAAGAACAAAGAGATCCTCAATCATCCTGAGAATAACAAAGCGACGATATTTTTTGCCACGAGGGCTACCGCTATTATCATGATCCAGATACTGGCTCGCTATTTGTCTTAAAGAGTGTTTGCGCATAGTTTTATTCAATCAATTTATTTGCCCTGTCTTTGGTTTAGTGTTAATCGAGCGATTCACTCAAAGAGGATATCCAGCTTGCGCTGCAAGGCTCGAAATGGTGGGGCAAATCAAAGGTTAATGATTATTTGGTACAACGGTTTTTTAGTGGTTTATCTCCTTATTGTTTCAATACAAAAACGCACGGCAATCCAACAGCAGCTGCCGCTGATCCATGGTTAATAAAGAAGTGATTATTAACTTATCTACCCGATGGTAGCCTATCCTAGAACTACAGATTCCCGACTAGACGTCCAGCCACAGGTTAGGGAATGAGAGTGGCTTAGCATAAGACCCGAAGGTTTCGCCTGAGTTGCACAGGCTCATCAGTTATGCTTATGAAAAATTTAGCAAAGGCGAGATCTTGGAGCAATAGGTTTTGGAGGAATATTTTGTTCAATCCTGTGGTGTGGGATTGAATTTTATTTGTTAATTGGTTGATTTTAAATTTGAATTTTTTAGAAGAGCTCCTGCGTCACTGCTGAGATATTGCAGTGACGCATTAAGTTATTTTTTCTTTGCGGTGACTTCATAATCATTAGTTAAGTAAACTTGCTTTGTATTGACGTAAACCAGCTTTTTATTTCCTCATAGCCATTGCGTTCTTTTAAACGCTCTAATGTCATGTTATTAGCTACATCTTCATTTAGCCAGCTTTTGATAGTTCGTCTTTGGATTTTTCCTTGTCCATTTAATTGAGCTCTGATCTCACTTTCAACATCACAGTCATCGGAGAGAATGAAGTTAAAAGTATGGCCAACAATTGGTTTTAAAGTGTCATTTATTGCATCTATGTGAAGGTAGTTTTCCATTTCTCTTTTTGTCGTAAGGAAGGCCTCTGAACCATCCATTCTTAAACAAACTTTATCTTTAGCATCTTGATATTTATACTTTCCATTTTTCAGCTCATCTCTATCGTAAATATGTACTTCTGGAAGTCCAATGTTTCGTAGATAGTGTTGATTTACCCATTCTTGTAATGTACTTCCTCCTAGGACTACAAATGCAACTCTAGGATCTGTAAAAATGTTGGTGATATTATTGCCCTCAACTTTGAGTAACTGGTTTATTCGTTTAAGAAATTGGAGATCGTGAGGCCCCTCCATACACACTAAGACTTTTGCTCGTTTGTCTGGAATAATGCCTAAATCTTTAATAATTTTTTGGATTATTTCATCGTTTGCCATAAATATTTTATTATTATTTTCATCATGAGATGAAACATATCGAACTGAATTAATGGGTAGGAGAGATGCTAAAGCAGGTACATGGGTTGTTAACATTACTTGGCAGCCATCTACTTCAGTGATGGTTTGTAATGCTTCAATAACTTTTCTTTGATTATATGGATGTTGAGCTGTTTCTGGTTCTTCTATTGCATAAATTATATTATTTTTTTATGTTTTTCTCTAAGTCTTTCAGCCTCCGCGCGAAAAAAACTGAACAATATTAATCTACGAACTCCACTGCCTCTCTTATTGATAGGAATTTCATCTTCTCCAGTGAGTGATATTTTAAAAAGACTATCCCACTTAGGATCAGATTTAAAAACTGGTTTAAGTTGTGATGACAACGCTTCATCAAAATCAGCAAGTTTTTTAATGGTGCGTTGTGCGACATCTAAAGTATGAATTTTAACTTTTTCTTTTACAGCGTCCAATTCAGTTTGTACATCTTCAATGGCTTGTTTAATTGCGACTTTCAGTGGATCTTGTACTTCAGAGTCCTCATCAGTAGATGGACGATCAGCCCTGAATAAAGCATATTCTGGTAAGTGCTTTGAAAGTTGTTCCCAGATTGCTTTTGCATCTTCCTTATCTAGTTGTATTGAAGATGGTTTTAACTGCAGTTCACTCAAACTTCCCCAAAGAGCTTTTCTCAATGCAGGGCTAGAACGTTTATCTACTTCGTTATCGATACCGGACGTTTTGGCTAATTGTTTTAATTCACTGATTTTTTTTGATAATAAATCCTCATAACCCTTAGCAGTTGGATGGTTTGCTATAGCATATATCTTTGCTTTTTTTAGATTCCCATCAGAAAATTCATATATCTTATGAATCTCTAATTCTCCATTACAGTTTAACAGGTATTCATTTTTAAGCGTGGTTGTGGTTGTTGAGTCAATAACGATTTGCTCTGGGAAATTATCAAAAACACAACCAATTCGTAATTCACCAATTTTTCCTGCATGAACACAGTAGTCTGAATAATCAATTTTTGCTAATGGATGGTCAAAGAAAATAGCTAATGCATCAAAAATTGAAGATTTTCCAGCGTCATTTTTACCAATAAATGCAGTTAGTTGATCCACTTCTATCGTATGTTTATTTTTATACCCACGAAAATTTTGCAGTATAATCTTTTTGAGAAGCATTATTTTCTCCATTATTTAAATTTAAGATTACCTCGAATCTATAATTTGAACCGGAATAACTTACATTTTTGGTATATATTTTGTTTAATATTTATGCAGGCATGAATTATTTCTCTGAGCTAGATCCCAGCGATCTTAATTCTAATCCCTCTATTTCTTGAAGTGATTTACCTGCTATACCCTGTAAATCTCCATACATACCTATAGTCGCACTTGTAACTCTTTCAATTTGCTCACTGCGTTTAGCCCATTGTTTCATAATAACCTTACGTTCCTTTTCTAAATCAGTTTGCATTGATGAAAAAGCATCAACTATAGCTTCTACCCTCTGTCTAAATCGAGGACCGGTTAGATAATCATAGACCATTTCCATTTTTGTTTGCTGGCCCGTAGCAGAGTTCCGCGCTAAAGATACTTCAAGGAGTGTCTGACGCAGTACCATTGCCACAGGAAATGCAGCTTTTGGGTGAGTGACCCATACACCATTTATTAATTCAAAACTATCTATGCCTTGTGGGAGAGTTTGACTGACTATAACTGCAATTTCCGCTTTAGCTGCTCTTTGATCATCTTTTAATTTTGAGATCCAGCTATCACTCCAATTTTTAGTGCGCTTTGACTCCCATAGAATCATGCCACAAACTTGCCCAGTTGAGTTTTTAACTTGTTGTATAACATCTCCACCAAATTCACCTTTAGGCACTGGCTCTATTGAATCGAAAGGAAATTTTGTTTGTAGCAAAGATTCAATAGCAAGCTCTTGAGCTTCCCCTTGAAGTTGTTGTGATCCTTGCTCTGCTTTTCGTTTTAAATCTTCTATTTGCTTCTGCATAGATGAAATTGTTTGTTCTTTCTCTCTAATTTTTAGATTCAGCGATTCCTCTATTTCTTGTCTTGCCATTGATCTAGCTTGATCTATGCCTTCGCTAATACGTTTTTCTATAGTAAGTTCCATTTCTCTTTTAGTGTCATCTAATTCACGTTGTTTTTTAATAAAGTCGGCTTCAGCTTTTTGGGCTATAGCTAATTTTTCATCGCGGGATTTAAGGATTTCTTGTAAATCAAAAATATCTTTAGATTTCTTATCTAACTCTGTTTCGAAGGCAATTTTTGCTTTGCTTGCTTCTTCTTTCGATATCGTAGTACGTTCAATTTTTAGTTGCTCTTGAACTTGCTTTGAAATTTGTTCATCGATTTTTTGTTGTTTCTCTTTTAGCTCTGATTCTTTTAGTCGAATAGCATTTTCTTTGTCATAGATTTCTTTATCTTTAAGTCTTATTTTTTCTTCAAATTGTTTCTTAGTAGACTCTATTAAAGGGGCGGCTAAAGATTCAGTTAATTTGATCTCAGTTTTGCATGAGGGGCAAATGATTGTAGGTTCTGACATTGTATAATTCCTTTTACTGGACTTATCTAATTATAGTTAGTATTAATGCCTTGCTCAAAGGTTAATTAGAAATCTCATACATGGTAATTAAGTGACAGTTTTTACAAAAAACATTAATAGTAGTATGCTTTACATAATACGGCTCGTTCCCCTACATCGAAAAATGCACGAACGGGTTTTCTTTTCTATAAATCTTCAAAAAAATTTTGCACTATAGTAAATTTTCTCGAATCTTTAAAGCAGCAATCTTGATAGTATTTTGTGGTTTAGAGAGTTATTTTTGTCTTCAGCCAACCCAACTTTTTTGACCTAACCAACTAGCTGGATAAGGCCAATAAGCTCCTGAACGATTAACTTTGGCTAGCTGTTCTTGTAATCCATCTATGATCTGTGCAAAAAGTATCTCATCAGGATCAATTTGCTGAAATTGTTTCCAGGCTTCATTTTTATAGCTAGGGAGGGGGTAGAGTTGCCAAAATTGTTCAAATTTTTGGTATAGCTCTTTTAGGTTACTGTCGGGCTGCGTCTTGAAGGCTAATTTTGAGTTGGCTGACTTGCCGGGTTTGATTGATTTCAGATTTTCTGATGGTAATGATTGATTCTCTTCTGCTTGGGTTGATGGATTTGCTTCAGGATGAGATTTATTTTCAAGCTCTATCGGCTCATGTGGGTTAGCCAGAAGACATTTCACAATGAGGTTTTTGGTTGTTGAGCGAATTTCTATAATGCCTTGGCGTGCCAGAGATTTAATTACACGTTTCATTTGCTGGTGACTAGGGCAGCCTGTTTTTACGCCTTTGATTGGGGCGACATAAAGTGTTTCTCTCAGTGACTGGTAGCTGATTTTGCGCTTGATGCCGACCATAAACGTTTTTCTGTCCATGTAGGGGCGGATGCCCATGAGATAGACCACTCTTTGCATGAGAGGGATTTCGCTGAGTGCGTCCAGTTCGTATGTGGTGACAAATAAGAAATCCATTTCGACTCCTGTTTTAACCCTATATTTTTATTTCGATTGATATCAAACGCTATCAATCGATGACATTTAGATAACCAAGATGCATTAAACTTGATTCATTCTAGGAAATTGGTTGAGAGTGTCAATAGGGGAAATGGGTTTGATAGCAATTGATATTAAATGAACCTTATATTTTTTTACTGAGAAGTTTTTGCATTGGTAATTGGTTATTTTTGTTCAAAATTGTTTAAAAATTTTTCCTCGCGCGCGTAAAAACATAAAAAACAGATTTTGGAGTTATGAGGTGGGTCGGCCTAGAGAATTTTTCTTTGTCTGGTTTTTAGATTCGACAGGTTATTTCTTCTTGCTATTATTGGATCTTGCTATGTCGGGTTTGTGCCGGGTTGATGTGTCGGGTTAAGGTCGGCCTTGTTTTGGACGGATTTAGGCTCATTGATTTGGGGAGTTAAAAAAATTGTGGTGAAAGTTTAGTTTAATGGTTATCTATTGATGATGTTTATTTAATTTGGAGTGATTGTCAAAGAGTTTTTCTAGTTGTTATTGATTGAACGTATATTAAGTAATTTTTAATTGGTGTCATTTTGTCACCGCTTTATCTTTTTCAACCGGTTACAAAATGTAACCATTTGCGATTTGCTTTTGGTTTGAATATTAACCCAACATGATTCCACTCTAGCCGTAACCTCAGAGAGATTGAGATGAACGGGTATTATAGGGTTTGGCTTTTATGACCATTGACATGTAATACTACACCATTTTTGTGGCATTGGATTTTGTTGAGAGAATGTTAATACCAGCGGATAAAGAAAAGCCTGAATTTTACTAATAATTTCTTGGAATTGAATCGGTATATACTCTTGCTTGAGCCGTTTGGTAAAGGCTAGCCATTGAGTTTGTTTTAATTGTATAAATTGATTTGAAAACGCCTCAATGTCATCTGATAATAAGGTGTTACGGTTTTCAAATGTCAGACGTATTGCTTCTGAAAGTTCCTTACCATTAAAATCGAATTGTCTGGATAACATCCAAATATCATAAAAGTCTTTCATTCTACTATTGAGGCTACCTAGTTTAATTATTGCCTCAAATTTTTCTGCAATGGCAGTTTCTCTGCTGTAAGTAAACAATTCTGGTGCTGGAAGATCCAGGATTGTTGGCATAACTGATTGTTCAGGAACAGGATAAACAACATCACCAAAACCAATATCGATTTGCATATGAATTTTTGCTGTATCGAGATTGCCTTTAAAGAGTATTCTTATCCCATGATAATCAGCATCTTCTTTAATCCGTTCTGCCTGCAATGTGGTTGCGTCAAAAACGAGGCCGTCTTCTGGAACATTAACTGATAGTATTTCTTTCATCTGTTGAACAATATTTATTTCATCGTTACTTGTTTTTCCCAGCATATCAATATCCATAGTCGGCCTGGACTCCGGAGCGTTCCATACCCTTAGCATCAATGCACCTTTTAAGATGAACTTATTTTTGTGCTGGGATAGTGATAGACGATAAAGAAATCGCTCCATTGCATAATATTGGAGGATTTCATTAAATGGTTTTTGGTTGGTTTTCGAATGATTTAATAAACGCTGTCGGATTGATGCAGCACTATTTTTTGGCGATTTCATATCATTACTTCCAGGTAGGGGGCTATGACTTTATCAACTCTACAAATTCTAGCGAATTTGAGGATTTCATTCATATTAAATTGTTTTCTAGCTCGATAAAATTTTATTGCTTCCAGCACTATATCCATACCGATTTTATTCCTATATTTAAAACAATCAGCGATTGTCTTTTCAGCAGAATAAATTTTTATGTTGGCCTCATCTATAAGATGCTCTTCTATACCAGCCAGATATGCTTGCCCTGAAAAGCGATGGACTTGAATCGGTGGATAAGCGAGTGAGGGCGTGTGAGTTTCTCTTGGTATGGCTATAGATACAGAATGAGGTATTTGGGTTGTTAGTTCATGATATGACAGCGCAGAAATCAGACAAATAACTGCATTAGGAATACGAAGACTAACTGTTACCAGATCTTGATTGCTAAGTGGAGGGAGACTAGTGAGTCGATATACTCCTCTACTAATTTGCTCAATAATTCCATTATCTTTAAGCGAATAGAGCATATAACGGGTGATGCCATGCTTTATAGCCTCACTCATTCTTAGCTGTCCGCCATATTGACGGAATATTTCCTCAGGATTTTTGTTTGCCATTATCAGACAAATCCTTTCCATTTGTTTATATATGGTAAGATTATGTCTGATTTATTTTATTTGTGCAAATAGATAAATTGCCTTGATGATCTCAGATAACAGAAATTTAGTATATTCTTTTTCAAATTGTTCACGAACAAGAGGATCTTGCATTTCTCGTTCAAAAGTAGATAAATCTTTTTTAGTCATATTAGTTATCTTCATTATTCAATTGAAAGGGAGGTGGCAATTTGCCACTACTCTTAACCGAACTTTATTATCAATTGTTAATTTCAGTCGGTGACAAAATGTCACCGACTGGTATTTAGTCCAGACAATTTATGCACAGAGATTTAAATGAAGTGGTTTGGGTTTTTTACCTTTTGCCTTTACAAACGCTCTGCTTCTTTTAAAGTTCGAATAAAAATTCTTTTGATCAGCTTTAGTCTGAGTCTGGGTTTGTTCGATAATATAGAGTCGTAATACTTGTTCGGTGTTTTCATTCATATTAGTTATTTCATCTTCACATTTTTCCCATTTGCTGACAGCTGTGTGTGATTCATGAACTACGGTTTCACCAAATTCACGTAGAGGCATGGAAAAATAGGAGCGAATGAATTTAACTTGATTGCCCGTTAATCTTTCTTCTTGGATAGCTAATTTTTTTATAATTTCATCAGCAACGTAGCAGACATCAATTTTGGGATGCCATTCGTCATTGATATTAATCATTTTTACATTCTCTAATTCAATAGGAAAACCAAGCCCTTCATACAGGAATGCGGGTTCAATTTTAGTTTTCATGGTGTTTCCTCCTCGCTTAAATTGATCACTGTAATAATGGGCATTAGATCATCAGTATTAGAAGGTTTTATAATCATTACTATATTATGGTTTTTGTAAACTGGGTTTACAAATGTTATTTTAAAATTTATTAATAAATGAATTCGCTGCGCTCATGGGTTCCTGGATTTCACGTTGTTTCATCCAGGCTACGTCTGAATTGTCGCGAGATAAGGATTCAAGTTGTTGGCTCCATCGTTCTAATGCATCTTTTCTTTGGGGCAGCATTTCATTTTTATTATAGGTGGCCATTATTTTAGGCATCTTATGCCCTAGACATTTCTCAATCACCACCGGATCAACATGCAAGGCCTCACCAAGCTGAGTTGCAAAGGTGCGTCTTAGATCATGCGCTGTCCAGTGGGGGATGCCGACTCGTGATTGTATTCTGATTACAGCTCTTGGCATAGCTCGATCGGATAAAATACTTTGGTCGTCTGCGCCTGTAATGACGTATTCTGAATTGCTGTGTGCTTTGAGTTCTCGTAATACCTTTTTGGTTAGTTCTGTGAGGTGGATTCTCATGACTATGTTGGTTTTGGTATTTTCGGCAGGGATTGTCCATAAGGAGTTTTCAAAATCGAATTCTGACCATTTGGCTACTCGTATTTCTCCTGTTCTTACGCCTGTAAGTAGGATGATTTTCAGAGCTGCTCTGATCTGGAAAGAGGTGGCATGTTCTTCACTGTCGAGAAATTGCCATAGGGTTTTTACTTCATCGAGAGTTAAATAGCGTTCTCTGGGTTTTTCTATACCGCCTATGTCTCTGGCTCGTATGGTCATGGCAGGGTTTAGTAGCATTTCGCCTCGGCTTACAGCATAGTTGAAGGCTTGCTTTAGTGTGCTTAGTACTTTGTTTGCATGAACAGGAGAGCCACGGCCTACAATTTTATCGAGGGCTTGGGTGATTTCACGAGTTTTTAAGTGTTCCAGTTTCTTATTGCCTAATAGGGGAATAATATCCACTTTGATATGCTGCCAGATTTGCAGCGGTTGGGCGCGGTGTTTTTCAATGTAGTTGGTGTACCAGTGGAGTATCAGATTTTTTACTGTGCTTTGGTCTTTCTGTTTTTGTTCTGCGATCTGCTCTTTGGGATTTACTTCGCCATGGCGTATGTCGCTTAAATCGATAAAACGTTTCTTCGCTTCCGATAAACTCATAGCAGGGTAGTGACCTATGGTGATGAAATGCCTTTGACCGTTGATTCTGTAACGATACAGAAATGTCTTTAGCCCTTTTGGGGTTACACGGACGCCAAAACCTCCATCTCTGAATTCTTCGTAGCGAGCAGATCTTGGTTTTAGCGATCGAATATAGGCGTCTGTAAATTGTCTTTCCATCATTGCACCACTTAAAAATTAGGTGTACTTTTAGGTGTACTTTCGTGAGATCTCACATGAAATTGTTTGATATTTTTTGAAGTATAGCACGCGGTGAAAATATATAAAATACAATGAGTTAGTGTTACTATTTGATATCAAATGATACTGTTTGAAAACGGTCTTTTTAAGAATGGGGTGCTAGTGGTCGAAGGTTCAAATCCTTCCGTCCCGACCAAAAAATCCCCTTTAAAATCAATCAGTTACACAAGGGCTCTTCCCCATTTCCGGGGGCACTAATCAAGAACACAAAACCTTAACCCTTAATCTGTAGTTTTCAAAATTTCTAAACCCATAAGCACGTCTTTGAATCAGCTTCATCTTGCGATGGAAACCTTCTGTAATGCCATTGTTTTTAGTAAACCGCCACATTCTAACCACTTCTTCCCGCCATTGATATAATGTTTTACCTAGAGTCTTTAGTGATTCGAAATGACTTTCCTTCAGACTGGTAACGAGTTTAAGAAAGAGAGGGATTAAACGCGTACACTGTTTTGCGGTACGATGTTTTCGCATGAGTAATCGATGTAATCGCTGTTTAAAGTAATATATTGCAGCAATGACAGGCTGTTGTTGCAAATAACGCTCTCGTCTATTGAGCCGCTTTACAGTGAGGTTATTAGGATTGGTTCTCAATGCGGCCAAGAGACCTCGCTGATATTTCATTTCAGGGTCAATCTGCTGATAAGTCTGTAAACAGAATTGGTTCAATAAACGAATCACATGAAAGCGATCGGCAACAATCATCGCATTGGGAAAGTAACGCCTGATTAACTTGCGGTAACTGGAGCTTAAGTCAATACAAACTACCTGTACCTTATCTTTTCCTTCTAACGTGTTGAGATAGCCTTCTAAATCCTTTTCTGAACGCCCCTCAACCACATCAAATATTTTGTGTTTGGCCAAGTCACAAAAGGTTGTGGCATAACCTACTTTCCTATTGAATGAATGCTCATCCAGACCAAGAACTCTTGGGCAAGAACGGTTTAATATCTTTTTATGACGAAGCTCATAGCCGTAATGATACCAGCGCTCTACAGTGGATTTACCCAGCTTTAAATCACGTGCTAAATCCTTTTGACTCACTCCTTTGCTATGGTAGTGAAACACCTGCTTTCGTAAACTCTCGCTCGCTCTTTGGTATTTACCAATCCCCGGGAAACGCTGATTAAAATAGCGACCACACGCAGGACAATAATACTTATGAGCCTTGATACACAAGTAACTGCGACGCAATCCAATCGACTCATGGCGGATTCGCCTTATGAAACTGTCTTTTTTACGTAACTTCTTATTGCCACAATGAACGCATCGAACAATACAACGATAAGTAACTTCGATATAAACCGGGTTCTCTCCACTTACCTTTTTAATAGAATATCCCGGTAAATTTAGGATACAATCTTTCTTAGGCATTTTAATCTTCCTTTTGACCGTCAAATCAAAAGCTTAGTCTAGACTAACTTGATTAAAATACCCCTTTATTTGGGGTAGAGCCGAAAATTTTAGGAAAAACAGATGAACTTTAGCAAATATGTATATCCGAATTATATAATTTTAATACACTGCAGATGCTTAGCTCATAAAAATTGTCTTCTGCAAAAGGGGGCTTTACCCCAACAAAAAGAGTATTAAGGAAAATGGAGCCACATCATAATACATTCATGGTATCACTATAACTTATAATCACTTTATGCTTCAATGTTGACATTTTCTTCAATGGATGAAATAAGCACATAACGAAAAATTAGGCAGTAAATAAGCAATAGAATGACTGCAACTATCCAAGACCATGCAGTGTAATTATAAGCATTGGAAAATACGAAGTAGTTAATATACATTTGAAAAAAATCAATCAAACTGTAAATGAAAACTGAAAACCAAATAACAATACAATATCGTTTGTTCATAAATTTGTTGACAACATACCACAGTAAAAGCAAAAGAATGACAGAAAGACCAAATAAGTAATCAATTTGATAATGCAAAAAAGCACCGATAGCATCTGCTCCGAGATGAAAAATGAGACCGTAACATAGACCTAAAAAAAGATATCGTTGATGCGAAAATTTTAGGGCAATTAAGTAAAAAATCGAAGCAATTAAACCTGAATAGATATGAAAAATATGTAATGTTAAGGAATTTGCGTATCCATTATCAGAACCCACATCAAATGCATGATCAATATCAATCAGATTGGCAAGTAACATACCAAAAACAAGTGATTTAAATGGAACTCTCATCGATGCGTGAGATAACGTAGCTACAATTATAGAAATAGCTGCATGTTGAGCTAACCACATTATTATTCTTTTCTCGATAGTAATTTTCCATAGAATAGCAATAATCGAAATTTAAAGTCTAGAAGGTTGATATTGTACCTTCCTACTTAAGTAAGAGTTTATCCGAAAAATCGATTACAGAACTACTGAGAGAAAATAAAGGCGGGGAATCAACAAAAATGGCCTAGCGCTCCGGAACTTGCGCCCTGATGCAAAAATCTAAAATATCAGATTGGGAAATCTCCTATAACATCATTATACTTATCTTGTGTATCAGCCAAACTTAATTTTGAATAAATTTCCAAAGAGTCTCTTTTCGAATGTCCGGAATATGGTTGTATAGAAGTGTCATCAATATTTTTCTTCTTAGGCCAAGTAAAAAATAATGAGCACAGGAACAATATCGTGAGATTCCCAGACAGCCTTGTAAAAAAGCCTGATTTCTTTTGAAATTATCAAATTGAATGATTTCCAAAATTTGCAGGAGGTGATTACCAATACGTTTAAAAATCGTGGGGCAGAGTTAATCCTGCCTATTGTATTTGATAAGTCTGAAATCGAAGTGCTTCAGTCCTTTTGGAAAAGACATATAAATACACTAGATGAAGTAGCTGAAAAATTACAATTACCTGATCATATACAATTAGTCATTTGAGAAATTAATGATAACTTAAATAAAGTAGTTTCGAGATGAACTATTTCCAAAATGGAAACAGTTGACTCAATGAATTTAAGTTGGAATCAGAAAAATTCTAATCACTTATTTATAAGTGGGGAGGTTTTGTCTGATTTTAATTTTTTTAGCATTTTTCAATCACGGCTGGATCTACATTTAATGTCTGGCCAAATGGGTTGCAAAAGTTTGCCACAGATCATCGACTGCCCAATGGGGAATACCTACTCGGGTTTGGATCCTGCTTACCGCTCTGGCAATGGCTTTATCAGTTAATGGTTCCTCATTTCAGGAGTACTAATCAAGAACGACTCTTACCCATTTCAGGAAGCAGCTATAATCACTCGTACAGCGTCCTAATATGAGTTCGATAATTTTCCAAGTGGCGACAGTCATAATACCCCCTGATGAATAGGGCAATTCCTTAGTTTTAGACTATTCACTCAGTTTGATGAGATAAATCGGGTTCTTAGCTTGAGCAAGTCATACCTCTTAGCACTTTCAAACTACTTCAATTTCAACAGGGGCAATGCCTTTTATACCGAGTTTTTTAGCGGCAGCAAAGGATAAATCAATCAGCCTGTTCGATAAAAAAGGACCTCGATCATTAATCCGAACCACAATCGACCGGCCATTATTCAGGTTTTTGACTCGTACTCGTGTTGCAAGTGGAAGTGTTGGATGAGCTGCTGTCATCGCATACATGTTATAGCGCTCCCCGGTCGATGTTTTTTGATTTCGAGCATGTGAGCCATACCAGGAAGCAACTCCTTTTGCTTTGTAGTGTTTGGCAGACTTCATCACATGATATGTTTTCCCTCGGATCACATAGTGGTCCGGACCATTAGCTTGCTGATGCGCACAAGCAACCAGTAGTATCGGGAGTAAGCCTGTAATGAGTCGTTTAATGGGCAACAAAATCGCATAATAGTTCATAAAGTTATCTTCTACTTCCGCAACAGATATTTACATATAAGTTTTAAATGCTATCGAGATGACCTTTATAAAAAACTTAATTTTAAATATACATAATTAATAGATGACGAGAAACAAAAATCTATCTTGCAAAAAAATCGTCAATGGCAACACATTATTTATTATTTTTCTTCATCATGGATTTTTTTTGATTATATATTTTTTTGATGAACATGTAACAAATTTTTCTGGCTAATCTCTTATCCTATCAAATCGGAGATGTCTCTATCTTCACTTAAAACTATGACCATTTTGACAAAGGAAATGGCATAGATAAAAGGTAATTCCATCTTGTAGCTGCCCATGTTGCCTCCATTTAATCAATATTAACACAATGTTAATTGCATTCATATTGACCTATATGGCTCTGGGCAAATCATGCATAATAGTATTAATTTAATGTTATAGTACACTAAATGAAATTGACGTTATCGATATTAATTTTATTCTTGATTAATAGAAGAACAATGAAATTAAAGTCTTTTGAAATGCTATTCTAATATTATGTCGCCCAAAAAATTTGGAACATCACTGTATTGAGTGTCCCATGCGTGTTACATAATTAGTGCGTGATCTTGTTAGTCGCATGACTATATTTGCTTCTACTTACTCAAAAGGAGTGCTATGCAACTGAATGGGAAATCAGAAAAAGATCCTAGCATGAGTCAAAACGAATCATGGCATACCCTTGAAATCAGTGAAGTTGCGCTACGTCTGAATGTTGATCTGTCTAAAGGACTTAGTGAGCAAGAGGCAGAAACAAGATTAATTTCAGTGGGTATTAATCAAATCCAAAAACAATCTTCACGATCACCTGTACTGGTTTTTCTGGCCCAATTTAAAAGTGCGTTGATTCTTATTCTAATCGGAGCTGCCATACTCGCTACACTAATAGGAAACTTTAAGGATGCTTCCGTTGTCCTTGCGATTGTAATTATTAATGCTTGTGTCGGTTTCTATCAAGAGTACCGGGCAGAACAAAGTTTAGCTGCACTTCGAAAGATGCTTCCAGTGCAGACTCACGTTCGGCGTGGTGGTACGAAACATACTATCAATGCCGAAGCCGTAGTGCCTGGTGATATAGTACTAGTTGAAGCTGGTGACCGACTTCCTGCTGATGGCAGATTGGTGGTTGTAGCCAATTTCGATGTTGATGAGTCGACTTTGACTGGTGAGTCACAACCAGTTAACAAATATGTGGATGCAATGTTTGAAAGAGATCTTCCAGTAGCTGAGCGATTGAATATGGCCTATATGAATACCATGGTCACTCGCGGACGAGCAGAACTTCTTGTCACGTCCACTGGGCCTCACACTGAGATGGGAAAGTTATCGCAACAGTTGGCTTTGACACCAGAGACTCTCAGCCCACTTCAAGTTCAGTTAGACCAGCTCGGCAAACGTCTGGGTGCGATAGCTTTGATATTGATAAGCCTTTTATTTGTATTTCAATTATTTCGTGGCGAGAATGTCACACATGCCATTATTGATGCCATTGCGCTGGCGGTTGCCGCAATGCCAGAGGGGTTGCCTGTGGTTGTCACAGTAACTTTAGCTCTGGGTATGTATCAGATGGCGCGACGCCATGCAATCGTCAAGCGTCTGGCCAGTGTCGAGATCTTAGGCTGCACAACGGTTATTTGCTCCGACAAGACGGGAACACTTACACTTAATCAAATGACTGTGCGGGAATTGTTTTATATTGGCCAGCGATTCAAAGTTACAGGTGAGGGCTACAGTACTTCGGGTGCGGTGCTTCATGAAACACCGAACTCATTGCTGCCTGACATGCAACCACTTTTAGTCCCCTTAGTCGCTTGTAATGATAGTCTTGTTGAGAACGGGAGAGCCATTGGGGATCCGACCGAAGCTGCTCTGCTGGTACTTGTGGCAAAGGCAGGATTTCACCGCGAACGAATTATGACTGACTACCCGCGCATTGCCGAGATACCTTTTGATTCTACCTATAAATTCATGGCTACTTTTCACCGTGTTGGTGGAGGTGTTCGAATTTTTGTCAAAGGAGCACCAGATGTTCTTCTGGCTCGTTGCAGCCATTTGATTAGTGATGATCACAATGATCTATTAGACAACAAGCACAAGAAAGAAATAGAAGAGCAGTATTGCACTATGGCATCTCGCGGGCTTCGATGTTTACTTATAGCTTCCCGTACTTTGGATGCTGAAGAATTTGTTTTATCAGATAATTTATTGGTTTGGATTGGTGATCTCACTTTTATCGGTCTGCTCGGATTACAGGACCCTCCACGAGCCGAAGTAAGGCAAGCTATCGCGCAGTGTAAAGAGGCTGGCATCGCGGTCAAAATGATTACGGGTGATCATAAGGATACTGGCGTAGCTATCGCACATGAACTCGGTCTACAAGGTGAAGCCCTCTCTGGTAAAGAACTCGATCGGTTGGATGATCTACAGCTTGCCGAAGTTATAAACGGTATTACCGTGTTTGCGCGAGTGTCGCCAGCTCATAAAGTGAAGATCGTGCAAGTGCTGCAGAGTATGGGGCATGTAGTAGCGATGACCGGTGATGGTCTCAATGATGCTCCTGCCTTAAAAAATGCGGATATTGGTGTGGCGATGGGGGTCGTGGGTACTGCGGTTGCAAAAGAAGCTGCAACTATGGTGCTTATGGACGACAACTTTTCTACAATTGTTAGTGCGGTCCATCAGGGACGA
The DNA here is from genome assembly GCF_900637685.1 of Legionella sainthelensi. Taxonomy (NCBI): domain Bacteria; kingdom Pseudomonadati; phylum Pseudomonadota; class Gammaproteobacteria; order Legionellales; family Legionellaceae; genus Legionella; species Legionella sainthelensi. The sequence continues at coordinate 726,098 of NZ_LR134388.1, forward strand.
GTACTCTACGATAATATCCTCAAATTCCTCCGTTTCCAACTCTCCACTACCGTAGGCGCAATTCTGACGGTGTTTTTTGCGCCTATCTTAGGATTACCGGAACCCTTTAATCCAATCCAAATCTTATGGGTCGCACTGATCATGGATGGCCCACCTGCAGTATCTCTGGCCTTAGATGCAGGACGCCCAGGAATTATGAACGATTCCCCACGTAATCGTTTGGATCCTGTACTGCCATGGATGCGTCTGGTACGCATTCTTGTGTTCGGTTTAACAATGATGGTGGGTACACTCGGGGTGCTGTACTACGCAGTCAACAATTACAACGAACAAACAGCATTGACACTTGCTTTTACCACATTTGTACTGTTCCAGTTTTTCAATGTGTTCAATGCACGTGTTGAGAGAGGTTCGACTTTTGGCAAAGGTTTTTTCGAAAATAGAATGTTGTGGCTATCCCTCATTGCTGTTGTTATTCTTCAAGTTCTTGCAGTACACTGGATGCCGGCACAGTCTATTTTTGGCACGTCTTATTTGACTCTTACTCAGTGGTTAATGGCCATTGGCATTGCTTCCTCTATATTAATATTTGAGGAAGGACGTAAAGCCGCAATCAGATGGTTTTTATGAGAGTGAATGTCTCGAAGTGAAGATTTGTAACGAAAGATTGAATACACTTTATGAATGAAATTTATTTTAAGTAATTTCAGGATCTTATTTCGAGTTTTTGTGGATTGTTTGGGGCTTTTTCCTTAATTATTTTTAGAAGAGCGAAAATCATATAAGTAAATTTGTCGCACCGTCGGTGCGACTTTTGTGGATACTGGAGGCCTGATGACTGAGACTCCTAGCCCTTTTGTCTCGTCACCCAGGATGAGCAATCCAACTTACTCAGGTTACATTGGGATAGGGGTATATTAATTAATCAAGCTTGGGTCTTGTTACTGGGTCGGATTTAGGCGCAGCATCACCATATATATAAGAGTTCAATAATATCAGTGTACTTTGTGTTACAGCTAATGCTACTCCTGCCATTTTTATAACGCCCATTAACTGGCTAGGCTCACCAGTATTTGTGTATATTTCCGCTGCTTTGAAAGTAAGAAGCAAAAAACCCGTAACAAATTGTGCTCCTCCCATTAATTGACCCATATAAGAATAAGCAGAATCCTCACCCTTTGCCCTATAATATCGATTGCCAAAAAAACCAATTCCGCCAACAACCAGCCCACCCACTCCGGTGACCACATCACTGTTAATCATCTGATCCGCTTTACTGAGTGCATAGAGAATTGCGGGGCCTTTAGTAGCGATTTGCAGGTTAAATTTAGCAGCACTCTCATATACATCTGCACCTAATTTAGACTCATCTGCATTGGAAATCTTTTCTCGTTTTTCTTCAGCCATAACCACTCCTTGTAATAAAAAAGCTGCATTGTTGTAGCCTGAGTGAGCGCTAGAGGTCAAGTTTTTTGATAATTCTCGTTAAAAAAGTTATTAGGTATGTCACAAGATCCCATGACTTAAATCCTATTAAATATACCTTCCCCCTGGGGACAATTTGTTATTTTCTAGAGAGCTTAATTCTTCAAAAAGCTTTTATGTTTGTTTTTCAATTTGTTTCGAAAAATTGCCTGGAGGAGGAAGGAGTACTCCAGATCAAATTACATCAAAATTGATGAAGAGAATTATGCGAGCTGATGAATATCTATAGGTAGTCGTGATTTCGTAATGCTTCGATTTGTACATAAAGTTCTCTGCGAAGTACAGTACATTAAGTCTTATTAATACCCAAATTAGTTTTTAATTAGAAACTCTCTTGAGCATTGCAATTCAAGAGAGTTATTGAATTAGATGGATGACGAAAGTAGCTTGACTAATGCTTGTGCGCTAGCGGTTGAAGATGCAGGATTTTGACCTGTAATTAGATGGCTATCAACGATAACAAAACTTTGCCAATTAGGTGCTTTTTCGAATAGACCTCCTAATCGTTTCAACTCATCTTCTACGAGAAATGGAACAACTTCTGTGAGCTGTACTTCCTCTTCTTCGCTATTGGTGAAACCTGTCACACGTTTTCCTTTGACTAGGGGAATCCCTTTATAATTGACATGTCGTAGTACTCCTGGTGCATGACATACTAAAGCAACAGGTTTTTCAGAATTATAAAACGATTCAATTAAACTGATTGACGCCGTATTTTCAGCAAGATCCCACAAAGGGCCATGGCCACCTGGATAGAATAGCGCATTAAAATTTTCTGCCTTCACATCTGCAAGTTTGACAGTTTGGGATAGATCTTTCTGAGCCTGCTCGTCTTGCTTGAATCGCTGCATGGCCGGGGTCTGATTCTCAGGTAAATCACTCTTTGGATCAATAGGGGGCTGCCCTCCTTTAGGCGAGGCTAATGTGAGTTCAACACTCGCATCCTTGAATACAAAATAGGGGGCCGCAAATTCCTCTAACCAGAAACCTGTTTTACGACCCGTATTGCCAAGCATATCATGTGAAGTCAGAACCATTAATATTTTCATTCACTTCTCCTTGTAAGAATGCTAAAGATGACAAAGTTCTTTCAGTATAATACACAGTGAAGCTACATTTAATTTATTTACACTAACTAGAAAGTATTTAACGACATCATCACATGAGAACCATAAGAAAGAATTTAAAAAATGGTTCCATACTGTTTCCAGATAAGAGGGTAGTTTCGCTGCTGTTATGCTTCATTAATTTACCGTCTATCAGTTAAATTAAAGGGGCGACAAGTTGATGATCATATTCTAAATACGCCGTAGCTTGAGATTTAAATTCAAAAAATTCGTTTATTCTTATCTCATACAAAGCCTTCATAGCATCTAGTTCAGTATGTCCACCAACTGCCCCAAAGGTCGCTGTCGCGCCATAGTGGTTCTCACCTTTATGTGCAGTAAAATCAATACCTAATTTAGAGTCTATAGCAAACCAATCTTCATATTTACTTGTCCTGTGATTATAAAGTGTCATACTCGATTGTGGCCTAGAGGTAAATTTTGGCGGAGGATTGAAAAGGACATCAGTAGAGCAATATTCATAGACAACACGCATTGGAAGCTTTTTTTGAGCTCCACCAACACCCTTTATCCATTGCTGATTAATAGTATCCCAATCGAGCTCTGGTGCCACATCTAACGGATAGGCACCAATGCATTGAAAATTATTACTTTTACCAAGGCTTTTATGTGCAACACCAGCGGGTATGATGATCACATCTCCTTGGTTAATCATATAAATTGGACCGTTCTCACCACCGAATTGAACCTGACAATCGCCTGAAGTAATCACTAGTACTTCATGTGTATTACTATGGTAATGATGAAAATCATAGATACCGTCTACCCATGAATGGCTCCAATTATTTTGCTCCAATCGAGATTGGATCACTTTTGATGGCTCATTACTGTTTATTAGCGCTTGTTTATAAATTAATAATGGATAATAGGGATTGCCAGGCAAATAATCCTGGAGTGAAATCATTTTTTGTATAATTTCCATAATGCTTCCCCCTGAAATAATTAGATGAACAGTGCTGGTAAATTTATGAGTTGAAAACTCCATTTTTTAAATCATTTTCAAAATCAACTAACCAAGCTGATGAGTATTCTGATTTATAGGTTTTACTTTTTTTTGTTGATAGCCTTGTGATCGTAGTTACATCTTTTAGGGGTTGGACAGATTGGGTGCCCCATTGTATTAAATTATGATCATTTATTTTAAAATCATCTGGAATGAAACCTAAATTGTTGAGTAGGTCTTTAAGTGCTTCTTGTGTGTCTTTCATCATCATGTTTCATTAAGTTATAAAACGCTAGTTTGCAGCGGGTTATTACAAGCCGAGGCAGTAAAAACCGGCGCAAGCAATTGTTTTTATTCAATTTTATTGTAGCGTAAAATCAATTGTGCGTATGAGCATATACCAATTATTTATACTAATATGAGCATAAAAGGACTCTCTTGCTCATGTAAAAACTTTATCTGTTAGCTATACCGAAGCTTTAAGTAGGACAACAGAACAACGACAAGCACTAAAAAGGGTTTCTCCACAAACTGAAACCGTCAACCTGGTAGATCCAGCAGCCAAGGTAATGCAAATAAATAACTCGTTACCTCTATCAGCTCCCTAGGTGGAAAAACAAGCGTACCTTCATTACTTGCCTAAGGCACCTTGTTTATAAAGAAGAAAAGAAAAATGTAATTCCGAGCGCCTTAAAGGAATTTGTTAGCAGCATGAGCAGTTCCGCATAGATCATGAGCTGTCAGCTTTAAGAGCCTTGGTTGTAAAGAATGTTGTTTTTGCAGTTATTGATGACTTCTTAGAGCTGTCCTATTTTGAGCACACTTAGATTATTCCAGATCCTAAATTATTTAGAGTGATCGAGATCAAGTAGATAAGTTGGTCGAATCAATATAATTTCATTAAATCCTCTTAATATAATTCAAAAAAATTGTACGGATTACAAAAAATGTACTTAAATTTTTTAAAGAGCATGGCAAAAGTATGAGTTTATGAAGTCAGGAAGCAATGGAGTCATTATGGCCAATCGAATCTGTTCTGCATCAAGTAGCATTACCCTGAGAGCTCGTATAAAAACTACTCCAGGAACTTTTGGCAAATTAGCTGCAGTTATCGAAAAAGAAGGCGGGCAACTCAATGCGATTGATACGGTTCGTATTGAGGATGGTTATCAGATACGTGATTTTACCATTTTTACGTGCGGTCCAAAACATGCTGAAATCATAGTGAATCAATTGCGTATGATTCCTGAAATCGAGGTACTCCAAGTTTCTGATCGAACTTTTCTTGCCCATCTGGGTGGAAAAATTAGGATTAAAGGTCGTATTCCATTAAAAAACCGAGATGATTTGTCAATTGCTTATACACCTGGTGTTGCACGAATTTGTACTGCTATTTATGAAAAACCGGAAAATGTATTTAATCTGACCATTAAAAAAAATATGGTTGCAGTTGTTTCAGATGGAAGCTCTGTTTTAGGTTTGGGAAATATAGGCCCTTATGCAGCGATTCCAGTTATGGAGGGAAAAGCACTATTGTTTAAAGAGTTTGCCAATGTCGATGCATTTCCCATTTGTCTCGATACCCAAGATGTGGATGAAATCGTTACCGCTATCAAACATATTGCTCCTGTATTTGGGGGAATTAATTTAGAGGACATTTCAGCCCCTCGCTGCTTTGAAGTTGAGGAGCGATTAAAAAAAGAGTTGAATATTCCAGTATTTCATGATGATCAACACGGTACAGCAGTGGTGCTGGCTGCGGCAATGATTAATGCACTCAAAGTGGTTCACAAAAAACTGGAACAGATTAAAGTGGTTATAGTGGGCATTGGAGCTGCCGGTACTGCTTGCACTAAAATGCTACTCAATTTAGGGGTAAAAAATATTATCGGTTGTGATTGTGATGGCGTGCTTTATCAAGGTAAATCAGGATTACACCCATCGCATCAATGGTATGCTGAACATACCAATCCTAATCTTGAAAAAGGGACAGTGCATGAGGTAATCAAAGGAGCGGATGTTTTTATTGGCGTTTCAAAACCAGGAGTTATTACTGCTAAAGATGTAAAAAAAATGAATAAAGATGCAATTGTCTTTGCAATGGCAAATCCCACACCTGAAATAATGCCTGAAGATGCAAAAAAATACGCAACTATCGTTGCAACAGGGCGAAGTGATTATCCTAATCAAATTAATAACGTATTGTGTTTTCCTGGCATGTTTCGAGGTGTTTTAGATTGTATGGCGACTGAAATTAATGAAGAAATGAAGCAGGCCGCAGCTTATGCTATTGCAAATTCTATAGAAGAGCAGCATTTAAGTTGTAGTTACATTATTCCCAGCGTATTTGATACTCGTGTTGTAAAAAATGTTGCTCAAGCGGTTAAAGAGACAGCCATTAAAACAGGGGTGGCCCGTAAATTAATAAAATACAATTTTTAATTTCCATGTAAAATAAACACTATTAAAATAGTGAATACTCGGCTGACTGAAAACATAGGATCAGGTTTCAAACTTATTCCTAATATGATGAGCTATAATTATCAATGTATTACTTCGCATTGCTGTAAAGGGTAACGATGTCATCATCCATAATGGCAGAAAGGTGAATATATGGCATTTATAGAAGCATTTGTAGAGGAAATAGTTCCTGTAGCGCAGCAACGTCTTATTACCATCAGAGATGATGCCCTATTGTTGGAGGCTGCTAAGTTTCTTGATGGTCGACACATCAATCTTGTTGTGGTGTGCGACAAGGATGGCGCAATGGTTGGTATCATTACGCGAACAGATGTTGTTCGTATGATGTCAGTTTGCCAGGGTTGTGGCTGTACCGTTCCTGTTGCAACAGTAATGACTAAAGATGTTATTTATTGTCACCCGACCTACTTATTGCGAGATGTATGGACGACTATGAAAGAGAAAAATCTTTTACATGTCCCTATCGTTGACGAAAATTTCAAACCATTAGGGGTAATTAACGCACGTGATGCTCTTTTAGTGCTTATGGAAAAAGCAGAGTTTGAGAGCTCGCTGTTACGTGATTACGTCATGAACGTTGGCTACAGATAATTTTATCCATACTCTGTGACGATGTGATTGTGAAGCGAGCAGAGTGTTTTCATTACTAAAAGAATAGGAATTACAGCAAATAGAGTTTGCTAGCAACTTTTAAATTCGTCTATTAGGACGACAGGTAGGATTAAAGAGCCAAAAAAAGAGGTCTTGAATGCATTTCTCTATTAATCGTTATCATCCTGCGACTGATACAAAACTTTATCTAAAAGACTATGATTTGGACATGCGAATCGATTTCAGCATGATGGTCCTGGATGTTTTGCAACGAATAAGAGAACGGGAGGGGTTCTGTGCATCAGGTCGTAAAGAAGTTGATGGTTCTGATGAGATGAGTTTTAATGGATTAAATTGTTTGCACATCACTTTCATGTTATCCAGGGTTAGAAAACCATTAATAAGTTTCACTACTATCGCTGATTTAGTAAGGGATTTTACGGTATTTTTCAAACAATGCAGACCGATTAAATCCTATTTACAAAATGACTTTGAACCGCTATTCAAAGAGCGACTTCAAACACCGCTAAGGGAATGAATATGAATGTATCATTTATATTACATCCCATTGCTCCCTTTCGATTGGATTATACCGTTGTCGCATTACGCAGAAGAAATAAAAATTGTGTTGATTGCTGGAATGGCCAATATTATACGCGCGTATTTAACATTGACAATAAGCTTATTAAAGTGATGGTTGAGCAAACAAATAGCCTTAATAATCCAGAGCTTCGAATATCACTTGCCGAACCCACTCATCCGGTGATTCAAGAAAAAATAAAACACCTTATTGAGTTGATGTTGGGTCTAAATAGAGATCTAACCGATTTTTATAAAATGGCTAAAAATGATGCTCGATTAAGCCCATTGGTAGTTCAATTTATTGGGGTCAAACCACCTCGTTTTCCTTCTCTTTTTGAAACCCTAATTAATGCGATTTCATGCCAGCAAATATCCCTTGATGCAGGCTTACATATTCAAAATCGATTAGTTCAACATATTGGCATGAAAATCAATGATAATAATCAAGTGTTGTATGCATTTCCAAGTGCAGAGGATATCGGTCATTGTTCTGTTGCTGAACTAAAAATACTAGGTTATAGCACTCATAAAAGTGAGACAATTATCCGGGTCGCATCAACGCTAAAAGAAGAGCAGCTTTTTTTTAGCCGTTTGGAGGAAAAACCCAATCAAGAGGTGATTCGATTTCTTTGCCAATTTAAAGGGATTGGTCGTTGGACAGCTGAATATGTTCTATTGAGGGGGTTAGGAAGGGTTGACATCTTTCCACGGGATGATATTGGGGCGCAAAATAATTTGCAAAAGTTGTTTCATCTTGAGAAAAAGCTCGATTATAAAAAAACCTCAGAAATTACCGCTCTATGGCATCCTTATGCAGGTCTGGTTTATTTCCATTTACTTTTGCAAAAACTTTATGAGAAGGGAGTACTCCAAAATGCCAAACATTGAACTTAAAAGGATTTATGAGGAACCAAAAAAATCAGATGGATTTAGGATACTGGTGGACAAACTATGGCCTCGAGGTGTTAAAAAAAACGATGCCAATATTGATTTATGGCTTAAAGAGATTGCACCGAGTGACTCGCTAAGAAAATGGTTTAACCATGAGGATCGAAAATGGGCAGAGTTTCAAAAGCGCTACGCAAAAGAATTAGAAGACAAACATGACTTAATTGATTCAATTAAAGAAAAAGCAAAGCAACAAAAAGTAACTCTATTGTTTGCCTCTAAAGAAACAGAACACAATAATGCAGTTGCGTTACTCAATATGATTCTTCATCGCACGCATTAATAAAAAAATATAATAACAATCGAGTTACACGGCTATGCGAGTTGCATAGGATGTCGTGAAAATCCAATAATTCCGAGTAGTCTATAATTAAGTTGAGTGAGTGCTTTTTGGTGGGAATTCAGATGGTATAGTAAATTATTTCAATCATTTGACAAAATTAATGACACTGATTGAATTTTAATTTTACATAATTACCTACGGTTGAAAAATTAAGTTTTTTGAGTTACTGGAAATGCAAGATTATAAAAAATTTATTTGCGTTATTTGCGGCTTTATATATGACGAAGCAGAAGGGTGGCCGGAAGAGGGAATAGAGCCGGGTACACGCTGGGTTGATGTACCAGAAAACTGGTTTTGTCCGGAGTGTGGTGCTTGTAAGGAAGATTTTGATATGGTTGCATTAATCGTTGATTAATTAAAAGTACAATAAAATACTTAACGGGGAGTATTAACGCGATTTAAGCACAGTATTTTTTAGGTATAATTTGTTCGTTAAAATGTTATCGTCATTTCGATGTCGCGGAAAAACCAAAACTCCTGGGTTGTTTAGCGAGTCATTCAAAAATTAAATAACTATAAAATTTTCTTGATACCAAGATCATACTGAATTTTATTGAACTTCTATATTGATTGTTAAACTTGAGTTAACCGTATTAGAAATAAAACAATAATCATGTGACTTATCTCGAATTTTATTTAATGTTGCAGAGTCAGGTTTATTGGTACCTGCAAATGTTACTTTTGCATTCAAGGTAATGTCGGTGATGCAATTTTTACCCATCTGATTTTTACCTGTTACCCCTGTTGCATTATCAGCATAATTATCAATTATAAATCCAAATTTACAAGCTACTGCAAGGAATGTTTGCATATAACAACTAGATACAGCAGAGAGTAACAATTCTTCTGGATTTGGAAACTCGGCTTCTCCAAAATATTGAGGAGGATTTGAAGCCAGTATTTTTTTACCACCGCTATACGTAATGGTATAAGTTCGGTTATACGTTTCATAAAAAAATCAGGTGTATTACGTATCCATTCTACTGCAACTTTATGTTCCGTCATTTTGAACTCCTGATAAAGTCTAATTGATTTATATCATGATCTCATATTGATCCTATTGCTAGTCCTTATTGTCATCTTTAAGTTATTTTTTAGACTTTATCAATTAAATATTTACGTGTGCTGATATCTTCAGAACTGTTAGGTCACTAAAGATATCACTATTCTAACAGCATGCTCTACTTCTTTTGGGTCTTTTCTTCCGACACTGATTGTGGGTTTTTGGCAGCACTTAGCCAACTCATCATTTGTTCCCTTAGCATGTTCAGAGTCACTGTGCCATTTTGGAGAACTTGATTATGAAATTCTTTAATATTAAAGGCAGAGCCTAATTCTACTTTAGCCAAATCACGTAACCGTTCTATTTCAAGTTTACCAATCATGTAAGCAGTGGCTTGTCCAGGCCAGGCGATGTATCTATCAATTTCACCCTCTATGATAGAAGCATTTACTGCAGAGTGCGTCTTCAAATAATCGACTGCTTGTTGCCTAGTCCAATGCTTACTGTGTATCCCTGTATCTACTACTAGTCTTGAAATGCGAAACGATTCATTAGATAGCATGCCAAGCCGAGAAATATCATCATCATAAACACCCATTGCATCAGCAAGACGTTCAGCATATAAAGCCCAACCTTCTACAAATCCCGAGTTATGAAAATACCGGTTCATAAAAAGCAAAGACTTATTTTCTACATGCAAAGCGATTTGAAAATGATGTCCAGGGATTAATTCATGAAACAAAGTTGCTTGTTGATCGATACGACTGATTTTTTCTGGTTCATAGGTATTAATATAAAAAATACCAGGCTCAGAACCATCTTCACTAGGTGCATGATATTCTCCGGAAGCGCCTGTTTTAGCCCTATGAAGAGGATACGGTTTAATTATACCCTCAGATTTAGGTATTAAATCAAACCAGAGTGGAACTTGCTCTTTTATCTTATTTAAAGCAGCCATATTGTAATCTAATATGTCATTTTCTGTTAAAAAATAATGTGCTGATTCCTGTTGGGCTCTGTGAAAAATTTCAGCCATATCCCTAATGCCATATAACTTATAACCAATTTCAGAAACCTCTTTGTTTAATCGTTCCATCTGCGTCAATCCTAATTGATGAATGGCTTCTGGGCTGATGTTTATGGTAGTAAATTGCTTAATTTTCGCCTGATAGCAAAGTCGTGCAGAAGGCGGTAGGGCTGAAACTCCAACTTCTTCTCGTGCTATCGGTAGATATTCATTTTCTAGGAATGCAACGTATTCTTGTAAGGCGGGATTAATTTTTGTAGTAATAAGATTGGCAACATCCTTTTTAAATAGGGCATCGTTATCTCGTTTGGCAAAATCATAAAAAGGTGATTCTTCTGCCTGCTCACTAATCATAAGATGTATTTGCTTCATAACGCGCTCGACTGCGGGTTTTGATGCAGTAAAACCAATGGAAATACCGGTATTTAAATTACGAATTTCATTATGAACCAGTTGAGGGAAAGTCGCCCATCGTTTTAGGGCCATTGCGCGGTTTTCAGGGGTGCCTACAGGTTGTTTTGTTGCAATATCCACTACGTTGTTGTGCCATCCTGCTGCAGAATTGATATCCCACAACTCTTCTTTACATAGTCTACTTTCTTTGTTGTTTTCCAGAGTTTCTTTCATCAACCAATAGGTTGTGTATTCTGCGGTTCCAAGTAATCTATTGGGATCTAATTCATTAAGTGCTGACAAATAGTAGTCTTCTTGTGATTGCCAGCGATATATTGCTTCAAAAGAATTATCAGTAAATTTATCCTGCGGGATGTCTTTACGATCTAATAATAGAGCTGTTTCAGGAGAGTGTTCAAATAGACTATTTTCATAGGCTTGAATGAGTGTGGCAAAGTCATTTAAATTTGAGGCATAGTGAGGACTGGCTGTTAAGTTTTGACTTATGGCAAGTGAGCCAAGACAGACAAGTACACTAAATAATTTTAACTGTTTTTTTCTCATATTTTATTTATCTCCATATTGATCGTGTTGTCATTTGTTTCCCATTCTCCGCGTAAAAAGAGCAATAGGGGGGTGCATCTTGCCAGGTGCCTAATAATATCACTTTCACAAACCAATTGACTAACCAAAAGCAAATTATAAAGATAACGAAAAAAACAAGACCTCCAATTTTGTACTGCTTAAGATGTATTACATGAGGCGGGCATGAGACGGGTATTTCAAAAAATTTATAGAATGTGTCATATAAGAATAGAGAAGGAACTTGATTATCCTTAACTCCTTACTGCATCAAGACCTGCAATTTTTGAAGGATGAGGTAGGGCATATTTTAAACTTAGTTCATTGGTTACTATAAATACTAATTCTCCTAAGACTGTTTAATATAGATAATCAGGCATTAGGTGAGTTATTCTTTCGGACCTCATCAATGAACGACAGTTCCTCATTCCTTCGCTTTTGTTTGTTGGAAATAGTTGTGGTAAGGCGGAAGAAGCGATTAATTTCTATACATCGATATTTAAAAATTCAAGACGTGGCAGTGTCTCTCGATATGACTCAGAGCACGCTCCGAACCAAGAAGGGACAATTGCGTTTGCCGATTTCATGCTTTTAGATAGATGGTTCGCTGCAATGGACAGTGCTGAAATTTATGATTTTGCGTTTAACGAAGCAATATCGTTCATGGTGAATTGTGAAACTCAGGAAGAAATTGATTATTACTGGGAGAAACTCTCTGCGGTTCCAGAGGCCGAACAATGTGGCTGGCTCAAAGACAAGTATGGGCTCTCATGGCAAATAGTTCCCACTGTTTTAAGTGACATGATAAAAAATGGCTCTTCTAAACAGACTGAACGTATCATGCAATCATTTTTGCGGATGAAGAAATTTGATATAGCAACTCTCAAACGGGTTTACGAGGGGACCTAATCTGTAAACTCTAATTTCAGGAGCTGGTATCGCAGGAGCAAGATGAGCCTATAGGGTGAGCCAGTATGGTTTTGAGCCTATTTTTGTTGAATAGGTCTCCCGTGACGAACCCGTGGTTATCTCATAGATATTTAATGAAAAAATAGATTACTTCATCTATCTTACAAAGTGAAATTTAACTATTTGACATTAAATTGTTTAATATTTACACTGACGCAAGTGATTTGAAAGAGAATTCTATGCCAATAACGATCCATTCTTTTTTCTACGCCATTTTTAGATTATTGAAGTCGTCTAGGAAACAAGTATTCTTTTTTGGCGTAGTGGCTGCATTAACTTCAAACCCTCTTTTTGCAGAAAATTATCCGCTGGAGCGATTAGAACTTGAAAATTTTTATAAAGAAACCCATGGTTCAAATTGGATTAGACAAGATAATTGGCTTTCTGACTCCATCCCATACTGTGAATGGCATGGAGTAATTTGTGATAAAAATGGACATGTTACCGAACTACAGCTTTATGATAATGGCCTAGAAGGTTCATTGCCAGAGACGCTATGTAACTTGACAGAGCTGAAAACACTTTACTTAAGCTTTAATCACATTGGGGGACAGATTCCTTCTACGATTGGTCAATGTAAAAAACTTGAAAATATTTGGCTTAAATCCAATCAGATAAGCGGAAAAATTCCTGACAGTATTGGTGAGGCTGAACGCTTGAAATGGCTTGATTTACATGTCAATAAATTATCGGGAATTATCCCATCATCCATCGGCAATTTACATCAACTTGAAATATTACGGCTTGATGACAATGATCTGAATGGTGCACTGCCTGACTCTCTTTATAGGCTTGAGAATTTAAAAGAAATTTATTTATTTAATAATCACATTTCAGGCTCAATCAGCACTAAAATTGAGCATTTAATGCAATTGGAACATATTTATCTTGGACACAATCAATTCAGTGGTATTCTTCCAAATACAATAACAAAACTCCATTTTCTTAAAACATTACGCGTTGAATATAACGTGTTGGAAAGTACAATCCCTGCTGATATTGGCAACATCCCCAACTTGCAAGTACTACGACTTGATCATAATCAATTCACAGGCAAAGTTCCTGAAAGTATATTAAATCGAGAGCATCAATTTCAAGTCATTGATTATTCAAACAATAATTTGGAGTAATTTTGAAGCATAGAACATTTAGCCTAATGAGGCTAACGTTCAATCTATAAAATAAGTACAAATGTATTGGTTTGGAATGCAAGGTATATTATTTTACAAAATCACTTGGGTCATTTTAAAGGAATCCGCATGTGCCAGTTATTGATTACACTTTTTATTTTTTTATTGTCTCATGCAGCAAACTGTGCACCTGTATTCGAAATTGTTCCTCTTGGAGTCTATGGTGGTTTGAAAGATGGAAATTTATCCGCTTATTTATTAAAGACTACTGAGGGCGAAAATTATACTGCTCTTGATGGCGGTACTTTGGTCCATGGTCTTGAAGTTGCAGTCAGGCATCAATCAGTGCATCATAAAAATGTTGAAGATTTGCTGCAAAATCATATTCCAGCTTACCTTATTTCTCACGCGCACCTTGATCATCTTATGGGGCTTGTGATGGCGCAACCTGAATTGCGAGAGCAGCAAACAATTATGGCGCGCGAAGAAACGATGCAGGCATTGCAAAAAAATATTTTCAATTGGGCGGTTTGGGGGAATTTTGGAGATAGAGGAGAAATTCCACACCTGAATTACCAGCATTATCAAACACTGCCATTACTAGAGTGGGTTGCTATTCCTAAGACGGATCTGCATGTAAAATCGTTTCCTTTAAGTCATAGTGGAATGGCATCAAGCGCTTTTTTAATACGTTACAAGACGGAATATATTTTATATTTTGGTGATACTGGTGCTGATAAGATTGAAAAGTCAACCAACTTGGAATCTATTTGGAAAGAAATTGCTCCACTCATAAGAAATAAACAGCTTCATGCCATCATGCTTGAGTGTTCATTTTTAAATTCACAACCCGATGACAAATTATTTGGTCATTTAAAGCCAAATTTATTTATGCTTGAGTTGCGGCAATTGGCGTCGATTGTTGATCCTTTAAATTCAAGAAATTCATTACGAGGATTACCTGTGGTTGTTACTCACGTTAAACCCAGATTAGTTGACTTTGCAAATTCTAAGGAAGATCCAGACAGCCAGGTTATGAACGAGTTGTCTCAGGAAAATGATATTGGCGTAGAGTTGATTAAACCAAAGCAAGGCATCATGTTAAGTTTCTAATAGAGAATTTTTTTTAACTTTGGAAGCAGGCGGGATGTTAATCTACTTTTTTACCGGTCGGTTTCACGCCTATTTTTGTTGGGGTAAGATTGTTAGTGATACGGGAGACAGTTGTGTCTACTCGGCGTTGAAGCATGATTTCAACCATTACGGTCTCATTAGGATGAAGAATTTTGTTAATGTCAGCAAATGAGGAATGAAAATCGAGTAACCTATAGTAGGCAAGAGCTCGGTCACTTGCCTCAGGATACGCTTTGACACGAAATCCCAAATTACCTTGCATTTTTGGCGTATTAATCCCGGACTCCATGATATCGTAGTTCAGAAAATAAGTGAGTTTTCCTCGATTATTCAGGTTTCGCTGGCGATCTACGAAGAAACCTTTAGGGAGCGCCAGCTCACTATATTGGGGGCCAGCAGTTAGATAAAGATCATAATCGACAAGATGATTGCCTCGGTCATCTAGAAGCCGGAAAATAATCATAGAGTAGCGATTAGTGATGTAGTCGCGCTTGGAGATGAGCGTTTTCACAGTTTCTGTATGCTCATTTTTCTGAGTTTCTTGAGTAACCTTATCTAGCTCTTTTGTTAAGGTATTATAGGAATCACGATTTTTTACTTGCAAGCATCGCAGGACCCATATTGCAGTAGGATGAATGGCTGCATTAGCCAGGGTAACACTACGAATAATTCCCATTTTTTTACCGGAGTGTGAACATCCAGGTAGAATTCCAAATGCCATTTTTTTTGTGCGTGTCATTTTGGAGACAATAAGACTGTCACCGTTATTTCCCTCCTGATGTAATTTCAATAGACTGTAATTCATATTTGCCGCAGGTACACGTACCACACCATCAGATCCGGTTTCTCCCGTGTAGGAGTTAAGTGCGTCATAAAGTTGGCGATCAATTTTCTGGCCCGTAAGTACAAAGGAATAGATGCCATTAGCAGTGCAATCATAAGAGAGCCAACTTTCATTAAGTTGCCAGCTAAGATCACTTCCGAGCTCAAGCCAATCAAGTACGTTCTGTCCTGGCTCAACACCTTCAAAAAAACTTTTTATACGGCCTAGCCGGGATTTCCCTAGCTGTGCAAGAGCAGAGCCATGGTTGGAGGGGGATAGCATGATAAGATGGCTTAATGGGCATTGGTTAAGATTATTTTTAAAGTATAAATCCATCCATTTTCGAACAATAGGCCCACCGGTAGAATGAGTAATACATGCAAAACGCTCGCCATCTCCTAGTTTATCAGTAATTTCATCACGTACGGCCTGATCAAAAGCACGGGCTATATCGTCAAATGTCACTGTATCGTCAAAGCTAATGTAATGCCCGAGATAAATATTGCCCACTTGGATATCCAGCATACCGTTTTTGCTCTGAGTTTCAAGCCATTGAGGAAGCTCGCCATAAGTATTGGTATGTGTGACACTCCAACCATGGACGAAGATAACAATCATAACACTCCTTAGTTATGGCTCTACAACAGGGAGTTGTGGAGTAACTCGATGATATTAGATTATTTGATACTCGTTCCTCAAGACCATCCCCGCAAATTTTCTGTAATGACTGTTTCCCGCTGTATGACGAAAGTACTGATTGTACGCTATAGCAATCAAGCACCGTTTTTCACACCAAATAGTTTGCTTGATTAAATTAATCTTTATTAGGGACAGTTGAGAATAGAAATTCCCTGAAGAATCGAATGAAGCGGAAAGAAATGGCTGTCATACGTGCTATTTCCATGCGATCAAAGGACTCCATTCATTATTTTCTAAATAATGCCAATCGATATGTCCCTATTTCTTGAAAGCCCAGAGATTTATAAGCGCGTATAGCAGAAGGCTCCTTGGTGAATAAAATAGCTCTTTTGACTCTATTGGTAGCAGCCTGCTTTAAACAAAGAGAGACCACGGTTCTGGCAAAACCTTTATTTCTGAACGAAGGGGGAGTATAAACGGGGCCTAGCTGGACAATATCAGGTAAACTAGCATTGAATCCACATAGTGAAACTGGGGTATTATCAACATATAAAACCCATCGATTTTTACTCAATTGCGTATCTTGTATTTCATTAATTATGGATTCTTCGAGTTTGGGATCATTAATATCGTCTCCAAGAGCTTCTATATGATAAGCAATCAGCCATTCTTTGATGACCTCTATGGAGCACTCTTGTATTGGCTTGATGCTGCAGTGATAGGTATGAAGTTCAGCAGGTATTATCATTTTTTCAAGATCAAGTAAAAACAGCTTTTCTTGATAATTGACTGCAAATAGAGAAGGCGATTGCAAGTTTAGCTTATCAATAACAAAGCGAGCTTGAGAGTCTTCACCCAATATCCCAGCAATTGGTCTTGATCTATCCCGTTTAAATGCGTCAACTAATGCTGATAATATCGAAAAATTTTCAGCTTGCATCATTATATTCCCATTCCAATAATGAACTAAAACTCCATTAAGATGGTGATTTTCGAAAGAGCCATAATATTCGCCGTGAAATGGTGTATCTTGGTAAGTGATTCCTGAGTAATATAAATTGTTTCTAATGAACATCGTGGTTTCTTGATGATTTTTGAGATAAGCAGACAATGCATCAATATGTAATTCATTCAATTTTTTTATTTCTATCATATTTTCCTCACTATGATGATTGTTTTTTGTATGTACTTTATTCAACAAGAGATTATAGTATTTCAAAAAATTGCTCTTTGTCAGGCTTATCTGATTTTTATATTATCTTGGAGGGGACTTTTTGATCTTGTAGCATGGTTACCTATTTCAAATCAATTTTAATGAGTACCCTATTTTTCTTTTCTGAGTGTTTAGTATTGAACAAACTCCCAAATGAAAGTATCCAGCTTTATTAAAACAATTTTCAGGTGGAGATAAATACTCTTAGATGCTTATTAAAGATGAAAAAGATTCATCGCTTTCTCAAAATAAGAATAAATAGCATTATTGGAGATTTTTGAATCTTTAGTGAAGGAATGCTTTCTCTTCCTCAACAAATTTTAGTTGATATCTGTAGAGATATTGAAATTTTGATTAATACCAGATCGACTCCTCTCTGATAAATATTCTGCTGTTACCCAATATATGAATCAGAAAAGGAGTCAAATATTAACAGACCCAATAAATAGAAAATAAATTTAAAATCAACATAGTGGTGGTTGATCCGCTTTTTCCTGGAAATCGTTAATTGCACTCTCCACTTTTTCTACCCTATTAATCGAATCAGTTTTAACCGGGGAGAAAAAATAGGTTCCCTGGCTGCTACAATAATTATATAAAGGGATAGTTCCCAGGCTTGCAATAGTCTTTAGGATATTCACGAATAACTCTTTCCAGCCTCCATCACGATGTATTTCTAAAGTGGGTCGAGCATCCTTTATATAGTTGTCGCAGTTATTTTTAAAAGTTTCAAAGTTTGTTCCACCAGATTTATATTGTTGGAATTCATGACTTAGCTCGGTATAAAGTGATAAGGCAACTTGTTTTTTTGCTAGACCAAGAGAAGTTAAATCGGTTAATTCATCGGCTTTGTCTTTAATCTTTTTTAATACTTGCTCAAATTTTTTAACAGCATGGGGATTTAAACTTGGCTTATTTAGAAGGTGTTCGCTTTCTTGCACACTTATAGGGAGTGTAGGGGAGCCCAGATTTCTTAAAGAAGCTTGGGCTGCTTCTAGAAGGTGTAGGTTTTTTTGCGCTATTACCTGTAGAATGGTATCATAAATAGTTGAATCTACTGTTTTTTGTAAATTTAAAAGTGACTTGGCATGGTTTTCCAATTCGTCTGTTTTTTCTTCTAATTTTTCATTAATTTCTTCTGCGGTATTACAGGAATTAAAATCAAAATTGAACTTATAAATTGTTTGTTTTATTTCGTTAATTTGCTCTATTTCTCTTTTTTGTTCTTCTTTTACTAAATTATTTTCCTCTACAGAGTCTAGATAGTTTTTGGGATTATGAACCATTATATCAAATTCTGTTTGCACAAATTGACTATCTTGTTCACTTAGCGCCTTGTGCTCTCTATTGCCAAGATTTGTAATTTGTTCTGAAGTAATGATTTTATTGAAAACCGCTTCAAGGGCACCAATGGGAATATGATTAAGTTCATCTATGCTGTAGCGATCGAAAAACTTTTTAAGCTCCAGGTCAAAAAAAGGATATTCACAGTATTCTGCAAGCAGTTTATTGGTATCAAATCGTGCTGAAACAAAAGAATTAAAACCAAAACTGTCCTTGGGGCCAAGTTTAATTGTATTCTCAGGAATTTTACTACTTAAATACGATTCTATCTTTTGGGATAGCCTTACGATATCCGATAATGATGAGTATTTATCAAAATAAATGGTGATTTGATCCGTATTTTTAAATCGATCATGAGTATTATAAGAGGGTTGAATAATTTTAAAAAAAAATTTTGCTCCATTTTGGTTTGATTCAGCTTCGTCAATTAAGAGTTTAATTAATCCTAATACAATTTTTTCATCTAACTCACCTATATTATTCAAATTGAGGTGTGACTTTAAAGAGGCTTCGTTGTTATTATAATACTGGCCATAGAAATTATTTTGGCGGAGCTTTTCCTCAGCTTTTTGCACGAAATTTTTATTATTACGCTGGTTTTGGTAATACTGTGAGATTCTTCCTGCGAAATCATGCTGTGGTTTATATTCTCTTTCTAAGGGAAGTACCTTATTTTGATTTGGTGTGATGGTTAAAAAAATAGTGCCCCACATGGGATGACACTCAGCACCTTCTTTTAATGCGTTTATCTTTTTTATTAACTCTTCTGAGGTTATGTCTTTAAATTTCATACTATTGATCCTATTTTTTATAACTTAAAAGTTAATACTAAAGAAAAATATTTAAATTAATCTTAAGGAAATAGGAAAAGGGAGAATGCATAATGCTTCTACGGAATAGGTACCTCGGATTTATATACTTGGGTGTTCATTATTGTTATCTACCTCCGAAATAAGATTACTGCGACTATTTGCATACAACATTAATTGCTTTGGCAAACCCGAGAGGGGTGTTTTAATATAACGAAGAAGGTTGAGCCTTACTTACAACGAATAAAACATTATGGTAAAAAATAAATTAAAACGGAGTTTTAAAGCCAGACATTTAATGATGATGTCGGTAGGTGGTGTTATTGGTGCTGGCTATTTTCTTGGAGCTGGTGGCGCTATTGAGTTAGCAGGCCCTGCCGTTTTAATTGATTATTTCGTCGGTGGAGTTATTGCATTGTTGGTAACCATGCTTTTGGCCGAAATGGTTGTTGCGATACCTGTTTCTGGGTCCTTCCAGGTTTATGCCAGAATGGCTTTTAATCCTTTAATGGGTTTTCTAACGGGTTTAACTTATTGGCTCGCGTTTTTGATAGGTCCTGCTTCAGAGGCGATTGCCGCAGGAACTTTTTTACACCTTTGGTTTCCAACAATTGCGATTTGGAAATTTTGTTTTCTAATTGCTACCACGATGATGATCATCAATATGATCAGCGCCCATTTTTTTGGTGAAATAGAGTTTTGGCTCAGTTTAATTAAGATTATCGCATTATTAGGATTTATTATTCTTGGACTTCTTGCATTAGGAGTCCCCATGCATCACGATTTAAAACCCTTCACTGTATCTCAATTTGCACCTCACGGCCTAAACGGTATTATCAGTGCCGCATTGTTAGTAATTTTTGCCTATGGTGGTGTCGAATCACTGGGCACGGCAGCTGAAGAAAGTTTAAATGTTGAAAAAGATATACCCAAAGTAATTAAAGGAATAACCTTGCGAATCATTATTCTTTATCTGGTTTCAACTGCCGTATTAATTATGATTTTGCCATGGCAACAAGCTGGCTTAAGCTCCAGCCCTTTTGTGGATGCAATAACCCTATTAGGTGGAAAACAATATGGACTGGTATTGGGAAACATAATGAATTTTGTGGTGTTAATAGCAGCATTATCTTGCATCGATGCTGGAATTTATGCCACTTCCCGTATGTTTTTATCATTAGCCCGCGAGGGTTATTTTCCCAAATTTTTTACCTACATTCATCCGCACAGAAAAACACCTGTTTATGCCGTTGCATTAAGCAGCTCTGTACTTTATTTAGGAGCATTAATGTCATTGTATTCATCAAATGCTTATGCATGGCTCGCTAGTTTATCGGGTTTCGGATTTTTATTTTCGTGGCTAATGATTATACTCAGTCAACCTATTATCAGAAAATCGATTGTCTCCGATAAAACTGACGTGTTGAAATGGAAGGCCCCATTTTATCCTTACACTTATTATCTTGCCCTCCTATTGATTCTTGCCATTTTTATAGGTCTATTGTTTAGCCCTGAGGGTAGAAAAATATTATTAGCTGGTTTGCTATGGTTTGTTCTTATTGGAATTTATTATTATGCCCAAAGAAAAGGGTAGCGGTTCCATTTTGATAGGGACGATAAAATAGTAGATTACCTATAATTCATACGCTATCCTCAATTAGGGAAGACACCATTTTCAATCAAAGGAGTGATATACAATGACTTTTTCCTCGTTAAAAAGACCAGCTATTGTTCTTACAATGCTTTTTTCTCTTACTGTATATGCAGATACGCAACAACAAAGTGGAGATTTCCAAACTATATGTACAGATGCTTGGATGAAAAATGCTGGTAAGGCTAAAGATAAAGTAGATTATAAAAATTTTGGTGAAAAATATTGCAGTTGTGCGGCAAAACAACCCTTGGATAATGAAACTGCGGTCAAAAAGGCCATTCAGCGCTGCATGTCAAGAACTCTATTGCATGATGCGATGGACTCCCTAGAAGATGAAATTACTTTAAGTAAAGCCAAAGAGAGTGACATTAATGATTATTGTCTCGATAGATGGAGCGTTGTTTTACCAGAACAAACAGATGATGATAAGAAATTAATTAATGCTTATTGCCAGTGCGCCCAACCACAACTGATGGATCTTATTAAACAATCAGATAATATGACTGATAAAGAATATGAAGCGGGCATCGATAAAGTTGCTGATAATTGTACTGAGAATTCGCTGGCTACAAAACCAACCCCATCCCAGTAATCTAAAAGCCGTACGCTCTTCATGCACCAACACTAAGATGGTGCCTGATTTTTGTTATTAAATATTTAGCAATGCATGTCTCGCGGAACAAAGGTAGGATTTTTTGAAATAAGTAGACTTTAATTTATTTGGCGAGATAAGGTATGGATCCTGTTACTCATGCAGCACTAGGTGCTTCCTGCGCACAAGCACTTTTTGGAAAATATAAAAAGCATATTCCGTGGGAGGTCGGTGCATTAGCGGCTATGGCACCCGATTTGGATATTTTTATTCATTTTAAAAATGATCCTATGAGTTTAGAATTGTGGCACCGTAATTTTACGCATTCACTCTTGTTTATCCCTGTGGGTGGAATATTGGTAGCTCTATTCTTTTTGTGTTTTTCCCGTTACAGGGCATGTTGGAAGGTTACTTTATGTACCGCTTTAGTGGGTTATGCTACCCACGGACTTCTCGATGCACTCACTTCTTATGGGACTATGTTACTATGGCCAATGAGTGATAAACGGATTAGTTGGGATATCATTGCTATTGTTGATCCCCTGTTTACTATCCCTTTAATATTAGGTCTTACGTGGACTATTATCCATCAAGATCAAAAGGGGGTTATGTTAGGTTTGCTATTTGCAAGCATGCTCTTGCTCTTTAATAGCATCCAACATCACCGCGCACTTCAAAGCATACAAGCATTTGCTACTCAGCAAAAACTACGCTTAACACGCATTCGTGCAATGCCTGCGTTAGCAAGTTCCTTTTATTGGCGTGTCATTGCAAAGAATCACCAATGCCTCATTATTAAAGAGGTTCACACACCCATTTTAAAGAGAAGTTCTATCATGTCTGTGGCACAAATTCCACTTTTTTCTAACCTCAGTCGTGCACGTTTTACACCAGAGCAACAATATGATTTAGCTGTATTTTCGTGGTTTAGTGACAATTACGTAGTTATTGCCCAGCAATCCCCCCTAATTCTTGCTGATGGGCGCTATACTCTAGGTAATAGGCCATTATATTCATTATGGGGCATTGAGTTTTTACCAGGAAAAGAACATATTACAAAATTATCTTCTATTTTGCTTCATAACCAGTGTGAATAATAGTTCCTGTAGGCAATGGGGGGAACTGCCTACCTGATGTAAAGCCATTTTTCTAGAGTTTTTCATGAACTTTTTTCATATTAATCGCTTTTTGCCATTTTGAAATAATCAATGCAGCAATGGCGTTGCCAATCATATTAGTTAAAGATCGTCCTCCCGACATAAAACGATCCACCCCAAGAATTATAACTACGCCGGCGACAGGAATGGTTCCTACAGCGGCTAAAGAGCTGGCCAATATAATAAAACCACTGCCTGTAACACCTGCCGCTCCTTTGGAACTGATAATCATAATCATTAATAAAAAATTTGCTGATCAAGGGGTAAATTTGAGTTGGTTGCTTGTGCAATAAATAAAGCTGCAAGAGTAAGATAAATCGCCGTTCCATCTAAATTAAAAGAGTAACCTGTAGGGATCACCAGATCCACTACTGATTTATCACAACCTAATTCAGTTAATTTTTCCAGTAAGTTTGGCATTACTGTTTCAGAAGAAGAGGTTGCAAAAACGATAAAAATTTCGGTTTTAAAATACTGGATTACTTTGAAGACATTTAAACCTAAAACAAAATAGAGGACGCTGCCCAGCAAGACAAGTATAAATGCAATGCACGTTAAGTAAAAGCAAAGCAACAATTCGGTCAATCCCAGTAAAGAATGGGCGCCATATTGACCTACGGTGTAGGCCATAGCAGCAAAAGCTGCTATAGGAGCATAATGCATCATCGCATGAATGATATTAAAAAATATTTTGGTCAAGTGTTCGAATCCTTCCAGAATAAATTTTCCTTTACTTCCATATGACATCAATCCTAACGCAAAAATGATTGCAACAAACAACACTTGCAGAATTTCCCCAGAGACAAAGGCACTAAAAAAGGTTTCAGGAACAATGTTCAGAACAAAATCCTGGACATTATTTATCTGTTCTGTTTTACCCAGGTAAGATTGTGCTTCGGAGATATTTAAAGAAGAGGGATCTATATTCATTCCTGCGCCTGGCTTAACTATATTTGCTACTACCAGCCCCAATGCTAGGGCGCAAATGGTTGTTATTAAAAAATAAATCAGTGCAATACCGCCAATTTTACCAACGGTCTTTAAATCACTCATTGCAGCAATACCGGAAACAAGTGTTAGGAAAATGATGGGTGTTATCATCATTTTTATTAGTTTTATGAATAAATCAGCAAAGGGTTTAAATGAGACCGCTAGTGTGGGAGCAACAATACCTAAAAGAATACCGATGAAAACTCCTAGAATAACTTGAACGTATAACTGTTTAAAAAATGCATAATAAATCCGCTAATTACAATGAGGGTTTTCTCGGTATTTTGGCAAAAAAGCAACTAGGTCAGTCATGCTTACTCATCTACCCTCGTTGAGTAAAACTTAAAAATTCTTTGCACTATAATTTATACATTTTAAATTGCAATATGCTCATTATCTATTTGTTGATGGGTGAGTAAAGAGTCTGTCATACTGTATTTAATAGCAATGATTTTGTCTTTAAAAATCAGATGCAAATATAATGTTACCTGATATTATACCCTCCTGTTTTTTTATATGTTATCAATAGATTATGACTGATGTAATTTTTATTGGCGCAGGCCCTATTGGCCTTTTAGGTGCCATACAATTAAAACTGCAATTCCCAGAAAAAGAAATCCTAATGTTTGAAAAATATGAGATTCCTATACGTAATCACGCTATGTATGTGGAACAAAGTTCTTTTGCTGGAATGGATAAGAGTAATGGCTTTGGAGAGATATTAGAGAGTATCCATTCTAAAGTCACAATTAGTGATTTGGAAAAAAAACTTAGGGAATATGCCACATCAATTGGGATTAAAATTCAATACCAAGAAGTGAACGACTTGAATGAGTTAAAAAAACAATATCCTGAAACGGATTATTTTGTCGGGAGTGGTGGATTAAGAGGGATTATTCATCCTCAAGTTTTTAATGGGGAAAATCAGATTAATGAGCCTTTGCGTTATGCAGTTGAAGTGAAATACAAAGCCTCTGGTACGACACGCGCACTCAATAAAGTTACCGAACTTCCAGGAGTACTTGCTCATACTAAACACCTGGTTTCCGAATATGTGGGGCATTTAAAAGAGGGGCAAACACCCATTTCATTAAGAATTTTCATTGATGAATCTACCTATCAGGCGATGAAAGGGGCAACCTTTAAAACGCCATATACTCTTATCGACAAGGATAAAATTCCCTCTGATTTATATGAAACCATAGCCACTTATTTAAAAGGAAGAAGACATCTTGCTGATGAAATCATTGAAGAGGATACTTTAAAAATTTCTACGATTACCTTATCTCTTTATGCCAGTAAAGATTTTTGTAAAAAAGTAGATGGAAAAATATTTTTTCAAATTGGAGAAGAGGGCTTTGCCTGCCCGTTTTACCGTAGTTTTAATGATAATGCATCATGCATCCCATTTTTTACCAACACGATGAAAGCACTTTTCAAAAATCGTAATGTCGAATTGAATAAAATAACCTCAAGCTCTTTTTTTAGCGCTTCCACTATGGAAGAAACGCCACTTGAATATTACCAACGGAATGTGCAAGGGTTTGTGAATAGTGAGATTCGAACAGTTTATTACTTAAACTTGGGTATTGAAATGCTTGAAACTTCAGTGAGCTCATCTCAAGCTGTTCCTAAACTCGCAGGCTCTAAATTGAATCTAAAAAGAGGGGGTAAGATTTTCTTAGATGAAATAAATAGAGAACATCAAAATGATGAGCAAGAAAAAGCTTCTTCATTAACCTGCGTGCTCTTATAATATTAGTAAAGTCAGAATCGATTTATAAAGATCATTCGGTTCTGACCGTATTATTTGATAGAGGAGCTATCCCTTAATTGGTTTTGTATATTCCTACAGCCAGCAATAGCCAAGCCGCGATAAAACATGCTCCACCGATGGGAGTAATCATTCCAATGATTTTTATTTTTGTCAAACTCAGGACGTATAAGCTACCCGAAAAGAACAAAATACCGGCAAAAAATAACCACCCTGACACTCTTATGATTTGTGAATTGAATTGACAAAGAATCATGCCTGCACATAATAAAGCCAAGCTATGGATAAATTGATAAAAAACTCCAGTTTGAAAAATACCCATTTGATAAGCACTAAATTTTGTCTTTAAAGCATGAGCAGCAAAAGCTCCAAAAATTGTGGCAAACATTGCAGATAAAACGCCAATTACCATAAAACGCTTTGCCATTAATGATTCAGATGTAGGATGTATCATCGTTAGAATTATTTTACAGGTCAGTATATGGATTATATCAAGACTTATATAAAAAAGTGCATCATTTTTAAATTCGCCGGTATCATAAGAGTTCTATTTTTGACTAGTGATTCAGAAACATTACATATAAAATAGCTTATTCGTATTACCTCAAAATGAGTCTTCATCTGTTTTATAATAAGTGGCCTTTATGAATTTCTTTAAAACAACAACTTTATCAACGATATTAACGTTAACTCTTGCAAACCAATCTTTTGCTGCTAATTCACCCAATAACTCCCCGGTACACGGTTTAGTGAATATGGGTGATATTACTTTTTATAATAAGCAGGACAGTATTGATCCTCCTTCTCCGAATAATTCTTTAGATAAGTTAACGCTGCCCAATACGGTACAACTTTTTGGTGGTACTGTAATTAATGTGACATGGGCACAATTGCAACCTAATCCGCCTGATGGAAACGGCAGTATTACGCTTGATACAACAAGTATTGATCAAGCACTTAGCGCCATTAATTCATACAATCAAGCCAATCCCAATGCAAAAATTACTGCTAAATTGAGGGTTTGGGCGGGATTTGCTGCTCCGGCCTGGGTAAAAAGTTTAAATGGAAATGCGCCTATAAATATTGTCGCTCAAAAAGGTAATGTAACTCAGAAGGGCACAGTGGGCCACTGGTGGGAGGAGGATTATTTAGATAATTGGACAAGCTTTTTATCAGCTTTAGCTA
Organism: Legionella sainthelensi; assembly: GCF_900637685.1. Classification (NCBI taxonomy): domain Bacteria; kingdom Pseudomonadati; phylum Pseudomonadota; class Gammaproteobacteria; order Legionellales; family Legionellaceae; genus Legionella; species Legionella sainthelensi. The sequence continues at coordinate 753,016 of NZ_LR134388.1, forward strand.
ATGCAACTGATATAAACGGTTATACTTATGATGAAGAGCCATTGATACGCGAAATCAGTGTTACCTCTTGCGCTTCCTCTACAGATGAACCCTTTATTTCATGGGCTGATCCCAATGCGCAAAATGCGTTAATCAGTGCAGGTTATACAGATCTTGCCCAACAAAATTGTTTGTCAAATGCTATAAATCTACATTATGCTGCCTGGAAGAGCACTTGGCTTGATTTTCCTATTAGTCCATTTTTTCCTATGCAAACGGAGAGTTCAAAACCTAACTTCACTTTCTCGTACAGTGTGATGCAACAATGCGCTGGAAATGGGGCATGTATTCTCAGTAATCAGGGTTTAAATCAAGCATCGTCCATGAATAGTAATTTGCAGCAAATATATCAAAACATATTGAGCTTCGTTGTCAATGGGGCATATGCTGATTTTCAAACGGTTTCTCCCTCTGTATTGGCAGCCGACAAAAATGATAATTTGTGTTATGTTTTCAAAACCGGAGCTCAATATTCTGCACAATCGATTGAATTATGGCCTTCAGTGGCCAATTTAAATGGATTCGATACTTTATCGCGTCCACAACTTCAAATTTTGGCAGCGATATTGCAAGGCAATACAAGTGCATCATGCAATGATTTTCAGTCTATGAAAAAGTAAAAGCTATTAATAATTAGTTAAGTTTCGAGTGATACAATACAATTGTAGCGATATTAAATCTCCAAGGTTATAAATCAATTTTTTATCGCTACTTGCAATTTAGTTATTCTTGTTTCTTAAATTTCTTTGTACTTTAATATTCTTATACCAATTTCTCGTGTGGCTTTTTTTAAAATTCCAGCGTTGTTCTCGTAGCGTTCATACGTCCGACGCTTTATACGTTGGCGCTGCATGATCTAGGAGGGAGGGTCTAGAGCTTTAATGAGTTTACGCTTATTTTTAATAATAGGCTTTTTTTTATTATTTTTCATTTAGAATACTCATTCAAATATCAAGTAGACTCTAAAATGGACTTATTTTTTATAAAAATGACATCAAGAGTTTAAAGATCAAGGTTAGTGATTTATTAGAAATATGCATGATGTTCTGTTTTAATTCAAAACCGTGGAGCATATTCAATTCGTCATCTAGTAAAAGTTCAAACACGTATAAAAGTGATAAATAATGTTAGTTATTAAAAAAATTTCCCAAACGGGCGAACGCATAATCAATAGCCTTGAAGAGCATGAAATCGCTCACCTCTATAATTTATATCTCGACACTTATAAACCAATTGGTGGTCAGTTACTCACTTTTGAAGAGTTTCAAAGAGGTGTTGCTCCCCAAGATATTCCCGTGAAGTATAATTGTATCCTAATTATTGAAGATCAAAATGAAATCAATCATTGCTTTTTGCTGCGAACAACATCATTTGGAACACGAATTAGCTTTGGATTTGGGAAAAATGATAGTGCAGGGCGTGAGCAACGTTTGAATTTATTGAAAAAAATGCTCCATGAAGATCATTATACTGAAGCCAGCGGAGCAGTAGCTAAACAGTTGCTTAAGGATGATACAATAAAGCTTTTGATGATCCCGGAAAGCAATTATTACGCGAGTGTCAAAACAACCCATGGAAAAAAATTAGTTTTTGGATCGTACAAAGATGCAATTGAAATTCATCCTAAAACGAAGAGCTTTATTTTTTATTTATATGCTTATATGGCTCTTAAGTATTCTCTTGGGAATAAGCATGAAACAGATACCTTAGTGATGTATCTACAAAAGCTTCGAGAACTTTATACGCTCGTGCACGATGAAAAAAATATTCCGCAGATTTATAAATTAATCCTGTTAAGTAAGCTGGCACGTAAAATGCGTTTCTTAGATCCTGCTGTGGGAAATAAACAATTAAATCACCTCAATGATTTGTTATCTGATGCAAATATTTGTCCAGATGCACAGGGAGAGTTGTTATTATTTTCCGATAAATTATCCACAGAAGAACAACACGTTGTGGATTCAATTTTATATGAAAAGAAAATACAGTTAGAAAATAAAGTTCACCTGACTTTCTTTAAAAACTCTTTAAGTCTTACTGCGAAAGAATCTCTTTCAACGACTTATCCCTATGTAAGCTTATAAATGATGTATACCAGAAACCAGGTTTGACCTGGTTACTTTCATTTGATTGACAGGTAAAGTTGGAAGAGAAAGATAGATGTAGTTACGCTCAAGGAGTTACTGAGCGCATGATAGGATTTTGCAATGAAATCAGTGTTTCCGTCGAATGTATTTCCTCAATAAGTTGAATTTTATTCACCAAGAGCTGTTGTAACGCATCAATTGATTGACACATCACTTTAATAAAGATATTAAAATGATGACCAATAGTATAATAAGCTTCAATAACCTCTTCTAGATCTTCTAATTTTTTAAGCGCAGATTGGTAATCTTTTGCATGATTAAGCGTTATACCTATAAAACAACAAACATCATACCCTAATCGTTTGGGATTAATATGTACATGCACCCCTTCAATAATACCCGCCTGTCGCATTTTTTCTACCCGTACATGAATCGTAGCAGGGCTTACAGCATATGCCTTGGCTAATTCTGCATAAGCGGTGCGCGCATTTTTCATTAAGGCATGGAGTATTTTTTTATCAAGATTGTCGATCTGATAATTTTCTAGGTCTTTCATTGTGATTTTTTAAATATTTTTTAATAAAAATGTAATTTTATTGAATTTTATATTTAATATCTATGTTTATTTTAATTTAATAATAAAAATAATGGAAAAATTCAATATAATATAACATTCAATTATATCTGAGGTAGTATTATGAAGCAGTCCTTTATTGAAAAACAAAAGCAAATAAGCTTTGTTAAAACTTTTTTTTCACGTGAATTAGAACAAAAATTAGGTCTCGTTGAGGTACAAGGTCCATTATTAGCATGTGTGGGTGATGGGGTACAAGATAACTTATCCGGCACAGAACAAGCTGTTTCCGTGAGAGTTAAAGCCATACCTGATCGTAAGTATGAGGTTGTCCATTCACTGGCAAAATGGAAAAGAAAGTTACTAGGCGAACGTGACTTTCAAGCTGGAGATGGTATTTATACTCATATGCGTGCTTTAAGACCTGATGAAGAAGTACTAAGCGCTACCCATTCTGTTTTTGTCGATCAATGGGATTGGGAGCGAGTTATAGACGATCAGGATCGCTGTTTAAGTTATTTGAAAAAGACAGTCATTGAACTTTATGATGCAATCAAAGAAACAGAAAAAGCTGTTAGTGATCTTTATGGTTTAAATCAATTTTTACCCCAATACATACATTTTGTTTATACAGAAGAGCTGCTTGCTTTGTACCCTAATTTATCTCCAAAAGAAAGGGAACGAGAGATTACTAGAAAATATGGGGCAGTTTTTTTAATTGGGATAGGAGGTGCTTTGTCCGATGGAAAACCTCATGATGTACGTGCCCCGGATTATGATGATTGGAGCTCGGTGAATGAAGTAGGTTTAACTGGATTAAATGGGGATATTTTAGTATGGAATCCAGTACTTGAGGATGCTTTTGAACTTTCTTCTATGGGCATTAGAGTCAATGAAGCCATGTTAAAATATCAATTAGCATTAACTGGTGCCCAACATCGTTTGGATTATGATTGGCATCAGAAATTAATCTCCGGTGCTTTACCCCAAACGATTGGTGGTGGTATTGGCCAATCTCGTCTCGTGATGCTTTTTTTACAAAAGAAGCATATTGGGCAAGTACAATGTGGTGTTTGGCCTGATGAGGCTATAGAAATTTGACAAGCGATGAGTAAAAATAGAGCGTATTTCAATGTGTTGAAATATGTTTCATTTAAATTATTTATATTCTATTTAGGGTTTGCTGATTATTCATTCTAAGTTGGGTGTCGCGCACAAAGCGCAACACCTAGTTAGCCGAACCAATAACTCCTGATATGACTCTGGGTTACAAGTCAAACTGATTTGAGGGAATATTTTGTTCTGTATCAGAAAATTGAGTTACATGGGTATCCAAGCGTTTTAAAAAGCGAATCAAATTCTGTGTTCTTTTTTCCCTTGTTTGGTATTGTGAGTCTGCGGTGAGATTATTCATAGCTTCGAATACATGCTGGTTTTTTTTAATCTGAATCCCAGATGTTCCTGGACCTGTATTAATGGATAAAGTGTCCTCATCAACTTTATAAAAAGATATATTCTCTTCCGCTTTTATTGCCTTTCTAATAGGGAGATTGGCAAACCATTGCTCAAATTCAGGTTCGGGAAATAGTTGAGTATGTGTGCCTTTGATACCTGAGAAATGAATATCAATTGGCCTAAACGCAATAGAAACACCTTCCAATCCCTTCGCTTTTTGTAATGTTTTGATGTACGTATCTATTAAATTTAAAAATCCCAAAAGATGTTCTTGTCTTTCAGAACTGGATTTGGCATCGGCAGTCATGTTGTTGAAAGCGACGAAAGCTTCGCTTGATTTTTTAATTTGAATTCCAGGGGTTCCTTTGCCTTTGTTAATCGACACCGTATTATTGTCTATTTTGAATAGAATGACACCTTCCCAAAGGGTCGGGTTTTGAAGTGGAATACTCTTAAACCAATTTTTAAATTCATTATGAACAAATAGATTAACATGTGTGCCGGCAATAGGATTAAACGAAATATCCTGCATTTTAAATCTAACATAAGCATTAGTAGCCTCCGGCATTAGGTTAAATCCATTGTGTACAAGATCATGCGCTAAGTTACGAAACAATTCTGAATTTGGATATTCTTGTGTTGCTCTATCATGTTCATAACCATAGTGCTGCCGAAATAGAAAAATATGTTTTGCAATAATGGATGCAAAGGTTTCAGTAACAGGAATTGAGAAGACCGATGGGTATTGTGTTTCTAACACATGAAATAATTTTTCAGCAAAAAAAGAATTTTGTGATGCGTGTCTTAGTGACGGTGATTCACTGTAGTCTTTTACTACTTCATCTCGCCAGGTTTTGTAATCGGTATTTAAAGTGCTCTTCGCCGGAGTTGGGTTTATATGTGGCGCAGTTGGCGTTTTAAAGAGAAAATCAAAATGGCCATGGGCGTATGCGTCTTCAAATAAATTATAGACATGAGAAAGTTCTTTAAATTGTTCTGCTGCATTCGGCAATTGATTTTTATCAGGATGGACTTTAAGAGCCTTTTTTTTATAAGCTTTTTTTATTTCATCTAAAATCTTTTCTGAGGATAGATCTTGTAAGTTCTGTGAAGAAAGTTCTAATACCTTAAGAGCTGAATTCAAGTTTTGAGTATTAATAAACTGATCGGTAAACGGCATTAAAATGTCCTTAATAAAATTTAAACGACAAATAATAGCATAGGTTGATCTATTTTGAATCAGAAAGTTATAAAAATTGTTCATAATAATTTTTTAGATCCAGAAAAGATTGTTGTACTGTTTGATAGCTATTTTAGATTCTGACATGGGGTAGGAGCGTTCTGGATGGCATCCAGTTTTATAGAGATCATTCTATCTCCCATTGCATGAAGATGAGTTTAAAATCATCAGACCAATCAGTCCATTCATGTTTTTCAAATGCTTTGACATAAACGAAATCACCTGGATTAACCAGTACTTTTTGGTTGGTACTACCATGCCGAAATTGAGCAGTGCCCGATACTACGAAATGAATTTCATTTTTATATCCAGGATTGATGTGTTCAAAAGGAGGATTTTTATCGGGTACTACTATTCCCACTGTAACCTTATTCTCCTCCAGAATTCGGATGGCTCCTGGATTGGGTGCGGGCAACATTTTCAAAATATCCGTGTCGCGGATAATACGTGCGAGATCAGCTTCTTCAGGAGCTTGTAAATATTGTTGCATAAATGCAAATATTTCTTGTTGATATTCTAGAATATTGTGTGATGAACTAATAAATTGAGCGATATCAGGTCTGGGACGTGAAATGGCAGTTAATTGGTGAGGTGTTATAAATGAATTTTGGGGAGAATGAATAATCATACACGGATGTTGATGGCTCATCGTTAAATAATTGCTAAGTACTTTGGGATGAATCAAAATTATTGCTTTAAATGCATGAATCTTGTTTGATATATTCCATCCCAATTCGCATTGATTTCCCAATGCAATAAGTACGGTCTTATTTTTTTGAGCAATGTCTTCAAGCGCGCTAACGAGACAATCCTGAAACTCTATAATTTCTAAGTTCTTATTGTTTTTTAATAAGGTAATAAGTTCATCGGCTTGTGCCAGCGCATGGTCTTTTAAAATTATTATTTTACTCATGCTATTTCTGCTACTTAATCCAAGTTTCATGCAAATGTCGCCAAAGCAATGGTTGTTTCGGATTGTTCGTCGGAACAAAAATTGCAGTGGATAAGCGTCTCAAATGCTCGTTTTCAGGGAGCCGTTGTAATTCTTCATAGCTCACGATAACATTATCCGCGCAAGAAAAGATCTCTTTAAATTGTTCGATTTTAATGGTTACCTCAGGACGCGAACCTGCTGCATTAAGATACCAAGTGCTAAGCCATACATAATCTCTTAAGATTCCATCGGGCTGGATTATAGTAAAATTCGGATGAAAATAACTTAAAAAAGGCAATCGCTCTTCATTAACCATTTTTTGTGAAATAAATCCTGTATTTGGACATGAAGTTCAACGACTTCTTGATAAGCTTGTTTAAATTGGTTCTGCAGGGATGTATTTTGCATGTCTAGAGTCTAATTTAGGTACAATTTCTACATTATAGCCTAAAGTCATTAAGTTAATGAGAGTTCGATATAAAAGGAAAAAAATTTATGTTGTTTCAAACGTTCTCATGTACCAGTTGTTTTTGCCTTTTCTTGCACGTAAAAGTCATTTATTTTTCTATACCTTTTAAATTTTCTGTGCGTTTGGGCCAGGTAAAATGGAATACAGCACCTTGGTCTTTGGCGGATTCGACCCATATATTCGAGCCATGGGTTTCAACAATTTTTTTTGCGATACTAAGTCCTACTCCGCAACTTTCGAAAATATCACGAGGTTGCAGCGTTTGAAAAAGTTGAAAAATTCGATCTTGATAGGCACTTTCTATTCCCGGCCCATCATCAGCAACAAAAAACTCATAGTAACGTTTTTTTTCAACAACGCCCACTTTAATGTGCCCCTTATGAAGATGATGATGTTTTACACTATTATCAATTAGTTCATAAAGAACTTCTTGTAATGGTGTTTTTTCTGCTTTGATAGGAAAAGAGCATCGATCGCAATGAATATCGAAATCGTTTGCAGTATCTACTTTATGAGCAACATTACTTACTAATTCGGGAAAGTTAATTGTCTCAATTTTTGAATGTATCACCCCAGCTTGAGCATATTTTAATAGCCCATCCAATAAATTCGACATTCGATAAGCGCGCTGCCTTAAAAAGGTCAGATATTTTCGAGACTGAGGGGTCAGTTGGTTTTCGGTATCTTCTTCAATCCATGAAACCAGATGTTCTATTGCGGGTAATGGTGATTTTAAATCATGAGACGCTAAATAAACAAAGCGCTCTAATTCATCTTCTGCATTTTTAACTAAAATTAAATTTGCAATTCGTGCTTTAAGCTCTTGAGTTGAAAAAGGTTTTGTCATGTAGTCTTGGGCGCCTTCTTGGAGTATGCGCACACGAAGATCATCATCTGCTTTCGCAGTGACAATCATAATAGGGGTGGAAATCAAGGAGGAATGCTTTCTTATAGCATGAACCATTTCGATTCCATTCATATTAGGCATCATGATATCACTGATAATTACATGGGGAAGCAGCTCGATCGCTTTGTCTAAACCTTCTTTACCGTCTTGAGCACAGGTAATGCGGTAATCTTTACTTAAAATGTCACATAAAAATTCATTCATTGCTAAATTATCTTCTACTATTAAAATCAGAGGGCTGTTGGCATTTTTTACCCCTTTTGTTTGCAGGACTCTGGTTTTTAGTTGTTTTTTTACATAACGAGGTATTTCAAGCATTCCTAATGGGGGTTGTTTAGGATGTACTAGTTGGTTTTCCGGGGCTTTTAGTGGAATTTGAATGACAAAAAGTGCACCACCTAATTTTGATTGCTGCACATTAATCGTACCTTTATGTAACGCCACAAAATCTTTTACAATTGCTAATCCTAAACCAGTACCTGCTGAATGATACAAGCTTTCCTCCATTTGGAAGAAACGTTCAAAAATTGCCTCTTTAAATTGCGAAGGGATTCCAGGGCCATTATCTTCAATACAAAATTCGGCATAATTATTTTTTTGTATAATTTGAGCTTTATTTTGCCATGAATTGGATTAAATTTAATTGAATTGGAGAGCAGGTTAAGGATGACACGCTCCATTTTTTCACCATCAATCTGAATGAAGAGCTCTTTAGGTAAATCACAAGAAACTTGAAATTTTTTCGCTTCAATATCTGCTTCAAATAAAGATAATACTTTTCTAATAAGGCGCACAAAATCAATATTGTAATAACTGATTTCTAATTTTGCTGCATCAAATTTTGCAATATCTAATAAATCATTCACATGTTTTGATAAGAGAAGAGCATTCTCTTTTATTAAGCGTAATTTTTTTGTTTGTGAGGGTGTTAGTGGTTTATCTCGTAATAATGTATCGATTGGTCCTAAAATTAACATCAGCGGTGTGCGTAATTCATGACTAATGTTTGCAAAAAATTGAGTTTTCATTTGATCCAATAAGGCTAAGTGACTATTTACCTCTTGCAATTGTTTATTTACTGTCTGAATTTCCTGGGCGCGTTGATAAATTTCGATTTCCATTTCTCCGGCTCGGGTACGAAGTTCTTCCATAATTTTTAGTTGTTCAGAACGAGATTTTTTTAATTGAATGTATTCTGTAACATCTTCAACTCGGTGGATAATATATTTAACTCGGTTACGGGCATCTAAAACAGGTAAATTAATTGGACTCCAATACCGTTCCTCATATCCACCTCCTTTTTCTCGCGGAAGACGAATATCGTATTTTTGAATTGCCATGGTGTCATGGGTTTTATTTTTTAAGACTCTATTTAATGAGGCACGTAAATTAATTTCTCCTGTCGCGTGGGGATCTTCTGGATTATCTGGAAATGCTTTAAATATATTCTTACCTATAATTTGTTCTCTAGTAACCATTGTAGAGCGCAGATAATTATTACTTGCCGCAATAATCGTAAAATTCTTATCTAAAATAAGATAAAGACCCGGGATCGATTCAAAAATTACTTTAAAGTCAACTTCTCCTTTTTTATTTTCCATCTGTGATCCCTCTTATTGCTTGTATGTTTTAAGTATAAAATATTTACAATATTTTTAAAGTAAATGCAGTTTGATGATTAGATGGATTTGTTGAAACTAAAGAGAATTTTTGAATAATTAGGGGGGGCGATGATTTTTAATGCAATTTTTCATAAGCTCGGAGCTTTTGCTCCGAGCTGACTCTTTATTTTGCAGGAACTTCTTTCCACCAATTGGTTTTGGTTTCTGTTGCCCAGTGACCTTCACGCATACGAGCAACAAAGGCTTCAGCTTTTTCAGGAGATGATGTTTTTGGATCTAATTGAATGCACCAATCCCATTCACCTGTTGTAGACCACATTTTTTGTACGCCATCCCATTTTGCCATTTCATTCATAGCAGACATAGGTTTGTTACTTTTCATAAAAATTACACTATTCCATGCATCCATTATTACTGTCCTTATAAAAAATTTTATTTAAAATAAGCTTGGAGTAATTCAAGCTTATTAAGAATAGAATACTTCTAGAATTCTTTCCATGGATGGCACAAGTTTTTATGATCAATTGTAATACTTATAATATGGGGAAAGTATCTAAACTATTTGCTGGTGTCTGCCAATAATAAGATAGCTTCAAAAATCGGGTAAGTGTGAGACAATCGCTTTGCGGGCCGCAGCAAAGTGATAATTATCCCAGACAATATTTATTTGTAATACATCTTTATCCAAAGCATCATTGTAGGCTGCTAACCCGATCAATAAGTGAGAAAATTTAATTTTTTTAAACTGAGCGATGCTTTCAAGTAAAGTCAATCGTTCAATTTTCGATCCACTAAGATCATCTCCTAACTCATCATTGAGGCCATGAAACTTCTCTCGAAACCACTCCTCTAAGGGATGGTTGCATATAAAGACGTGCGATATTTGAAAACCACCCGCGGCGCGTGTGTCGAGGACTTGCTTTATATTTATGCATTTTGAGTTTTTTTTGATGTATTCAAAAGCTTCAGCGAATAAAGGAGTTAACTGAAAGGTTTGTACCTGCATCAGGGCTCGTAATTCGATTAATGATTTTCTTACATGGTCATTCTTTTCATTTTCTTTTTGTTCATCGATTGTCTTTATCATACTGTGCAGACAGGTAGCATTTGTATGTTCCTCGTGAATTATTTTTTTAAAGTTTTCCGGAAATCATTGGGTAATGATAGGGCTTGTTGACTGCCTAATATCTCTAATAAACGCTGCTCAAATATAGTTTTATCTAATTCATTATATAATGGCGCAGCTTTTATAAACAGATTGGCATGTTCTTCTTCCAGATGTTCTTGAAGCATTCTATATGTCCACCCCTCAACTGTGGGGAGGTCGCTTGCTTCAACCATACCCCCACCTGGTAATTGATAGAGGCCATGACGTTTTGCAAAGCGAATTTGTCCTTTCGCATCAACATTTATTCTATCTACAGCCTCATTGAAAAGCTTCCTGAACATTTGAATTTGAATTGGATATAATTGATTTACTGGTGGATGATTAATATCGAGTTGATCTAAATTAAAGGTGCCTTCTTGGCCAGTTTTTTTAAGATGTTCTTTTTGAGCAGTACGGAATTTTTCCCAAATTTGAGGAGTATATTCAGAGATGGGTTTTTTTAATCTCATTTGTCCTGGCGAACCAAATTCAAACCAATCGCATAACTCAGCATCAATGTCCATTTTATAGAAATCAAACAAAATATCAAAAAATTGTTGATTTTCGATTCGGTTTAAAACATCGGCATAGTTAATTAATGTTGCAGTATAACATAATACTTTATAGTGTTCCTTTGCGTCACCTTTAGATATTATGTGCCCAGATAATTTTTGTACGGCACTAAGTGCATCTAGCAGCATAACTCTTCTTCTTAGAGCATTTGTATTTTTATAGTGGAGCAACATGGGTTCAATGTCACTAAATAGTTGTATCTGAGAAGACATATTTATTCCTAAGCCTATTTAAGGGGTATTGTGATTTAGGGCTGCATAACACTTAATCAATTATCTTAAGCATTTGCTCGAGCAGGAAAGAAAATAAGGTGTTCTTTTTTTATTATTTTAGTTAAGTATTCTAAAGCTACAGTAATTTTTGCGTGTTCGTCAAAAAACTCAATAATTATAGGAAGAGAAAAGGGTATTTCTAGAAAAGAACCATTATGGACATTTGTTTCACCAAAGCCACTAATAGCGCGAAAAACACTTATCCCGCGAATTTTGGCTTCATTTTGCAGATAATTTAAAATAGAAGGAATATTTTCGGCTCGTTCTAAGGTATAAATTCGTACTACGGTAATTTCTACAGTTGGAATCTTAATTTCGCTTGTCATGCTCCCTCCCTTTACAGCACTAATGAACGCGTCCTCATTTTCATCAAGTATACCAAACACAAGATTTTATTCAGAACATTTAAAAATAAAAATTAGTTTCTAAAAGTGCATTTGCAAATTTAGCTCATGCTCTATAATACGTTGTTTGCAGTAGTTTTGGAAAAAATTGCTGTTTACTGTAAAGTTAATGTTTACCTACACTAGCAAAAATTTTAATCTGCATAAATGATTTAAAAAAGGTATTCCATGAAAAGGATATTTAAAGTCTCAAAAAATGAGATTAATTTACCTGTCATCGTGATTGTTATCAGTGTATTAATTGGTATTTATCATATTTTTTCTTATTTGATTCCTTTTACAAGTCATGCTTTTGTGGTGACTAATGTGACACCTGTTGCAGCAGATGTTTCCGGTTTTATTACTAAGATTTATGTACATAATGGGAGTATGGTCAAAAAAGATCAGCCGTTATTTGAGGTTTATCAGAAACCTTATTGTTTAGCGTATGAATACGCAAAAGCACGGCATGAAGAAGCAATAGAGTCTCTCAAAGTGATTAATCGGCAAACACAAAAAACTGAAACATTATTAGCTGCTGCAAAATATGCTTACGAAAAAGCAAAGTTTGAATATCAATTAAAAAAAGCACCTAGTGTTCGCGAGGCATTGTCAAAACTTGAAGTGCGCACGCTTGATTATGACTTGCATTCGTTGGAACAAAAGATGGATTCACTCAAAAAGCAAATTGCTATTGAAGATCAGCAAATCATTCAGCAAAGAAAACTCATTAAAGCACTCAAAGCAGAAAAACATAATGCTCGCGTTAACCTTGACTTAACTACAGTCAGAGCTCCGACTGATGGCGTAGTTGATAATCTTTATATTGGTCCAGGAACACCAGTTAAAATTCATGAACCCTTATTCTCATTTATTGATACGTCAAAGTGGTGGGTACAAGCAAATTTATATGAAACTGACTTACGTCGCGTAAGGCCTGGTGATAAAGTGTACATAATACTTCGTATGTATTATTTTAATAAAATCTTTCATGGGCGAATAGTCAATACTATATGGGCTGCGGACCGGCAAACAACTGATCCACGGACGCAGCAGCAGAAAGTAGGCAGTAACAATCAATGGCTTTTGGAGCCACAACGTTTTCCAATCCAGATAGAAATTCTTGATCCGGATCCTGAATATCCTCTTCATCCTGGTGCTAGCGCCTATGTTTATATCAAGACTCACCCACATCATTGAAGCCTATGATCCTTACGGAAATCACCGTGTGAATGGAATGAAAGCCGCTTATGTTTTATTGATTCTTTTTGCGGTTAATTTCGTTTTTTCCATTCCCAACCCTTACTTTTATTATTTTTATATTCCGCTAACTGCAATGGCTGCCGAAGTAGTGGGTGAAACAATGAAGAAAAAAAACTTACTGCTTTTTTATTGTATATTATGGTCTGCTATTAGTGCGTTTCTTTTTGATATTTTTTCTATTACCCCCTTTTTTCCTGTTTTTGCATTTTTTTATTCGTTTCTGCTGTACTTAATTGCTATTAAAAGCAGAATGCATACCATTGTCATTGCCCCTGTTGCATTAAGTTTGGGCGCTTATTCATTATTGTATGGAGATATTAATACGAGTGTTTATGCAGTTCTAAATAATTGCTTAAACACTTTTATTGCAATGGCAGTAGTCTTTGCTGCATTAGCTTTTTTTCCTCGCAGCTATTATTATCGTCTTTGGTTAAGATCATTATTATTATTGATGGCACAAATTACGGAACATTTATCCTTAATGGTTGCCAATCAAAGAATTATTTTTGATCCTGTCCGCGGTCATACGACTCATTTAGTACGCTATGCCAGGATGTTGCCTCGTTCTTTTCCACTGCGTTCGATTTGGAAGATTAATTTACTTATGAATCAACTGCATTTACTTGTTAGTGTTACGGAGGCTGAGGCTATTATGATGGATAGTGAAAAAATTAACTTATTTATTCAAAAGCTCCATGTTTTTAAAGAAGCTATTGAAAAAGAACGGCCTTGTGATTTAGCCGAAACGCCTTGGGTTATTTTAAATAAATTAGTACATTCTTGGAATTATCTGTGTTTAAAAATATAGATTATCGAAAAACACGAGCACTTCAGATTTGTCTTGTTTTTGCCACCGCTTTAGCAGTCCAAAGGGTGATGGGATATTCTCATGCAGGATGGATAGGTTTTGCTGTAATGATGATTTATGCGGGTTTTGATAAGGGGGCAAGCTTATTACGTACTACCCACCGATTTTGGGGGGCTGTTTTGGGATTGCTTCTGTCTTATTTTTTGTGGGTTATGGGGCAAATAGATTTTCGTTTAATTTTGATTGTTATTCCTTTTATCGTGTTTATGGCATATTTTTCTTTAGGTAAACTTTATGCGTTTCCAACTATTTTTACAGTGACTTTGACCTCGTTAGGCACTGATTATTATGGAGGGAATAATTACGCTGTGCCTAACTTCTTTTTTGATTATCTGTTGTCCACCGTCGTTGCTTTTTTATTGTGTTTCATGTTTGAGTTTTTCGTATTTCGCGGCAGCCAATTATCACGCAAATTTTATCTTGATTTACAAAAAAGAATTATTACCCGTTTAAATAAACTCTTTCATATAGTGATCCAACGACCCATGCGCGATAGTACTTATTTACAAGTAAGTATTGCATTGAACACAAACATATTGGATTTGTATGCTTTTGTTGATGCAGCAAAGCATGAGACTCATCCAGAAATAAATTTTCTTGAAGAATTGTCTTTTTTCAGCTCAGTGGTACAACAAGCTTATCATAATATACGTAGATTATTTGTTTTATCACCTCATCGTAATGAATTATTGGAATTAGAAACTCAAAACATACTCCAGCAGCTTGCACGAGAAAACCAAAGCCAAAGGAAAAAATACATTGGAGAGTAAATTGATAAGGACAATTGGCTGCCTCACTTTGAGTTTCATTCTAAGTTCTTGTATTACACATACTCAAAAGCCTGTCCTGGTGGTTCCCGAGCAGTGGGCTGCTAAGGGTGCTCATTATAAGAACTCCAATGAAAACCTACCTTGTTTTGCATGGTGGAAACAATTTAACGATCCAAATTTAAATTCATTTATTGATAGAGGTTTAATTTATAATAATGATATTAATGCCGCTGTTGCCCATATCGAGGCAGCCCAAGGTGAGTTAAGGCGTGTACAGTTGAACTGGATTCCTGATGTTACTGGTAATGCGGGTTACTCTTCATTTCCCTATCTTGGTTTTCCAGGCGTTTTGCTCACTGTAGTGCCCACTTATACTCTGAATATTTTTAAACAGATTAAAGAACAACAAAAAGCCAAATATGAATTAAAAGTGACAAAAGCAATGTATCATAGTGTGCGCTTAGCAGTGATTAGTCAGATTGTGAGTAATTACTTTAATTATTTGAGCCAGATAGAGCGATTAACGCTGCTGCATGGATTGGAACATGACCTTTCTAAACTAATTACGATTGCCCAGACTATGTATCAGGGCGGTTTATATGCTCGAACAGAAATAGATCTCGCTAAAACCGAGCTTTCTTTAATCCAAGCGAAAGAACGAGTAGTACAACAAAATATTGTGATTAGTGAAAATGCGTTGCATTATTTATTAGATGAAAATCCAGATAAGATTTTCGTGCATCGTCGTTTCAAGGATTTAAATGGTCAAAAAATGATTATTGGCGCGCTTCCAATAAATATTATTGAAAATCGACCTGACATGGAGCAAGCGAAACAGGAGTTATTTGCCGCTAATGCCGGGATTGGTATTGCTTTTGCACATTTATTACCAGCAATTAACTTAGCAATGGCTCGAGGGGAAATTGCCAAAGTTGAAAATGGCGGACAATTAGGCCAGGCAATTCATTTTAACCAAGCCATTGTTGAAGTTCCATTTTTAAGGGCATCGACCTATGGACAATTAGTGAAAGCTAAAGGATTGGACAAAGCTTCATATTATCGATACAGCGATACTTTGCGTAAAGTGCTTAGGGATGTCACTAATGATTTGTCAGCCCATGAATTGTATACTCAACGTCTAAATGATGTGCTCAAAGCAGAACGAGAGCTCAGCAAGGCTTATCGTTTAAACCAGACATTGTATCAAAGAGGAATTATCAGTCATCTGAGTTTGATCAAAGAAAAAGTGAGGCTGGACGAACTTGCGATTGAAGTCAATCAACATAAGCTGGAGCAATTAATTACTGTGGTTAATTTGTATCAAAATTTAGCAGCTGGATATAATTATGTTCCTAGCCCTTTTGCAAAAAATTAGGGTCTGTTGACAATTAGGGGCCTACATATCCAGTTTTGTAAGAAGAGGGCAGAATGAATTGTCAACAAACCTACTTTTTATAGTTAGTTTTAAGTTATTCTAAATTGTCCACTTCCTGCATTTCATATACAGACATTAGAGAGAAATGAGGTTATTACTTTAATGATCAAAACAGGAATTGTAGGCTATGGATAAATGTCAACAGCTTTTAATGAAAATTATTTAAAATTTAAGTACTTATTAACTTAATGATCTTATAGACACAGATGAAGGTATTGTGCAAAATTAAGAGTTCTACCCTTAGCAAAGGATGCTATAATCATGGGATGTTTATATTCACAATCACGACTATCTGTAATTGCCATTCTAGTATCACAATCTATTTTGAGCCCTACATCTTTCGCTGCTGGCTTTCAAATTAATGAGACTAGCCCTAGCTTACAAGGTGATGCAACTGCCGGTGCAGCAGCAGCAAATAATGATGTCTCAGCAATGTTTATTAATCCAGCGACATTATCAACTTTAACAGGAACTCAAGGCTACCTAGGGGCAAGCGAGCTTTTTCCGCATGCTAAAATGACTGATGCACACGCGAGACATACTGTTAATATTCCAGGAATTCCCCCTAGTAGCATTACTGCGACAGTTAAAGGGAACCATCGCCAAGGAAGTGTTTCACCTTCTGCATTTGTTCCGGATGGATATTTTGGTTGGCGAATTAATAATAAATTTGTTGCTGGATTGGCTTTAATTGCCCCTTACGGTTTGAAAACAGCTTATGACTACGATTCTGTAGTGCGTTTTGCTGCTGTTTATAGTTCGGTTAAAACTATAGATATTAATCCCGCACTTTCTTATGCAATTAATGATAAATTGGCTATAGGCGGTGGTTTTCAAGCTCAATGGATGCAGGCAACTTTTTCCAATTTTAACGGAGCTTATACTGGAGTTGCTCCTATTGATGCTCTAATTGCAGCAAATTTTCCAACCCATCTCAGAGGAGAAGGTTGGGGTTATGGCTATAATTTAGGAATTCTCTATAAACCGTTTGTCAACACACGCCTTGGTATAGGTTATCGCTCTCAAATTGCAGAGACACTAAAAGGTCATGGTCAACAATATGTTTTACCAGGTGAGACAGTTCCAGCCCCATCACCAAATTTTTTGTTTAATGCACAAACTCGAGTTAACACAGCTGTTAAAACACCGCAAATTTTAACATTAAGCGCGGCACATGATATCGCTAATTGGACACTCAAAGCTTCAGCACAAATCAATTTCTGGGATGTTTTCAACCAAATTAGTATAAATATGCCAGATGCTTTTGCCACCAACAGCACGATTCAAACTCGCTGGAGAAATGCATGGTTTGGTGCATTAGGTGCAGAGTATCATTGGACTCCTGTATGGACCTTCCGTGGTGGTATTGCTTATGATGAGACCCCAACCACTAGCTTTAGAGATCCACGTATTCCGGATTCTGATCGTTATTGGGTAAATATTGGTGCAAGTTATACAGTTAATAAACACATATCGATTGATGCTGCTTATGCACATATCTTCCTCCAAGATCAAACGGTCAATGTCACTCAGGCAAGTGGAAGTAGTGCAACGAGCACTGCCCCATTAGAAGTAAATCAGGTATCAGCGAACTACAGCGGTTCAGTTGATATTGTGGCACTGGCTGCCCGATACAAATTTAACTAATTCAAGGAGGCGGTCGCATGTTAAAAAAAGTAATGAAGCACATACAGAGGAATATTTCTCGCTCAGCCAGATTAGCTGTTGTATGTTTGAGTTTAGTCAATTCGGCACACGCAATACCTTTTGATAGGATTAGCCAAGTTTATTTTTTTGGTGATAGTTTAAGCGATAGTGGTTATAACGATTATTTTCCAACTCCTCCAGGTAAAGCACCTACATTTACTACTTATGAAGGTTATACTTGGTCACAATACGTGGCACGAGATATCAAAGGTTTTGCATTAACTTCACCTACTCAATATCCAATTACTTACCCTAATCTTCCTAACGATGAGGTAACAAATAATACTACTCCACCTATTCAGTCACAATGTCCAAGTCCTGCTTGCCCTGTTTCGGGCATGCTCAAAGGTATTGATTATGCTGCTGGTGGTAGTTCTACTAATTCGATAGGATTTGGTTTGAAATGGGCTCCTTCCTTGCATGCTCAAGTCAATCAGTTTTTGACAACGCATCCTACTATAGATCCCAACGCCATGATTTTCATTTGGTCGGGTGCAAACGATCTTCTTACCGTGTTTAGTACCTCATCAACATCACCAATATTTCAACTTCTGCTCTTGGAAACCGCAAATGCGGCAGCAAAAAATATAGCTGAAGAAATAGCTTTACTTAGCAAACATGGAGCGAAGAGGGTAGTCGTTTTGAGTTTGCCTAATATTGGTTATACGCCGTTCATAAATGATCTGGTAACTGTTGGATTGGCTCCTCCTTCACTTCCAGGTGATATGAAGACTGCAACATTTACCTTCAACTCCATGCTCAATCAAGAATTAGGTAGAGTTAAAGCCAAATATGGTACTAAAATTCTATATGTAGATGTTTACGATCTCCTGGATAATGTTATTCTTGCAACTAAAGCAGGAAAGCCTTATGTAATAGGGGGTGAGTCATTTTACTTTACTAACTATAATTCCCCTGTATGTGGTTATGTCGTTCCACTTACACCAGGTGTGTTGCCTTCTTATGTACCTGCAATAGTATGTACCATGGGCTCAAATGGGTATGTTTTCGCTGATGAACTTCATCCAACTGACATGGCACATCGTTTATTATCTATTGCGGTAGAACAACAAATACGTCGTTGGATATAGCTTGTTTTGAGTTGACGCTAAGTGAGATGAACCCTAAAAGAGGTTTTTAACTAAAGCATCTTTTAGGGATTTATCAATGTATCAGTTAAAAGCCACCACATGCTTGCGAAGGCCTAATTATTAGAAAAAAGATGCTGCTAGATTTAAAAAGATAACTTGTTTTGGGATAGTTTTTGCTCGTAATAAGGTTCATTTTCAAAAACATTTTGTTTAAAAGGACTTAGTTTCTCAACAAAAAAGCCTATTATATTTTTTCCAATCCA
Source organism: Legionella sainthelensi (assembly GCF_900637685.1). NCBI lineage: Bacteria > Pseudomonadati > Pseudomonadota > Gammaproteobacteria > Legionellales > Legionellaceae > Legionella > Legionella sainthelensi. Next base: position 772,115 of record NZ_LR134388.1, read on the forward strand.
ATTTTCGCTCCCGTCAAAACGCTGCAATTTTGTTGTTTTTTGACCAGTGCAGAGTAGAATTTTCTCAATATAGCGAAAACAATCGTTTTCTCCTGCTTTCATTTTGGTTAATACATAGTTATAAGTACATGGCTGTGTTTCTTGAAGTTGCTGATGAAACGCCATCATTTCTATAATTTTTGCACCTGTGACTTTTCGTTCTTCATGTTGAGTAAGTCGCCGCGATATCACATTAGACTCACCTAATGAAAACTCGATAAGTTCAGGTTTATTCTGATTGGGCAATGAAAGAATAATGCAAGCATGATGCCCTAGATAACCTTCAAGATTTTCGCTGACAAATTGTGCACTCAATGTTGCTATTTGAAACGTTTGTATTTCCCTTAAAAATTTTTTGTAGGATTCTTTATTATTATCAAAACAATCTTTTAATAATCTCGTTTTTACTAGTATTTTATAATAGGCAAAAGGTTTTACTTTTTGTTCATGCATATCGAGTAAACACTCTTCGAGCCTATCAATGCAAAATTTTAATTGTCTTGTAAGTTCATTTTTAAATATTTTTTTGGGTGCTCTGAAACCAATAGCTGCGCCAAAAGCAAAACCAGTGATCGCTCCATCTTTCAAATAACTCAAGGGGTTGTTTAAATCCCAAATGCTTCTTATTAATCCAGCAATTGATCCTACAAGCCCGCCTAGAACTCCAGTAAAGATAGATAGTAATGTGGCGCCGAGGTTAATTATGGCATAGCCCACGACAACAGCCTTTGTATTCGTCTTAGAAAATTCACGGAGTTTTTGATAGGATTGATTAATTTCAATAAGCAACTTGTGAGGTAGAGTAGCATTTTCTGGCCGTAAAAATCGAATTAATTTGATACTTAAATGGGTTAGCTCCTTTAAAAAATCATGGTATTGGTGTGCATCGGCTTTTTTAATAGAATTAAGGGCTAATAATAGATAATACTTCACTTCACTAATAGGTATTTTAGCGATTTCGTCAAGACACTGTTGCAATTCTTGAGTATTAAAAGGACGTGGCATAGCTGGTTTATCTCTGAACGTTATAATAACTATCAGGGTCGAATGAATTGTTAACAAACCCTAATTTTTTGATAAAACAATAAGATATTAATTAACACGAATAGTTTAGCAAGGATAAATTACAGAGTACACCATAGGCGATATTTCTACATAATAAAAAGGAGGGCATCCATTCCCTGTGTTTTTAAATTGAAAAATAGTTACTCTTTTCCACTTGTTCGTGTTGATTACTAGGAATATTTTGGAGAATCTTCTGAATTGATGATTGATTGTAACGACGTTGAGGATTGGTTTTTTCAAATACTCTGTCACTAAAAAATGCAGCATGATAACTTGGAATATTTGAGTCTCCGTAGTCGAACACAATTTCTTGAGTACCATATACTGCCTGAAACTGGGCAGCAATATAGGCTTCTAATATACGAGTTTGTTCCTCATTTAAATCATTTCGCTCAAATCTTCCTGAGACAAGATATACTTGCAAATAACCTTTTCGTTGGCAAATATATCCTGCATAAAATACAGAGCCGTCATAATCGCCTTCGGGTAATGTTAATGAGGGATGACCATAACGATCGTTCCAATTTAAAAATGAATGAAGGGACTTACTAAAACTGTTCTTAAATCCCGTATATCCGTATTCCTTTTCATAAGCATTTTTTACACCTGTGGCCAAAATAAAGTCGCTGCGCAAGGCCCAGATACGCTTTTCTTGTGGCTTTAAAGGAGAATGAATGCTTGTAATATCTTGATAGCCTGGATTGATACTTCCTTCGCCACAATAGCTGTATTTGGGTTTCACCGGAGGGATGTTGCATTTAATATAGTTTTGAGCATGTTCAAAGCATGAGTCACGATGTGCTATTTTAACTGCTTCGCTAATTGCTGAGGATTGATAGATTCTAGAACTTTTACTTTTAGGAAACGGTTTATTTTTAAAAAATAATGCTGAATCAATGTTATCTTGTTCTGGAGTTGTATCATAAAATATTATTTTTTGGAGTCCATATGCTTTTTGAAGTTTTAATGATAGATAAGACTCAATGACATGAATTTGTTCTTTTGTTAGCGGAAAAATGCTCTCTTCAGCTCGATGACAACGATTGTATCTTCCGGAGGATAAGAAAACCTGCAAATATCCCCTCCGTTGACAAATAAATCCAGCATAAAGCACCGTCCCATCGTAATTATTATCGGCTACAGCAAGGGAAGGGTGGCCATATCGATCCTTCCAATTTAAGTATGAATATTGTGATTTTTTAAACGTTTCTTTTAATCCATGATAACCATGTTGCTGTTCTGAGTTTTTAACTCCAGTCGCTAGAATAAAATCACTACGTAATGCAAATATACGTTTTTCATTAGGTTTAAGAGGGGCATCAACTTCCTCGATACGTTGAAAAGCTGGATTCACTCCCGATTCTTCAGAATAAGTATATTTTGGCAGAACGCCTTTAATATGGCGTTGGATGTAAGATTTCAATACAAACTCTACATTAAAAATTTTTGATAAAATGTCGGTTACGCTAGAACTCATAACAATCACCTCATATAGTCCCCAATAAGTCCATTTTGTTTTTATAGATGGAAATCTGGGTTAAATTCAGCAGCAAAAATTATTAAAATTAGTGCGACTAAAAATTGAATTTGAGCGCTTTATGTTTGAAGATTTCTGAACCAGAGTCACGAACCTGGACACTGGTGTTGGTGAAGATTAATTTGTTAGCGCTTTTTTCAAATAACTCCGCCCAACCTCGACAACAGTGTCCAGGCAGCGCATTATCATTTGTTGAACGCTTATGTGTTGCATACTAAAAAACATCAATATGTAATAAAAAATTCATTATGTCATTTGATTGAACATTGTGTCAATTGCTTTTTGTTTTAACTAAAAATGACCTAACTGATTGTTAGAAATCACATATTTCCTCTGTCGCTTGCATAGATAAAACCAATTAATGGGATAACTTTAATCCTGCTTGATTTTTTTTAACCATCAGTTGATAAAACCAGGTGTTGTGGGTAAAGCACAACACCTAGACAGTTTGAGCCAATTGCAACAGGTTCTGATCTCAGATTTGGCACAGAACTTCTTGCTGAGCTCCAGTAAGGGAATGTTTGGTATAACTCTCTTGAGGTGCAAATAAGCTTCTTGATTGAGCATTTATTGCATCAAGTTTTTGCGCTGCAGCTAAATTTGTTTTAGGTTGTGAACGATAGCCCAATGCATTTAAAACTTTTGAAGTAGTATTTTCAGAGGGCTCCAGATCCATGACTCCATTTTTACTGTTTGATGTAGCGGACACAATTTCCTGTTGTTTAAAACGATATAAATTGGCTAATACAATTGTGGATTCAAGCACCACTAATGCAACACCAATCGCAGGATTAAGTGTAAAACCTAAAGCAACAAATAGTCCAGCTGCCACTAAAGTGATTGTTGAATTATAAGCTAAACTCACAAATAAGTTTTGATAAATATTATCTTTGGTTTTCTGAGCGACATCAAAAGCAGTGGCAATAGGAAATAACAATCCTTGTTGGATGACTATTCCAGCATGTTGTTGCGTGATAGTATCTCCAATATCCGATCTTACAGCGATACCTATATTTGAGTAGGCAATCGCGGTAAGATCATTGGCTGCATCGCCCACCATTGCTACTTTATAGCCTTTACTTTTTAATTTTTGGATATAGCTGGTTTTAGATATTTCACCAGGTTTCGTGATGGCGCCCACTGTATTTGCACAAATATTCGCTTTAGAAACACCTAATAATGATGCGTATCGCTCTGCGGTTGCTCTATCGGCTCCTGTGCAAATATGTACTGTTTTACCAAGACGTTTCAGGTGATTTACTGTTGCAATAGCATCATCACGCAAAGGGTCGGTAAGTGCTATTTGTCCTATTACTTTTTCGCCACGCACAATATAAACGGAGCCATTTTCAGGGTTATCATAAGGCTTGGTTATTTGTGTAATTCCATTTGCTAAAAGCATGTCTTTATTACCGACCATATAGGTTTCGCCATTGATCATGCCTTTTATGCCTGAATGATGGCTTTTGTCAATGGAACTGATGTCTAAATATTCATTGGATACAACGGGTTGGGTGTGTAGGTATGATTTAATGATTTTTGCTACGGGATGATCCGATTGACTTTCTAATAACGCAATATGACGTAGGAATTTTTTATCGTCAATCCGCAGTGTATCTACTACCACCTCACCTTTAGTTAGGGTGCCATTTAAATCAAAAACAATGGTATCTATATCAGCGGCAGCTTGTAATGCTTTTCCGTTTTTAAATTGAATTCCTTGTTCGGAAGCCTTTTTCATTCCGATTTTAACTGCCATGGGGGTAATTAAACTTAAAGCACAAGGACAGGCGCTTACAAGAACCGATACAAGACAATGAATGGCCAGCGCAGGAGTAAACAATGTACTTATGACAATACCTGAAATAGCTGCTACTGCGAGCAATCCGGGAATGAAATATTTTAAAACTCGCTCCGCAAACAATTCAATAGGGGCTTTTTCATTATTTGCTTGATTAATATTTTTTGCGATCAATGAGAGATAAGAGTTTTGATATGTTTTTGTAACACGCATTTGCAGTGAAGGAATATGATCGGCTAAACGCATGCCTGCTTTTACTATATCGCCTGGTTGAAATTCTTTAAGTTGGGGTGAGCCATCGATACGTGTAGTATAAAGTAGTGCTTTTTCAGTTAATACGCCATCAACAGGAATAACTTGTCCTTGTTTTACTATTATGATGTCATTAGGTATTAGCTTTTTGACGGAAATCTCCTTATCCGGATTGCCTTTTAATAAAACTAATGGAGCAATACAATCACGCACATCTAAATTTTTATTAATTTCATCTACTAAAGTATGTTCAATCCCCTCGGCTAAATGCCAGAACGCTAAAACAAGAGGTGCTGCTTCAAACATCATCGGCAAGCTAGGGACAAACAGACTGATAATGGACACAGCAACAATGGTCAAAGTACTTATTGTATATAAAGCCGATGTATCCCATTTTTTTTCCCGTAATGCCTCCCATGCGGATTGGTAAACAGTACGTCCCAAATATAATGTCATTAAAGTGGTCAGCCCCGTTATGACATAATAGGCAGTCATAGGAATATTAAAACTTGCAATAGACAGAGCGAGTAAGCCTATTCCCCAAAGCAGACCTAAGGCTGCTTTAAACCAATGGTTCTCATGACCATGCACATGGTCATGTGTATGGCCATGGGAGTGAGCATGATTATGATCGGGGGAATGATTTTGGCATTGATCAGGACAATGTCCATGAGCATGGTGATGCGAGTGATTGTGTTTGGATTTTTTTTTGCGTTTCTTAATAGGGACAGGGTGTTCGGTGCTCGATGTATGTTGAGGCACTTCGCATACTATCTCTTCTTCATCTGCAAGTGCTTCTTTTTCTATTGTCTCGCCTACAGCGATATTTTCTGTCAATAATAGCTGGGTTACTTTAGTTTGTAGGGCAAGAGCATCTTTGGATTTGCATAATAAACTGATGCTTTTATTTTGACTGTCCAAATCGATTGCCATTCGGACTAAACCCAACTCCTTGGTTTCATTCAAAATGTGTTCAATTTTTTCTTTGGTTTTCATCGGATCGAGTAGTTGAACATCATCTGAAAAGTACAATCGATAATTATAATACATGGTTTTTTACCCCCAAAAATCCAAAAGGAAAGTGGCTCAAAAATTTTCAAATTGCACACCAATGCCATTAAAGTGTTACATTATAACGATTCATTGCTAAAGAACAAGGATAATTAAGTAATTTTTATACATAAGTGAAGGGGAAAGGATTAAGAATTTTATGCGGCAAAATAATTAGTCCTTCGGGGATGGATTCTTTTTTCGTGAAATGAAGACTGTGATACACTATTTCACTTAAACATAAAAACCTAAAAGTTGATTTGATGAAGCATAATTTGTTGGACAAAGCCTATAAGCATTGCGTGAACCATGGTTATCGATTTACGGAGCCAAGGGAGCGTGTCCTCAAAATCTTAATCGCAGAAAGAGTGCCTTTAAGTGCTTATGAGATATTACAAAAATTATCTATGGAAGTTGAGAACCCCAAACCCCCTACGGTTTATCGTGCAATTCAATTTTGGCACCAAGAAGGATTTATTCATTGTATTGACAGTCTTAAATCTTATGTCGCTTGTTTGCATGGACATCATGTGGGGCAAGCACAATTTCTTATATGCAATCAATGTGATTTTGTCAAAGAGTTAGAATGCATTATAGATTTTACACCCGTAAAAGAATCAGCTGACTCCATTGAATTTTCAATTATAAATTGTACGGTAGAAATCAAAGGATTGTGCGCACACTGCAATCGAAGTCATCTAGAAGGTTAGAGATCTTTAAGCAATTATTTAATTTTAAACGATACAAAAATTATTTCTTATCATATAAGATAGATCAATAAAATTATTTAAATACCACAAGTTAGCCTCAGCTTCCTAGTTTAAGGATATACTATGACATGTAGATTTGCTTCTTTGATGACACGTATAGGTCTGGTAATTTTAGGATTATGTATCCCTATTTTGGGAATGGCACTTTCTAAACCGACTTTCAGTGTAGTGGCAACCACACCAACCCAAGTAATAGTTCCTAGTACCGGGACAGTAAAAGTAAACTATCAAGTTACCAATAACACCAAATTAACACGCACATTAACCATGGTCCCAATAAAAGGGATTAGCCAAAATACGAGTGGTTTAGAAAACTGTAAAAGCCCTTTTACTCTAGCGCCGAATCAATCCTGTATGCTCTCTTTGCTATTGAATGGAAATGAACTTCCTCCTTCTTATTTAGGAGGCCCTATGGTTTGTAAAACTCAGGGACCTAAAGATCCGAGTCCAAGTCCTTTTTTATGTTCACGGCCAAGCGCGGAATCCATTTTAAGCATTAAAGTGGCACCTTTGCTTGCTATTAAAGTTTATCATGGGCGGCCTTTGCTGAATTCTACGGTGCCGCAGGGGTTAAGCAGAAAATTTTACGCTGTAGGTTTTTTTGCTAATCAAATCCATAAAAATTTGACACAAAGCGTAGAGTGGCATTCTTCAGCTCCCTCTATTGCAACTGTTTCGAATTCTTCGGGATCTTATGGAGTCGTTACTGGCGTTAATGTGGGTGATGCAACTATATCTGCCTCATTCAAAGGTATATCAGGTTCAGCACCCATACAAGTTAATGCAGCGGTAGTGACCCAGCTTCAGATTACACCAACAGATCCGTCAATTGCTAACGGTACAAAGCAGCAATTTACAGCAACGGGTATCTTATCCAACGGAACTACTTTGGATTTGACAACCCAAGTGAATTGGACATCCTCAAATTCAGCTGTAGCTGCCATCTCTAATGCTTCAGGAAGCCAAGGACTGGCTACAGGAAATGCAATAGGTACAACCACCATTACCGCTGCTTATGCAGGTCAAACGATGAGTACTTCATTGAAAGTAACTGCAGCAACCTTAAGTTTAATCCAGGTCACTCCTGTTAATCCTTCCATCCATAAAGGAACAGGGCAACAATTTATGGCAACAGGAGTCTATTCAGATAACAGTACTGAGGATTTAACTTCTTTTGTTACATGGAGCTCTTCTAATCCTTTGGTTGCAAGCATTGAAAATGCTCCTGATACTCCGGGATTAGCTCTAGGTGTTGGCACCGGAGGAAGTATGATTACTGCAACTTATGGAGGTGTGTCTGGTAATGCATTTCTAACTGTGACTCCAGCTCAGCTCACCTCCATAGTAGTTAGTCCCTATAATATTTCTTTACCTAATGGCTACTCGCAGCAATATAGCGCCAAAGGTATTTATACCGACAACACAACGCAAGATCTAACTAAAGAAGTAGCTTGGGCATCAAGTGATACAAATGTGGCGACTATTTCCAATGCGCCAGATAGTCCTGGAGCAGCTGTAGGAAAAGGAGTTGGTAGTACCCTAATTAGTGCAAGTTTAAGTGGGGTCACGGGGGTTGCTCCGCTAAACATCATCGAAGCGGTTCTTGATTCTATTGTTGTGGTTCCCGAAAATGCGTCTCTTCCATTGGGAACCAGCCAACAATATAAAGCTAAGGGAATCTTTTCAGATGCATCTGAGGAAAATTTAACTACTGATGTGACCTGGACTACTTCTGATACGAGTGTTGTTACAATCTCCAATGCGACCGGAACCCAAGGCTTGGCTCAATCAGTGAGTTTAGGCCACGCTACACTTCAGGCGAGTTTGAATGGCATCTCAGGTACAACGGGCATTACGGTCTCAGCGGCTTTGCTCACAGGGATTACAGTAACGCCGACAGATAGTTCTATTCCCAGAGGCATTAATTCAACCCAGCAAATGAGAGCAACAGGTACTTATACTGATTCAACGATTAAAGATATTACTACTGAAGTATACTGGCAATCTGCCAATGGAAGTATTGCTACTGTATCTAATGCAGTAGGGAGTGAAGGATTGGTAACTGCACAAGGAGTTGCGGCAACAACTAATATTATTGCTACTAAAAACTCAGTCTCAGGAAGTACTTCATTAACCGTTTTTGCACCACAGATAGGACAAAGTTATGGTGGGGGGATAGTTGCCTGTGATAGTGGAGGATTGTTACACCTAATCGCAGCAACTTCGGACATTAGTTCGGGAGTTATGTGGGGAGGTTATGGAACGGCCATAGGTCCAGGAGCCCAAAGCACCATAGATGGTGCGAGCAATACACAAGCGATTGTCAATACGTTGGGGTCAAGTAGCAGTTATGCAGCAAGGCTTTGCGCCACATATAATGGGGGAGGTTATACGGATTGGTTCTTACCCTCTTCAGAACAACTCCATTGCCTATGGGCATACTATGCAAACATAGGTGGGTTTGACCTCGCAAGTGATTATTGGAGCTCCACTGAGTCATCTGTGAGTCCAGCTTATAATGCAATGGGTGAAAATTTTACTGAGGGAAATCCAAAGAACCTGGATAAGAATGCAACGGTTAGGGTTCGTTGTGTGAGACAATTTATGTAATTGAGCAGGAGGAGCTTCATGCTCCTCTTGGATGTATATTTGTTTTCAAAGAGAACACTACTTTTGATAAAATTTTAGTAAGCGGAAGGTATTATGTCAGAGTATTCTCCTGTATGGCCTCATGGCGAGATTATTAAAGAATTTGAAGGTATCTATGTGGTACGAGGTTCAAACATCACTCATTTTGAGAATAAGAAGATTCAACACAGCAGAAACATGACTATCATTGCGAGTAATGGTGATTTAGCACTGATTAATACGGTGCGTCTGAATGAGGACGGATTACGAGCGCTTGATACCTTGGGGGATGTGAAGCATGTCATTCGTATTGGCGCTTTTCATGGCAGAGATGATCCATTTTATTTAGATCGTTACAAGGCCTGTTTATGGACGGTTCAACCTAGAGAGCACGCGAATGCCCCTCACCATTCTTCAACACAATATTTAAAGGATGCTGATAAGTTACCCATAAAAAACACTCAGTTTTTTATGTTTAAAAACGCCACTCCCGCAGAAGGATTTCTATATCTTGATAATGATGAGGGCATTATTATTAGTTGTGACAGTATTAAAAATTGGGTGAGTGTGGATCAATTTTTTAGTGAAGAGACTGCTAAAATGGCCATATCTCAAGGGGAAATTGCAAAAGCGCGAATCTCACCTATTTGGCTTAAAGCCACTGGAGTACAAGGAAATGATTTTACTCATTTATTAAAATTGAAATTTAAACATCTTATTAGCGCGCACGGAGATGTTTTAAGAAATACAGCTTATGAGGATGTTAAAAACTCAGTGAGACAAGTCAATTAAAAGATTATCATGACAAGAAATGCTTAAAATCAAACAGCACTGTATTTATTGTTTATTTAAAAATCATATAACCATTTTTTCCTTTCGATTTTGCCAAATATAATGCTTCATCAGCTTGTTTTACCAATTCGTTCGGGTTGAGTGGTTCCCCACGATAAAATGAAATACCGATACTTGTAGAAACTTTAAGTTCATTGCTATTAAAAAACGGATCTAGATTTAAATTAGTGATGATTTTTTCTGCTATTTTAACAGCATCCACTTCCTCGTTGAGGTCATCAAATAATATAACAAATTCATCTCCGCCCAGACGAACTACTAAATCATATTTACGAACGTTTTTTTTCAGGAAAGTAGCGAATTTAACTAATAATTTATCGCCCATGTTGTGCCCTAAATTGTCATTAATCCATTTAAAATGATCTATATCTAAATACATCAAAGCAATTAATTGCTTATTACGTTTGGCTTTTTCCATAGACCGACTCAAAACACTAACAAAAAACTTTCTGTTAGGTAATTTTGTTAAAAAATCATGTTTTGCCATGTGAGATAAACGCTCTTGCGCTTTTTTTAACTTCTTAATAGCACTTAGTTTTTCTTGAAATAAAAGCTGATGTTTTAATCCTGAGGCGATGAACCCTGCCATAAGTTCCAAAATTTTTACATGTAATTCATGAAACGCATTAGGATGTTTCGAAAGAATTTTTATTACCCCAACTGGGTTGTCAGAATAAACTAATGGCGCGACGACTAAAGAGCGAGCAGATACTTTTTTACATGCTTCTAAATTTACTCGAGGGTCCTTTTCTGTATCTGGAGAAATTAAAACTCGGTTTTCGACAATACAAAGTCCTGAAATACTGTTAGTGATTGGCAATTTAAGATCATGGTAGTTTGTAACAGTGCCAGTCACCGCTTTATAGACCATAAAATTACCCTCTACCAACTCAATCACTGTTCCTGTTGCTGGGGTAAGCTCATGCATTTCATTGGCTACTAGTTGCATAAAAGCTTGGAGATCGAAGCGAGCCCTGGCTAGAATACTTTGAGTTTCAATAACTTGTTTTAATAAGGTTATATTATCAACAGCGGTTTCCGGAGGCATAATGAGCTCTATGTAGATTAAAATAAATTCTTATTCAAAAATAATTAAATAACAAGAGCGAATATGATTCTTAATTATTTAAATAATAAAGTTGAAGAGCATTTGGGTAATTTCTCACTAAATCCTGACAAGTGCTTGTTTCGCGCGTGCTGCTGCTTGTCCGCAGGATACTGGGTGCAGGGCATCGTGTGAGCATAGATTGTGTTAGAGGAAATTATCACCCAACTCTTCTTGGAGCGCATTAGTATCCGATGGACGCATTGGATCAGTAGTATTTCCAGGAATTTTTCGGGATTCATTCGCCCACTCACCTAGATCAATGAGTTTGCAGCGGTCAGAACAAAAAGGTCTGAATGGGTTATCTGGGCACCAGGTATTTTGTTTTTGGCATGTTGGGCAGGTGATTTTTTGATCTGTGTTCATAATGTTCTTTGTCAATTTCTCTTGGGAAGTATACGCATATGTATCTCTTGAGAGCAATTATTTTTAGTTTCCCACTGAGAAAATAAGGCTTCATTTATGAGTATTGATGTCAAATGAATTCATGTTTCAAATTTATGAGTGCTATAGCAGATAGAAAAGATAAATAAATATACAAAATGCGAATTAGCCTTTCACGCAAACAATAGGTATTAATCTGGCTACTTTCTTAGTTAAGCCGGAGTCTTGGGCTGCATCAACAACAAGATCCACATTTTTATAAGCCCCTGGAGCTTCTTCTGCTACTCCACGATAGGAACTGCTGCGAATCAAAATGCCTTGTTGGGCTAATTGCTTGATGATATCTTGCCCTTGCCATTGTTTTGTTGCCTGATGTCGACTCATAGCACGTCCAGCACCATGACAGGCTGAACCAAAAGACTTATTTTCGGCATTTGTTGTTCCTGCTAAAACATAAGAGGCGGTTCCCATACTGCCCCCAATAATGACGGGTTGACCTACATGCCTAAAAGAAGCAGTTAATTGAGGATGACCTGGTCCAAAAGCCCGTGTAGCACCTTTACGATGCACAAACAAACGTTTTGATTTGCCTTCTATTTGATGCGTTTCTTCCTTACAGGTATTATGAGAAACATCATAGATAAGTCTTATTTTGGTGCCAGGCATTTCATCTTGAAAAACTTCTCGCATAAAATGGGTAATGATTTCACGGTTTGCTAAGGCACAATTAATTCCGGCGCGCATTGCCCCTAAATAACGCTCCCCCATAGACGAACGAATAGGTGCACAAGCGAGTTCACGATCAATGAGTTGAATCCCGCGTTGTTGCGCATCAATTAACATGGAACGTAGAAAATCAGTTCCTATTTGATGGCCTAAGCCGCGCGAACCGCAATGAATACTTACCACCACGTCGCCCTGAGCTAAACCAAATGCTGTCGCAGTTTTGTCACAATATATTTTTTTTACTTCCTGAATTTCTAAGTAATGGTTACCGGATCCTAAAGTACCCATTTCATTTTTTTGACGTTTTTTTGCATGTTCTGAAACATGCGCTGGTAATGCCCCATCAACGCGACCATAATCTTCAATACGTTCTAAATCTTCCTTATCTCCGTATCCTTGCTTGACCGCCCAAACAGCGCCGCCACGTAACATATCATCCATTTGTTTCATTGTCAGATTAATACGGCTTTTGCTGCCTACACCGGCTGGAATATGCGTAAATAAAGCATTCGCCATTTGTTCTTTGTAAGGTTCAAATTCTTCCCGTTTAAGACCAGTGCTTAAGAGTCTTACACCACACGAAATATCAAAACCAACTCCTCCTGCGGATACCACTCCTTCATGCTCAGGATCAAATGCCGCGACGCCGCCAATAGGAAATCCATATCCCCAATGAGCATCAGGCATAGCATATGAGCCACCAACAATTCCAGGTAATGTGGCCACACGAGACAGTTGTTCATAAACCTTCATATCCATATCGCGCAATAAGTCTTCCGAAGCAAAAATAAATCCGGGTACCCTCATTTTACCGTGCTTGGGAATCTGCCATTCAAAATCGCTGATTTTTTCCAATAAATTTAAGTCCATTGATTTTGCCTTAGTTACTGAATGAAGATGCATTACAATTGATTATTCTGGTAATTATACATCAACAACGCATTGTGCTATCCAAGTTTGATTACTTTGATAAACTTTTAATTCGGTAAAGGTAGCTCCTTTAACTTCCACTGCGGGTTGATGCCGAACACTATCCACTTGCTCTCCTGTCACTACAGCAGCTAATTTTAGTCCTTTAATCGTGACATCAAACTGGCTAAAAAGCATCTCATGGATTGCCATGTTGTAAATAATGGCATTCAACCAGTCAACGAATAAAATCTCTTGACTGGGAGCTTCGCAGCTTATGTGAACCTTTTTAAGCGGTTGAATTAATTGATGAGTAATGACATGAGTTAATGCCAGAGCTCCCATGGCAAATGCCTCAGATAAAGTAGAACCACACCCTCGCACACCGATATCTGATTCATGAGAGAAATGCGCCCATTTTTTTTGAGCAATCAATTTGGATTCCTAATTTTATCGTTGTCATAAATGCATCATAGGCTATATCCATCTTTTTTTTCTACCGTCTCGCATAAGCCGCAATTGAGAGAAGAACCATCCCCATGCCTATAGCTTGGCTTGTGGTTAAGTGCTCACCGAGTATTAGCCATGCAAGAATTACGGTAGCTAATGGCATTACCGCTGTGGATAATGAAGCCATCACGCCATCTACTTTTTGGCAACCCAGAAACCAAAAAACATAAAAAAGACCTGTGCTCAAACCTAAAATAAATAAAATAAGCCAATCAAAAAAATGAATTGATAAATTATCCCAGGAACAAAAAAACAGGCAAAACATCAATAATATGGCATTTATTGCATTAAGTACGGAAGAAATTAAAAATACTGGAAGCGGAGGTGTATGCATTTTACTTAAGATATAGTAGGTTGCTTCGGGTATAAGAGAGAGCAAAACAAGCATGTCCCCTAAAAATGAGTGGCTTGCTTGAACACCGTTTAATTTACTAAATCCAATAATGGCTAGGCCTAAAGTGGCAAACCCCACACAAATAATTTTTTTCCCTGATATTTTTTCACTAAGAATAATCCAAGACATGAGTGCAATAAGTGCTGGTAATGCACTGGTAATAATACCCGCTATATTAGCATCGGTGTATTGTAACCCCCCTAACATAAAGAAGTTAAACAGCACTCCTGCAGAAAGGGCTTGTGCGATTATAAAAAACCAATCTTTTTGGTTTAATTTGAAAAAATAATAGCTCATGGATGTTTTTTTTGCAGGGGTGAGCCAATGCAAAAAAAATAAAATAATCGCGGCTAGTGTAAATCGTAGTGCTAATATAAAAAGAATGGGGATAGAAGACAGCACATACTTAGAAGCAACAATATTCACGCCTACCATAATCTGGGCCAGAATAAGAAAGCACATACCTTGCAGAAAATAGGTGGTAGATTTATTCATTCACATCTCTAATTATAACTCATTAAGAAGATTAGTTTAGCAGAGTTAAATTCAGAAAAAGTTATCCATTTTCTGCATTTTTTGTGCTGTTCAACGCTTTTGCTCTCCATTGTGAAGGAGACTCACCAAATGTTTGTGTAAATCGACGACTAAATGCAGATAAGTTCTCATAACCTACTGAAAAAGCGATCGCTTCAATTGAACAATTCTTTAAAGGCAATAATCGTTTCGCATGCTGTAGTTTTTGAGCGCGCCAATATTCTGCAAGGCTATATCCCATAACGTGTTTGAAGCGACGTTGTAATTGACTCACACTCAAATGACAATACTTTGCTACTTTACTTATATCTATAACATCTGCAAAATAACGATCAATCCAATTTTTTGCTTTAATTACTGTTTGATCTCCTTTCGCTGAGAAAGAATTTGTTGCAAAATGAATCAACAACTGATTGATTAATGAATCGGCAAAAAAATCTTCTTCCTGAACAGTTAAGTACTCATGGGCAAATTGTACGAGACTCTTAATGGTTTTTGTGAGCATAAATTCGTGGGAGCGGTATCCATCGGGATGATTTTGAGCCTTAAGATCAACTACTAAAAATAGATTTTTAGGACTTCCTGCAAAGCAATGTTGTTCATTGGGCGCAATGTATATACCACTATTCTCGTTTATTACACCTGAGTAACTTCCTGCTTCCAGCTCCAAGGATCCAACTAATGGCAATACTAACTGCGCAAATTCATGGGCATGGCTATGACACTCAGTATGATAAGAACGCAGATCCATACGATGAGTTATCATGTTATTCCTTCCTCAAAAAGCAAGATATGAGCCTTTATTGTATCATAAATGCCTTTACAGGCTGAACGATTCCAGATTGCTACTGGATCTTATAAAATCATTCTCTCGAAATCACATGAAATTAAGGGCAGCAAGATGAATTGCTTAAGGCTGTTTCAACTCCAATCCAGTATTTTTATATTTTTTATTCTCTTATTCATTATTGATACTGCTCATGCAAAGTTAAATGAAAAGCCGTTTGTTATCATGACGTTTAATATTGAAAATGGTGGAACACAAATTGATTTTAATCAGGTGGTTAAAGCAATTAAACAATCTAAAGCGGATGTAGTCGGTATTCAAGAGGCATGGGGAAATATGAAGCGTTTAGCAAAAGTATTAAATTGGCATTATGATCCCTATCACCATGTTATTTCACGATTTCCATTATACAAAACAGTCCCACAACAACGATTTGTTTTAATTGAAGTAAAACCTCAACAGTTTGTGGCTGTAGCAAACGTACATTTACCTGATGAACCGTATGGTCCCAGTCTTATTAATCAAGGCTTTGATGCACGCATGGTACGTAGCAACGAACTGAAAGTACGTTTCTCAGAAATAAAACCTGTTTTTGATGAATTAGCCATTCTAGCCAAAGAAGGAGTGCCTGTATTTTTAACCGGGGACTTCAATTCACCTTCCCATTTGGATTGGTCTCGTGCAACGCTACAAAGACAACGTAATCACCGTTACGTTATGAATTGGCCCGTTACTCAATATGCGGCAAACAAGGGTTTTGTAGATTCATATCGACACATCGTTCCCAATGCTTACAAATCGCCAAGTTTTACCTGGCCTGCAAACCGAACAGCAGTAAAACACTCAATTGATGATTATAATCCTTCTAATAAAGATTTACCTGACCGTATTGATTTTATTTTTTCCTCAGGTCCTGCTCAAGTGATTAATAGTCAGCTCATCGGTGAAAAACATGGACAGAATGTTACTCTCTCTCTTTCGCCTTGGCCATCAGATCATCGGGCGATCGTGTCGCACTTTAAAGTTAGAGCATCTTATTTTCCGATACACCACATGAAATTATTTCCTGTAAGAGGAGAATATAGCACTAAAAAACCGCGGATTATGGTCTCGAAAAAAGTACTAAAATCGGGCGAACCCATTAAGATTATCTGGAAAAATTCTCCAGGGTATTTCTATGATTATATAAGTATTTCTCCTAAAAATAGACATAAGGCCCTGAATGAAACCGTTCGACTTTACACTCATGGAGAAATCAATGGAATTATTCAATATTCAAACAAAAACGTACAAGGAAACTGGACTAATTGGTATAAATCTCATGCCAGTTGGCCACTTACACCAGGAGTCTATGACATAAAATTAATGTTAGATGATGGATACAATTCACTGGCAACGACGCAAATTATAATTAATTGATTGTATTTTTGTAAATTACATTCATCTTTGCTCACATCTCTTTTTTAGAGACGTGAGCAAAGACAGAGACACGCTGATGAGCTTAGGCAATGGAGTTTGTTATTGATATACAGTTTAATTTTTTGCTATTTACTCTTATTTGATAAAACTATTCCTAATGTTGCAGCAGCACCTAATGCTAAAACCCCTAATCCGATATTTTTCATAGAAAAAAAGCTATATCGATTGCTTTCTTCTTTTTGTTGCTTAATGCGTTCTGGAGATGTATAAAAAGTTGGATGATTTAAAATCATTTTACCACTTGGAGTTATTGGTTTTCCTGCAAGGGATGCTGCTTCAATTTCGGTGTAACCCTCATCCATTAAATGACGGATTTTTTTATCTATAAGTTTTTTTGATGATGAAGCTGCTGTTCTTACATCAAGGAATCGATCATCGATTTCTCCGTTATCTTTTCCATCTAGCCATGAGACTTGTTTTTTTTCTTTTTTCAATTTTTTAGTATTATCTAACTCAATGAAGGCAGATACATCGTGCTCATTTAACATTTAACTTTCCCTCAAAATTATCAAAACTTGACCAATGATAACAACAAATCATTAAGAAAATATTAAGAAACTTGCAACAGGTATCCGCTATTTTTTCTATAAAAAACAAAGAGGTTACTATCTATTCAAATTTTTATTGATACAACATCAGAATTTTCCTTTGACTCTGATAAATCACTTTCTTTCATTCCCTGTATCTGCAGGCGATATTTTCCTGTATCTAATTTGCGTTCAATTATTCCCTCATTGTTACTCTTAAACTCATTTATAAATTTTTTGACAGTGTCCTCCATAGCTCTTTTCCCATCGTATGGTAATGTGACACATCTTTTTACCCCATGAGAAGTTTTTGCCATGGTTATTCCCTTTTGTACTCCATTGACAGTACTACTGGCTATATGAGAGGGGAGTGGCGTAGTTTTTAATGCTAATAATGTTGGGGCCATGATACCCGTTATTACTTCTCCTTTCGTAGGGGAGAGTCCATATTGAGTCCTATTATAAATGGCTCCTCCTATATTTTTTGCAATACTAGGAGAGGTCAGCGCAAGCGATGCAAGACCTAAAGCCATAGCCGCTGGAGCGGTTATAGGTGCGGCGGGACTGAATGATGCTGCGGTTAAAGCCAGTGCGGCGGTACTTAAACCAATGGAAATTTTCTGCGCTTTATCCTGAAATTTTTCAAAATATTCTTCTTCACTAAATTTAAATAAAGGTACTTGCAAATTTAAATCATTTTTATTTTTAAAACACTCAAAAGCATAATCAATTTTTTCAGCCATATGTTCTTTCGCTTCTTGAGGTAAATTAGACGACTCAAGAGCTTCTTTTATATTTTTATAATAGTTGGAGGCATTTTCATAAGTTTCTCTTGCATCCCTAATTGAATGCCTTTCCGATGAAGATTCATCATAATGTAAGTATCGATGTTTTTTAATAAGCGCTTCAAATTGATTGATATCCGATAAAAGATCACTTTTTAGTTTTTCATCGCCACACCGGCTAATAAACTCTTGGCAAGATTTTAAGGAGTCTAAGGCGGCTGTCTCGGGTATCATGGCTTGAAAATGCAATTTTCCAAGAGCTAATGCAAGAGAAAGAGCACTTGCTTGATTAATGAAGCGCTGATATTTTGCTTTATCCCCCATATCACAATTTTCAAGCGCTTTTTGCCATGCTTTAACACGATATTCCAGCTCGAGCTGAATCTGGTAATAAATTCCTTTTTTATGGTCTCCAACTTCAGTTATCGTGGAACCATATTCGATCTTCATATTAGATGTACCTATCCTATTCGTTTCAATTAAAACCTCACTGTGCTCCCAAATATTAAAATCATCAGGAATGACTATATCCACATGCTCCTTGTCAATTGATTGAGCTTGATTACAAAATACAGCAGCGTGCTGTAAAATACCCACACTAAATAATGCAATATTTTCCAGATGCATTTTTAATTCTGGGCATTCAACATCTTCAATATTGAATACTAATTCTTTTTTAAATGAGACCATGTTTTTCTCCCAACAAAGATGAAGAACGTAAATTAGTGTTCTTAATTTCTATTTTATCGAGCCAAAATTAAGGGAGTTTGTTCCAACAAGATCATATGTTGATTGGAGTATGAAAATTGTGAAGGACTTCTTAATGAAGAGTTAAGTTTCAAAAAACATGGATAGTAAGAGTAATTCGGTTTGAGCAGTAAAAATGTAGGGGCAAACCTTCAATCAATGTGATTCGGTGATAGATTATCTTATTTAATCATTAAATATTTTTTCTATAGAAGGATTTAAAGATTTGTTTGAAAATTGTAAGACCTATGTGTCATTATTTTTCGGCTAAAATTAATGAGCAATAAGAGAAAGCTGGTTTTTCATCTATATTTTCTCGAATAATTGTGAAGCCAATTTCAGTCAGCATGCGTCGGTACTCTTCGGCGGTTTTCATCACATGGGGTGTAAAATCATCGTGAAAAATATAACGATACTCTGCTGAAAGACAACGATCATTATTTTCTTCTTTATAAAATTCACAAATACCTACAAGACCATTTTTAGGTAATGCTTGAAAAGCCATAGTTAATAGTTTTCTATCAACTTGCTCATTCCAGTCAAAAAGTACTCGCGTAAATAAAATAAGATCAAAACCTTTAGGAAAGCTATCTTCTTTAATAAAGTCGCCCTCAATAACACTTACTTGATTGCTTAAATTTTTATCATTAATGGTTTTTCTTGCCATTACAGCTGACTTGGGTAAGTTATATACTGCAGCTTTTAAATGAGGGTGTTCGGTAACGAAAGCACAGGCCATGGTACCATCTCCACCTCCTACATCTAAAAGAGCGGATACTTTTTTAAAGTTGATATGATCTAAAATACAACGAATCGGTTGCTCTGCTGTTCGCATCATCCAATCCTCTAGCCATACCACTTCCGTATCTTTTTTGGGAGGCCAGGAAACACTTGTTTTGACTTTACCATAACGTAATACGTCAGTAAGACTTTCTTCTGCAGCGACATTCCAGCTATTAAAAAAGAACTGCATATTCCACCAGCGATGACTGTGCATTAACTGGTAAAACTCATCGGTTAATTTATAAGCAGGTTCACCATTTATTTCATTTTTGATTAAAAAATATTCACAACTAAGCAGATGCAACCATTTTTTTGCTCTGATGGGCATTAATCCTAATTTTTCGATGATTTCTTGTTCTAAAACGAATTCATTTTTTTCAAATAAAGCGAATAGGTTCAAACTAAACATTGCTTCTACGAGTTTTAATCGGGCACCTGAAGCAATCAGGGAAAAATAATTTTCGTAGAAATTGATTCTATGTTCTAGATTTTTTTGTTCTTCGGTATCATTTTGTGCTATTAAATAAGTATGAGTGTCATGATGTTCTTTTGCAGAGGATTTTGAAAATATATCTTTGAGCCATGACATTATTGTTTTCATATGAAAATAAATTTAGTGGGGATGTGTTGAATAAGCATATAAAAGAAACTAATGTTCAGCAATAGACCTCTTGCATAACCGCATCTTTTGTCTGATCGCTACAAGTGCTTTTGCGGTATTCATTTACAGTTATATAAGCTCTGTTTCTCTCGCGAAAGATCGAGTGTCTTGTTATAAATTCCTATTATTGTTATTTTTTATTTTTTTAATACTGCATCTGGTGGTATGGGAGCATTTTAAGTGGTGAAAAAAAATCAGGAAATTAATCTAAATGATATTCTTAATGAGCCCCTTGCAATTATTGGCATGAATTGTCAATTTCCTGGGATGGATTCAGATGTAGAAGACATTGATTCATTTTATTCAATGTTGCTTAAAGGACAATCACCGATTAAAGAAGTACCCAAAAACCGTTGGAATGTTGATGAGTATTATGATCCTGAGCGTGACAAAGCTGATAAAATAATTGGCCGCAAGGGAGGTTTTCTTAATAATCCGCAGTTATTTGATGCTTCTTTTTTTAAAATCGCCACTGTTGAAGCGAAACAAATGGATCCTCAACATCGACTTTTTTTGGAGGTGGCAATTCGCGCTTTGAATCACGCTAACCTTACACTTGGCTCACTTAGCAACTCAAATACAGGTGTCTTCTATGGCACGTCAGCCCAAGATTACAGTCAACTGAATTATAAAGACAATATTGAGTTTAATGCATACACTCAAATTGGGGCGGCAAATAGTGCCGCGGCAGGAAGACTCTCTCATTTTCTCAACTTAAAAGGACCAAGTTTGGCCGTGGATACTGCCTGTTCTTCTTCTTTATCCGCGCTTTGTCTTGCTGCTGGTTCATTAAGAATGGAGCAGTGTTCGCTGGCAATTGTTGGCGGGGTTCACCTGAATCTCTGTCCTGAAAATTTTATAGGCTTAACTAAAGCAAACATGTTATCAGCCCATGATCAATGCAGTAGTTTTGATATAAAAGCGGATGGTTTTGTACGCAGTGAAGGCTGTGGTGTTGTGATTGTAAAACGTTTAAGCGATGCGATTAAAGACAATAATACTATTTTTGCGGTAATAAAAAGTGTTGTTATGAATCAAGATGGGGATGATGGTACAGTATTAGTGGCACCAAATATTAAGGCTCAAATTGCACTTCATCAAGAAGCATTAGCCCAGGCTCATGTGACCGCAGGTGATATCGATTATCTGGAAGCTCATGGAACAGGTACTATTGTGGGTGATTCGATTGAATTTAATGCAATCCAACAGGTACATCAAAATCTGCATTCTGAAGAGAAACCTCTGATTATCGGGGCATTAAAGAGTAATGTAGGTCATAGTATCGCCTCATCAGGAATTGCTTCACTGATTAAAGTGATTTGTGCTTTACAGTATGAAAAAATTCCTCCAAACCTACATTATTCAAAACCAAATCAAGCAATTAATCCACAGAAAATACCTGCATTATTCCCAACTCAAGAAATGGAATTTAAAAAGCTTGAAAATAAAAAACGCTGTGTACAAGTATCTAATTTTGGTTTTAGTGGTACTAATGTGAGCGTGATTATTGAGGAGGCAGATAATACAGTAAGGTCAGAAAGCATAGATGATGACCAACCCAAGTGTTTTGTTATTTCAGCGAATAGTGAGTCCTCGTTGAAGCATATGATAACCAATTATGTCTCCTATCTTAAAAATACTTCGGCTTGCTTGAAGGATATTTGTTATACGCTAATTGATTGTCGGGACCATTTCAAATATCGCTGCGCCATCATTGCGAGTGACAAGAATGCGTTGATCAAAAAGATTGAGTCCCAGGATTATGAATTACACAAAGTAACTGTCAAAAAAGATGAGAAAGAAATAATTCCTGATGCTCAGAACATTTATGAAACTTATCTCGCTGGATTTAATATTAAAATAGCCCCAAATGCCCTTCCATATTATAAGGTAGATTTGCCTCTGTATCATTTTGATAGAAAATCGTATTGGCATGAGTCAAGGGTAAAAAACGTACCCGCTGAATTGCAACAACAATCCAGGGAGCAACAAGTTGAAATCATCAAAAATCAACTGGCTGCAAAAATACAAACGCTTCTAAAAAGAGAACATATTGATGAATATGAAGATTTCAGTTCTCTAGGATTGACTCAAGAACTACTCGGAGAACTTGATCAAAGCATTTATGAAACGTTTTCTTATAAAATATCGACCCCAGCTTTTTTAACGGTGGATAAACTTGCAAGACATTTACAACAGATCCTGTTGCCAGATCCGGTTGTCCGCCAACCCACCGTCAACGTTCTTAATAATGAACCTATTGCTATTATAGGCATGAGTTGTCGTTTTCCCAAAGCCACAAATATTGATGAATTTTTATCCCTTTTAGAACGAGGGGAAAGCGGTATGGTCGATATTCCCTTAGATCGTTGGGATAATGAAAAATTTTATGATCCCGATGTGAATGCTCTAGGGCGACTTTACATCAAACAACTTGGACTTATAGAGCACATCAGAAATTTTGATGCTGAGTTCTTTAATATTAGTCCACGCGAAGCCAAACTGATGTCACCACAGTTACGTGTGTTTTTAGAAACAAGCTACCATGCTTTAGAGAATGCGAATCTCCCTCTGACTAACATAAAAGACAGTAAAACCGGTGTCTTTGTCGGTGTTGGCACGAACGAGTATCCACGGCTTTTAGCAGGTTTAGGCGTGGGGTTGGATGATCTAAATATTTATTTCGCTACGGGAAATGTGTTGAATGCAATTCCTGGACGAGTGGCTTATGCTTTTGATTTTCATGGCCCGATACAGGCAATTGATACGGCATGTTCTTCCTCTATGACTGCAATTCATGATGCGTGTGTGAGTTTACAGTCTGGTGATTGTGATATGGCCTTAGCGGGCGGTGTCAATATTTTACTTGCTCCTGATTCAAATATTACCCTTTCAAAAGCAAGAATGTTATCTCCTGAAAGTCGCTGTAAGACATTTAGTGAAGATGCTGACGGTTATGCGCGTAGTGAAGGATGTGGTGTTATTGTTTTAAAACGTTTAAGTACCGCTCTCAAGGATAGGGACACGATTCTTGCAGTCATTAAAGGGACTTCAATTAACAGTGATGGTAAGAGCGGGGGCTTTACGGTTCCTAATGGGATTGCGCAAGAAGAAGTAATACGGAGCGCACTTGCGAAAGCAAATCTTTCCCCGGCTGATATTGATTATATCGAAGCGCATGGCACAGGCACACCACTTGCTGATCCTATTGAAGTGAATGCGCTCACTAAAATTTTTAGTGAAGCCCACAGTCAAGAAAATCCGCTTTACATCAGCTCAGTTAAAACAAATATAGGCCATTCAGAAAGTGCTTCGGGCGTGGCAGGAGTGATTAAAACAGTTTTAAGTTTACATACACACCAATTCTTTAAACACCTTAATTTTAAGAAATTAAATCCACAAATTGAGCTAAAAAATACAATTATTCCATTAAGTACTATGGATTGGCATAAACAAAAAGGGTTAAGGTGCGCGGGTGTCAGTTCATTTGGATTTAGTGGTGCCAATGCGCATGCTGTCTTACAAGAAGTGCCGCTACGAGAGGTAGAGTCTCGTATTTTACCGCAAGAGTCTTTGTTATTGATTTCAGCAAAAAGCAAAACTGCTCTTGAGTTACTTTTGACAAGTTATCAAAAATTCTTAGCAAGCACTGATAAAGAGTTTGCCGATATCTGCTATACCGCAGCAACATGCCGCAATCATTTCTTATTTCGAGTAGCAGTCAAAGCAAAAACCGCAAAAGAAGCTGCATCTTTTCTTGAACAAAATGAATATAAGATTTATCAAATCAAAAAAGAAAAAAACACTCCTTTATTTTTGCACCAATCAATGGCATTGGAGCAATTACAGACTGCATATCAAGATGGGGTCAAGATTGATTGGTTTCATTATTATAATACTCTTGCAGCAGGATTAACGTCTGAACATACCCGAGATAAGGACAATGAAGAAACAATTTTTGGGGATAATTTTTTTCTAAAAGTTAAGTTGCCTTTATACGAGTTTGATCGTGAAGAACATTGGTTCGAAACAAAAGATAAGTTAAAAGAGATAGCCATGCCTAAAGATTGGTGCTTCCAATTACAATGGCAGCATCAATCTTGTACTAAAAATCAGCGTAAAATCCAGGGCAATCACTGGTTGCTTCTCGGGGCGAAACATCTCGCATCCAGTTTCGAAGCCCAGGGGTTATCTGTGGTTTTTGAAGAGGATAATTATCCCTTAGAGAAACTCACTGGGGTTCTATTTGCAATGGGTTTGGATTTTCCTATAGACAACGATATTGAATCCAATGTTACTTTTCAAAAAAATACATTAAAAAAATTATTAACTTTGATCAAAGAGCTAAATGAGAAATCCATTAAATTACAGCTCATTGTGCTTACTACAAATGCAATTACTGAACTTGCTTCCGGCACACTTAATTTAAGTAATAGCTCTTTGATTGGATTTTGCCGTACTTTGGTATTAGAGCTACCTCAATTTCATACGATACTTATTGATTCTGAAAAAACGGATGATGAAGATTATATTGCGCAAGTCATTGATGAAATAAATTATAATGATGATCCCTATTACGAGCATATTGTTGCCTATAGAGATAAGAAACGATTCATTGCACGTTTGAAAAAAAACAAATTAGTAGACCGACGGCGTTCGCTTTATGGTGAAGGACGTTATTTGATCACGGGTGGTTGTGGTGGTTTAGGTTTGGTAACCGCACAAGCATTACTTTCCTCCGGAGCAAGAGAAATTATTCTTACTTCAAGAAATGTAAATAAACCTGCAATAGAAGAAGCAATAAAAAAATTAAAATACAATTATACAGGAAGGACAATTCGTGCGATCAGTTTGGATATTACCGATAAAGAAAAACTACAGGCTATGCTTTTAGAGCTGAATAGTGATGGTTTACTCAAGGGAATTATTCATGCAGCTGGTGCCGCGGTTAAAGCACCATTAATTGAACATACCGATAATGATGTGGATTATTTGTTTTCTGCCAAAGTACTGGGCGGATGGTATTTACATGAACTGAGTCAAAACATTAATTTGGATTTTTTTGTCGTTTATTCTTCGATTTCATCAGTATTTGGTAGTAATAGGGAGTCAGTATATAGTGGCACAAATAGCTTTTTGGATGCGTTAATTGCTGAGCGACAGCGTCTAGGCATGGTGGGTGTAGCAATTGATTGGGGGCCTTGGGGAGAAGTGGGCATGGCAAAGAAGCGCTCACAAGATCAAGGTCTAAAGCAATCCTTAATTAGCAATGAGCAAGGTCATGCTTTTATTAAAATTCTCATCAATGAGCAGTTGAGCCATGCGGCCATTATTTCACCTGACTACCTCAAGTTTATGCTTGATTTTGTTCCCAAACCATTGCCTGCTTTTCATCAGTTTCTGGAGAATAATCTTATTGGTGTAAGTCATATATCGGATCAAAATTTATCAGCATGGCTTAATGATTATCTGGAGGTGAATGCAGAAAATCGATTGCAAGTGTGTAACGAAATGGTAACTAGCATTTGTAAAGAAATTCTTGAGATATCAGATGCTGAGGATTTGGATGAGAATGAAGGATTTTTTGAACTTGGGTTTGACTCACTGATGATTACAGAGCTGGCTACCAAGCTTAAGGAAAACTTAGCGCCAACACTTAAAGTAACTGCCACTATTGGCTTTGATTATCCATCGATTAATAAACTTGCTCAATATATAGAATCTGAACTGGATAAGAATTTAATTAAAAAGCAAGCGCCTAAATCTAAAGTAGAAAAAATAGATGATTCAATTGCTATTATTGGTATGAGCTGTAATTTTCCTAATGCCCCAGATATCGCTGCTTTTGAGGCATTGCTCGAAGAAGGGCGAAGTGGTATGAGAGAGATTCCCATTGAGCGTTGGGATAATAAGACATATTATGATCCCAATATGGATGCTCCAGGAAAATCATATGTCAAGAAACTGGGATTAATTACAAATATCAAAGGTTTTGATGCCAATTTTTTTGGAATTAGTCCTCGTGAAGCCAAGTTGATGGAACCGCAACAACGAATATTTTTAGCGTGTTCGTACCATGCTCTAGAACATGCAAACTACACCCCTGAGAATTTACGTGGTAGCTTAACTGGCGTGTTTGCTGGGGTAGGTCCTAATGAATATTATGCCCAACTCGAAAAGTCAGGTTTTTCTAATGAAGAATTAAGCGTTTATTCTATTACAGGTAACGTCTCTAATCTTATTCCAGGACGAGTTGCCTACGCTTTTGACTTTAAAGGACCATCTATAAGTGTAGACACGGCATGTTCTTCATCGATGGTCGCAATTCATTACGCATGCCAAAGCTTAAAAAATAGGGAAGTCGATTATGCGTTAGCAGGTGGTGTTAACGTTTTATTAATGCCAGAATCCAATGTTACTTTATGTAAAGCGAAAGCGTTATCTCCGGATGGAGAGTGTAAAACTTTTGATGAACATGCAGACGGTTATGCTCGCGCAGAAGGGTGTGGTGTGCTTTTCTTAAAAAGACTGTCTGATGCATTACGTGATAAAGATACCATTTTAGCTGTCATTAAAGCCTCAGCGGTTAATAATGATGGGAGATCTGCAGGATTAACTGTTCCTAATGGGTTAAGCCAAGAAGAAGTGATGATGAAAGCCTTAAGTCAAACTGACTTATCCAGCAGTGATATCAGCTTTATTGAGGCGCATGGAACAGGCACTCCTTTGGGTGATCCCATTGAAGTCCATGCAATTAATAAAGTTTATGGAAAAGGACGCGGTCCAGATAATCCATTATATCTGGGCGCGGTCAAAACCAATATTGGCCATCTTGAGAGTGCTGCTGGGGTTGCAAGTATTATTAAAGCAGTCATCAGTTTGCAAAAGAAAAAAATTTACCCGCTTTTGAATTTTCAAAAATTAAATCCTCATATACATTTAGGTGAAACACGTCTTGCATTGCAAAAAATCGATTGGAATACTGATACTAAACCCAAATGCGCAGGAGTGAATGCATTTGGGTTTAGCGGGACTAATGCACATGTAATTTTACAAGAGTTTTCTGCCTCCCCGTTAACAGCTAATGGTATTCATGCTGTTGAAACTGACTCATATGTCACGCCCCACGGTTTATCCGCTGGATCCGGTAATCGTACACTCTCTATGGTGCCTGCGGATAAACCGCGGGAGGTACGCAGCGAATCACCATTAAAAGTGAGTAAGCCTCATCTGCTTGTTTTCTCAGCTAAGTCCCAAACTTCCTTAGATAATTTAGCTGAAACTTATCAACACTATTTGGCGACAACGACGGATGATTTTGGTGATATCTGCTTTACCGCCGCTACCTGTCGCGAACATCATAGTTATCGAGTTGCTCTAGTAGCCCAAACCGCTAAAGAGGCGAGCCAATTATTAGAGACTGCTCAGTTCAATGAGGCGCTTCATTTTAATGATTCAGCACTCAAATCAGTATTCAATCTTTATCTACAAGGCAAAGAGGTTGACTGGGTTTCTTATTATAAAGCTGCTGGCAACGGTTATGCTAAGGTCAATTTACCTTATTATCCATTTGATCTTGTTGAGTTTTGGGTTGAAAAAAAGTCTCCTCAAAATGCTTCTTTGGATGTCGTTCATCCTCTTTTAGGGCAAATGTTTTCTCTCCCTGGAAATGAATATTTATTTTGCAATAAACTGAATTTAGATCATTTTTCCTATATCCAGCAAAATTACATCTTTGATAAAGTTGTATTACCAGCAACTGCCTATATTGAATCAGGCTTGGCTGCCGCTAAATTAGTTTTAAAACGCAATGTTTTTTGTATTGAAAAGTTTCATATAGAACGTCCTTTATATCCTAAAATCGAACAAGAATTTCAGGTGCAAGTGAAACCCCAAAATGAGAGTCAATTCAAAATAAACATCTTTGCGAAACACGAGGACAACTGGCAATTATTTTCAGAAATGGAAATTGGTCTCGTAGCGCCATCGATACCTGGATCTGTTGATCTTGATACCTTAAAATCCTCTTTTGCTCGCCATATCAAATCGTTACAAATATATGAGTATTTTAAATCGCATTCTTATTTTTATGATGAAAAGCTTCATGTGTTACAAGAGACTTATATCGATAATGAAAACATACTTTCAAAAGTAGTATTACCAAAAACTGCTGATGCACAAAATTACTATTATCATCCTCTTTTGCTTGATGGGGCTATGCAAAGCATTTGGTTGTTTGTTATGAATCATGTTGCGCATTCAACTTATGTACCTTATACATTTGCGCGTATGATTACTTTTCAAGAAGCCCCTCGGAATGCTTGGATGCATCTCACGCAACGAGCCTCTGAAAATGAGAATGAACTTTGTTTTGATGTAAAATTTTATGATAACTCAGGATTACTGATTGGTGAGATAGAAAAGCTTAAATTACGAAAAGTTACTCGAGCACATTTCATTTCGTATGAACCTAATCTTCAACATCTTTATCATATTCGATGGAATACGCTTAAGTTTAATTTATCGGTGCAAACAGAAATTCCCGAACTCTTGGTGATTGCCTCTGATCCTGTCCACGCCAAAAAAGTGCTTGCTGATCTTAATTATCAATTCATAGACAATCTCAATGAGATAAAAAATATTGAAAACAAGAACATTGTTTTCTTGTATCATCAAGACCAATTCAATGCCTTATTTCATTTGTGCCAGAAATTATTTAAGTTACGGCCCAATAGTTTTATTTTGGTCACAGAAAATGCTTATGCGATTGATGAGAAGGACAAAGTTAATCCCTATCATACTATGGCGAGTTCTTTTTGGAAAACCTTTAGCAATGAACTTGAGCTCAATAAAAATTATATTGTTGATTTGGATGCCAAGAGTACTTTGTCCACTATTCTAAACATTTTATTCTCAACGAATAATGCAGAAAATCAATTTGCAGTTAGAGATTCCGTTTATATTCCAAGACTTAAGAAAATGCAGTTGCCAACGAACCTCACTCCAGAGCAAATGTTATTTAAAAGTGATGCGAGTTATTTGATCACAGGCGGAACAGGTGGTTTGGCACGATTATTAATTGAGTACCTCATGTATCGAGGGGCCCAACATATTATTATTACAAGCAGATCCGAATGCCCAGACTCTATAAAGGAATTGATTAATCGAGCTCGAAAGAAAAATATATTTATTCAGCATTATCAAGCGGATGCCAGTAATTATCAGCAAATGGAAAAAGTTATTGCTGAGATTGAGCAAGGTCCATACCCATTACAGGGAATATTTCATCTTGCAGGTAGGGTGCAAGATGGTCTCTTAATCAATTTAAGTGATGAGGAGATGCAGCCCGTATTAAGCGCGAAAATGGATAGTGCTTTAATTTTGCATCAATTAACCCAAGAAATTCCTTTGGATCTGTTTGTGCTGTTTTCATCATCAGCCTCGGTATTAGGGGCACGAGGACAAGCAAATTATGTTGCAGCCAATGGATTCTTGGATGGACTGGCTTATTTAAGGCGACAACAAGGATTACCTGCCATCGCTATAAATTGGGGGCCTTTTGATGCTATAGGGATGACTGCTAATTTATCACAAGCAATACAACAGCGTGGATTTACTTCACTGGATAAATCCAGTATCGATATTCTTGATGTTTTATTAAAAAGTCAGTTGGTGCAAATTGCTGTATGTCCTATTAATTGGGAAATTTATTTTAAATTTGTACCTAAACAACCTTGGTTGTCTGACCTGGTTAAGAATACTCCAGTGGATCAACATTTTTTAAATGTTTTGCGTCAGCATACTCAAGAAGAATCTATGGCATTATTAGGCCAATCCTTGCGAGAAATTGTTGCTGATGTTTTAGGGTTGGATACTATTGAGCAAATCAAAATTGATGATGGGCTATTTTCATTAGGATTGGATTCATTAATGGCGATTGAAATTAGAAATCGAATTCATGATAAATTGCAATGTCCTACGCTTAATTTGTCTATAGAGTATTTCATTAATAAACCAACGATACGTAAAATAGCAAAAAGCATTGTTGATGAGTTACAAAATTTCTTTAATTTTAATTATAAAACAGAGAGCCAACTTATTGAAAACTCACTGCAGGAAGCAGTTCCTTTATGTGATTTTCAATACGTATTTTGGGTGCTTAACAAACGAGAGTATCCTTATAATATAGGTACTCAATTACAGATCCAAGGTAAACTCAATAAAGAATATGTTGCTCAAGCATTTGATTATGTGGTTAAGAGAAATAGTACATTTTGGTTGAACTTTAATAAAGAAGAGCCGGTTCAAGTATTGAATAGGCAAGGTCGGTTTGCATTAATTTATAGAGACGTTTCTTTAGAGAGTGAACCTAAAGAGCTGAGTCATGAATTTCAAAAGAATATGCTGCGTGCAATTCCTTTAAGTGAGCAACCTTTAATTCGCGTTTATCTCTATAAGATAAATAGTGATTTACATGAATTACATATAGTGATACCTCATATTATCGTCGATGGCCCTTCATGTGATCTGGTATTGAGTCAATTCAAAACATGTTATGACATGCTGACTCAGGGAGAGGAGATAAGTATAGAGCCAGAAAGAGATTCTTTTCTTAATTATGTCAAAAAAAATAATTCTCTCTATGAAAAAAACTTAAATGAGAAAATTGATTTTTGGCGTGATTACAATAAAGCATTTAAAATGCTGTACTTGGGGCCCCAGTATTTCATGTCTACGGCCAGCCAGAAAAAATATTTATTCCATTATCCAATTGATTCTCGTCGAGCAGAACAATTTATTGAGTGGCATAAAACAAAAAATATGAACGTAAGCACAGGATTAATTGCAGTTTGCCATATTGCATTTTATAAATTGAGTCGTCAAAAAAATGTACCCTTTATCCAAATTCATAGTGGGAGGGAAGGGAGTCAGTATAATTCAATTGTGGGTTTGTTCTCTGAATATAAAAAAATAAATAGTGCTTTAAAGGAAGAGTATCGTTTTATTGATTTCATTAAAGCAATTGATGAGCAACAATTGAAAGCAGCCCCTTATCAAAAATGTTCTCATGTAATTAAAAATAATGAGTTTCAAGGAGCAGGATTGGCGATGACTCATTATTTACGCTATAAATGGAATAAGTTTTGGTTAACCAAACAATTTAAAGAAAGTAAGCTCGACTCGAAACTCATTGATTTTTATCTTAAGTATTTAAGTTGGGCGGAAGTGATTGATTACTCAACAACAATTAAACTGAAGCTGAACAAGTTATTTAAAACAAATATTCCTTTGCAAAAGCCAGAACGGTTAAGAGTATTGATTAATATCACGCCTTCTTTTTTTGGTAAGCCCAGTCATGATTTGGATGTTTCCTCTTTAAAATATCAGTATGCGAATCATTTTAGCAGCGAGGATCGTCCTACAAATAGCCATGTTCTTTGGATTTTATTTTCAAAAAATCAAAAAGGTGAATATCTATTTTCCATAAATGGTCCATTAACAACACAAGCTAAAGATCTCATCGCTGCTGAATTTAATCAGATTATTACTAAGCTGTTAGAAAATGATAAGTATACGATTGCTGATTTATGAGCTGGAAAAGAGAGTTTGGCGCAGCGAAGCATAATCAGTAGTTCATGATTCAGGTCTAATCCTTGGTTTTGTTGCACCAAGGCCTTTATTATGAGGCTATAATTCTTTTATATGATGGACCAAATAGGTATATGATCAATGAAAAATGGACCTAATGATCATGAACATCACCACCTAAAAAAGAATGAATCGGCAGATGAGCGTCAATCATGTCTTCATCACATGCATCAGCAAGATTTACCTGAAAGTGAAATTGCAATGGGTATGTTTACCTGTCCTATGCATCCTGAAATTCGTCAACCAGGCCCAGGAGTTTGTCCTCTGTGCGGTATGGCACTAGAGCGAGAAACGGTGTCTTTGGAAGGAGATAACTCTGAATATAAAGGCATGAAATTTCGGTTTTGGCTTGCATTGGTGTTGACCATCCCTGTATTTGTATTGGAAATGAGTGGACATATATTTTTTGATGTTCTCTCTGCAAATCAATCGGCATGGATTCAATTTATATTTGCAACTCCTGTTGTTTTTGGGTGCGGGTTAGTCTTTTTTGAGCGCGCGCTACAATCACTTAAAACACGCCACTTAAATATGTTTACTTTAATTGCTATGGGCATAGGTGTTGCTTGGATTTACAGTACCATTGTTTTGATGTTTCCAGGAGCATTTCCCATTGCATTTCGCAATAAAGGGTTAATCAATGTTTATTTTGAGGCAGCGGCAGTCATAACAACTCTTGTTCTACTGGGACAAATGTTGGAGTTAAAAGCACGAGAGCAAACTGGAGGCGCTATTCGAGCTTTATTGAATTTAGCACCCGAAAGTGCTCATCGAATTGATCCTAAAGGTAATGAGGAAGAAATAACACTCGACCAAGTTCGGGTTGGAGACAAACTACGAGTTCGACCTGGTGAAAAAATTCCTGTAGATGGAGAGGTCATTGAAGGACATAGTAACGTCGATGAGTCTATGGTTACTGGAGAGGCGATGCCAGTAAGTAAAGATGTGGGATCTAAATTGATTGGCGCAACAATAAATCAGAATGGCAGCTTTGTTATGAAGGCAGAACACATTGGCAGTGATACCATGCTTGCACATATTGTACAAATGGTTAGTGACGCACAACGAAGTAGAGCTCCCATTCAACGATTAGCTGACACGATTTCAAGTTGGTTTGTGCCAGGAGTCATTTTAATTGCACTAGTCGCTTTTTTAATTTGGTTTTTCATAGGCCCTCAGCCGGCATTTAGTTATGGTTTGCTCGCAGCGGTCTCTGTATTAATTATTGCCTGTCCTTGCGCATTAGGACTGGCAACACCCATGTCCATTATGGTGGGAGTGGGTAAAGGGGCTCAGAATGGAATCTTAGTTAAGAATGCTCTGGCACTTGAGCAGATGGAAAAGATTAATGTGCTCGTTGTGGATAAAACTGGGACGTTAACATTAGGACAACCGAAGTTAACACAAATTATCACCACTAAAGAATTTGAAGTGGATGAACTATTGGCTTTAGCGGCGGCTCTCGAGCTTCATAGTGAGCATCCTCTAGCCTATGCCATCATTGGTGCTGCCAAAGAAAAACAATTATCTTTTGCAGCCGTAACACATTTTGAAGCGCTACCAGGGAAAGGGATTCGTGGTCGTGTGAATGATTTGCAAATTGCTGTTGGAAGTATTCGGTTGATGCAAAAGTATCGTATGGAAGATGAGGCACTAATTCATCAAGCGGATGCGCTACGTTCCCAAGGTTCTTCGGTGATGTTTCTTGCTATAGAAGACCATGTCGTTGCTCTTTTAGCAGTAGCAGATCCGATTAAACCAAGCACGCCAGAGGCGATACGTGCGTTACAAAAAAGTAATATTGAGCTTTTTATGCTTACAGGAGATAGTCAGGCAACTGCTGAATCAGTAGCAAAGAGTTTAGGAATTAAAAATGTTGTTGCAGAGATTATGCCTGAGGACAAGCGTCGGATCGTGCATGAATTAAAAGAAAAAGGTTTCATCGTGGCAATGGCCGGAGATGGGGTGAATGATGCTCCAGCTCTAGTGGTTGCTGACATTGGTATTGCCATGGGAACAGGTACTGATGTTGCGATTGAAAGTGCGAGGATCACATTATTGCATGGTGATTTAAATGGCATCGTAAAAGCACATCATCTGTCTCAAGTGACTATGGAAAACATACGCCAGAATCTTTTTTTTGCTTTTATCTATAATGGATTAGGTATCCCTTTGGCAGCTGGGGTGCTTTATCCACTCACAGGATTACTTTTAAATCCTATTGTTGCAGCAATAGCAATGGCTTTAAGTTCTGTTTCAGTGATTATCAATGCCTTGAGATTGCGTAAAATGGTACTCTAATCCATTAGTATTATTGTATTTGCATATTTTACGACAAGGAACAAAGTATGGAAGCGTTTATAGTTTTTATTTTGTCAAATTTTACTTTGACGCTGTTTATTTTGAGCGTTATTTCTGCTGGTATTTCTATATTATTGCAAAAAAAACCTATGAGTAAAACAAAATACATCGATATTTTATTTGCATATTTTTTACTTTTTAATATCGGAATCAGTTTTATTTATAATTTTTTTGTACATGTTTTCTTTGGTGATATGGCTGCTGCTTTTATTGGTTGGAGCCAAAGCCCCTTTCAACTCGAAGTAGGATTTGCAAGTCTTGGATTTGGTCTTGTTGGTGTTTTAAGCTTTTGGGCCGGGTTAGGTTTTCGGGCAGCAACTATGCTTGCTCCTTCCATGTTTTTATGGGGGGCGGCAGGCGGTCATATTTATCAAATGATATTTGCCAATAATTTTGCGCCTGGTAATGCGGGAATTATTTTTTGGAGTGATATTTTTATTCCTTTAATTGGTCTTGCCTTATTGTACTTGCAATACAGGAGTCCTAATAGTTCTCGGTAAGAGATTTTATTTGAAATTTTACAAATTCCATTTTTGTGCCTATATTGAACAAATAAAATTAACTGTAAGGAGATAGTGTCATGGAATACAAATGTCATAAATGTGGTATGGCGGTAAAAAATATAACCTGCAGTAAATGTGATACATTATTAGTGGGTGATACTATAAAAACCGATGATGGCAAGATACAAGTAGCGAAGTGTCCTAACGGTTGTGGTCAAATCAAGTCACCCACATGTTGTGGTCACGATATGGTCGCTACGGTTTGATTTATAACAAAGCCATGGGTATCTTTTTTCATTGAATGCGTATGGGGATTTCTGGGAGCTTGCGTGAGCAGGGATTGATGGCTTGCTTTCTTTTGCTCAACCTACCTTTACTAGGCAATATTGGTGTTTGCTGATTTTTATCCTTACTAAGGTAGACCGGCATAAAGATGAATTTGTAGGTTGAGGATAAATCCATATCTCATACAATACTCTGCGGCGTATTCATGGTTACGTTGGTTTCTTTTCAGATCCAGGAGCCCAGACTCCCAAAAGCTAACCACTTCATTGATTTCAGAACGCTCAGCCATAGTGAGATCACGACCTTCATCACGCATGGCTTTAACACGCTGAGGTTCTTTTTGATAAATATTCATTGGGCTTATGAATATTTGTTTGTGCGTTTTTTTTGCCCATTCATGTGCCCATAAGGGAATGTCACTGTAGGGTGCATATTGATTGTCTTCAGGAGCTGAGATCACAAATTTCAAACAATCAGCCCGCTCTAACATTTTGGGATTGGGCTTTAGATAACGAATGACTTTACCTGCTTTTTCCAGGCATTTAGGGCTTACTACCAAAGTAGTGCTTTCAGGGAGAGCAGGTAGAGCAGAAATACCATTTGATTCAATTTGAGTCGATTGAAAATAAAGTTGAGCCATTTCTAAAAATGCAGATAAATTTTGTTGTAATGAAGGTTCTCCACCGGTAATTACTAGCACCATTTTTTTGGTAAGACCTTGTGCCCAAGAAGGAATTGATAAGCTACGGTTTTTGAAAAAATCTTCGATAACCTGGTCAGCCTCTTCCAGCAAAGAGTTGAAATTTCTCCATTCACCAGAATCAAAATAGGTATCACAAAATGAGCAAGCTAGATTGCATTTAGCCAGACGAATGAAGTAAGCTGGGTGCCCACGATACGGTCCTTCTCCTTGTAGCGTAAAAAAACGGCTTGTTACTAATAGTTCATTATGCTTTGCGGTATTAAAGAAGGCTTTTCCTACTCTGTGATTGAGTCCAAACATTGATTATGCGTTTTTGTGTAAAAATTTTACATAGCATAGCATCTTTACGTTGTAGTAAAAAGACTTCATTTGCTGCCATAAAGCTAATTTTACTGTTTATTATGGACTGAAATATGTCGTACGTGCATTAAACTTGAGATTTCTTTTAATTGTTTACAAAGTTGAGGAAGTGATTCCTTTGGACCAGAAAGATCAATAAGATTAATTGCTATTGACCCTCGAGATTTATTTTCCATTTGCTCTACATTATATTCCATTTTTGAGATTTTCTGGGTAATTTTACCTATTACTCCAGGGGTGTTTTGGTTAATAGTAAGTATACGGTGGCAATTAGGTATTTGCGCCGCTGCCAGCGATATATTTGGAAAATTAACCGAATATTCTATGCCGCCATGTTCTAGATAATTACAAATATTTCGAATAATCATTTCTGAAGCACTTTGTTCTGCTTCTTGAGTGCTCGCTCCCAAATGAGGGAAGCAGAGAACATTAGGATGATTTGCGAGGTTAATTGTTGGAAAATCAGTAATATAACCCATTAATTGATTATTATTTAATTGTTGTAAGATAGCGGGTTCGCTCACTATTTGTTCTCGGGAAAAATTCAGTAAAAGTGTATTGGGCTTTAATAGGACAATATTTTCTTCATTAATTAAATGCTGAGTCTCTACATTTAAAGGAATATGCAAAGTAATAATATCTGCATGAGTCAATAAGAGATTCATATCGGTAACTTTTTCAACTCCAGGCATAAGTGCTAAAGCATTATTCAAAGTCATGTTTGCATCAAATCCTAATACTTTCATACCTAAAGCTAATGCTGCATTAGCAACTTTTACGCCTACGTTACCTAAACCAATAACACCTAAAGTTTTACCTGAAATCTCATGGCCAATAAATTTCTTCTTTTTAGTTTCAATTTCTTGATCAAATAACCGGTTATTTGCTTTGGTTAAATCAGTAAGAAATGTCTGAGTTTGATCCAAATGTCTGTAACCCATAATCATCGCTGCCATCACTAATTCCTTTATGGCATTTGTATTTGCTCCAGGAGCATAAAACACCGGAATACCTTTTTTAGTCAGTGCTTCAACAGGGATATTATTAGTGCTTGTTCCAGCCCGGGCTACTGCCTTTAAGTTCTTTGAGAAAGGATGATTATGTAATTTATGGGAGTGTACCAAAATGACATCGGGATCTATGGGATTAAGACCTAATTGATAAAGATCAGGATGAAACAAACTCAAGCCTTGAAGAGATATATTATCAAGAACTTGAATCGTGAACATGTTTATCCTCCTTAATCAGAACAATAGAACTCTCAATCTCTTTTAATCCCCGCTTATAGTAAGCATAGTACTGCGGGGGTAATTGTTTCAACTCATCAACGGTTAGGCTGAGAGGAATTATTGGGTAAAAGCTGGTATTGGTGATATAGAACTTAGAATGATTTTTTACCCAGTCTTTGGGATTTAAGCCAGCGAAACCAATAAATCGAGTTACTTTATTTTGAGCCTCCCAATCACTCACTCCATCACCGACAAGCAAAGAGCGTTCACCTGGCTTAAGTTTCGAGGAAATTTCTATTGTTTTTCCATTGCCTTGAGTCATATTACTTTCTTCATCAAAGCCTTGATAATTTCCGCATTCATTGAAATATACGTCTACGGCAAGTACATGACTTGTAGGGATTCCTAACATTTGAGCAAATAAGTCTACCGATGTTTTAATGCCAGCAGAGATGATATACACCTTCTTATTTAAGAGATGGAGTAATTCAATCAGTTCAAATGCTCCTGGAGCAATATGTTGTTTATATTGGTTTGCCAATGCATGAATTTGCTTTAATGTGGGCTGAACATAATCCAAGCGTTGGCGGTAATCATGGGGAGTCATTCCGGTTTTCCCCATACATCGTGCTGTAATACGATGCACTTTTTCTGCAACGCCATTTAGCGTCGCTAACACATTAATCCCTTCAATAAGTGAAAGTGTGCCATCACAGTCAAAGAAAAAGACATCGATTGGCTCTTTTAAAGTCCAGGGATAAGTGTTTTGCATGGATGGTTAAATCCTCATTTTTACAATTTTTTTCAAGTACTTAAAGTAAGTAGATATAGGTGTACTATAATCTATTTATCAAGGAGATTCCAATAAAGGGTAATACTTGTCAAAGCCTAAGAAGAAAAAAAATCCTGTAATTACAAAGGATATTGTTGCTGGTGTGCTTTCTGGTTTTGTAATGGCAATTATTGCCATTGCCGTGAGTGCGTTGGTTTTTAAAGGGCGCTTGTCTCTATATCTTAGTTTAGGAATTAGTTGTATCTTCATTGGTTCAATTGTTGTTAATTTATTATGCTCTTGTTTTAGCTCCATTTCATTTAGTATCTCACGTCCTGAACCTGCGGTAGGTGCTATTTTGGCGATTGTATTCGCTCATATTGCTGCCCAGCCATTAACAGAAAAATCTCTTTTCTCTACCCTAATTGTCACCCTGATGTTGGTCTCTTTAATGGTAGGTTGCACCATGTTTTTTTTAGGTTACCTAAGACTCGGGCAAGCTGTCCGATTCTTGCCCTATCCGGTTTTAGGTGGGGTTATAGTAGGGAGTGCCTGGATTATCGCTCGTTCAAGTTTACGTCTTATTAGTCATGACCTCAGCATTCAAAGTACATTACATGCGCAGACAATCATACAATTAAGCCTTGCATTTGGGCTTGCTCTCTTATTACTTTTTTATAAACGATTTTGGGTATTGCCATTATCAGTAGTTCTGTTGTCGCTTTTGATTCAAATTTTTCTTTATCTTAATCAGGTGTCTCCTGCAGAAGCGATAAAATCAGGTTGGCTCCTTTCAACATTTACATCGACTTTTATTTTTAACGCGCTTGATTTTTCCATGCTCGGACAAATTGATTGGAATATTATTGTTCACCAGTTTGGCTATATAATGGGTTTAATTGGCCTTATTATTGTTTTATTACTTCTCAATATTAGTGGTATAGAAACAGCGGAAAAGCTAAATACGGATGTAGAGCACGAGCTAAAGATAGCTGGGATAGCTAATATTCTAGGAGGACTATTTTTTGCATTCCCTTGTAATTTATCACTTAGCGGCACACTATTTAACCGAAATGTGGGAGCAACAAGTCATATTTCAGGCATTATTGCAAGTGGTGTTTGTCTGGCTATTCTTTTTTTCAATTCCAGTATTATTTCCTATTTACCAATACCTGTAATAGTCGGTTTATTGCTTTCGATTGCTTTTAAGTTGATGCATGATTGGTTATATAATGGATGGTATGAACTACCGCATATGGATTATCTAATCCTTATCTCTATTGTATTCATTATTTCTATTTTCGGGTTTTTACCCGGTATTTTTATTGGGCTGGTTATTACTTGCATCAGTTTTGTAATTCGTTATGCAAAAATTGATGCCATTAAATATTCTATTACTGAGGACTATTACCACAGCAATGTTATTAGACCTTTTTATGAGCAAAAATGGCTCATGGAAAACGGTCATAAAATACTTATATTTAAATTACAAGGCTATCTTTTTTTTGGTAGTACTAAATTATTATTAGATCGCATAAGTCATTTAATTGCAGAAAAAAAGCAAAAATTTCAATTTTTAATTTTTGATTTTCAATTGGTTAATGGCCTTGATTCTTCTGCTAATTTCAATTTTATTCGCTTACAACAACTTATTCGTAGTATCAATTTAGAATTGATTTTTACTCATTGTTCTCAGTTTTTAATCGATCAGTTTTATAGGCAAAGAGTATTAAATAAGCATTCTAAGATTCTTTTGTTTCCCGATATTGATCAAGGGCTAGAATGGTGCGAGCAGGAACTGCTGAAACAACTTCCTCAAGAACTCAAACCAACCGGAAAATCGATTATTGTAAATACATTAAACCAGTTGATTCCCAATGAACATCAACAACAGTTTTTTGCTCAATATTTAGAGAAATTTGAAATAAAGGTTGGAGAGTATCTTTTTAGACAAGGTGAGCCGAGTGACTCCATTTGTTTTATTGAATCAGGAGAGGTATCTATTTTTTTAAAATCAAATGATAGAGAAATTCGCCTCGCTAAAAGTGGCGCAGGAACAATTATTGGTGAAATAGGGTTTTATTTAGGTACTTCACGTACTGCCTCAGTACGTGCGGAGAAGGAGTGTTCTTTTTATAAATTAGCACAAAATGCTCTTATAGATTTTGAAAAATTATATCCTGAAGCGGCACTTATTTTTCATAAAAAAATTAGCGCCACATTAGCACAACGCTTAACGCAAGCGAATTACTTAATTCAAATATTAAGTATGGAGGACTAAATAATGCCTCGATTAGTTTGCTTCAGTCTATAATTGGAATAATCAAGGGAATGAAAAAGGAATAGTTATGAATACCTTAACTACTGGTATGGAACATTCTGTGTCAATTCCAAGCAAAAATGTCTATCTTAAGGGGCTCTTGAGGATACCTGAAGAGGCTAAAGGAATTATTCTCTTTGTACATGGTAGTGGTAGTAGTCGATTTAGTAGACGTAATCAATATGTGGCAAGTATTTTGAATCAAGGAAAATATGCAACGCTGCTCTTTGATTTACTCACCTCACAAGAGGATCTTATTGATGAGGTAACCCGTGAATTTCGGTTTGATATTCATTTATTGGCTTCGCGCCTTATTACGGTGGCTTATTGGTGCATCAACGAATTGGCTCCTTATCAGTTTTCTATTGGTTTGTTTGGCGCCAGTACTGGCGGAGGTGCTGCTCTTGAAGCAGCTGCTCAAGAACCTCAGCTATTTAAAGCAATTGTATCGCGAGGTGGTCGACCCGATTTAGCTGGAAATTATTTACTTCAAGTCAAAGCACCTACGTTACTGATTGTTGGTGGTAATGATGAGGTGGTTATAGGGCTAAATCAACACGCAATGTCCCAAATGCACTGTACCACTCGATTGGAGATAGTTCCTGGAGCAACCCATTTGTTCGAAGAACCTGGAACGTTACAGGAGGTGGCGATTTTAGCGCAAAAATGGTTTGACCAGCATTTTACTGCATCATGTAAGTTAAAGTAATGTCAGATACTCTAAGGAGATTTTTATGAGTGAGGATGCATTGCAAAAATTACTTGATGAACTCAATCATTCAGCAATACCACTGGAGGAGCAAAGCGAAGATTATGCGGCTGTAATAAAGCAAATTGGAGCTGCCCGCTTTGTCATGATTGGAGAAGCGTCTCATGGGTCTCATGAGTTTTATCAGGCACGCATTAACGTATCCCAACGTCTCATTAAAGAACATGGTTTTATGGCCATAGCGATTGAAGGGGATTGGCCTGATGTATATCGAGTTCATCGCTATTTGCAAGGAGATGGAAATGCAAATCAGAGCGAATGTTCTCTTGCTGCATTTAAACGTTTTCCACCCTGGATGTAGCGTAATACAACATTGCCTCCATTTCTCGAATGGTTACGTAACCACAATGATGATTTACCTCCAGCACAAAAAATCGGATTTTACGGGTTAGATTTATACAGTTTAAACGCGTCTATGCAAGCGGTGATTGATTTTTTAAATAAAGTTGATCCTCAAGCTGCAACACGGGCAAAACAACGTTATGCGTGTTTTGATCATATGCATCAGGATCCGCAAATGTATGGTTATTTAATTCAAGCCGGAGTTAAAAAATCATGTATTCATGAGGCAATCACCCAGCTTATTGATTTACAGCATCACGCATTTGATTATGTACATCGGAATGGGATAGCGACGGAAGATGAATATTTTTTTGCAACTCAAAATGCACGGCTAGTAAAAAATGCAGAAAATTATTATCGTTCCATGCTTGAAGGCAGGGTTTCGACATGGAATATTCGTGATCGTCATATGGCCGAAACGCTTAATGTATTGGCGGATCATTTGGAAACACGCTTCAATAAACCCGCTAAAATAATCATTTGGGCTCATAATTCACACATTGGTGATGCTCGAGCAACTGAAATGGGCGAACGGAACGAATTTAATCCTGGTCAGTTAGTGCGAGAACAATATGATAATCACTCTTATTCCCTTGGTTTTTCAACCTATGAAGGAACCGTAAGGGCAGCATCAGATTGGGGCGGAGCCGGGCAGAAAAAACAGGTAACACCTGGCCTTCCTGGAAGTTATGAGCATCTTTTTCACCATGTCAAATATGAAAATTTTTTCTTAAGCTTATTAAAGCAGGAGAAATTAGAGCATTATCTAAAAATTCCACGGTTGCAAAGGGCTATAGGTGTGATTTACCGCCCAGATACGGAGCGCTATAGTCATTATTTTTTTACAAAATTACCGTATCAGTTTGATGGTTTAATCCATTTTGATAAAACAAGTGCAGTGCAACCCCTCAAATGAATAATTATTTAATGTTCAGTGCAATTAAATCTTTTTCATTTAGGGTTTCTTTTTGGAGTAACAACTGTGCCCCTGTTTCCAAAGATTTAATATGTTTTTTAATCAAATCTACGGCATCATCAAATGCGGATTGGATTATTTTACGAACTGCTACATCAATCTCACATGCGGTTTTATCGCTAAATTCTTGTTCATTATGTCCCATAGGTAATTCCAAGAAAGAAGAGGGTTCTTTTTGATAGGTTACTGGGCCAAGGACTTTGTCCATGCCATAACGCATAACCATGCTTCGAGCAATATCAGTGGCTTTGGCAAGATCGTCTGCCGCACCGGTTGAAAAGCGATCAAAAATAATAAATTCTGCTGCTCTTCCACCTAGAAGCACTTTCATTTTATTTTTTAACTCCTCTTCAGTCATGAGATAACGATCTTCGGTAGGGCGTTGAATCGTATAACCTAAACTTCCAATTCCTCGTGGAATAATTGAGACTTTATGAACTTGATCTACATTGGGTAATGAAAGAGCAACTAAAGTATGCCCCATCTCATGATAGGCAACTATTTTACGTTCGTTGGGATTAAGTAATCGGTTCTTTTTCTCCAAACCTGCTACTATGCGTTCTATCGCGTTCGTAAAATCATCCATGCTTACAGAATCAGCATTATGGCGGGTTGCAAGCAGTGCTGCTTCATTAACAAGATTTGCTAAATCAGCGCCAGAAAAGCCTGGAGTTAATGCAGCAATTTTTTCGGGATCAACATCTGGTGCTTGTTTTATTTTTTTCAAATGTACCTGAAGAATCTCTATTCTGCCTATTTTATCCGGCCGATCGACCAATACGTGGCGATCAAAGCGTCCGGCTCGTAATAAGGCGGGATCAAGGATTTCTGGACGGTTTGTTGCAGCAAGAAGTATAAGTCCTTCGCTGGGATCAAAACCATCCATTTCCGAAAGTAATTGATTTAACGTCTGTTCCTTTTCGTCATGCCCACCACCAATGGGATAGGCACCGCGTGCTCTGCCCAAAGCATCAAGTTCATCGATAAAAATAATTGCTGGGGCTGCTTCTCGGGCATGGATAAAAAGATCGCGAACTCGTGCAGCCCCTACCCCAACAAACATTTCTACAAATTCTGAACCATTAATAGAAAAAAAAGGCACTCCCGCCTCGCCAGCAACAGCGCGTGCCAGTAATGTTTTTCCTGTTCCAGGAGGACCAACCAAGAGAACTCCTTTAGGTATATGAGCTCCTATTCGTGTATAATGTTGGGGATTTTTGAGGAATTCGACTACCTCCATTAGTTCTGTTTTTGCTTCATCTACGCCCGCAACATCTTGAAAAGAAACATGCGTTTTTTTTTCCATATATACTTTAGCTTTGCTTTTCCCTACATCTAATACGCCACCTGCAGTTGAGCTCATGCGTTTTATTAAAAAGCCCCAGAGAATGAAGAAAAGCAGCGCAGGAATAACCCAAGATAAGATGAGGGTTAGCCATTTATTCTCGGCCTCCCCATTAAATGTTACTTTTGCTGTCTCTAAATTACTAATAAGGGAAGGATCATTGATGCGGACTGTCGTAATTTGATGTTCTTTGCTGCTCGAATGCTCAATTTCTTTTATTTTTTCTTTGGGGAGCAATCCATCCAGGGCCTCTGTTTTCACATTTGCAGTAATATAGCTTTCGCTTAATAAGACATTATCCAACTTATCTGCCTTCAAAAGCTTTATAAAATCACTGTAGGCGACATCAACCGGGCTTGGTGCGAAAAAAAAATTTTGGATGAGGAAGATAAGCCAAAAAATCATCAGAACATACCATAGTGAAAACTGCCATTCCTTATTTTCCACCACCATCTCCTGATTTTAAGACATTTAAGATTCCTTAATTCTATAATTTAGTATATACAGCACCGAATGAATTATCATGC
Source organism: Legionella sainthelensi (assembly GCF_900637685.1). Lineage (NCBI taxonomy): Bacteria > Pseudomonadati > Pseudomonadota > Gammaproteobacteria > Legionellales > Legionellaceae > Legionella > Legionella sainthelensi. Next base: position 816,581 of record NZ_LR134388.1, read on the forward strand.
GATTGATAAATAAACTTGCTTTTTTATTCAATGACGCGATGATCGGGAGCGGTATTACACTTAGTAATACAAATTTAGAAGAAATTTCATGATACTAAAACAATTTTTGCTTCTTCTCTTTCTGATTCTTTTAATGTTCCTAATTGCGTATTTCTTGCAACGCCATTTTATTTATTTCCCTGATGAAGAAAAACCTCATCCGAAAGATTTTCAAGCCCAAGATATGGAAGTGGTTCAAATACATGAAACTGGCGGACTTATTCTGCATTCCTGGTACAAGCGGCCTACGCATAATAACCCGACGATTTTGTATTTGCATGGAAATGGGGGGCATATTGGCTATCGTATGAGTTTGGTACGTCAATTTCTTTCAGAAGGATTCGGCGTACTATTACTTGAATACCGGGGGTATGGAGGAAATCCTGGCAGCCCAACAGAAGCAGGACTTTACCAGGATGGTGGCGCAGCAATTCAATTTTTATACCAACAGGGTATTCAAGGGAATAATATGATACTTTATGGTGAGTCTTTGGGTACTGGGGTTGCAACTCAATTGGCTACTGAGTTTCCGATTTGTGCTTTGGTATTACAATCACCCTATACATCACTCACTGCTTTAGCCCGATATCATTATTTTTGGTTACCCATTCCTTTAATCGATAAATATGATTCTTTATCACGTATTCAAAAGATTCATGTACCCACCTTAATGTTGCATGGTCAACTAGATGAGGTTGTTCCTTATAGTCAGGGTTTAACTCTTTTCAAATTTGCAAATCAACCAAAGAAATGGGTCGCTTTTCCCGATAAAGGACATCAAAATTTGTGGGACGCTCGTTTTGCTTGCGTCGTGAGCCAATTTATCCATTCTTATTGTCATCATTAAAATTAAAGCTTAGGGTCTGTTGACAATTCACCTGCCGCCTACGTGCCGCTTCTTGTCCGCGGCATCCATTCGATCTAAATCATTGGCAAATTTCTTGATACAGGTCACGCGATTGAGGGTTTAGTTTCTCTATTAAATTTATTTTCCATTGTCTTGGCCAATTTTTGAAACGTTTTTCACGTCGTGCTGCTTCAACGTATAATTCATATGCTTCATAATAGACCATCATATGTACGTTATACTGAGCAGTGAAACCAGGACTGACTTTATTTTTGTGTTCCCAAGTCCGTTTAATGATGTCTGACGTAGACCCTACGTAAAGAGTACCATGATGCTGACTCGCAAGAATAGAAACATAAGCCAGACTCATCGTACTTCCTTGACTGTTGGACAAACACTGAGATAATACCGGAAGCTGCGCTACATAGGTAGCCATAAAAATGCGCATGCCATAGCAACAAGAGAAGCATCGTTTCGCTTTAATTTATCAACTCTTGTGGCGATTGCACGAACGTGTTTTATTCTGAAAAAAAAATTTTCAACTCGATGTCTGTATTTATAAATACCCCAATCCATATCTGCATTGCCAGTTTTAGAATTGCTCTTTCCTGGAATCACGGGAATGGATGATTTTTTTCGAATGGTATCTCGAACCTCTTCGCTATCATAACCCTTATCTGCAATAGTATGTTCTGCAGCAGGTAACTTTTCGATAAATTCTGGTGCCACTTTGCAATCATGCACTTCGCCACCTGTTATTTCAAAATCAATAGGTAATCCGTGAGCATCAACGTCCATATGAATCTTCGTTGTATTTCCAGCAGCCGACTTACCAATGCCTTGTTCTTCCTTATTAGGCACGCCAGCACTATGTTGATGGGCTTTGACAATACTGCCATCAATAAACTCCCATTCTAAATCGGGCTCTTGCACAAGCGTTTTAAAAATTTGAATTAACTTTTTTTGAGATGACCATCGATTAAATTGTTGATAAATTCAATTCCAGCATCCAAAATCTATCGATAGGTCACGCCAAGGGCACCCAACCCGCATGCGATATAACATTGCCTCAACTATCCTACCAAGATTGGGCTTGTCATAAATTCTGTGCTGTACCCTCAGCTTTGACCAACGCTCGTCATTGAGCATAAGTTTAAGCATTGCAAATTCGTTTTATACTTGGTATCTGAGCCGTTATATTATGAGTTTGCTTCCATTAATCAATCAATTAGGTTGTTCAGCTTTTAATTTGACCATCTACTGGATGCCGCGGACAAGCCGCGGCACGTAGGCGGCAGGTGAATTGTCAACAGACCCTAATAAAAAATTATTTATTTTTGCAGGCTTACAGTAAAAAAAAAATAATTAACATAAAATGATTGATATTTCTCTTAGGGTTTAATTCATGGTCTATTTTAAGAGCATCATAGCTACTTTGACGCTATTATTATTTCAAGGATTTCTTTTTGCCCAAACCGAGACTCTCATGTGTGATGCGACAATCAATAACCCGTGTATTGTTCAAGACAGCGAGCTTTCTTCTTCTCCATTAAAATGGTTACGCGATGCATCTATGATTGCTGATGCTTATCAAGGCAATAACTGTGGTATTAGTGAGCTATGGATTTCAGGGAGTGAAGAGCCCAGTGAAAAAGGATGGAAAGAAATTGCAGACTACATTGCAAAACACAGGAAAATCGAGGCTAAATCTGTGTTGGTGTTAGACTTACGCCAGGAAAGCCATGGTTATTTGAATGGTCGTGCAATAACTTTGGTGAGTGAATATGATTGGATAAATCGAGGAAAAAGTAATGAGCAAAGTCTTATCGCACAAGAAAATTGGCTTAACACATTAAAAGTAGAGAAAAAAGCCAAAGGTGTTTTATCCTCGCAACAGTTTGCAGCAAAGGAGTATTCAAGCGGCAAAAACATACCCGTTAAAAAAATTGAAAGTGAAAAGGAATTGGTTTCTCGATTAGGTTTTGAATATCATAGGTTATATGTAACGGATCATATGGCCCCAAATGATTCTGAGGTTGATGCCTTTGTGACCATAATAAAAAATGCACCGAAAGACTCTTGGTTTCATATCCATTGTCGAGGTGGTAAAGGGCGTACGACTACCTTTTTAGTCATGTATGATATGTTAAAAAATGCGAATAAGGTGAGTTTTGATGAAATCATTGCACGTCATGCATCAATTCCACCTTATTATAATTTATTTGATGTGAATCGGGCCGATCCCTACTTAACGCCTTATTATGAGCAGAGAATTCTTTTTCTTTCTCGTTTCTATCAGTTTGCACAACAATTTTTGAAAGGGAATCCAGAGAGTTGGAGTAAATGGAAAGCAAAGAAGGCTAACTAAAATGATCATTGAAATGAAAGTAATTTTTGGGGGAATTCTTCTAGGGCTAGCTGCTGGAATGATGTTATTGCTTCAAGGGAAAATTCTTGGGTGTAGTGGTATTCTTTTTGGTTCATGGGATTTTACAACCCATAGACCCAATAGGGATAAGCTTTTATTTTTAGCCGGATTTTTTAGCTGGGGTACTCTTTAATCTGACTCAGAATGTCGCAGATCCCACCGCCATTTTTAAAACAAGTTATTGGTTTATGTTTCTTGGCGGAATTTTTGTTGGTGGAGGCACCTTTCTTGGAAGCGGTTGTACCAGTGGTCATGGATTATGCTGCTTATCTCTATTATGTAAACGTTCTATGATAGCGGTAGGAATTTTCTTTCCTATTGCGATTATTACCGCTTGGCTGATTCATTAAGGAAATAGAACATGAAAGGACTTATTTCATTAATTCTTGGCTTAATATTTGGTTTGGGTTTAATTTTAACAGGAATGTATAGCCCAGATATCATTATATCTGGTTTAAAAATTGGTGCGGATACATTTCGTATCGATTTATACCTCACTTTCGCTACTGCTTTATTGGTGACTTTTCTTTTGTTCCAATTACGTAAATGGCTGGTTAAACCATTGCTCTATGTAGGTTATGATTTGCCTACTAAAGAAAAAGTTGACTGGCAACTTATGCTTGGAGCCGCCGTTTTTGGTATTGGTTGGGGAATGACTGGGGTTTGTCCTGGCCCTAATATTGTAGGGCTTGGTGTTTTTTCTTGGCCAATTTATTGGGCGAACTTTGCCGGAATGATGGCTGGCTTTTTGGGTACTCGTTATCTGAGAAGTCTACGAGAGAAGCATAAATAGTGAAACACTCTTCAATTATTTTTTTCCTATCCAGTGTCTTTATCTAGACTACAAGACAGATTTTAGTGCTGATTTTGCTCACTTCGTAAGATTGTTGTATATAATATAAATATATATTTTTCTTTGTATGCGGGGCTATTATGGGCGGACAACTATATCTTAATGATGGAAGTCCACCGAATAGAAAAAATGTTTGTGTTTCCGGTTATGAGAGAGGAAAAGAGAATTTTGCTTTAAGTAATTTTGATGATAACAAGGGTAAGGGCTATGATTTTGTAGACCCGCATTTAGGAAAAATTCATTTTCCAACTTCTGAGCATTATCTGCATTTTCAAAAAATAAAACCAGAATATAAACAACAATATTTAGCTGCTTGGCAAAATGAAAAAAGTCCGGCGGCAATTCTTGGTGGATTAAGAAATCCGGGCAGTCCTTACCATATTCCCAATGCGCATCACGCATACATGACACCTAATGGATTTAATAATGCATGGGATAACGATAAAGTTTTCGTGCAAATGCAAATTAATGCAGCTAAATATCAGCAGTCACAAGAGTTTCGCGACAGCATTCACAAATCCATTGAGTTGGGTGATGCTTTTGGCGACAATCAGGGGCCTGCTACTATTATTGAGGATACGAGCAGTTTAAGTAAAGGTCAAAAGCCAGAGGAAGAATGGGGTACTGGTCCAGGTGGGAAGGGGAAGAATATTCTTGGTAATTCCCAAACCGCATTTGCTATGATGATTAAAAACAAGCAATTTGATGAAAACTCTCCTGCGCCAAAATTAGATACCCTAAAAACAGCGCAAGTAGCAGGTTACTATGCCAATGCCCAAATCCAATATCAGCAAGGAGTCCAAGTTGCACTCAAGGATGTTAGAAAAAAATCAGGAAAAGATCAGGGATTCAATCAACCCGATACGTCGGACTTAAGCCCCTCGCTCGTACAAAAAACCTCTCCTACATTAATTAAAAATAAACAACAAAATGCACAATCATTTACAACAGCACCATTACCAACGCCACCGCCTCAGGTGAATCATCGTAATCCCTTTCAAAATCTTTTTTCATCTACCCGGCCAAATCATGTGTACAGCTCTGGTGGTAATCAGCGTCTGGTTGTTCAAGATAATAAGATTGTTGGTTATGAATTTAGGCGAAGTTCAACCTCCAGTTGGGAAAAAAGTACGGATAAAACTCGTTTTCAGGGCTTAGTGGATCATTTTAATCAAACCCAACAAAAGCAATCTTCTCATGTGTACAGTTCTGGTGGTAATCAACGCCTTGTCGTTCAAGATGATAAGATTGTTGGTTATGAATTTAGGCGAAGCTCAACGTCGAATTGGGAAAAAAGTACGGATAAAACTCGTTTTCAGGGCTTAGTGGATCACTTTAATCAAACCCAACAAAAGCAATCCTCTAAATCTCATATGTACAGTTCAGGAGGTAATCAACGTCTTGTTATTCACGATGATAGGATTGTTGGCTATGAGTTTAGGCGAAGTTCAACGTCCAATTGGGAAAAAAGTACGGATAAAAGTCGTTTTCAAGGTTTAGTTGATCATTTTAATCAAACACAGCAAATGAACTCACCCAATCCACACACCATGAATACAAGTGTGCCTCAATCAATCCTAACCTCACCCAAATCAAGCCAAACATTACCAAAAGAAGGTTCAAGCCAGGTTAGCACAGTGATTCAAGAAATGGTTGATAGTAAGGCAGTATCAAAAAACAGCGATATCCCCTTAGTAAGTAAGGGGGACATGAAGGGGACCTTTAAAATGGCTTTTGATAATGCGCAAGATGCACAAACATTTAAGAAGTTATTGGATGACTTTGGATTCAAAGGGCTTTCCTATTATGGTTCGGGAGAAAAATATCCTATGCAGCACAATGGTCAACAGCTCAGTCATATTGTGAGATTCGAAAATGATGGAAATAAAGCTACAATTCCTTCTGAAGCTTTGGATTTTCTCAGAATTAAATTGGATGATGAAGAAAAAGTTGCTGATATAGTTGAACAAATGGGATTTGACAGGCCTGAGCCTGCCAATCGCTATACTTTTTAAGGTGTTTGTAAAAGCGCTCTCTAACCCCACAAAGTTTAAGAATGAGGATCTTTCAAGCATAACCTGCGAACAGTAAGAAAACCAATTACCAACGGCCCTATTTTTTTTGATCAATAGTTGTATACCATTGCTCACCTAGGATGATTTGTTCCCACCACGAAGACATTTTTGATTCATCCATTTCTTGCCAGACTACAGGCTTTAAAACTAATGCTTCTGCCATTCGTTTTGATAAATCATACATAGCGAGTCTTTTAGGAAGAGACTCTTTTTCCCATGCAACAATCGCTTGTTGAAAGTCATTAGTTTGGATGAAACACTCATTAAGATTCAGAGCATCTTGTATCGCTAGAGAAGAGCCATTTCCTACATGGGGGCGTAATACAGTACTGGCATCTCCTAATAAAAGAGCTCCTTGATATGTAAATTGATCGGCGCATACATCCACAATTTTTTGCATAAAGGGTGAGGAAGTATCGAGTATGATTTGGGCGGCTATTTGGGGTAAATTATTATGGGCTAATTGGTGTAGATGTTGTTTTGCTTTAGTTGAAAAGTTGACCAAAGAGGTGGAGCCTAATGCCTCTAGCTCTTCCAGGGTTAATTTTTCATAAAAAACCCAATTTAGTTTATTAATTTGATGATGGTAGATGGGATAAGTTAATAAATGCCCTTTGTTAAAGCAGTAATACAGTCCCTGAGTATTGAAAAGTGATTTATTGCTTATTACATTAAAATCTAAAGTACCTCTCCATGCTACATATCCTGAATATTCAAGTCTTGATTGAGGTGATATTAGCTCTCGTCCCATAGACTGAGCCCCATCTGCAAAGACGATAAAATCAAATAAACATTTCTCTCCAGATTCTAAAACCACTATTTTAGTTGCTTCCTGAAGCTGTACTTCTACTACTTTACAATCTGGGTGGTATATTTGATTGGGTATTCTTTTTCTTAAATTAGTGAACAAAGTATCCCAATGTAGGCTGGCCATTGAAAGGTTTTGTTGCCATAAAAACTTGCCGAAAACAGGATCTTCATTGGATTGACAGTAAAAGCTTCGTGTATTGAAACTATGGGATGGAGTATCTCTATCAATAAGATTTTTGTTGATTAAGGATTGTAATAGCTCAACAGATAAAGTAATGCCGGCTCCTCGTGATTGTAAGTCATGTCCTCGTTCAAAAACAGTAACTTGGGATTTATCCTTTAATAATAAGGCCAAAGCACAACCTGCGATGGAGCCACCAATAATAGCGATTTTCATTGCATTTCCAGAGCGAGGAATCAATAAAATAATTATATTGATATAAAATAAAAAATCAAAATCAATAAAGACCAATTAAACGAATAGGAGCCTCAGTTAAGTCAGCAATTTTCATAGGTAACACCATGCTATACGCTCCTGAAGGGGGAAGTTTTGATGCATTACATATATTTTCTACAATATATCTTTTGTTTTCTAACATCAATTGATGAACTATATAGTTATTTTCAGGTCTGTCAGGTGATAAAGTATCAATACCTATGCCAGCAATATTTTTTTTCAGTAGTAATTCGGCAATTTTTTCACTAAGGCAAGGAAATACTAAATTATTTCTGTATTTGTCTGCATCATTCCAGAATTTTTCCCATCCAGTATAAAAAATAACGAAAGAGTGTTCCGAAATCATTTCATATTTGTGTTCAAAATCCAGAAGATCTTGTTCTGTAATGGTATAATGTTCGTGAGATTTATGACTTACATCAATAACAAAACAATTAGTGATAAGATGATGGCCAACAAGATCCAATTCTGCGATATGAAGCCCATTTTTGATGCAGTGAGCAGGTGCATCAAGATGTGTTCCAATCCCTGCAGGCATAGCAATGTTTTGTACTTTAAATTTTACTCTGGAGGGACAGTCGTCATAATTTAGAGTCGTTTGATGAGCAAAACCACAACCAATATCCCATGAAGGGCTGTCTGAAGAAAGGGTTTGAGTTAAATCAATAATTTTATATGGAAAAGTCATAACATTCTCATGAAATCTTAGTCTTCTATCAACGGCACTCTTATTAAAATCTTAAAGATTCATTCATTATGTGCATACCCCTTCCAATGTTTGATTCTCTAGCAACAGATATTCCCTAATATTATCGCGGTAAAATTCACTACTCAAGATTCAAAAAGAAGTAAAAGAGTCAATACGACTTTATAAAGCCAAAGCGAGAAAATATTATTATGACAAATAGATACCAATCACCATACGACCTCCCAAATTCATACGAATGCCAACCCGAAACTCACGTAGAAAAAGCAAAAGAGAGTTATGGAAAGATGGTTCAAGGCTTAGGCTATGCTGCTGTTTCACCGGTGATAGCAGCGGCTATGGTTCAGCAGAGCCTGGGCATGGAAGATTTTCCGTTGATATAAAGAAAAGAAAATTCATTCCCACACTTTTTGCTGCAGTTCCTGCCGCTGTTGTTACCACAACTGTTGCTGCAGGTGTTGCTGTGGCCGCCGCCATCACTTCTCCCCTTATTTTAGTCGGTGCGGCGATTAAAGATAAAATGGATGAGCACCGAGGCCCTAGATTTTAAGAGGCATCAGAAAAAACCATAAAATACCTTCCCAGGCTTAATATTGTTGATTTTATTTTGTCTGAAAAATCGAAAAAAACCAATTCAAAGCATTTTTTGAAGTGGTATTTCAGACAAAATTACTCTGGATAAAAGTGGTGCTTACACAGTTGGGTATTGATGGTGGCATAGGCGACAGTTAAAAATGAGTAACAAAGCGCAGTACACCATTAGTGCCTTGAGGGCGATTTTTAGCGTTTTGCTCCGAATAAACATTCAAAAAGACAAAATGATTTTTACTCAGGCTATATACCATACCAGGTCCAATTGCCCAAACGCTTTCTTTTCTGCCAGGTACCCCAACACCATTGGCTCGTGTATCAGTAATTTGATTGAAAAAATAACCATTAACGCCTACGGTAAATTTTTCAATAATTGCATAACCTACGGCGATATCAGCAAAAATAGCTTGTCCGGCTTGAGTCGAATGAACGTTAGGTCCAAATGAAACATTGGGACTGTGATTGACTCCATTCCAGAGATAATGAAAACGGGCTGCAGTAGATAATTTGGGGGTGAACCAAAAGGTGAATGCCCAATAAGGATTTAATGACCAAAAGTGACTACTGGGATTTATTGCATTGATACTACTATATCGTCCTATCGGTGCAATAACGTCTAATTCAATGCGTTGAACGTATAAAGGCCCTTTGCCATCTTTGCGCATAATGGGATCAAATTGGAGCGCCGGTCCAATCCATAAATCACCAGGGCCACTTTCTGCTTTAAGTATTTTATTGTTTAAGCCATCGTCCACTTTATCGTCTACAACCCAGGGTAGGAGTGTTGAAAAACCGAGAGTGGCTCCAAAAATTTTTTTCGTGGTGACGTAAATAAACTGAGTCACATTAGCAATGACATCCAGATCGGTGCGTGGAAGTGGGAGTTTATTACCATTCTGGTCATTAAAGCGGTTACTCGTATAATATTGAAAATAATCTTGAAAATAAAAACCTGGTCCTGAGGGAGGGCTTCCGTCATAGAAACTGGTATAACCTAGATTGACAACAGGTTCATCATAAGCCATCGTTGAGGAAGCGAACATCATCATCAAACTAAAACAGCAATATAACAGCTTTTTCCTTTGCATAAAAAATAGTCCTTGTCCCAACTTTTGATTTGATTGAGTTTCTTTGATATAGGGTTTAGTTGCGATGCATCTTATTCTTTAACCAGAAATGCTATCTATAGTAACATTTTAATCTTTATTTTTTGTATATTAATTTGGCACAATTTAGGCTATATATTTGATTATCGGTTAGATTATGTCCCATTTATTGAGGTAGGACAATATAAAATGATTCCATCAATTATTATTGGATAAAAAATTATAGGAGATAATGATGCGTACTGCATTTATAGGTTTAGATTATATTATTGATATTATGCATCCTAAGGGGAAGATTGCACGTTCTGCCACCCATGCTCTTGAGCGTGATGTCATTAAAAAGGTGAATGAAGCACTTCAAATCGCAACATTGAAAAACTGGCTAAAGATTATGGTTAAAGTGGGATTTAGTGCACATTATCTAGAACAACCTAAACATTCTCCTGTATTTGGAAAAATCCATGAGTTGGATGCATTAAAATTAGGATCTAAAGGCACCGAATTTCATCCGGATTTGCATATTGGCAACAGTTTAGTCTTGGTGAAGCCGCGTATTAGTGCATTTTATGGAACTGCGCTTGATGCTGCGTTAAGAGCAAATCAAATCGAACGTATCATTTTAGGAGGCGTTAGCACTTCTTGGGCCGTGCAAAGCACCGCACGTGATGCTCATGATCGTGATTACAAAGTTTATATCGTCGAGGAAATTTGTGCGGCAGTAAATCAAGAAGAGCATCTATCTTCTATCCAATTAATGGAAAAAATCGCCACAATTGTTTCTGTAGATGAGTTGAAAAGTTTAGTATGAACATTTTTTTTAAAGCCGTAAACGCATTAAAGAATGAAATTAAGATTTGGTCCTTGCTGCGCGGTATTCTTGCTTTGCTCCCTTTTGCATTTCTTTATTTAAGTACAAACAATCCTCTGTGGTTGCAAGCCTCTGTTTTAACCATGGCTACTTTAATCGTTGAGGAACGGCTGGAATTGACTGCATTAGGGGTATTGCTCCATGGAGCTATTGTGATTAGCATGTTTTATTTACTGTTTTTAACACAACTTAAGCCTGTGCTTTATGTTATTTCCTGTTCCTTAGCCGCAATGACTATATTCTGGATTACAATGAAAGGGAGTAAACTACGGCATTTGGGCAGTTGGACGTTTATTCCCGCAATTATTCTTGCCACAGAATTTGCTGCTGAAACACAACCTGAAAAATTGCTGCAACAAGCCCCGCAATTTTTACCTTATTTCTTGGTTGCTTTGCTTCCTGGTTTATTAATAGCACAATATGATAAAATACGAGCATTTCATAAAAAGAAATTTACTCATTATCATCCCCTAAGACTCAGTGGTTTAGGTGATTTTGGAGAGCAAAATCCTTACATCGAAAATATGATTTCTATGGCGATTGCTGTGTGTATTTCAGCATTTTTAGTGGAGTATTTTCATATGGGCAATGGACAGTGGATGATATGGGGAACTGCAAGTGTGGTAACAGGTGATGTTGCGACAAGCCCGCAAAAATTGCGTCAACGCGCTATTGGCGTTTCGATTGGTGTCCCTTCAGGTATTCTCTTAGGGCAATTTCTTATACCTAACACTTCTTTAAATTTGACACTTGCTGCTTGCTGCGTGTTTTTAACACTAGTGGCATTTCGTCGTTATATTATTGCCTATACTTTTCGTTGCTTGTTTGTTGCTATAGCCGTAATCTTGGCAACTCATTCGGTGAGTATAGCTTCAGAGCGCTTCACGCATGTTATTATAGGCGGGTTAATCGGTTGGGTCTGTGTTATGTTTTGTCACTTTATAAGCAGTATTCAAAGTCATCTTGTTAAAAAATAAGCTATATTTTATCACATTTGTTGAGTATCATCTTTAGGACTTATCAATTCAAATTACAGGAGTAATAATGAATATTGGCTACAAAAAAAGTCTAATTTTTGCTTTATTAATGTTACCGGCTTTCTCATTTGCGGCACAAAAATCTCATCTACGTGGACAGCGATATTGCGAGATTCTTATAGAAAAAAGCAGAACCGATTACGCGGTATACAATACGATTGGTTTAAATAATTGTCCGGAAAAAATTTGGGATAAAATCACGCCAGCTGTGGTAAAGAACGAAACAGGTTCTTCTCATGTTCACTTAAACGGGCCTCGTTATTGGGTTATTGATGGACTTAAAAACTCCGATTTAGTGAATCCTGACGTTAAAACATTTAATGGCTTAAAGATGCGTGAAGCAGGTGTACTCCATATTAGTTTCTGGGATTTATTTAGATCTGGCGCCCCCTATAAGCAACTACAGGTAGCTCGTCAAACAACATGGGTTTATGATGCAGGTAAACCTGTTTATGAACTTATTGATCCTAAAGGTAATGTATATGTCATGCAATCCTACAGTGTCCAAAAAACACCCCAGACAGAACAATCGCTTGCACAATTAGGCACAAAGCTTAAATTACCCAACAAATGGCAATTTAAAACAGGGGTTCTTAAAAAAGCAGGTACTGTACAAGCAATTAATAATATGGCTGTAGTTGTTCAGGATGATTTTTCAAATACGTATCAAAAAGCAACCCATGATTTGCTGGCAGAGAACCAAAGCTCTTGAGCAAAGTATGGTCGGCTTTTTTTTAAAGTGAACGTGTTGCTTGATATAAAGGGCATAGAAAAGATTTTTATATCTGTATGTGAGGTTCTTGGGATATAGTCTATTGTAGCTGTTTGAGGTTCATCTTATTTTTATAACTAATAAGATGAACCACCTAATTCTCATTATTCTAGAGGCTGTTGACATTCGATCCCCCATCCGGGGAAGCCCCTAGTGTTTGTTAAGAATTTTAGTAGGGAAAGGGCGAAGTTCTTGGTGAGCTTTTAAAAAATCGGTGATCTCTTCTGCTCCTTGGACTGTTGCTGATGAATATAATCCAGTAGTACAGGTATTCTTAGTATATTTATCCGTAACAATAAGATAAGGTCCTTTGTTGCGCACCACAGAACACAGACATTTTGCTTTTGAAGGATCTTTTTTATCAATGGTACATGGACTGTCCAGACACCAGGCCCAAGGACGATCATTCTTACAAATCGCAAAAGTTTTAATAGGATAATAGCGTGATTTTACGATTTGTCCTTTGCTTGTGTTTTTTACGCCAGTACAGGGTTTTTCTCCTGCAGAATATCCTTCTTGGACAGTGCAGTGACAAGAAACCCATCCTTTTTTTCCAGGTATGGGATTACAAGGTGCTGTAGTGCATAAGGCAAATTTACTTTTGCAAAGAATAAAATCGGATGTTTTTCCGGTTACCGAGAAACTGAGTGTTAATAACAAGAATATTAATAGATTCTTTTTCATTATTTATGTCCTTAAAAATATTTTATTTCCATACTAAAATTTCTGGTGATTTACGAGGTACTACTTGAGTTTCACCCGCAGGAATGCCTACGATAATTGGTGCAATAGCTACTATATTTGATGGAAGATTCAGTTTCATTTTCCACTCAGGGGTATTTAGAGCTGAAATTGCCAGCCCGATAACACACGTACCCAGTCCTTGGGCACATGCCGTTAGCATGAGATTTTCAGCTGCTAACCAACAATCAGCAGCGACGAAAGGGCCATGATATTTACTGTAGATAACGATTAAAGTGCTTGCATTATAAAATGCATGAAATTCGGGATTATTCACCAGTTCCAATAGATGTTTGATTTGTGTTTTCGGATAGTTATTGGCTTCGCTGTAGATAAGCGCCTTAACACTGTTTGATAAGCTATTTAACATTTCTTTGTCTTGAATTACCACAAATGACCAAGGTTCTTCGTGCATGGCGGTAGGGGCTTGAACTGCTGCATCAAGTAACGAGTTGATTGTTTCGCGGTCTAGTATTTTTGGTAGGTAATTACGTACAGCCCGGCGTCTGTAAATTGCTTCTATTTCGCTCATAGGGTATTGTTCCTTAAGTCTATTAGAAGTGGCCATAATTTCCCTCCATATGAACCTTGTGATCCATGCAAAAAGTCCTGTTAATAAATTCTGGTTCAACTTCTTGTTTTGTCAAGTTTCACGTTGCTTGTGGTGACTCGAAAAATCACATTATTTTTGATGCAAGGCAGTCAAGTGCAGATAGATCTGGAATTTTGGTATTTGTGGTGTACTGTGAATCAGCAGTTATTTTTTGAGGTACCTTTCCAATGAGATGCCATAAAGAGGACAATCAATTTTCAGGATCAATGGCATATTGAACATACGTACAAATTCATTAAACTATGCGTATGTACAATGTGTTAGTATCTAATAGATTTTTGTCCCGAACTTACCTTTCGTTGTGGAGTTAATATTTGGAAGAAGAAATGTATATCAATACAGTTACGGAGCGCTCATTCCGTATTTTTGCTCAGGGTATTATCCTCATGTGGGCCTTATGGATTTCTATCGTCTTTTTGACTGATTTTTGTAATCTCATGGTTGGGTTTGATCTATTGCCAGCTGATTTTCCTGCTTCCTCTCATAATCTTGATTGGATTCACCAATTCCTCAAATTGTATTGGCTTGATAATGATCGGATGTGTCTTATCCTGTTTTCAATAATCAACTTATGGGTGATGGCTATCGCAGTGCTCTATTGGCGCGCCTTTATTTCTTACTATACATGTGGGAAATATTATGTATATCGAGTGATGCAAGCATTTATCTTAAATATGTCTTTGTTTGTTTGTTTTTTGGTTACCGATGAAATATTCATTCAGTATCAAGCTGGGCATTCCCATATGAATATGTTGCTGTATATGTTTACCAGTCTGATTGCGTTTTTGTATTTGCTCGATAAAAATAACCAAAAATCGTTAACTTAAACGTAGCACCAAGCAAACAACAGATTAATCTAAATGTTAACTCAATACCTAATTTCTAACCGTTGACAAATTGTAGTTGAATCTCCTATGAGTTGACTAAATTACCTAAATTTCGGAGAACTAAGATGAACTACCTTTACCCTCAGCCATTGAAATTAGGTGATACTATTGGGTTGATTACTCCATCCAGCCCAATGCTTCCTGGCTTACTTGAGAAAGGCACTTTTTATTTACAACAAAAAGGGTTTAAAGTGAAAGTAGGACAGCATGTGTTCGCTAGAGATCGTTTTTTAGCGGGGGAAGATGAATACCGAGCAAGAGACCTCATGGATTGTTTTATAGATAATGAGGTTAAAACGATTATGGCTATTGGGGGCGGCTATGGTTCACAACGGATATTACCTCTTCTTAATTACGAGGTTATACGCGCACATCCCAAATATTTAAGCGGATTTAGTGACACTACAGCGTTACAAGCAGGATTATTCAAAAAAGCGGGAATTATCTCTTGTACGGGATTTGTTTTTGGCGATCTAGACAGGGAACAGCCTGATCCCTTAATTGAATCGACACTTTGGGCGTGCCTCAGGGGGGAGTCTTTCCAAATTCATGAAGGTCAAACAGTGAAGCCAGGCATCGTTCAAGGAAAACTAGTGGGTGGCAATTTGGAGTCCTGGGTTTCATTAATGGGGACACCTTATCAACCCGAAGTAAAAAATTCTATTTTAGTGATAGAAGATGTAGGCGCCGAACCTTATCAAGTTGATAGCCGGCTTTCTCAGCTCGATATGGCTGGTTTATTTGAGGAAGTAAATGGAGTTATTTTTGGCCAATTTGCTCGCTGTACTGCAAAGTATTTCCCTGATCGTGATGGGACTATTGATGATGTGATTGAGGAATGGTCGTTACGGATTAATACGCCGTGCATTAAAAATTTCCCTTACGGACATTTCTCGAGAAGATGTGTTTTACCTCTAGGCAAGGAAGTTCGTTTAGATGCAGCCCAAGTCATAGTAACTATTTTATGAGGCTATCTTATCAATTAGGTGTTTTTATTGTAAAATAATTATACATTATGTTTTATGAGATGGTAAATGTCTTTTAAAAAATTACTCGAAACTCAAAAATTAAAGTTAGATGGAATAAAGGAATCCAAGCAACGCAATGAAATTTTTAGAACAATTCATGAAAATTACCTCAAGGAAATTAGTAAGCTCATAGAACAATTAAATGAAAGCCAGGATGATCAACGTGGAAAAATATTAAAACAAATCAAAGAAACAGATAGACTCTACCTTCAAGCAAAAGGAGTTGAAATTACAGCTCATATTTTATTTACTCGCCATGGGAAATGCAGTACCTGGGGACAAAAGAGATTAGGGTTAAGTCCAAATGCCGCTATTTCCGAAAGAGCTGCAAAAAACATGGAAATAACCAATCAATTGAGTGGCAGGTTATTATTTTATCCTGCAAATCAACATCCGCGTATTGCGATTTCACCGATGAATAGAGCGATGCAAACAGCTGGATTGGTGATTCCTGTAGAAATTAATAATGCACAAATTTCTATTCTTCCTTTTTTAGTAGAAAATAGTATCTCTCCCTCTGGATATGATGTTCGATCAAAAAAAGATATGCAGAAATTATATGATCGACTTTCATTTTGGAAAGCACCTATCCAAAAAATTCTTTTAAAAATATCCATGTGGATTTTTAGTGATGAAGATTTCAAGCAACTTTATAAAAAAAGAATGGTCGCAGCAGAGAACATACAAACTCATGGGATGCCGGTAATTCTCGAATCTGGAGCTGATGGCAAGCCTGACGTTTGTCAAAACTTGGATTATTCCGGTGATAAAATAAAAGATACTAAAGCCCTCATTGAAGGCTTAGAGCAACAAGATTGTTGGTTATTTGGGCACGGAAAGAACTTTAAAACGTTTTTCCAGCATGTTTTAGGTATTGAATCAGATTTTGATTATGGTGAAACACGCAGCGTTTATAAAATAAAATGCGATGGAGAGGCGTCTTCGTTATATCATCCCCCATATGTAATGCTTATTAATCAAGAAACAGGAAAAATTGAAGGAAAATATACCGCAACTTTGAGTATGGCTTCTATGGAGAAAACAACTCACGAACGTCATGATTCTGAAATATCTGATGTCCCACAAGTAATGGCTCAATTAGGTAAGTCTGTTTCTAAAAACATGCAATTAATGGGATTAGAAAATAATAGAAAACTGACTAGCGAGGAGCCTGTGGTTTTTTTTGAAGAACCTGCTCTTGAAACCGGTGAACCCGGAAAAGTCTTGAATAGATAAAACTACAATTATCGGATAGCTGCACATAATTTTGCTTGAATAAGATTAGATTTACCCACACCTTGGATAGATGATAACATTTCAGGGATGATTTGCTTAATGGCCCAAATGGATATTAAATATATGCTTGATGCGATTATTTTTGATTTTGATGGAGTTATTCTTGATAGTGAACCTATTCATTATGAAGCGTGCTGTGAAGTACTAAAACCTTTGGGGATAACAATAAGTTATAGGCAGTATATGGAGAAATATCTAGGCTTGGCAGATAAAGATATGTTTCCTAGGCTACTAAAAAATGAAGGATTTAGTTTTTCCAATACAGAAATTTATCATTTTATTCAACAAAAAAGCACCGCATACATCCATATGATCAATTCAAGTGATTCGCTGCCCTTAGTGGCTGATTTTGAGCAATTTATCTTTAAAATTGCATCTAAAGTGAAAAAAATTGCTATTTGTAGCGGTTCAAGTCATAGCGAAATAATGGCCGTTCTTTCTAAAGTAAGACAGGGAAAACTACGCGCTTATTTTGATACTATCGTTACAGCCGAAGATGTTCAAATCGGAAAACCTTCACCTGAGGGATACTTATTGACAGCTAAACGATTAGATGTTTTACCATCCCATTGTTTGGTGATAGAAGATACTCCTCATGGAGTAAACGCAGCAAAAGCTGCCGGAATGCAAGTTATTGGTCTCATGACTACTTATGAGCGACAGCATTTTTTTACTGCAGAACGAGTGGTTACAGGCTATAGGCAATTGTTGGCCAAAATTTGGTAATTAGCGCTGCAAAATGTGAGATAAACCATAAATTACTTAGTAAATATGAAGGTTATTGTTGGACTAATTTTTTTCATCATGGGAGGCATGGGGCAAGCTATGGATCTGGAAATAGTAACTATAGAGCAACCTGAGTATCATCAGGTTCTTAAGCATCAGGCTCAAGCAGTGCAGTTTCCATTGAACCAAGCTGATAAAGACTTAATTGAGGCAATGAAAAACAAATTACAAAAACTTGGTGGGGTAGGTCTTGCTGCTCCCCAAGTTAATTTCCCGAAACGGATCATTGCTATTTATATTCCAGAAGAAGCTACATTATTACGTGATAATGTGAAACGCTTCTATCCCATGCATATTATGATAAATCCAAGTTACACACCTGCTGAAGGTTCTGCGATTCAACATGATTTTGAAGGGTGTTATTCTGTAGCCAGTAAGTCTGGGAAAGTACCGCGCTATGAACAAATTAATGTGAGCTATTATGATGAATTAGGCCAATTTCATCAGCAAACAGAGGAAGGCTTTTATGCCCGGGTTTTGCAGCATGAAGTAGATCATTTAAATGGGTTTTTAATTCTTGATCGTTTAACACCCGATTGTGTGCAAGGTTCCGTAGAAGAAATGCTGGCTTTGCGTCGCGTTTCATTGTCTCCAGAAAAGAGAGCTCTTTTTGATCAGATCATGGCGAAAAAAATGAAAAAGTAGGCGTTATTTTTTTAATAATTCGGCTACGCTTTGAATGTTAAATTGAGTTTTTGCTTGCTGGTAACCTGCATCTGTAATTTCTTTATATTTTTTAAAATCTAATATACCAAACTGTTCTACTTTTAAAGAAATGCCATAATCTGCCATGGACATTACTCGGTCTGTGTTTTGTTGGGAACTAATGGTTAATAATTGTAAAACTAATTCGCCTAAGCTTATAGGTAACGTTTTTCTCCCCAGAAATTTATTATAAAGCAATTTCCAACCAGAGAGTGAATAGGGCAATGGTGTGGGTTGGAATGAATGCTTACTACTAATGTTAGACGCAATAATTTTACTGCTGTTAGAATAGCGCCTCATTACATCGATAGGTATATTGTTGAGCACCCCTCCATCGATGAGTAGTTTGTCATTAAAAGCTACCGGAGGATAAATAAAAGGTAATGAAATACTTGACCGTATCGATTCCCATAATAATCCTCTATCATGTACGTAGGAATTTTGACTAATTAAATCAGTAGATACGCAAAAATAGTTAAGCCATAAATCCTCAATTTGGGTTTTTTCACCGTAAAGTCGCATAAGATTGTCAGCAGCTCTTTTTCCCGCTGCTATTGCAATATAAGGAAAGGTAAAATCTATTTTTGCCCCTTTAATTAAATACTCCTCAACTAAATCGAAAATTTCACTGGAGGTATATCCCATGGCAAAAGTAGCAGCGAGCATGGCCCCCATACTTGTTCCGGCAATATAATCGACAGGAATCCCACGTTCCTCTAATAAGCGATAGACACCAATATGAGCTAATCCTCGCGCTCCTCCGCCACTTAAAACCAATGAAATTGTATTGTCTGTGAAAATACGCATCATACGTGAAATACCCGCTGTTGTATTTTTGCGAAGATGATAATGTGCATTTACGGATCTTTGCTGAAGCCAATTTTGAGTGTTATTTGGACGCGTTGCCGTATTATGCAAAATTAATAAAATACTTCGTTTTGCAAAATGGTGTTGGCTTTCTATAATATAATGCTCTACTTCCGATAATTCAAAATCATGCTCCTCTGCGATCGCTAAAAAAGCAAGTGAATCAGCTTGACGAATACAAAATTTAGTCCAATTTGTTAGTGTTTCATCCGCAAGATAAAATATAAAAGAAAACTCCTTTTCTTGTTGGTTAATCCATAAAATTCCCTCATTGCTCATGTTGCCATCTGCATCCAAGAAGTTTTTTTGAATTTCCAAGCAGCGACTGGTTAATAAAAGAATTTTTTCTCCATAGGAGTGGCGAAAAATGATGTCTTGTAATTGAAATTCAAAATCTGGTATTGGTTTAATGGGTATTATGGCGATTGATTTATTGCGAGAGGAGGGAGGAGGAACACCTTGTAGAGAATTGGTAAGCCGTTTGATCGTAAATTGCGTGATTTTATTTAATAATTCAGGGTATGTTTTGCTTAATTTTAAGAAATTATTTTTTGATAATTTTAAAATAATACTATCACGTAATGTATATACATTAGCAGAGCGAGGCAAATCAGATAGAAGTGACATTTCCCCAATAATGGAACCTTCATTCATTTCACCTTGATAAGTTACATTATCTTCTGCATCTGTGACCTGGTAGAAAAGCCTGCCCTTGATGAGAATGTAGAGATCATTTGTGAAATCTCCTTTTTTTATAAGCAAGGCATCGCCAGTATGAGATTCAACCTCTAGTGTATGAGACAGTTTTTTAAGACAAGCGTCACTAAGGTTGCAAAAAGGCTCATACATTTTTATGAAGTCATAAATTTCTTTTTCTGTGAATAAGGAATGATTCATTTTTATAATTATTACTCATCTCAATTATTATTTTTATTATAGACTTTGTTTTTGAAGCAGGCATACTTTTAATGATTAACTTAATCAATGAAGCTTATAGTCGAATAGCTTGTACAGGATGTGAACGTTGTTTAATATTTAAAGCCTGATTAATATTCATACCAATAAAAGTTATTCGTTAAATTATGCGACATGTTCTATTGGAAGGGCTATGATAAATTCAGTTCCTTTTCCTGGGGCGCTGTTTACTGAAATAGTCCCGTGATGATCTTGAATAATGCTGTAGGAAATAGATAAACCTAAACCTGTTCCTTTTCCTATAGGTTTAGTGGTAAAAAAAGGTTCAAAGATCTGGGTCATTGTCTCTTTATTCATTCCAGCACCTGTATCGCGTACACTAATTAGAATTTTGTCATTCTCCTTGAGAGTGCTGATGGTAATTTCACCATGATCAGAAATGGCTTGTGCTGCATTTGTAATAAGGTTCATGAACACTTGATTCATTTTTCCCGGAAAACATTCTACCTCAGGAATATTGCCATAGTTTTTATTGATAGTAATACGATCACGAACCAGATTGTGTAATAGCGTTAACGTAGAATCTATGTTTTCATGAATATTAACCCATTTCAATTCACTTTCATCAAGTCGCGAAAAAGTACGTAGATCTTTTACAATATTTGCTGTCCGTCTAGCACCTTCTTCAATGCCATTAAGCAGATCGTGAATTTCTTTCAAAGTAAAAGCGAGGTCAATTCCCTGACAATATTTTGTGATTTCTAATAATTTCTCTTGTATAGGAGTCTCAGAAGTAATTTCTCTATATTTATTTAATAACTGAAAGATGTCTTCAAGATCATTTTTTAATGGGCCAATGTTTGCCGAAATAAAATTAATGGGGTTATTGATTTCATGGGCGATTCCTGCGGTCAGTACTCCTAGAGAAGACATTTTTTCAGCCTGAATTAATTGAGCTTGTGCTTGTTTTAAAGTATCTAATGCATCATTAAGCTGGCTGTTTTTTTCATTTAGATCTTGAGTACGTTGTTTTACACGAGATTCTAATTCGATATTCACTTTCTGAAGCTCTTGTTGTGCTTTTCTATGTTCAGTAATTACTGCTGACAGTATTAATGTGGTAAAAAATATAATGGCAACAAATGATTGTAACAGTAATATTCGTGTTGAAAGATCAATGATACCAAATTGATAAACAAATATATCGAGCCAAATCCCAGCTAGAGAAGTTAAAAAAGCCACGATTATCGCTACTCGTGTATTGAAACGTACAGCAGCTAAAACACAGAATGGGAGCAAAGTAAAAGCGAGACGAGGATGACTCAACTTATCGAGTATACTGATTGTACAACCTAATAAAATAACTAAGACGCTAAACTCAAGAAATAACCTCCAGTTAAAATAAAATTTATTATGATACCACGTCATAATGAGAGGGGTTACCACAAGAATTCCAATTGAGTCACTAATCCACCAAATAAACCAAGTTTTAATCATTAATTCCGGGGTAATCAAGCCAAATACAGCTAAACCAATAGTGCTTATAGTACAGCTCGTAAATGATAAGAGAAAATCACCTCCGAATATAAAAATTAAAATATCTCTCACTGTATAAAAAGGTGTTTTTGTATGAGTATAGTATTGAATAAACTTAGCAGCCCAAATCGCTTGTAATCCAGCGCCAATGCCTACAATTGAATCAGCAATTAAGTTTTGCCAGGATATTATGTCCCCTACTTTAATGGTGAGAATTGCTGATGAAAGTGCGATACCCCAAAAAACGTGATTGCCACACCAAAGTACCATCGCTAAAGCGAAACCCGCTTGAAGCCAAAGAGGGGATACCATTGCGTCAGGAATAGCCCAAATATTACTTATAAACCCCATCATTGTATAAAAAAAAGCTGTAATGACATTCTGATGGAACATTACCCACAGTTTTTTTTTATCATGCTCCATGTTTTCTTCCGACGACTCTATAAAGTTTAATTTTTTCTTCTTTGCCTCTAATCACTTGAGGTTCTAATTCTTCAATGATGATTTCATCAGCAATTGGTTTATAAGTCGTTTCGCTAATCAACAAAGTATTGGGTTTGTGTTTGGTCAGTTCTTCGATTCGTGAGGCAGTATTTACGGTATCGCCAATAGCAGTATATTCCATGTGGTCACTGGTTCCTACATTACCAACAATAACCTCTCCTGTATTTATCCCAATCCCTATAGTGATGTCACGGCCAAGTTCGTGATGGAATTTATTGTTAAATTCTTTTAATGCATCTATCATAGCTAAGCCAGCAAAGACAGCATTTAATTGGTTATCAATATGAGATACAGGCGCTCCAAATAAAGCTAGAATTCCATCCCCAATTAATTTATTAACGCTCCCATGATGGTTTCGTATTATTTCGGTCATTAATTCAAAATAAGCATTAAGTATTTCTACTGTCTTAACAGGACCTAACTTGCCAGAGATCGTGGTAAATTGACGAATATCCATAAACATTACAGAGACAATACGATATTCACCCTGAATTAAAGAGCCTCCGTCTTGGTCATGCAGTATTTCATCTACTATGTTTTTAGGAACATATCTTTGAAATAGATCCATAACCCGTTTTTGATAGGATAATTCATAGTTTAGTTTTTCAACTAAAGACATTCGTTCTTTTTCAAGATTCCACATTTTTAGACCCGTATCAATATCCAT
This sequence comes from Legionella sainthelensi, assembly GCF_900637685.1. Classification (NCBI taxonomy): domain Bacteria; kingdom Pseudomonadati; phylum Pseudomonadota; class Gammaproteobacteria; order Legionellales; family Legionellaceae; genus Legionella; species Legionella sainthelensi. Next base: position 839,715 of record NZ_LR134388.1, read on the forward strand.
TTTTAACTCAATTGGATCCCAAGGTTTTGTAATATAACGAAATACCCTCCCAGTATTTATGGCTTTTATAATCGCCTCGATATCTGTAAATCCTGTTAAAATCATACGGATGGTATTAGGATATTCAGGAATAATGGATTCTAAAAATTGTACTCCCGTCATCTCAGGCATTCTTTGATCAGTAATGACAATTTGAATATTATTATGACGCATAATTTTTATACCTTCGCGTCCTGAGGTAGCAGTAAACACATTGAAGTGACGACGAAATGTTGCTACAAAAGCGGTAAGATTATTCACTTCATCGTCAACATAAAGAATGTTATTTTTTTCATTATTCATAAGAGCTCATTTCGAAATAAATCAAAAACTTTATAAATGTTATATAGTCTATAGGTTAAGTTAGCAGGACTGTCAATGGTTAAAAAATAACCATGTAGACCAATTTTGGTTCTTTATTTTCAAGGAGGCAAACTTGACAAAATTAAATATTACTTCCTAAAATGCTAACGGGTAAATCATATTTTGCCTTTAAGCTTATTAACTAACTCTAAAAGGAATTAATTATAATGAACAAGATACAATTAACAGGCGTTGCTCTTGCTCTTGGTGCTGCTTCTATGTTTGCTCTAGCCCCTGCTTTTGCTAATGACGCGTCTACTGGCACAGTGAAATGCCAAGGTGGTAATGCATGCAAAGGACAAAGTTCATGCAAAACTGCTGATAATGCATGCAAAGGCCAAAATTCTTGTAAAGGAAAAGGCATATCTGAAGTGAGTAAAGAAGATTGTGACAAAGCAGGTGGTACTGTTGTTCAATAATTAGATAAATAATAGTATGAACCAGGCATGTATATTTCATGCCTGGTTTTTTATTGGGTTTAATGATGAATACCCCACAAAATAAAATTGCTCCACGCATGCCTTTTCTTGGTTTTGGTCTGGGATTACGACCTGATTATTATGAAGAAATCTTGACACAAAAACCTGATTTAGATTGGTTTGAGATATTAACTGAAAATTATCTCGTTCCCGGTGGCAAACCACTTTATTATCTTGATCAAATTCGCACCCATTACCCTATAGTAATGCATGGTGTTTCTCTTTCATTAGGTAGTTCAGATCCTTTAGATCGTGATTATCTACAGCAATTAAAAAATTTAGCTTCTCGAGTTGAGCCAGTTTGGATTTCTGACCATTTATGTTGGACTGGAGTTAATGGAGTTAACGCTCATGATTTATTGCCTATTCCATATACGTGTCAAGCAGTAAATCATATTGTTTCTCGCATCCATCAAGTTCAGGAATTTTTAGGTCGCCCCATTTTAATTGAAAATGTATCCAGCTACCTTACTTACAAACAATCTGAAATGACAGAATGGGAATTTATTCTAGAAATTGTGAATAAAGCAGATTGTTATATTTTGCTCGATGTAAATAATGTTTATGTGAGTTCTATAAATCACCAGTTTGATCCTCTGGATTATATTTTTGCCATGCCTGCTGAGCGGGTGGCTCAAATCCATTTAGCGGGTCATTCCAATCACGGCCATTACATTATCGACACCCATGATGCACCGGTAATTGAGCCTGTTTGGGATCTTTATGGAGCAACGTTAAAACGATTGGGGGCTGTCTCAACTATGATAGAGCGAGATGACAATATGCCACCATTAGTTGATTTGCTTGCAGAAATAAAGCATGCTCGGGAAATTGCCGAATCTGTAACCCTTGAAGAGGTGCTTTCATGACAGAACTTCTGCATTTACAAGAGCAATTTCAAACGTTTTTATTATCAGGTCAATCAGATATTTTTAATTCAATTGTTCAAACTGAACTGGTTTCAGCAGATACCCGTTTAGGTATTTATCGTGATGCTTATCAACTGCGATTGATCGAATGTTTGTCGTCTAATTTTTCTGCGTTACATTCTTATTTAGGTACAGAGCAATTTAATGAGCTTGCTACACTTTATATTAATACACATCCCTCATCTTATCGCTCTATTCGATGGTATGGAGATTTGCTCCCTGATTTTATTAAAAACCAATATCCTGAACACCATCATTTAGCCGAACTGGCTGATTTTGAATGGAAAATGAGTTTGGCTTTTGATGCTGTGGATGCACACGTGGTGCAGGTTGAAGATATGGCTTCAGTTCCTCCAGAAGCATGGGCAGGATTACAATTTATTCTGCATCCTTCTTTGCAACGAATCAACTACGTTTGTAATACAATTCCTCTTTGGCAAGCCTTGGTTCATGAGCAAAAATTGCCTGAGCTACAACAAAGTTCGGAGTCTACTCCATGGATTGTGTGGCGTAAACCTGAATACCTTATCCAGTTTTATAGCTTGTCTTGTGAAGAGGCTTGGGCTTTAGATAATTTATCACAAGGTCTTTCTTTTGGTGCTTTGTGTGAGGGCTTATGCCATTGGATAAACCCGGAGGAAGTAGGAATGCAGGCCGCTTCCTATTTAAAAGGCTGGATTCAAAACGGCATGATATCGCAGTTGTTGCTCCCGGAATAATTTTAGTGTCTCTTAGGGTAAGCCTCTTAGTGAAATGATGGCTTTGAGTATGTTCCGCAAAAATAATAGGACAAGATCTTTAAGAAAGCCTGATTTCCCTGTATCCATGAAAAAAATCTCTCATGCCCGCGCAGGCGGGTAACCATCCTTCAAAAATGATCTAATGAGCCAATCAAGCCACTAAGGATTATTTTGCTCAATCAAGTTTGTTTTCGACTCAGTAATGTAACAATAGGAGGTAATATCGAAATAAAAATAATCCCATAAATGACTAGAGCGAAGTTGTCCTTAATTAATGGGATGGATCCCAAAAAATAACCAAGACTTAAGAGACTGGCAATCCATATAAATGCGCTTATTAAATTATATAGAGTAAAACGAATAACACTCATTGTTCCAATACCCGCCACAAAAGGTGCAAAGGTGCGTATAATAGGTAAAAAACGCGCGAAAACAATCGTTTTTCCCCCATGTTTTTCGTAAAATGTATGAGTTTCTTGTAAATGCTTTTTATTGAGGAGCCAAGATTTTTCAGCCGAAAAAATACGAGGTCCCAGTAAACGCCCTATTAAGAAATTGATTTGATTTCCGAATACCGAAGCACAGAAAAGTAATAAAAACAAAATAAAAACATGTAATGGATTGCCAGGCTGAGCAGCAATGCTTCCAGCAGCAAAAAGCAAGGAATCTCCGGGTAAAAAAGGAGTTATTACTAGACCTGTTTCGCAAAAAATTACAGCGAATAAAGCTAAATAAGTCCAAAATCCATAGTTTGACACAAGAGTGTTTAGATAAACATCAATGTGAATTATATAATCCAAAATATTTAAATGCATTTTATATAAAATTGAAATAATAATGAATAAGTATTCTTACATACTTATTTGTTAATTTAAAACATATATTTTTACGCGAATTTGCTCTTCTTTTGCTATCCTTATAGAATATTCATTACAGGGAGCATGAAATGACGCAAAAGAACAATTCATCTCATAGTTCCATTAATCCTAAACATAGACAAAGTGACTCAGGAAATCCAGGAAATAGGTATACTAAGAGGAATCGTCTACCTAAGGAAATGGATAAAAATGCTGAAATCAAGAAAGTAACTAAGAAATCAAATTCATGAATACATTATTTCATCTTGCATTTCCAGTGCATGATTTAGCTTTAGCTAAAGAGTTTTATCATTATAAATTAGGGTTTTCTTTAGGACGAGAATCCGAAAATGCATTGATTTTAAATTTCGGTAGCCATCAAATTGTGGCTCATAAAGTAGATCTAACTCTTCCGTCTCAAGAAGGAATCTATCCAAGGCATTTTGGTTTAATTTTTCTTGAGCGAGATCATTTTGATGGCTTTATCACAAGAATTAAAATGCAACACATTCCTTTTGAAATTTCACCTAAAACACGATTTAAAGATACTCGAATTGAGCATCAATCTTTTTTCTTGAAGGACCCTAGCAATAATTTGCTCGAGTTTAAATATTATGCATTTGCTTCTGCTATTTTTGGGGAGCACGATTACAAAAAAATTGGGGAAGCTTCCGGGCATGAGTAGCAAAGGTCCATTGCCACCTTGCCCATGGTTTTATTGCATCATTCTGTTGCAATAAAACATATTGGATTAATTTTAGGCGAGCGGGCAAAGTCTGCAGGAGCAATAAATCCCTCTTGGTTATAATCTATAGTAATTCCAACAGACTTATAGCAAGTATATACATATTCAGAACAGATAAATGCATGGGAAGAAATGACTTCGGGGCTTGTTTTATCAAAACCAAAAGCATTCATTCCTATGCGTGCAGCAATTCTTAGAATTTCTTCTGTATTGTAGGGATACCCCAGCAGATCAACTGCCTGTTTTGAAAGATTTGCAAAGGAATTAATTGGAAAATCCTGATACCGGGCAATCATTATTTTTCCAGGATATCCTTGTCCACTGCCATTATAATTGCGTACATAATTGCTTAATGCAACAGTGCGGACTCCTACAGTTTCAACACTTTCCATGATCATGATTCGGTCAATTGCTTCCAGCCGAACAATAAATGCAACATGACTCCAAACACTATTTGTTGCTCCTTTAATCATCGAAGACATCAATGAGTTTCCTGAAGCAAATAAAAGGTCTCCTGTTTTTATGGTATCCCTGATGTGCTCATAATTATTGGTATTCACATTAGGAAATGTTTCTTGAGAAAAACCATTCATAGTTACTCCTCTTCATTAGGTTAAATACGATGGGTACGACCCTTAAGAATAGTTAATTAATTTTATATGCAGGGATCGTGGGTTGCGGTGCTGGTTTATATTGAATTTGACAGGTTGTTTCTGTTGATTCAATAATAATTTCATCTTTATCTGCGCTAATAGTCATTTTCCCCGTATAATATTTACTCATTCCTTTGACAAAAGCCTGTTGTGCATCTGATGTGGTTGGAATTGCAGGCACAAAATGAGTCAAAACCAAATGTTTTACTCTGGCTTGTTGCGCCATTTTCGCAAGTTTTAATGAGTCAGAATGATAGTTCTTGGTTTCTAACGAAAATGCTGCATTCAGTTTATCAACTTTTGCTATGGCTTTTTGATATATCCCCTGGTTTAACGGGTTACTAAGCACTTCATTAATTAAAATATCAGCATCCTTAGCGTGAGTGGCTAATGCAGGGTTAACTTTGGTATCGCCACTGATGACTATTTTGCATCCTTTGTAGTGTATAACATACCCCAACGCTGGATAGACAGGTTCATGAGAAACGGGAAACGCAGTAATTTTAATGTTTGGAGTATCATAAATGGTGTGATCATGTTTTACTGCATCCACTAATTTAGCTATCCCAAATCCTAATTGCGGATCTAATCGCCCCTGGCTGTTGGAGGCACGGAAAATGACATCCAGTTGATAGGCTTTTGCTAATCCTTTTATTACTTGTTTTACTCCATAGGGCCCATAGACATTGATAGGTTGATTTCGTCCATTATTCCAAGAGGCATTAATTACCTGCCCTAAGCCACTGAAATGATCTGAATGCCAATGAGTGATAAACACATTATGAATCGCAGCATAAGGTAAACCCATCGATGCTAAAGTTTGTGATGTTCCTTCACCTGCATCAAAGAGCATGAATTGTTTATCGGCAATTATAGCAAGACAGGCAGGTTTACGAATATTTTGCATCGTTACCTCTGGATCGCCAGTCCCACAGAGATAAAGATGCATCTTACTATCAGTCAATAAATCTTTTTGAAAGGGCGTTTCTAGATATAAAGCAGCGAAGGATGAACGAGTAGATATGAGCAAAATAAGACCAAGCATTTTAAAAGAGTTTTTTAGCATGAATAAAATCCTTAAAATTTAGAGCAAGGAAACACTTCGGTCCAATTGTAAATTTTCCAATTGCCTAATCGCCAATCGTCAAACCCTTTTAAGATAGGCTGACAGGAAGGGACATCTAAACGCACAAATTCTACATTTATTATGGCTTGAGTCGAAGCAGGTTTTTCTTTAGATATATGATTTTCTTTTGATTCAGTTTTTAAAGTCTTTAATGCGTATAAATGAGTAATGCCTTTTATTAAATCTATCTCAATATCCACATTAGAAATTGGATAAATTACTTGATCAACATGGTTTTTAATGAAATTTATAATGTTACTCTTGCCTTTGATAGGCTAATCAGCGTAAGGGGTAATGAAACAACTTTCTGGTGTATCTAGCCAGAGTGCATCAATATCACTAATATTTTGGTTTGCCATGCTGTGCATGTACTGTATCAATAAATGAGATAAATATTTTTTTGTTTCTCCGAGTCGTGCCATGTATTTTTTATGATAATCCAAGGTTTCTTCAATTAAAGCTCGGGTAATGGGATTAAGCTTAGTTTTTAATTAGAGTAAGCGTTGTTGTAATTCATGGGAAAGTTTATTAGGGTATTGCTGTAGCATCAGCAAAGCAGGCATCATCCTACCCTCTTGTTGCTCATCAGCAAACCAATCTGCTTCTGGAAAAAAAGAAAAATATAATCCTACTGCCATCATATTGGTAATAAATCGTTGATCATTTATAGTGTTCTGAATTTCAGGATGATTGGCATCATTCACACCGTTATCAATTAATGCTTGATATTTTTTTGCGTTATCAAATGTCGCTAGTGATGTTCCTTTACGATAAAATGTTCCATTTTCAGTAATCATGCCTTGTTTGTTGTCAGGGATTAGCTTGTCTGGATCAATTGCAATAGTGGGATTTTTCATGATGCAGACCTATTTAAAATTTTATCAATCATTTTCTGCAAATGGGGCACCAAATTAGCAGATTTTTCTTTTAATTGTTTCACAGTTTCTGGGGTAACGGCTTCTGGTTGTTGCGTAAAATAAAGCAAAATAATCATTATTCGCCCTTGGTTATCGCTTTACAACCACTCCTTAGGGGAGAAAAAACCGATGATGTCTAAAGCTTTCAAAGAAGGTACTAGTTTGGATTCGGTCTCAATAATTTCCAATAGATTTTTTTTCTTGATTGGTCGCGCCAAGTTTTGATAGTTCATCAAAAAAGTAAGCATTAATCATGCTTACTCCATATGAAGCTGCGCGAGTAAAGGAGCCATCTTTTTGCACTTCACCAATTTGGTTATCCGGTATCCATTTTATGGTCATAGATTGATCTCAGATGAATTAGATGAAAATTTATTTAAAAAAATAACTTAATAAGATATAACCAAAAGTTAAACCATCAAAGTAAATTCTGCTTCGGGCACACTTGTTTCAACTCCATATATTTCTGCAAGCTTACTATCAAGCATCATTCGAAGGTTGGTATGTGATAAATACTTTCTCTTATTGTGATTTTTATGATTCTTATTGTGATTGAAAAGAGCAATTCACTTATGAAAATGACAGCAGCGTCTAAACCTGGATTGCAAGATAAATTAAATGCCCTTATTCGGCATATAACCTAGAAGATTCCTATATCTTTATTTTTTAGTAGTAAGTAATCTATCTGCGAACAATTTTTTATATTAAGGAAAATAATGCCTAAAATTATGGATCATATTGTGTTAAATGTAAGAAATATTGATGCCATGTTGCGATTTTATGTGGATGTACTGGGATTATCCTCCGAGCGGGTTCAGGAGTTTCGTGCGGGGCAGACGCCTTTTCCGTCGGTTCGAATTAACGCTGATACGATTGTTGATTTATTTCTAATCGATATGAAGTCTAGAGAGAAAAAAGACCAGTCGCATATGAATACTTTAAACCATTTCTGTCTTTCTATGGACAAAAAGGAATGGGAGGAATTACAGAAACGAATTACTTCGCATAATATTCCCATTGAAGAGGGACCTATAGAACGCTGGGGAGCTCATGGATCTGGGATCTCTATTTATATTTTAGACCCAGAGAATAATAAGATTGAGCTTCGATATTATCCTTAGTTGCTGGTAAAGTTCGAAGGGGGGACCCGGAGTGTAGGCTACAGATAATCCAGGGATACTTGTAATATGCAAATATCTCAAGGATATTTAAATTTCATAACTGATTTCCTCTGCAAAGAGGATATAATAAAAAGTGTTATTATCTCTATCTATTTCTTCGTTAGTTACTGTGTCAAAAGATAATATATATTCATCAGATTCTGTTTTTTGCTCTGGAGATTTAAATTTATAATCGTTTTTTGTGCTTAAATAATTCGTTTAATTCATTTCTAATATCCTCAATAGGTTTCATAATTTCCTCATGAGAACACTAACATGAGGCTAATGTGAATTTTGAATAAGAATTTTATTAGATCCTGTCTATGTCCCCATCGTTCTGGCTGGTAACTGTTTATGTATAAGATATAGCCTGGATTGAGCGAATTAATATCTCGACTTCTCTAATCGCAATTATCGATTACAGAGTAACAGCAGAAAGTGTCAGAAAGTTTTATCTCTCCTAAGAGATAAAAAAAGCCTATCACTTCGAACGGAAAAAAACTGGAAATACTTTTTTAAATAGTTGGCATATTCAGCCCAGCAATATTCTGGGCTGAATATTAAAATTTTAAAATTGAAGAACTAAATTTCTGCTAAATTCCCTTTCGTTTCCAACCAGACTTTTCGATCACTCGCTCTTTTTTTATTGAGCATCATATCCATAATCGCTTCGGCATCTCCTTGGTCACCTAGAGTGAGTTGAACCAATCGCCGTGTGTTCGGATCCATAGTCGTTTCACGTAATTGTATCGGATTCATCTCTCCTAACCCTTTAAAGCGTTGAACATTAGCTTTAGCGCGATTTGTTTGGGTTAGGTGGTTAAGAATACGATTTTTTTCTTCATCATCTAGCGCGTAATAAACTTCTTTTCCTGCATCAATTCGATAAAGGGGGGGCATCGCAACAAATACATGTCCTGCTTGGACAAGGGGTTTAAAATGACGTAAAAATAAAGCACAAATTAATGTTGCGATATGTGCTCCATCTGAGTCGGCATCCGCAAGAATGCATAATTTACCATAACGAAGCCCGCTGAGATCGTCAGAACCAGGATCTACTCCTATAGCGACGGAAATATCATGAATTTCTTGGGAGGCTAAAACTTGAGAGGAATCTACTTCCCAGGTATTAAGAATTTTTCCTCGCAAAGGTAAAATTGCTTGGAAGTCCTTATTACGTGCTTGTTTTGCCGAACCGCCCGCGGAGTCTCCTTCGACTAAAAACAGCTCGGCTTGGCTAAGATCAGTTTGCAAACAGTCAGCCAATTTACCAGGTAGGGCAGGTCCCTGGCTTACTCGTTTTCGAGCTACCTGTTTTGCTTGCTTTAAACGTTTTTGTGCCCTCTCTATTGTTAATGCAGCAATTGCTTCACCCTGATTACGATGTTGATTTAACCACAGCGCAAAAGCATCTTTGACTACATTACTGACAAAAGCTGAAATTTGGCGAGAACTCAAACGTTCTTTAGTTTGTCCTGCAAATTGTGGCTCTTTCATTTTAACAGATAACACGTATTGACAAGGCTCCCACAGATCATCTGCAGTGAGTTTTACGCCACGGGGAAGCAAATTTCTTAATTCGCAAAACTCAGCCATCGCATCAAACAAACCTGAGCGTAAACCATTTACATGGGTGCCGCCCTGGACAGTTGGAATTAAATTCACATAACTTTCACTAAAGCCTGTGTTTGCTGTATTTGACCAAACTAAGGCCCAGTCAACGGTTGCCTCATCGCTTTTAAACTCTCCAGTAAACGGCTCTTCAGGTAAGTAATCTCCATCAGGTAACGATTGATTTAAATAATCAATAAGACCTTTTTCATAGCACCAGTGCATTTCCTCGTTGTTTACTTTATTGATAAAAGTCATGGATAAGCCAGTACAAAGTACTGCTTTTGCTCTAAGTACATGCATTAAATGTTTGATTGAAATACGGGTCGTATCAAAATACTTGGAATTAGGCCAAAAACGAATAGTAGTTCCAGTATCTCTTTTTTTTGTTAGGCCTACTTCATTTAATTCACATAATTTATCGCCATTAGCGAACGACATTTGATAAACAAGTCCATTGCGCTTGATGGTCACATCGAGGCGTTCGGAAAGTGCGTTAACAACAGAGACCCCGACTCCATGTAATCCACCAGAAAAGCTATAGTTTTTATCGGAAAATTTACCGCCCGCATGCAGGCGGGTCATGATGACCTCGACGCCACTTAATCCTAATTGTGGATGTAAATCAACAGGCATACCGCGCCCATCATCTTCGACTTCAATAGAGCCATCATCATGGAGTGTGACGCGAATATGGCTGGCAAAACCGGCTAACACCTCATCCACGCTGTTATCAATGACTTCCTGAGCCAAATGATTTGGACGAGTCGTATCGGTATACATACCGGGACGACGCTGAACGGGCTCAAGTCCACTTAAGACTTCAATTGCTTGGGCAGTGTAGTTTTCTGACATGGGCATATCTCAAATATAAGTTAAGTCTATTGTAACAATTCAGCACAGCTTCAATGAAAATATAATCAAAATTGAGGTGAATAGTTAAGGTTTATTTTACCACATATTATGCTACAGTAGTTGAATATTCCTTTGTAAATCTATATTAAAGAAGCTTTTTTTGGCAAGTAGAAAACGAGGCATTATCAGAAGAAATATGCAAAAAAAGAGTGTCGAAATTCATCAATTATCGGTAGTATTTCAAGATCATCGAAAGATAGTTCCAGCATTAGATCAACTCAATTTTAATTTACATCCAGGTGAAACCTTGGCTTTATTGGGTGAATCGGGTTGTGGCAAGTCCCTGACTTCCCTGGCATTAATGCGTTTACTACCTAAATCAGGTGCCTATGGAATAGAAAGTCAAATTTATGTGGATGGACAAGATATTCTTGATTTATCGGAATACATGATGAGGCAATTAAGAGGCCGCAAGATTGCAATGATTTTTCAAGAGCCAATGACGGCATTAAATCCAGTAATGACTATAGGGGAGCAGTTAGGAGAAGTTTTAACCAAACACCATTCACTTACCTCTCAAGAACTAGAAAAATCGTTATTATCCCTCCTTCACGAAGTAGAAATGCCTCATCCTCAAATCAAAATTCACCAATATCCGCATCAGTTATCAGGGGGACAGAAGCAACGGGTAGTCATTGCAATGGCCTTAGCATGTAAGCCAGATATTTTAATTGCAGATGAACCAACAACAGCTTTAGACGTGACGGTTCAAGCACAAATACTTAACTTATTAAAAAAAATACAAAATACTCGCAAGATGGGCATGCTATTGATCACTCATGATTTAGGTGTAGTAAAAGCAATGGCCACTCATGTGAGTGTGATGTATGCAGGTCAAATAGTAGCCCAATCGCCCATAGAGGAATTTTTTTCACGACAGACGCAACATCCTTATGTTCAGCAGTTGCTAGATTCCGTGCCTTCTTTTGCAAAACGAGAAGAGCGTTTGTCTGTCATTTCTGGATGTGTTCCTACTTTGGATGAAATGCCTTCGGGTTGCCGATTTCATCCTCGTTGTATTTATGCTTTTCCACGATGTCAATTGGAGCAGCCGCAATTACAAGATTTAAAGGGGCAACTTGTGCGGTGTCATTTATATCCTGAGCTGAGTGAATTACCTCCTTTAGAAAAAAATAAAGTAGAATGGAGCCCAACTAATAGTGAAATGAATACTATTTTACATGTCACGAACTTATCTATTGCTTTTGTTCAGAAAAAAAAGATATTTAGTCGTCATAAAGAGTGCTTAAAAGCAGTTGATGGTCTTTCATTTCGGTTGCACCAAGGAAAAACTTTAGCATTGGTGGGCGAGTCAGGTTGTGGCAAAACAACAACCAGCCGCGCTTTATTGCGTCTACTACCTGTTGTTGGTGGAGAAATACAGTATAAAGGTCAGAATGTATTAAAGCTAAGGGGGCGAGCGTTAAGAGAATATAGAAAAAAAGTTCAAATTATTTTTCAGGATCCTTATTCTTCTATGAATCCGCGTATGACGGTTGGGGAAATCCTTGCTGAAGGGATGTATGCTCAAGGGATGGCACATTCATTCATTCACAAAAAACAAAAAGAACTATTAAATCATGTTAACTTGCCAAGTACCAGTTTACAGCGATATCCGCATCAATTCTCAGGTGGGCAAAGACAAAGAATTTGTATTGCCAGGGCGTTGGCCACCGAGCCGGACATCTTAATCTGTGATGAGCCTACTAGTGCTTTAGATGTTTCTGTTCAGGCGCAAATCCTTAATTTATTAAAAGAATTACAGCAAGAAACAAGAGTCTCCTATTTGTTCATTACTCATAACATGGGGGTCGTTTCTTATATTGCCGATGACGTGTTGGTTATGAAAGATGGAGTCGGGATCGAATTTGGTCCTTGTGCAACTATTTTACAACATCCTAAAGAGGCATATACACGGCAGCTTTTAAATGCTGTATTAGATATTTTTTGACCATAGTCGTTTGATAATAAAAAAATTTTTCCATTATTGCAGGAACGGATGAAAACGAAAATATAAAAAATAAGATCGAATTTAAATTCGCAAAATTTTTAAAATCTGTTTCCAAATATTGAGGTTTTTTTTAATAGAGTCTGTTAATATGCGGTGATAATGATATTGAAAAGGAGTTTTTTCATGAAAAAAATGGTGGGCTTGTTGTTTTTGTCAACGAGCTTTTTAATAGGTAGTGCCCAGGCAGGAACAATGGGACCAACGAAACCTGATTGGACTTGGGTAGGCACCTTTAGCGCTGGTCCTGTATGGGGAGCGAGTGCAGAAACCCAGACCATTGAGTTAGCTCCAGATATTGTCAAGACATATACAATGGAAGAATCTAATGACGCTATTTTTGATGGAGAAGTTTTTTTAGGTATTCAAAAGACCTTGTCGCAAACACTTCAAGGTCAACTGGGTGTTGCCGTTGGCTTCACGAACAATACTTCATTGAATGGAAGTATTTGGGATGATGCTGATCCAGAGTTTGACAATTTTATCTATAGTTATAAGTTACAACATACTCATGTTGCTGTAAAAGCAAAATTATTGGCGGAAATGGGCCTTGTGGCTATGCCTTGGGTGAGTGGTAGCATCGGAGTTGGTTTTAATGATGCCCATGGATTTAATAATACGCCTATCATTTTTGAAGCACTGCCTACCCCTAATTTTGCATCACATACTGAAACAAGCTTTACCTATACAGTGGGAGCTGGCTTGCAAAAAGCACTGAATGAGCATTGGCAGGTAGGAGTTGGGTATGAATTTGCTGATTGGGGTAAAAGCAGGTTAGGTCGTGCTGAAGGTCAAACCTTAAACTCAGGCCTATCTCTTAATCATTTTTACACCAATGGTGTTTTATTTAATCTCACCTATTTAGCATAAAGACAAAAGATAGGGCCACATATAGTGGCCTTTAGAAACCGCCATAAACAAAACTGACTTTTCTCCAGTGCGTTGAGTTTTATAAGCTACAGATTGTTCAATACTAAACTATAATCAACATTAAGAGATATCAAATTTTGGACTGAAAATGTTATCTCATGATGTGATAAAAGTCATTGAGCAAATTGGTGAAAAAATCGAGACTAATGAGCTTGACTTATTAACTTTTGAAGACATCAAAAATGCATGTTTTATGGTGATGGGACACATAGAACATTTAAAAGCCAACAATAATTTTGCTCTTTCCGAACATGCTCAAAAAGACCTACAATCTTATAAACGTATTGTTTTGTCTTTGGTAGAATTGCAGGCAAACTTTATAGACATGAATAAAAATAAAATATTGGGAAACTATATTGCTGATTTAAATGACATACGCGATACGATTTATTCTATTCCTACTCTATTAGGTTTGGATTATAAAAATCAAACCGAAAAAATTTCTGATCATATTTTTAATATGATCGTCCGAATCAACAAACTTAAATATAAGCTTCTGGAAGTGAATTGTTTTGATAGAGCTCAAATGGCGCATGCAGAATTTGCTCAGGAAATTATCTCATTATATTCTAAAGTACTTGAAATACATCATGCAGCTAAAATGCGCTACTCTGTTGTTATCAAGGGATATTTTGAAGCGATGCAAGAACATTTCGATTTTTATTTAAAAGAAATTACATATTTCCGTAATCTTGAAATTATCAACACAAAATGTTTGAGTTATTGTGTCATGGATTACCTTCCTAAAAATATTCGTCATTAATTGTTCTGTTCATGATTTGTCACTTTATGATACATTATTTAATAGGTTAAAACGTCAATGAGCATGGATTTGTGTGGTATAAACGAGAAGCTGAACATTTAATTTTGCATTTATATGTTCAGCCTGGAGCCAAAAAACAGAGATTGTGGGTATATATGAAGGAGCGCTTAAAATTCGCTTAAATACTCCGCCAATTGAAGGTCGTGCTAATAAAGAATTATTAAAATATGTTGCTCAAATATTTAAAGTACCATCAAGCCAAGTTATTTTAAAGCGTGGCGATAAATCCAGGCACAAAGTACTTTGGGTAAAGAACTGCTTAGTAGATCCAAGTATTTTATTTTGAATCAATATTTATATTCTCGCAAAGCATAAGACCTGATCCTGAGTAGAAACCAACGATTAACAGACTAAAGTCTGTTAGCGATTCAGATTTGGATGTTCCGCGGCTTGTGCGCTGAATCCGGTTTCGATCTTATTAACCAATGTGGTTTATTTTGACCATTCTCCTGGAGCCCGTGAGCAGCTCGCAGGACATAGGAGTTGAATAGCAGGTCCCAGCATTGCTCGTTAAATTGCTTATCTGGATGCTGTCAGATTAAGCGCTTCTTGTGCAGTGTCACATTGTAAGGGCGCACATTTCTCATTGGTTCTATTAAAGAACGTTGCGTTTGCAGGTGAATAGTCTCTTCTAGTGTCCATTTTTTCTGCTTGGAAACGAATCCATATTCGATACAAAATTTTGGATAGGAATCAAAATCTTGATGTAAATTAAAGTCGAGACGACTTGGTTTATATATGGCTTTATATTGACTCCAATAATTGTCCCGAGAAAACGAATAACCACTAAGGGGGAAAAATAGATTTTCATTGAGGTACAGAGTAGGTCCACCGCCCGCTTGAATGTACATTTGTATTTTATCTTTATATTGTATTTTAAAATCGTTATACATGCTTGCTATAACTAAAGAACAGCAAGCTGGAAAATTTATAGAATGATCTGTGATGATAATTATTTTTCCAGCATCAAGTAACTTTCTGAACGAAATCAAGACCGGACTAATTAGGTTTTTAGCGAACCTCACGTAAAGTTAAAATTTTTATAAGATGCGCTTTTCAAATAAAAAGAAAAATTTATGCTCGATCGATATATTTGCAAATAAATGATGATATGTTATTGATTATTAAATTGAAGAAATTGATGTCATAAACAAGTTCAATTGATTAAGAAATGCTAACATAGGAGAAAAGTATTCATGCAAATTACATTTTTATTTTATGAGGGGATGACTGCTCTGGATGCTATTGGGCCTTATGAAGTACTAAGTAGGCTTCCTGGTGTTACAGTACAAAGGGCAAGTTTAAATCCTGGACCAGTTCATGCGGGAGCGGGTCTTACTTTAATCGCGGAACATGCGTTAGCCGACATCTCAAAAACAGATGTTTTAGTAATTCCAGGAGGTGGCACTGCGACTGCATTACGTGAATATCCTGAAATTCTGGAGTGGATTAGAAAAATTCATGAGCATACCTTGTGGACTACTTCGGTTTGTACTGGAAGTTTAATTTTGGGCGCTGCAGGTCTATTGTCGGGTGTTAAAGCAACGACCCATTGGGCAGTAATGAACAGATTAGCACAATGGGGGGCTTCACCTACCCCAAACCGATTTGTTGTCGATGGAAAAATTATTACTGCTGCAGGAGTTTCTGCTGGGATTGATATGGCTTTCTATTTGGCTTCAAAATTGACTAATGAGCTTATCGCTCAGTGCTTACAACTCGGTTTGGAGTATGATCCAGAACCTCCTTTTAATACAGGATCACCGGATAAAGCGCCACAAGATATGGTTCAATTGGTTCGTCAGCGTTTGAAAGATCGGTTTGAGCCGGAATAAAAGTAACAGGCAACAGCGTCAAGGCATTTCTATACCATGACGTGGCCTTACGTTAATTAGGGTAAAACATAAATAATCAGAGCAAGTAAGCCTGCAAAAGCAATAAGTGGGTGTAGGACTGCTGCTAGTTTAGGAATCTTTTTCTTTTTCATGCCTAGTATAAATAAGGTCAACCCTCCTAATGCTGCAAGAACAAGCAAAATTGAACTTGTAACCAGAAGGGGAGACCCGCTAGGCATAAAGATAAATACGTACACTAAGACGAGGATGATTCCTACAGCGGCAAAGATTCCATGCAGATTTTTAGCAGCTTTATTCACAGGTTTATCCTGTAATATTGCAGTTAATAAGATCAAACCGCAGACAGCAGCTGCAATAAATAAAGCAATTGCGAGTAGTAACATAAAACCTCCTGTTTTAGTCAAGGACTTATATAAACATTATAGCTTGTGAAAATTAAAGCTATACTCAGCATTGGAGCAGATAGTTCCAGGAGGTTTTGTAACCAGATGATAATGGCGCTATTATTCAATTTTACTCGGTGTCACATAGTTTTGTTTGGGAGTATCCAGAGAAATACCTAACAGTTCTTCTTCTAATGTTTTATTTAGACCTTTTTGGGGCGATGATACATTAAGAACAGGGGCAGGATTTTTAAGTGCTTCCGTGATGCTAATAAATTTATAACCATTTTTTTGGTACATTTCCAGAATATCACCTAATACATAACTATTTAGAAGATTGGCATGAATTAGTAATATTTGTTTGCTGTTTTTACCGGATCTTTTTTCTGCATTTAATGTTTGTTTCCATATATAAGCGAGATAGCGTGGTTTGAGTTTCTGAATATAATTTACTCTTGAGCGATATGGAACTTTATAAAGCATTTCATTAAATTCAAAATCTTTACTATCAATCGTTACAGGAGCAATAGTGTAATTGTGTTCTTTAAGATAATCATGGACTTTTTGTTTTTTTCCATTAGTACCTTCTGCAAGATAAGGGTAACGAAAATATTTAGGATGAGTCATGATGGGCTCAAGAATTTTATCAGCACGGTCAAGATCTGCGATGTACTTTTCAGCACTCATCTGATTTAAGTTATAATGAGAATAAGTGTGGTTGCCTAACATGAATCCTGCTTGACGAAACTGTTCTAAAAACGACCACTGCCCTTTTTCTATTGCTCCTGCAATGACGAACCCTATGACTGGAACTTTATATTTTTGAAAGGCTTGTACAATTTGAGTAAAGCGTTCAGTGGAGCGTTGTTTATTTCCTGGGGTATTCATTCTAGAGGCAACAAGGGGTAAATCATCCATCGTAATGGCGATTTCTCGTTCCTCAGCAAAACATATTGAAGAAAATAATGCGGTAAAAAGAAAGAATATTTTGAGCATCAAAGGTCCTTATTAATTCTTAGTGGTGTTTATAGTGGTTTGATTTTTAAATTGCTTATTTCAACATACCGCTATTTGTCTGTAGAATCCAGAAGATATTACTCGCTTTGGACAAGCCATTTAAAATCAAACCACTATAAACTAAATCAATTGCAGTCATTCTAGGCAATACATTAAAAGAAGAATCGAAAACTGTAAACTCTTATCATCCTAATTTAAATTTAAAAGCGCAACTTAGTGCGCTATTATGGATCTTGTTTATAAGTTTTGGCATCGGTAAACGTTCAATGCATATTCTTTATGCCTAAAGGGATATTTCTGCGTAGGTATTTTTTCACAGTGATCAAAGTATTTTTGCAAACAGCTTTGTCTATCATATCTATCGATGTAAATCGCTTCTTTTAATGTTTTATCAATAATTTTTTTATTAATTTCTTTACTCCACAATGCATATTGATTTTGTGCGGTACCACAACCTAAAGTATAAATAGTCGGTTTGTTTTCAAGAAAAAACATCATGCGTGCTTGAAACCAACCCGAGGTAAAGATTTTATTGGGTAGTTGCGGATAGGTGGTGTTGAATTGTTGCATTAAGTGATAAAAAGCCAGTTTTTTAGATTTAATGAGATTAAATTTAGAAGTATTATCAAGCAGAACACAGAGGCTAATTAAGCTATAAATGACAATTAATGAGACAGCTGCCTTACGAAAAGGCAAAATGGTATAGCTGTATCCAAATAAAATCGCGCTACTGATAAGGTATGGTGTAAGCCAAAAAATCCTAACCTCGGCTTTACTCGCTGTATAGATGTAAAAACATAAAAAAGTAAAACAGATGATACGGCATAAGCGAACTATTAAAGCATTTTTTTCATCCAGATTTTTGCTGGTTACCAAAAAAGGAGGCAGGAGCATAATGTTGAGTGCAGGAATAAACGATGTAAAAAAAGTTTTGATTGCATTATAAAAGGGACTAACGGTGTGATTTAATTGATGGGTGGTTAATTGATAGATAAAAGATTGCCAATGATTTTGATAATTCCATAGAATTACTGGGCTAAAAATAAGTATCGCGAGAATCATAGCAAAATAAAAATGCTTAGTCTTAAAAAGAGATCGGTACGTACTAAAGATTATAAAAATGAGCAAGGATAAAATTAAGACAATGCCAGTATACTTTGACAACATCATCAATCCTGCACTGATCCCAATATAATACAATTCCTTGGTTTTGTTTGTTTGGATCAATTTTACTGAGTAATAAAGGGTTAATGCCCAAAATAAAGTAAGCGGCGTGTCATAAGTAGTTTGCTTGAGAATATCCATCGTGACGAGTGGTGAGAATAACCACGAAAGTGCAGCAATCCAGCTTGCTTCTTGGGATAAAAAAAATCGAGCAGTTTTGTAGATAATTCCACAGCAGGACGCCGCTACTATGATGCCTACAAAATTTAAAGCAAAAAGGTTATTGCCGAATAATAAGGTGGCACATTTAATAAAATAGGCGATCATAGGTGAGCCATCATAGTAGGATAAAGCAAGATGGCGGCTCCAATCCCAATAATAATAAGTATCAAGAGATAAAATATTAATGGGGGCTATTCCTAGCATCAGGGCAAAATAAAGAAAAAGACATAGATAAATGCTACGTGGTGTGCGTATCATCAGTATTATTCCAGTGAACGTGCTTATCTGGCCATACATGGCGAGAATAAATGTAATAATTCAAAAGTGATATTAAGCCTATGCCCAAACCCATGATGATATTTTCTCTAAAAGGCCCTCTACCCAAGAAAAGAACACCAAAGTGTAGCCAATAACTTTGCAAGTAGATTATAAATATCGAATAAAGAACAAAAATAATTAAGCTCTTTATTTTCATTGACCGGGGTATTTTGCTTTTCATTCTAAAGGTGAATCTATTATTCAAAATAAAGTTATTGATAATGGCTGCTGCAATAGCGATTCTTGATGCTTCAAAGGGAGGAAAAGAAAAATGGCTACGCAGAATATTGTATGTAGCGAACTGTACGATGACTCCCAATGAGCCAACGACACACATGGCTATATAGCGCTTAATTTCATAATAACGTAAAGTAAAAACAACTCGCAGAGAGTCAGCAATACTGTTTTTGGGTAATTTACTATAACCCATATTTCGATCAATAAAGCTAATTGGATATTCACAAATTTTGGCGTTATTTTTATGTAGAAGCCACAATAATTGGATTTTATACGCATAATGATTTGTAAGAAATTGCTTAGGAAGCACTTTCATTAATTGCTGACGGCGTGTAGCTCGAAATCCACTTGTGAAATCTTTATACCTAGGCGTAAGAATTGCCCTTGCAACATAATTACCCAACACAGAAAATAATTTGCGGTGCAACTGCCAGTTCTTAGGAATACTCCCACCCTTGATGTAACGGCTTCCTATCACACTATCGTGAGTTCTAAGCATGTCCAACATAGGAAGAATATATTTGGGCTGATGTGAAAGATCTGCATCAAATTCAAAAACAATGTCTGCATTAAGAGAGGTTAACGCATAATTCATTGCTTGCAGATAAGCAGAGCCTAAGCCTGATTTTGTGGGCTCATGCTTTAAATGCAATTTAGGATACTCTTGTTGGAGAGAAGTAATAATTTCTTGAGTGTTATCTGTAGAGGCACTATCAAAAATTAAAATATGAATGTCGTAATTATCTGTTGATTGTACTGATGCAAATACTTGCTCTATTGTTGTTTGAATAACCGACGCTTCATTATATGTTGGAATGATAATAACAACCTTCTCTCCTGATGGATTTTTTTCATTGGAATTAAAAGAATTATCTGCATCAAGAGTCAACTTATATCTCGAAATATTAGGGGGATATTTTGCCATGAGTGTACCAATTAGTTTTTATAAAAAAAAGAGGGTCTTTGGTGGCTTTTGTCATTTATCTATTTTTATAAATCTAATTTTGTCGGTTTTTAACTGTTTTTTTGCAAAAAATTAACGCTATTGTTTAATGATTTTTCACCGAGTCATAGTACAATTTCACAACTCTTTTCTAGGGGTCTTTTATGAGAAATCCCCAAATAAGCCTCATAAAGCATACTTTTTTTAATCATTCCTATAAAAAACAGGATTTTTCTTTTAAAGAAGATGAATTTAATCTGGAACAATTACGTAAGGAATTTTTTTAATCCAGCAGGTTGTTTTATCGAATAAATCGTATTGGTTAAAAGATAATGAAGCTGTATTTTATTTATTGTACTTATGTGATGTGTTGATTTTATATTACCAATCTGATTACGTGAGTTCTGATCTGCAAAAATTAAATCAATTTCGTAAAGAAATAGAAACATTTTTTCAGGAAGATCGTGTTAAGAAAAAAAAAGTAATTAATAAACTTCCAGATTTTATATTAAACGAATTAAGAGTAAATTTTCAAAATTCTTTGTCCATTTTTATGAGTATTTCTGCACTACGCAAATGTGTTGGCGATCTTAATACCAATCGCTCTCGATTTACTTATAGTCGTGGTTTAGCCAAATATTTCATTACTTACTTGCAAAAGAGCTCTATCGCTGAATTCATTCAAGAAGTAAATAAAATCCTTAGCAATCCATATAGTTTTACTGAAGGGATGGATTTTTTAAATAAGTCGAGCAAGAGAATAACCGATCTAGGGATTGCACTTTTTACGTTTCGTTTTCTTCTAAATCTGATCTTGACGATCAAACATGTACTACAGGCAGCAATGAGGGATGAGTTATCAACCAATAAAATTTTTCGGCAAGAAATGGAGAAACGTGGATTTGTCATGGCTAGTGACTTGGTTTGGGCTACTGTGAGTTTGTTGACCTCCTACAATCAGTTTTTTCACATTGCGCAAGCCCTTATTTCACCAATCGTTGTTACTTTTCTGATTTTCGATAGTCTGTTGCTTTTGGCCCAGTGGATTTTTGAAGCGAATCAACATAATGAACTCTTACACGAGTTGCAAGCACAGCAAAAAGATGCAACATCTTTTGAATATGCGGTGATTCAACGCCAGATTGATGTATTAAATGATGAATGGGAGTCGCAATGCTCCTATTTTGCGATCAACATTTTCGCCGCGAATATAATCGCTATCAGTTTTGCGATCAGTATGTTATGTACTGGACCACTTGCTCTAGCGGGGCTTGCGTTTTTTAGTATGCTTGGCAATGCATTGTATAATACTTCCGAGGATTATAAGAAATACCAAAAAGCAAAACGAACACTACAACGTGAATTATTTAATGGAACTATTCTAAACGATGAACATCATCAACAGCTACTCAAAACGCTTAATGAAAAATACGTTCAAAGTCATCAACAGTTCTGGAAAGCACTGGTGTTTAACGTTGGGGGAATTGCATTTATTATCACTGCAGCCGCGGCTTGCTGGCCAATCGCTCTCGGACTCACACTTGCCTACATGATTTACTGTGTCACTGATGCGTATCAAAAACAACGAATGAGTAAAGAAGAAATTCCACATGATGTTTATAGACTTTTAAATTCACAAGATACAATCGCTGGGTGTGCTTATAATTTAGAAGAGGCTACAGCATCACATACATTCCAAAATTAATATAATGTGTAAAGCCACCTAAATAATTATAAAGTTGTTGTCCTCCACTGATGCTCAATACAGTATTAGTATAAAGAAGAAATATAATGCCACCATCAAAATTATATCCCGCGCTTTCTTTAGCACTAATTTTACTTTGTCCATATACTTCACCATAAATATCAATTCTTTCGCTTAGTGAATAAGTGATAACAATATCTGGGTTAATACTGTTGAAGTGATTGCCACCATTGAGTGATGAATCACTAAGCCTGCTTATACCAAGCATTCCATCAATACTCAGATGTT
Organism: Legionella sainthelensi; assembly: GCF_900637685.1. Classification (NCBI taxonomy): domain Bacteria; kingdom Pseudomonadati; phylum Pseudomonadota; class Gammaproteobacteria; order Legionellales; family Legionellaceae; genus Legionella; species Legionella sainthelensi. The sequence goes on from NZ_LR134388.1 coordinate 862,143, forward strand.
CATTAATGGTTAGGGTGGTAGTGCAGTTAAGTGTTGATCCCCATCCATGACTTCCATAAGCACTACTTCCTCCTGGTGTGTTAACAATCTCTTCTAATGCAAACATCCATTGTGGATTGTAATAAATAGAGTGTTTGAGAGCCAAAAGGGTCGTGCTAATCCCTGATTTGGGAAAACTTTTTTGATGAATGTAATTAGGAGGGTTTATCAAAAACTCGCTATTAAAGGGTAATCCAAAGCGAATTTCTGCATTTGGAAAATTTTGCTGGACACCTTGATGAGTATTAAGTTGTTGATCAATATAGTTTAATTCAATTAAAACTTTTTTAAACGGTACGGAACATGCGCTGTCGAGATTACTTGGACTGTTTACAATATTCAATATGTCGTTACAGGGATTGTCAGATCCTGCATAAAGAGTATGAGCGTAAAAAATACAAATTAAAAGTTTGAGTGATTTTCGCTGCATATTTTTTATTCCAAATAGGACGATTATTGTCCTCGAACGTTCCTAATAATTTTCCTCCTCTTTCATATTACAAATAACAGCTACACTATGTATATAAGAATATTTTTAAGGGAATAAATAATGACAGTTACTACAGGATTATCAGGTAATGAACTATTTTGTCTCCAACTTAAAAACTATGCACCTGGTCCTATAGTGGTTGGAAACAGTGTTCATTCCTTAGGCATTATTGGCAGTGTAGGTTCAAGTTTTAAAGTAATTCTCGGCGGCGAATTAATGCAAATTACTTCTCTCATAGAGGAGGGGAGAGAAACGGCCTATAAACGCATGTTAGAAGAGGCAGTCAGCATGAATGCAACAGGGATTACTGGAGTGACCAGTCAGCTGATTCTTCATGGAGCGAATGTTGAGTTTTTATCTATAGGATCAGTAATTTACGGAGAAGAAGGGGCGAGCAAGGAGAAGTTTTCAACTTCTGCAGATGGGCAGGAGTTATATGCACAGCTTGATGCTGGTTATAAACCTATTTGTTTTTCTTTTGGTAATGTTGCTTATTCTCTGGGATTGGGCCGCGGTATCCTTGGTAGTCTGAAAACCTTGGGGCGTGGTGAAATTAAAGAATATTCTGATATTTTTAATAAAACCAGACACTTAGCCCTAACGCGTATCACGGCACACGCTCGACAGTATAAAGCGAATGCTGTGCTTGGTATTAAAACCACTGTTTTACCTTTTGGTGGTGTTAATGAAATGCTTATGATAGGAACAGGTTCTTATAACCCTCTATTAATAGGTGATCCAGGCAACGAGATAGTTACAAGTGATATGACTAATATTGAAATGTGGAATATGGCGCGTATGGGGTATACACCCATGAAATTATTGCTAGGTACCTCAGTTTATTCTTTGGGATTAATTGGTGGAATTACCTCAACAATTAAAGCATTTGTTCGAGGGGAAATTAATGAGCTAACGCGAATGATTTATCACGCACGTGAAAATGCTTTGGCCATAATCAATGATGAGGCTAAAGCTCTAGGTGCTGATGATGTTGTAGGGGTTAAAACGTATGTTTATCAATTGGGTAATGGTTTAATCGAATTTTTAGCTATAGGCACAGCCGTAAAGAAAAACAATCGCATCAAAACAGAATCAGAGCAACTACCACCTCAAGCAATAGTCGTTGATAAAGATACATTTTATGATTCAACAAACTTCAACAGTATGAATGTAAATGTAAACAGCGGCACCAAACCTATTAATAAGGGTACATTTCCTTTAGTGATTCCTATAATGATTGTTGCTCTTATTATTTTACAATTCATTATTCATCATTTTAATTCGATTTTTCATTAAGGGTATTTTGCGTTTATAAAATGCCTAATTTTTTTAATCAATTTTAAAATTATGAGCTATCATTCAAAGGTGTTAAATTCTCGTTAAAATAAAATAAGGAAATTAATTATGTCGCAACACGCAATAGGTCAATTTTGTTGGAATGAATTAGCTACTGCTGATGTAAAAAAATCTAAAGAATTTTATAGCCAATTATTAGGTTGGCACTATAAAGAAATTCATTCTGACGAAATGACGTATACCATTATCCAATCGGGCGATAAAGAAATTGCGGGTATATGGCAAATCCCTACGGATCAACAAAACACAATCCCCCCACATTGGATGGCTTATATTTTGGTAAATAATGTTGCAGAAATCCTGGAAAAGGCAAAACACCATGGAGCTCAGGAAATAAAAGGGGTTACTCATGTAGGAGAGATGGGACTTTTTGCAATTATTAAAGATCCCACGGGTGCTCATATTGCATTCTGGCAGTCTAAATAGAAGGAGATCGAGGTAAAGCTATTTCCCTGCTTTTACCTCGTTAATAAGTAATATCTCCGATGGACAATTCATCATCCCCCCCTTAGGCAGGGGAGATAGATGGTCAACACTAATATTGAGACCAATTTTGATCGGGGGAGTTTTCTACAGGCAATAATTCATAAGTTCTAAAAACATTGCCATCCCGAGATAAAAGAATAGCAATCGGCCTTGTCTTTTCAAAATGTGCAAAGATAATCATCATCATTACAGTGATTGGTACAGCCAGAAACATCCCCAGTAGTCCCCATATATCACCCCAGACTGCCAAGGTAAATAAGATTACAAGTGGGCTTAAATTTAAAGAATTACTCAAGTAACGAGGCTCAATTATATTTCCTACGATAAATTGTACTGTCCCTAAACCAAAAATAATTTTTGTAAAAGGAATCCAGCTGGTAAATTGTACTATCGCTAAAGAAGCAGGAAATGCAATCGCAATGATTGCTCCAATGTTTGGTATAAAGTTGAGAAAAAAAATAAGAAGCGCCCAAAACTCTGCAAAATCGAGTTTTACCCATTTCATGATAATCCAACTGGAAAGAGCAGTGACAATACTTAAAATTGATTTTAAGCCAAGATAGGTTTGCGTATTCACTACAATATGATTCAAAATGTTGTTTACGAGTATGCGATTTTCAAGAGAGGGAAACAGCGCATCAATTTTATTGAGAAAGAAATATTGTTCTGCAAATAAAAATGCAATATACAGCAGAATGAGTACAGTTGAGCTCGCAAGGGTTGAGAATACACCATAGACATTGACTAAAATCGTTTGTAAATTAAGTGATTTTATCATTTGATTCAGACTCGATAAAATTTCAATATGCAGTGTTTTGTCAATATTGCTAAAAATGGCTAATAAATTTTCCTGGTAGCGATTTGACGCCGCTATGACATTATTGACGTTATTCGTAATAATGTTTATGAAGATAAAAATAAAAACAGCAACAATTACAAAAGCAAAAATCATGCTTAACCAGCCAGGTAGCCGGGTACCTACCATTGGTATTCCTTGAATAATATTACTAATGGTATTAAGAAGATGCCAAATAAAAATGGCGATAACTAAAGGAATTAATACATGGCTTCCCACAATAAGGAAATAACCAGTAATCCATATGACAATGAGTCCTGAAGTAAAGAGAAGCATGCGACTCATAAGACAATTCCTTTTTTGATTTTATTATTTATTAGGTAAATATTAGCATTGATTATTCAGGATAAAAATTTATAAAATAAGTTTATATAATTAAATTGAGAAATAAGTAGTACACTTAAAATAAGCATATATTGGCAGATACCTTAGCGAGTTTGCCTATACTATGTAGTGTAACTTGCTTATTTATCATTAATCTCATGAATGCATCAAATTATCAAAGCATTTCTTGGGCCCATCAGTTGGTGCAAGATTGGTTTGTCCAAAAAATAGGTAAACCTACGGAACCACAAGAGCAAGGATGGCCATATATTTTGGCCGGCCTTGATACGCTCATTTCTTCACCGACGGGTTCGGGTAAAACGTTAGCTGCATTTTTAGCCTGTTTAAATGGTTTAGTGCATAAAGCGGTAACAGGAAACTTACAAGACCTCACTGAAGTATTATACATTTCACCACTAAAGGCATTAAGTAATGACGTACAAAAGAATTTGCTGTTACCCTTACAAGAAATTGGTGAGTTGGCTAAAGAGCAAGGCATTGATTTACCGGAAATTCGTGTGGCTGTGAGAACAGGAGATACTCCAACGAATGAGCGACAAAAAATGATCAAAAAGCCACCACATATTTTGATTACTACTCCGGAATCCTTTTACATTCTATTAACTGCTGAAAAAAGTCGAATGAATATGTCAGATATTCATACAGTTATTGTGGATGAAATTCATGCTTTAGTGAATAACAAACGAGGTACCCATCTGGCATTGTCTTTAGAGCGTTTAGAAGCACTTACCCCAAAATCATTTATTCGTATTGGTCTTTCTGCGACTCAAAAACCTTTAGAAAAAGTGGCGAACTTTCTAGTCGGCTCTAAAAAGACTCTGGTGAAATTGGTCAATATTGGACATGCTCGACAATTAGATTTGCAGATTGTAATACCTGAAAGTGAATTGGCTGCTGTTGCTTCCAATGAAATGTGGGATGAGATTTATGAAAAGATCGCAGGTTTAGCCCAAAAAAATCGGGCTACATTGGTGTTTGTCAATACACGAAAATTAGCGGAACGCGTTGCGCATCATTTGGAACAACGTTTAGGTGAAAATAAGGTATTAGCTCATCATGGTAGTTTATCACGAAAATTACGTCTTGAGGCAGAAGCTAAACTTAAGAATGGTACGCTGAAAGTTCTGGTGGCTACAGCTTCATTAGAGTTAGGAATTGATATTGGTCATATTGACTTAGTGTGTCAAATCGGTTCTCCACGAGCTATTGCAACCGCATTACAACGTATTGGTAGAGCAGGACACTGGCATGGAGCGATTTCTACAGGTCGCATTTTTGCAACCACGCGCGATGAATTATTAGAGTGTGCCGCATTAGTTTATGCCATTCGCCACGGGGATTTAGATCAATTAATTATTCCAGAAGAGCCTTTGGATATTTTAGCACAACAAATTGTGGCTGCTTGTGCCACCCAGGATTGGGATGAAGATTTACTTTTTCGTAATTTTAAAAATGCTTATCCTTACCATCACTTGACTCAAGAAAAATTCGATGAAATTTTGACTATGCTCTCAGAGGGCATTGCCGGATCTCGTGGGCGTTACGGTGCCTATATTCATAGAGATCGAGTGAATCATATACTTAAAGGGCGACGAGGGAGTCGTTTCGCGGCAATCACCAGTGGTGGAGCAATTCCCGACAATGGTTTGTTTTCAGTGATTGCGATGCCAAATAATGCGATGGTTGGTACTTTAGATGAAGATTTTGCTGTAGAGAGTAATCGTGGGGATATTTTTCTGCTAGGGACAAATTCTTGGAAAGTACTGCGAGTTGAAAGTGGTCGGGTGTTAGTGGAAGACGCACATGGTGCACCACCCAGTATTCCTTTTTGGTTAGGTGAAGCACCTGCCCGCAGCATCGAATTATCTTTACAAGTATCTCAGCTTCGGGAAAAAATTAATTATTTATTACCTGAAAAAATACCCCAAATTGTTGAAGCAAGGCATATTCCCCAGATACAAAAAGCCATTCAATGGTTAATGATCTATTGTGGTCTTGATGCATCTGCTTCAGAACAATTACTTGAGTATGTACGTTTAGGACGGCAAGTTTTAGGTGCGGTTCCTACCCAGAATACAATAATAGCAGAACGCTTTTTTGATGAAAGCGGCGGCATGCAACTGATTATTCATGCGCCATTTGGCGCACGAATTAACAAAGCTTGGGGACTCGCGTTACGAAAGAAATTTTGCCGATCCTTTAATTTTGAATTGCAGGCCGCTGCTACCGATAATGGGTTAAATATTTCTTTAACGGAGCAACATAGCTTCCCTTTGTCTGATGTGTTTCATTTTTTGCATACAAACACATTAAAGGAAGTGGTCACCCAAGCAGTTTTGCAATCCCCTTTATTCGGTATGCGTTTTCGTGCAGTAGCTTCACGCTCATTAGCCTTATTACGTTTTCGCGGTGGTAAAAAAATTCCTCCTAATATTCAACGAATGCTTGCTGATGATTTATTGGCTGCTGTATTTCCAGATGCAGCTGCTTGTCAGGATAATTTAGGGGGGGGAGATGTAGTCTTACCTGAGCATCCGCTTATTGAAGAGACTATGAAAGATATCTTAATGGATGCTTTGGATATCGATGGTGTAACAAAAGTAATCCATAATATTGAAACTCAGCATATTACTTGTCTTGCGGTGGACACCCCAGTTCCCTCGGTCTTTTCTCATGAAATTTTAAATACTAATCCTTATGCATTTTTAGATGATGCTCCATTAGAGGAGCGGCGTTCACGTGCGGTTGAAATGCGTCGCATCTTACCAGAGTCAATGTTAGAAGAAGTAGGGAAACTCGATCCTAAAGCTGTCTTTGAGGTTCAGGGGCAGGCCTGGCCAGATATTCGTTCTGCTGATGAATTGCATGATGTGCTGCACACCGTTATTGTTTTTCCAGAAATAATTCAGCTGAGCGAATTACAATCTACTTTGCCGCAATGGAAACAATATTTTATTGAATTACAACAGCAAGGAAGAGCTGTATTAGGGGTTGTTGCGGGTAAAAATTATTATGTATCTACAGAAAAAAAGAAGACTTTTCAGTGTATTTTCCCGTATGCTTCCTTTGCTTCTGAGGTAGTGAATATCAATGAAGAACTCATCTCATCGGAAGAGGCCATACTCAAAACGCTCCAAGGTTGGTTGTTGCATACAGGACCAATTACGGAAGAAAAATTGAGCGATTGTTTCCATCTTGTCCCATTAGATGTAGCGCATGCTTTATTGAAATTAGAAGCAAGTGGGTATGTGTTGCGTGGCCATTTTCGTGCCGAGTATGCTGGGGAAAGAGAGTGGTGCGAACGTCGATTACTTGCTCGTATTCATCGTCTAACCACGGAATCGTTACGACGACAAATCAAACCTGTTAGTCAAGCGCAATTTATGTCATGGTTGTTGAAATGGCATCACATTGGAAAAAGCCATCAGGTGAATGGTGAAAGGGGATTGCTTGCAGTAATCAAGCAATTACAAGGTTTTGAGCTGGCTGCAAGCGCATGGGAAACCGATATTTTTCCTGTACGCGTACATGATTACGACGCATTGATGCTCGATAAATTGTGCATGAGTGGCATAGTCGGATGGGGGCGAGTATCACCACATCCTTCTGTAGTGCTTTCAGATGAAGAAACAAAAAAATCTCGACGTTTATCACCAACCCGAAATGCGCCAATTACGTTTTTTGTTCGAGAGGATGTTGATTGGATTCCACCTTCTGTATCTATAGCTAATGTTGAAGAAATAACGAGCCTTAGTTATGCAGCCCGCAATATTTATCGATTTTTGCAAAAATATGGTGCTTCATTTTATGCAGATATTGTACGTGGTACAGGAAATTTGAAAATTGAAGTAGAAAATGGCTTATGGGAGTTAGTTGCAGCAGGAATGGTAACTGCGGATAGTTTTGATAATGTGCGGACTTTGATGAGTACAAAACGTAAACAAAGTCGCCGATATAGACGTAATCCCATGTTGCCACTCAGTACGGGGCGTTGGTCTTTATTACATGTTCATGCACAAGAAGATCATGAAAAACGCGTAGAAGCAGCGTGCTGGATGTTGTTAGAGCGCTATGGAGTCATCTTCCGTGATTTGCTTGTACGTGAAAGAAATATTCCTCGCTGGCGAGATTTGTTGATTTTTTTGCGGCGCCTTGAATTACGTGGTGAGGTACGTGGAGGACGGTTTGTCGATGGATTTTTAGGTGAGCAATTTGCACTGCCTTATGCGGTTGATTCTTTGCGAGCGGAACGTAATGAGGAAATAGATAAAATACCACGAATTATTTCGTCGGTGGATCCTTTAAATTTAATTGGAATTTTATTGCCTGGTGAACGTGTATCCGCTACATCAAAATCGGAAATTAGGTTAGTCGCAGGCAACGTTTTAGCTACATAATAAAGATGCAATCAGGAGATTTTATGATACATAAGCAGCTCCATTATGCTTTTTTAAATCAGCAAAAATTACCCTTATTGATACAAGCTCCTGCTGCAAAAAGTGCTAATAGTAATGATTTAGTGCGCTTTCTCAAAGAAGATAATACTTTATTTAAAGAGCATCTGCTTCGTTATCATGCCATTATCTTCCGTGGATTTAACATTAATACTCCTGAGCAATTTAAAACAGTAATTCAGGCCAGTGACTTAGGCGCTAATTATAATTACGATTTGTGCCCGGTTCCAAGAACAAAAATTCAAGAAGGTGTATTTACTTCATCCAATTATCCTGCGAGTTATCCTATTGCGCTACATAATGAAAAATCTTACAGCTCTGAATTTCCAACACATATCTTTTTTAACTGCATTAAAGCGGCTGAACAGGGTGGCTGTACTTCGCTTGCTGATGGCCATCAAATTTGGCTCTCCCTTCCAGAGTCTTTACAACAAAAATTACAGTTAAAAGGTGTTTTATACCGCCGACATTATTACAGTTATGGAATAAAATATAAAATCATTCAATTAATGGGGGTTGCTCCTGTATTTAAGACGTGGAAGGAAGAGTTTAATACCCATGAAAAAAAACAGGTTGAAAACATACTTCATCAGACACAACAACAATTTAAATGGAAAGGAAAGGATTTGCTTACGGAAATATATCTGCCTGCCAGTAGAAAGCATCCCATAACAGGTAAATTAGTATGGTTCAATCAATGTAATCAGCTTTCCCACCATTGCAATGGTATTAGTGATTATATTAATTCAATGGTTAAAAATCCTATCCTTTCCTTTATTTTATTGCAAAACAGCATTCATCCTTATTTGGCTTTTTACGGAGATGGTACGCCTTTTTCGAAGCAAGAGTCTTTGTTGATCAGCGAGGCGGTACAAAAAAATACACTTTTAGTTTCTTGGCAACCAGGAGATCTGATGATTATTGATAATTATTCCTGCTTGCATGGAAAAACACCTCATATTGGAGACAGGTTAATTTTAGCAGGAATGACCCATTATTCTTATGATAAGGGAGATAATTATGTTTCCTGAGATCTTACAAAAAAAATTTGTAATTGGTGATCTGTTTTTTGTAAATGAACTTGAAACTCAAGGATTAATCTATGAAATTTTTTCACAAAAGACGTATTTGCTTGATTTTCTTAGTTTAAATCCAGGGGCAGTTATTGTTGATGTAGGGGCAAATATTGGCATTTTTTCATTATTTGCCCTGCAGCATTGTAATTATAATGCTGAGATTTACTGTTTTGAACCGATTCCAATGACTTTTTTTTGTTTGCAAAAAAATTTAGAACATTTTAAGAGTAAGATACATCTATACAATACTGGCATCAGTGATGTTGCCCACGATTGTGAGGTTGTATTTACTTTATTTGGACACAGTGTGGGTACTGCAACTTATAGACCCCAAGATAAGCTCATTTCAAATTTTCAACCATTATTAGATTATAATACGCTCTTGAAGTTACTTCCTTGGCAAAATAAATTTCTTTATTATCAATTAAAATTGCTGCCATTTTTTCGGGACTATTTCATTAAGAGAAATTATAAAAAGCAAACTCGAACAACCCAAGTTACATGTAAACTGACCTCATTAGGACGTTTTATTGAACAACAGCAAATTAGGCATATCGATTTTTTAAAGGTTGATGTTGAGGGTGCCGAAATAGATGTTATAAAAAGTATTCAACCCAAGCATTTTTCTATAATCAAGCAAATAAGTATCGAAGTTCATAATATAGAAAATCGAGTGGAACAGCTTAATTCTTATTTGCAAAAACAAGGTTATGCCACGTTAGTTGACAGAAATCCTATTTTGGCCGATTTAGGTTTTAATCATCATATGATTTACGCAAAAATGGTATAGCGTCATACACTAATTCCAGACAAGGTGCAAGTAAACGTGAGATAGAACCGAACGAGCTTGTCATAACGTAAAGAACTTAGTGTGGAAACGTTACAGGAGAAACAAATTGTTAACAATGAGTTATCAAATATCATTGCTCTTTAGTAACCTGACATCGCTATGAATCAGTTTTGCTTTGATCTCTTGAAAATGTTTTTGATTAAGAGGCATAGTCGCGTCTTCAATTAAATAACATTGGAACCCTTCATTCAGTGCATCTTTTATTGAGAAATAAACACAAACATCAGCACATAAACCACAAAAATAAAGGTTCTTAGCGTCTTTTCCCTTGAGATAACCTGCTAATCCCGTGTTTATTTGGTGTTGGTTATCGTAAAAACCACTATAACTGTCTACTTCAGGATTCATCCCTTTACGAAAAATAGTTTCTATAGGTTTTATGCCAAGCATGGGATGAAACTCTGCATCAAAAGTTCCCTGAATGCAGTGATTAGGCCATAGTATTTGTTCTATTCCATGTACTATTATTTTATCGAGAGGCTTTCCCCGGATAATTAGATGCAAAACTTTTGTGATTTTGAGGATGCCAATCTTGAGTAGCTACAATTAAATCAAATTTAGGAAGTAATTGATTAATACTAGGGATGATGGCATCGCCATCTAATACTGCAAGTGAACCACCAGGCATAAAATCATTTTGCACATCAATAATGATTAAGGTCTTATTTATTTTTTTCATGGGAATATTTTTGATATTCTTTAATTAATTGATTTCGTTTTTGATTCAGTTGATTGCTTAAGCCTATCTGATAAATGGTTGGTTTTTCAAACCGTTTAAATTCCTCAGGAAGCTGTTGTAAACGCTGTTTGCTGTACTCTGCAATTTGTTGGAGTGTTTGTAAGGGTAAAGTGCATTTACCTTTTTCCATGACTTTGTGGAGTAATGGCTCTTGCAGATACTGCTCAAAAGCGAATGATTTTCCGGGTTTAAAAGGAGAGTGAATGTCTCCCAAATCAGTTTCACTCATAAGTGCTACAACATCTCCTCCTAAGAATGTATCATTATGCAATAGCCGGTACACTTGTTTTTTGTAGGGCAAAGTAATTTTACCTATTGTCTCTGAGAGCTTTATGCGTGGCTTTTCATCCATATAAGCTAATTTGTATACTCCATCTAATGCAGCATCTGGTGCTCCAATAACCAAATTTGTTCCAACACCAAAAATATCGATAGGTACATTTTGTTCGCGCAGATCCTTTATTTTTTCTTCATCAAGCTGATTGGATGCGATAATCTTTACATAATTTAGCCCTGACTCATCAAGCATTTGACGTGATTTTTTAGCCAGGGCTCCCAAATCACCACTATCTAATCGTATTCCTTGTAAACGGTGTCCACGTTGTTCCATTTCTTTAGCTACACGAATCGCATTGGGAACGCCACTTTCTATAGTGCTGTAGGTATCAACAAGTAGAGAGCAATTATCAGGCCAGATCTCCGCAAAATCGCGAAATGCAGACAGTTCACTGTCATAACTTTGTATGTATGAATGTCCCATAGTTCCTGAAATTGGAATATTATAGTCACGTCCCACACATACATTACTCGTAGCATCAAAACCACCAATAATTGCTGCCCGACTCGCATAATACCCCCCTGGGCCTTGGGCTCTGCGTAACCCAAAATCGATTAACTGACATCCATCTGCTGCTCGCCTGATTCGACTGGCTTTTGTGGCGATAAGCGTTTGAAAATTTAGTAAATTTAATAGAATTGTTTCAACGAGTTGGGCTTCGATAACATTGGCTTCTATAGAAACCACAGGACACGTAGGAAAGACTAAATCCCCTTCATAAGAGGCATAAACAGTTCCTCGAAAACGAAAGTTCTTTAAATAATCAAGGAACCTAGGGGCCATTCCTATGCTTTTTAAAAAATAAATATCTTGCTCATTAAAATGATAGTTTTCTAATATCTTAAGCAAATCAGTAAGTCCAGCAAAAATGGCATATCCAGAACCGAATGGAAGTTTTCTGAAAAATAATCAAAAACTGCAGTAGAGTTTTCATGACCTTTTAAAAAATAAACTTGGGCCATGGTGAGCTGATATTGGTCAGTATAACTACCAGTAAAATCAAACATTGATATAAATATCCTTATAAACGAAATAATCATGTATCAAAAGAGCGTGATGCTGCCATGATAGTAGTTGTAATACACTTCGTCCAGAGTGATTTTCCTTGTATTTTTTAGTTATTAATGGTGGATTTGCTGTTTATCTTCACTAGAAACACACTCTTCAATCATTGGAATGATAACGTTGAGAACTCTAGATTTAAAACAAATATTCTGTTATATGTTTGAATAAAATGTTGATTAATTGATTTTTTTGTTGAACAAATAATACGGAACGCTAAAGGGTTTTATTCATATGTTTTTCTCTTAATTATATTATCAGACATGGAGTGAAAGGATGAAGGTCGGTGAATTTAATAGGCTAATTGATGAATTAGAAGAAAAAATTCTACTGGAAAAAAGTGTTGATGAAGTCATTCGATTAGTCACACGTATTAAAGAACTTGCTAAAATGTATGATGAGGAACATGATGTTCCATCTGAGATGATCGGTTCTGTGCAAGAAATCATTCATCAATTTTGGAGCTGGAGTGCGCATCATTTATCTTTTGAGCAATGGCACAATGATGCTCTTGTTATCCCTTGGCTTACATTTCAAAAGCAATTGTTTAAAGCGGGTTTGTTAGAAAGAGATTTTCATCATTCTCTTTTATTTCAAGAATTAAAAAATCGCTATGACAGTGTCTCTGATAATCAATTAAAAAGTACAGAACTTCTTTCTTTATTGACTTGTGCAAGTCGTATGTCAGGTTATGCCCGGCTGGATGAGCTTGATAATAGCTATCCATTATTGCGTTTGAATGAGTGTTTTTCTGCAAAACGGTCTCAGGAAACTCAAAAATTAAAAGACATACTCTTTTTGCTGCAATCCAGTTTTTATTTACTTTATAAACATTGTACTGTTGCACAACTCCATTTAATTCCTTATCTGATTTATTTTCGTCAGAATACTACTGACGAAGAGCGCCGTTCCGAACTCGCAATGTTTAAAACGCTCACTGAAAAAGCGACGGATTGCCTTAATTTTTTTCATATGCAAAAAGATTATATAGATACTCGATCCTTAAAAATGGTTGATGCTTTATCGCAAGTTGCTCATTTAATTCCTAATCGACGCGGGGATTTTCTTCAGATCACTAACCACTGCCGCTGGATTTACCCTTTTATTCAGAAAAGCAGAATCGATTTAATTATGAACGATGATGTTTTATTAGATGAGACCCTTCGATTGTTAGAACTTGATTTTGATACCCAAAAAGATAAATCTTATCCCGCGGCTTTAGATTTTACCGCTGCGGCTCAAAAACAGATACGTACTCTGACCAGCAGAGAAGCAAAATTGGTTCATACGGCAATTACTCTATTTTCTTTGGATAAATATATAAAGCAGCGTCAAGAAGATATTCGTCCCAAGCATTCATTTTTATCTCTTTCTAGGGCGACAAAATGTCAGGCAGCAGAAAAATGGAAAAACTCCATTCGCGGTATGCCGTTGAGCATTGGTTTTTTTGAAAAAATGGCTTTGAATCAAGGACGGCTAAAACAACTTATTGAGTCATTAGATGAACAAGAGAGGGAGTTAAAGGTTTCATCAGATTTTAAATAGTATCGCAGGGGGATAAATTTGCTTTTCTCTATAGCGTAACATATATTTACTATAGCCTTATGGATTTGAATGACGATAAGAAAAAGGAGTTCTTATGAGAGTTATTAGTAAGATTTCGCTTGCAAGCTTAGTGGGGATCTTGGCAGTCTCAACGAGTGTATATTCTGATACACCTGACATTTCAGGATCGTACCAATGTTCCTATCATGATCCATTTTCTACACCTAATGATGGAACAGAAACTATAGTTTTCAAAAAAAATGGAGATGTATACAAAATTTCAGGAATTCCCACCGGTAACGTATTTCCCTATTATATTGGTAAGGGAGTAATGAATAAAAATATAAACAATGCTATTGGTTATATATTTTGGCAACCTAAATCCCCAACTGTTACTACAGTTCAAATTTTTAATATCAAACCTGATGGTACTTTAGATGGTTATTTTTCAGAAAGTAACAAAGATACAGGGGGCACCGAGACGTGCACTAAAGCCAAGTAACAAAGATACTCATATAGATAAGATATGAAAAAAGGAATTTATTATGAAAACTGTAATTAAGAGTGTTTATTTAGTTACCGCATTATCGCTCTCTACTATGATAACATATGCAGATACTACGAGCACTCCGACCAATACTAATACATCAACCTCTAGCCCTAGCCCCTCAACAAACACAAGTAATGCGGCGACTCCTAGTGCTCAAGGAGATTATCAATGTCAACGGGCAGACGCGTCCAATAACACAAGCGCTTCTACTCTCTCAATAACCAAAGGAAAAGATACCTATACTTTTGAATGGGATGATAGTAATGGCGATCCTATTCTTTATGGTACTGGGGTTATGGTAGGAAGTTTACCGAATGCTATCTCAGTCTCATTTTGGGATCCTAAAAAACCTGATGCACTTGGAATAGAAGTGTTTGAGTTGAAGTCAGATGGTTCATTGCAAGGCAATTGGACGTTACAATCAGACAATAAACTTGGCTCCGAAACGTGTACTAAGACCAAATAAATGATTTAAGGAATAATGTTTTTTTTAGCCCGGAGAAACTAGCAGAAGCTCAAAATTTTGAGCTCTTGCTATGTTTCCAAGTATGAAGTGCATCGAATACTTCATCAATAATTAATTTAACGGTTGATTTTGCATAATTGATAAGTTAAGCAGGGTCTCTCATGTTGTTTGGAATAGAAAAAAAAACTATTTGAATTTTGAAATGATGTGGAAATTTTATTGTTATGTGTTAAACAGCAATTATTTTGTAAGTTATTAGATTTAAAATAGGACTTCATGGACTCTATCCATTGCCGTAAAAAAGAGGCAGAAAAAGCATAACTAATTCCAGCACCGAGTGAACTCATTCCCACCAGAGCACGATGCTCAGAAGATAGAACAGGAAGTTTAATAGGGGATAGAAAAATACACGTGCTCAAGGTAAGCATCACATATTTATAGGCATTTAACCCGATTTGAGCTCCTTGTAAATATGTTGGTGTTCTGCGAGTTATTTGTGATAAAGCTTTTCGTTCTTTTTCTTGTTCTTCTAGTTTCAAGTTAAGATAAATTGAGAGAGTAGTGTATTCATCTAAAAATAGTTCTTTATGGCGTGAGTGGAGGCTCAAATAATCACTTAACTGAGTGATGTAAGTAGTCAGAAGATCAATTTCTTTTTCCAATAAAGTTAATTCAATTTTTTTTTGAACAATTAAGAATTCTTGTTGTAGGTTCATTTCTTCATGAACTCGTATTGCTAAGGTTGTGAAAAAATAAATACCACAAAAACTGGTAATTAATAAGAGCATGGACGGTGAGCATGTCACTAAAACCAGGGATCCTATATAGGGATTTATTCCATCAATCAGACCAGATAAAAAGCAGGCTAATAAAGAGCATGTTTTAAATGCATTAGATTGCTTTGCTATTTTTCTACGCAGGCTATCAATTTGCTGTGGAGATAGAGTGTTTAACTTTTCAAGATCTACAAGCAATTGTGCATTTATTTCTAACAACTCATGGTATTGATTCGATTTCCAACGTATCCAAATCCGATTTAATACAGACAGGCCACCTACAAAAAGCCCAATTGGAATAATTAAGTGTCTAATGTCTTGAAACTCAAGAATATAGATTAAGTTTAGGGTACTGCTTATCCCGCGCAATGCGTTACGTAAGCTTTTCATTGAATCGCGGACGTAAGGCCAAAGTAGGATGATTATTCTAAAAGCAATTTTATCTTCATGAATCGTATAATGTGTTATTAAAGAGGCACTAATTGTGCCAAAAATAACTAGGATGGCTACTGAGGCGCCAATCGGTGATTTTATCCATTCTTGCATTGCTTTGGTGGCTAAATCACTATTGGCTAGAGCTATGTCAAAACTGTATTTGATCATGCTCATAGACAGTTTGCAATTATCTATGCCCAGATACAGAGCATAAAGGTAAGTCCATTGATGTAAGTTTTTGGCGCTTTTTTTAGGGGCAGAAAACGATGGCATTATAACCAATAGAGCTGATTTAGCGTTCTTGAACTATACCTATGCGCCAATTTAAGGTCAATAAAAAAATCATTTTGAGTTTTTTATTGTTTTGTTGGTCTCTTATTGGTCAGATTATAGTTGATTTTTGATTTTATAATAAATAATAGCGAGTGGTTCTCTAAGAAAGTGTCGGGAAAAATATCTGTTTTTTTGCCAACACAGGCTTTCTATTGCTGGAGAACTAGAAACATGAAGTCCTATTTTTTGAGCGACAAGCATTGCTCTAGGTAAGTGAAAAGGTTCAGTAACTAAAAGAATAGAATTAAATTGTTTTGCGGTGAGAATTTTTTCAGAAAACAAAAGATTTTCGTAGGTAGATGTTGATGCGGGTTCAAGCAGAATGTCCTCTTCAGAAACACCTAAATACAGGGCCATTTCTTTCATGACTTGTGCTTCATTCGTTCCATCTTTGTCATCATTTCCCCCGGAAAAAAGAAGTTTGGGTGCATAGTTTGTTTTATATAAAGCAACAGCATGTTGTACTCGAGCTACGAGGCAAGGATTGTATTGATCGTCATGGTACGCTTTTGTTCCGAGCACTAAAATCACATCTGCATATTTTTTCTCATCATTTTCGGCATTTTTTATAATGTATAAAGCTAAAGAAAAATAAATACCCGCAGATAAAATAAGAAAAAAAATACATGCTTGCATCAAAGTTTTCATCAAGATCTCTAATAATCTATTATCATAGGGGTTATTGGTCTATACATCCAGTCCGAGAAGCGGGCAACTAAATGAATTACTAACACATCCTAATTAAAATACAAGAAATTTTAATATCTTATGACACACAGAGGAATTGTTGATAATCAGAATGAATATAATATTCGTGAGCGACATAAAAAGCATCTCTATGCCTTGTATGTCGCATTCACGCTAATTACTGGTGATGATGATATCGTGAATATGGCGTTCCATTTGGCACTACAATATAATTTCCAGGGGGGGTACTCGGTGAACATTTCTCCAAGAGTTTGAGTGATGATGGTGATGATGAGAGAAAAATTTAAAGCGTGGATGATGGCGATGAGAATGATGATTGGCAAACGCTGAGGTGGAAAAAAACGCAGCAGCGCTTATGATTCCCAGCAGCAATATTTTTTTATAATCATTTCTTATACCTCTTAGATTGTTATCCGATGCCCAGTCTAAATAATGAATGTAACAGAATTATAACAAGGTGTTTTTAAATTGTAACAAGAATGTTACAAAGTGGGTTCCTAGCTGATTAAAATGAGCTAGTCTAAAACGTATATTGTAAAAATAAGGGTAAAAATGAAGAGTTTCTGGAAGGGGGCATTTTATCTGTTACGGGGTATTCGCCATCTTTTTACCAAAGGATTAAAACGTTTTATTATATTGCCTTTAGTATTAAATTTTTTAATGTTTGCTGGGTTATTTTATTTAATCTATCATTATTTACTTCCTTACGCATCTCATTATCTCAATCAATTGCCCTCGTGGCTTAGTTTTCTAAGTACCTTATTTTTTATAATTTTTATCCTTGGTTTTTTCTTAATGTTTCTCTCTTTGTTTACGGTTGTTTTTAATGTGATAGCGGCTCCTTTAAATGGCTTATTGGCAGAGAAAACCCAAAATCTGCTTTATCAAAGTATGATTCCAGTTATCCCATTCTACAAAATGGTTGCTCGCAGTTTGAAACGCCAAATGGAATTTCTTCGTTATTTTCTCCCTCGCTTTTTTGGGGTGGGTCTTTTATTTTTTGTCCCTTTCTTACAACCGATTTATCCTTTGCTTTGGTTTGTTTTTAATGCATGGATGTTGAATATTCAATATCAAGATTTTGTTATGGATAATAATTTAGTGGATTTTAAAGAAATGCGGCAGGAAATTGCCCACAATAAAATGCGTTCATTAGGGTTAGGATGCTCTATTAATCTGGCCAGTTTCATACCGGTAATTAACATTCTACTCATGCCTGCTGCAGTAATTGCAAGTACTATTCTTTACTGTGAAACACGCACTTTATCTTTCAAGATTAGTAGTATTGATTCAGATTCCAGTTCTCAAAGAGGTTCGATATAAAAAATTATTATTTTTATATCGAACCCAGGTTAGTTAGTATGCTTGGACAACAACTTTACCCATTGCCTTGCCTGACTCAAGTAAAGCATGTGCTTTATCTATATTTTCAAAATAAAAAAGATGTGGGTCGATAAGTGGCTTCAAATATCCCTCATCCACAAGGCTGGCAACTTGTTTTAATATCATCCCATGCCGTTCACGTTGTACATTATGAAGTAAAGGTATTAACATAAAAACAGCATGTAGACTGGCAGATTTTGCATGCAAAGGGGAAAGATCATATAGAGCAGCAGATTGAATACTGATGACATTCCCATAGAGAGCGACTGCAGCTAATGATTGATTCAGATTATCGCCCCCCACAGTGTCAAAAACCACATCAAATCCTACTCCACTAGTCAATCGTCCTACGTATTCTTGAACCGATTCATCTCGATAATTAATTGCTTCTTTGGCTCCCAGCGATTTTGCAATTTCTGCTTTATTCTGGGAAGATACCGTAGTGTATACTTCAGCCCCAGCCCATTTTGCTAACTGAATAGCAATATGTCCTACACCACCTATTCCGGCATGGATTAATACTTTTTGTCCTGGTTTAATTTTTATTTTTTCAAACAATGCTTCCCAAGCGGTGATCGTCACTAAAGGTAATGCAGCTGCTTCTACCATGCTCAGTGTCTTAGGTTTTTTAGCGATTAATCGTGCATCAACAAGCATATATTCGGCTAATGCGCCACTTTCATCTTTAAACCCTCCCGCGCATCCATAAACTTCATCACCTACTGAAAATTCAGTAACATTAGGACCAACCTCTTCAATAGTGCCGGATACATCACTATGCAGAATTGCGGGAAATGGAGGAGAAATTTGACTGTATTTTCCAGAACGTACTTTGCAATCGACAGGATTAACACTAGTCGCTTCTACACGAAGTAGAACATAGCCAGGTTTAACGGTGGGTTTGGGAAGTTCAATTGTTTCAAAAACGGAACAGTCGCCAAAAGAGGATATCGCTTGTGCTTTCATAGTGTTCTCCTAACTCAATGCACTAGACATTGATGCATTTTAAAAAATTCATCGAATAAATTACAGCAATATTAGAGATTATCACTTGTGTGTTTATAGAGTAAAATATTTTTATCTGTCTCAAGTTAAGGAATAACGATGTGGCGTACGAAATTAGCTGAGAAAATAGGTATAAAATTTCCAATTATCCAAGCTCCTATGGCGGGTGGTGCGACTACCCCAGAGTTAGTTGCCCAAGTGAGTAACTCAGGGGGGTTAGGTTCGTTAGGAGCAGGATATATGTCGCCGACAGAGATTAGGTCTGTGATAAGAAAAATTCGTGAATTAACGGACAAACCTTTCGCGGTCAATCTGTTTATTCCGCAACATCATCACGCTAGACCAAGTCAAATGCAACGGGCGTGTCGTGATATTCAACAATCTTGCATTGAGCTGGATTTGGAAATTAAACCGGTTACAGAACCGTACGCACCATCCTTTTCAGAACAAATAAAAGTGCTTATCGAAGAAAAAATTCCAGTTTTTAGCTATGCCTTTGGTTTATTGGATTTAGTATGGATTTCACAATTTAAAAAAAATCATACTTTTTTAATAGGTACTGCTACGAATCTTGAAGAAGCGTATGAGCTGGAACGAAGTGGTATCGACGCCCTTGTTGCCCAAGGGAGCGAGGCGGGTGGTCATAGAGGTACTTTTTTAGGTAAAGCTGAAGATTCATTAATTGGTTTATTCAGTTTATTACCGCAACTAGTTGATAAACTAAAAATTCCTATTATTGCGGCAGGTGGCATTATGGATGGAAGGGGAATTATTGCTGCCACCGCTTTAGGTGCAGACGGAGTACAAATGGGTACGGCATTTCTTACGTGCTCTGAATCAGGAATACCTGATGGATACAAACATACTTTATTAGCTCAATGTCAAGACAATACTGTATTAACACGCGCTTTTTCTGGGAAATTAGCACGAGGAATACGTAATAAATTTATCGAACGTATGCATGAGAAGAAAACTAATATTCTTAGCTATCCTATTCAAAATGCTCTAACCACAACGATGCGAAAAAAAGCAAAGGAAGAACAACACATTGATTTTATGTCCATGTGGTCTGGACAATCAGCACAATTATGCAGAAACCTAAGTGCGAGAGAATTAATAAATACATTGCTCATTGAGGTAGAATCCCTGAAATTAAATCATTAGCGAGCGAATCTTAATAAGTTTATCAATGGTTATTATAATCCCCGGCTTAACAGGCCGGGGTATGACTTAGGTTTTATAGAGACATACTATGGTCATTCTCTTCTTCCTCGTTTGATTCATTAAAAGAACCAAACTGTGGTGTGGGGTCATAAGTGCTTTCTCTAAATCTATGATCAAAAAATCCCATTCTTTGACTCGTTGTCGTTACAGATGGTTGTTCGACTTGACGTGTGGATGAGAACGAATGAGAGTGCGAAGAGCCAGGCTTATTTTGTAAGTATTCTATTTGTTGCGTCAGACTTTGAAGAATTTGCAGGTCGCTTTCTTTGGGTAATTTGATTGCATTAAGAGTTTTAATTGCCTGTTGATAGGTGGTAATCGCATTCGAAATTTGTTTATTCTGAATCTGGGATTTGGCTAAATTTAAAAACTGCATTGCCATTCCGCGATAAGCACTATCACTGGGCGTTTCATTTAATGAAATCGGACTAAATGCTGGTGGTTCTGCGGACAAGGACAATTGGGATAACATATTTTCTAGACTACGATCAAATTGCTGTATTTCACTAAGAGATATGCTTTCAAATTGATTGAAAAATGCTTGCTCTTGTTGTCTTTCAACTTGTCTTTCACCCAGTAAATGTTCATGATTCATAAACTTAGCCGATTTTAAGTATGATTTTGTGGATAATTTTTTTTCATAATAAGCATGAAACTCTTTGAAATGAGTCACCGGATCACCAATTTTTTGTTCTTCAGGTGTTTTATACCGAATTAATCCAAATGCTTTTATTGCATTAGCCATTGCCTCATCTCCGGCAACTTGATTCATCATTTCATAACAAGCATCAGCCAAATCAATATATAATTCAGCTAAGTTTCGATATGAATCATCATCTAATGACGTTTGTACGAGTTGGTTTATCGCTGCTACATAACATTCGCCCGCATGTGCATAATCTTTTGAATTAAAAAAGAGAGTGGCAAGCTCATAGTAAGCACTAACAATGGCTTTAATATCTGCAACGCTTTTATTGGAAATTTGCAGAAATAAATTAATTCCATTTTGGTACTCGGTAATTGCTTCCTTCTTGGAAAAATATCGTTCTAGATTTTTAGCATTGGCGATTTTCTGCTTCGCATTTTTTCTCTTTTCTTCATCCATTATATACTCCATTAACCATTAAATTTGAGAACACAAAGTACCATATACGCCCAAAAAAAAACAATATTTCTAGAGCGTTGTTTTATGGCGTGATTCAAAAAGAAACAAGCATTTATTTCTCTGCACTAATTAATGTAGTTAATTCACGCAGTGCTATGAAAAATATGGTATAGTCAATGCTTTGGCTATCTAATAACATTTCCAATAATTGTTCCCAGCGTTGCCGAATAAAGTTGTTTTTGGTAAACCAGTAGGAAATCAATTCTTCAGCATTAAGCTTTTTTTGATCGTGAATTAAAATGACAATGGTTAATCGACGTTGGAGGTTGTCTAACTCATCGCGCAAGGATAAACGTGCAAGATTATTCCAATGACCTTCACGAGAGTCGTTCCCTATTTGATCTCGAAACCAAACTAAACTAAATTTACTACCCACTGTAAAATACACCTCTGCAGTTTTTCTTAAATCGAATTTGTTTTGTGTCGCAACTTCTGTAATGTTGAGCAATGTATACATTGCCCGCGTGGTAGCAATTTTTCGAGCGGCCTCTTCGGGTAAACCGATACCTAAAAATTGTGTGACCATTTTATCGAGATACTCTCGAGTGACTCCAGCCATTAGATCAGGGATTAGTCGCTCAAGTTTACTTATTGATTGGCTGTAATGGTCTATATTGTGGGCTATTTCACCTTCAAGACGTTTATGATGTAAGAACCATCGAGTGGCTAAATTCATTAACTGCCTGACATGATGAAGCAATTCATATTGAGTTTGTACGGGTAACTTATAATTTAGTGAATCCACTAAACAATGCAAATTGTCTACTTGATAGGCTTTGGCTGCAATAGTATAAGCACGAGCAATATCCGCTATTGATTGGCCTGTTTCTATATGTAAACGGTACATAAATGTGATCCCTACAGTATTTACAATTTGATTACTTAGTTGTGTTGCGATAATTTCACGACGTAGTCGATGTTTTGCCATTGCATCGGCATAATTTTTTTTAAGTAATGAAGGAAAACCGGTTTCAAGTATGGTTGTAAAATAAGGATCATCAGGCAAATTAGATTTCAATAATTCACTGGTAATGTAAATTTTTGTATACGCCATAATAATAGATAATTCTGGGCGTGTTAAACCTTGTCCAGACGCTTTACGTTCTAAAAGTCGTTTATCATCAGGAAGAAATTCAACATTTCTATCTAAATTCACAACTCCTTCCAGTTCTTTAAGGTAGGTTTGATATAAACCACTATAAGATACGGTATTTATCGCAGAAAAACTTAAGACCAACGCTTGATTGTAATTGTCTTGCAAAACGAGCTGAGCGACTTCTTCGGTCATTTTCGTAAGAAGTTGATTGCGTTTTTTTTCAGTAAGTTTCCCTTGATTCATTTCTTTATTGAGAAGAATTTTAATATTGACCTCATGGTCAGAACAGCTGACTCCCGCTGAATTATCAATGGAATCAGTATTAATTAAACCACCATTAAGTGCAAATTCCACTCTTCCTAGTTGAGTAAAACCAAGATTTCCTCCTTCGCCTACAATTTTGCAACGTAATTCATTTCCATTAATGCGACAAAATTCATTGGTTTTATCTCCCACATCAGCATGTGATTCAGTTGATGCTTTGACATAGGTTCCAATACCACCATTAAATAATAAATCAACAGGTGCTTTTAATATGGCTCGAATCAATTCATTCGGTGTGAGAGAGTCTTCTGTAATTGCAAGGACTTTTTTTACTTCAGGAGTAATCGAGATCAACTTGACTGTTCGTTTGTAAATACCGCCCCCTTTTGAAACCAGTTTTGGATTGTAGTCTTCCCACGAAGAAGTGGGTAATTGAAACAAGCGCATACGTTCTTCAAAGGCTTGATGAGCGTTTGGAGTAGGGTCAAGAAAAATATGACGATGATCAAAGGCGGCAATTAAAAGACAATGATTGGTATACGTTAGCCCATTACCGAATACATCACCACTCATATCTCCTATACCTACCACAGTAAAGTCTTGTTGTTGGATGTTGATATCCAATTCACGAAAATGCCGTTTGATTGATTCCCAGGCACCACGAGCGGTAATCCCTATTTTTTTATGATCATATCCTGCAGATCCTCCGGAGGCAAAAGCATCACCAAGCCAGAAGTTATATTCTTTGGCAATACCATTAGCGATATCAGAAAATGTTGCAGTTCCTTTATCTGCAGCAACTACAAGATAAGGATCTGCATCATCATAACAGATGGTTTTTGGGGGAGGGGCAACACGATCGTCGATAAGATTATCGGTAAGATCAAGTAAACCTCGAATAAAAGATTGATAACAGTAAATTACTTCATGTCTTATTTGTTCACGATCAAGTGACAGTAATGGTTTTTTTAAGACAAAACCACCTTTTGCTCCTGAAGGCACAATCACTGCATTTTTTACTTTTTGAGCTTTCATTAGTCCTAGAACTTCAGTACGAAAATCTTCAGGGCGATCGGACCAACGAATACCGCCACGAGCTACTTTTGCGCTACGCAAATGAATGCCCTCAAAGCGTGCAGAATAAACAAAAATTTCATAAATCGGCTGCCCAGGAGGTAAGTCAGGGACTTTTGTTGAGTCAAGCTTAAGTGATAAATATTCTTTGAGTTGTCCTTCAGAATTATGCTGAAAATAGTTCGTACGTAAAGTGGCTTTTATTAAAGACCAAAAATAGCGAACAATATGATCTTCGTCTAGGCTGTTAATTGCATCAATATCCGTTTGAATTTCATGTTCCAGGGCAATTTTTTCTTTTTGAATGGTCGAATTTTGTTTCAAACTAAATTTTAAATAAAAAAGTTGAATAAGTTTTTTGGCAATTAAGGCATAGGTATCCACCGTTTTTTCAATATATTGTTTGCTAAAACGAAACCCTATTTGTTGCATGTATTTTGCATAAGCGCGAATAATAATAATTTCACGCCACGATAACCCGGCACCTAAAATCAGTTTATTGAAACCATCATTTTCACATGCGCCTGTACTAATTTTTATCAATGCTTCATTAAAAATGGCTTTCACTTTATCGAGGGGAAGTAAATTACTTCGAGTGTATGTGACATTAAAATCGCCGATCCAAATCACTTCATTTTGATTAATCTCTATTCTATAAGGTCGTTCTGTATAAGTGCGTAGCCCCATGTTTTCAAGAATGGGCAAAATATCCGATAAAGGTATAGGGCTGCCATAGCGATAGAGCATAATGTGCAAAGGGAATTCAGTACGTGGAGATTCTACAAAATCGATAGTTAATTGATTTTGTAATGATAATGTCTCAATTTGTAAGAGATCCCTTAATGTTTCATCGGCGGAATGTTGTTCACAGTAACTTAGTGGTAAAATAGGAAGGTATTTTTCAGCAAGCTTCTTTCCTTTTTGAGTACCTAGCTTGTTGATCACCTGTTGATATAACTGTTCTTTCCATGAGTGTTCCATTTTTAAATTCCAGGTAATTTGTTATTTATTAAATTAAGTATAATTATAGGTCATACAAATAAATTGCAAACAAAAGTAATAGATAGAATTTAATGTTTCTCATCGCGTTAGGTGATTCAATGAATCTATCATTAGATAAGGTGAAGATCTTCAAGCAAATGCCTAATGAGGGATGTTGAGCGACTCATGAGGCGTATCTGAAGTTAAAGGGAGCCGGGGAGGGGTAAAGAGCGAATAACGCATTATGTGCTCTATGTATTGATGATACCCTGGAGATTCC
Source organism: Legionella sainthelensi (assembly GCF_900637685.1). NCBI lineage: Bacteria > Pseudomonadati > Pseudomonadota > Gammaproteobacteria > Legionellales > Legionellaceae > Legionella > Legionella sainthelensi. The sequence continues at coordinate 887,518 of NZ_LR134388.1, forward strand.
ATGATATTTTTTTGAAAATTTTGGAGATTTTTTAGTTTTAACTGACATCCTTCCTCCAGTAAGGTATTGAATTGTAAGTCGTCAACACCAGGGTATAACCCTCCTAACTCCGACCATAATTTTTGTGTTGCCTCTTTTTTTATTGCCGGCCAGATAGTAAGTAAATTTTTCTTTTCAAGAAGAGAAAATAGCTGGATTAATATTTCATATTCTTTGGTTGTGCGTGGGTGAGTAAAAGACTCTAGATAATTCATTGCTACTTGCTCAATAATTTTATCTCTACGGGCAGAAACAGCCAGTGCCAATGCGCTCTCAAAAGGAATAAAATCCTTAGTTTGAGGTTCATAAACAAGTACTTCTCCCTTTTCAAACTCATAGAGCCATCCGTGTAAGTTTAACTCACCTCGAGCCAGCTTTTCGGCTACAATAGGATAAGATTTTAAATGTTCAAGTTGTGTTAAAATGTTGAGCTTTGTTGCTTGACGAACCTTTAAATCAAAGTCCTGGCTGTGGGGCGTGTGTGTCTCCTGCATTTGTTTTAAAACTGAATGAGAATGGTGTAGCCACGAACTTACTTCGGGAAGACGATCTTTTAAGTCTGGAGTTAATAGTCCTTTCATGGCACCGCAGTGTGAATGACCACAAATAATGATATCTTTAATGCTGTCTAACTCATTTAGAGCAAACACAATTCCTGCTGCTTCACTGGAAGGTACATTGGCGGGGGGAATAATATTGCCCACATTGCGAATGACAAATAATTCACCAGGTGTTGTTTGAGTTAACAGACTTGGCATGAGGCGTGAATCAGAACAAGTAATGAATAAAATTTCGGGACTTTGCCCCATACTTAGATGCTCAAAAATCCCCTGCATTTGTTTAAATGACTCACCTTGAAACTGACGTACTCCAAGCATTAACTTAATTAACATGAGTGCTCCCTTTCCATGCGGTAGATGTGGTTTTTTATTCATGTAGTAACAAATCTTAGTTACAAATTAAAATATTATTTCATTGTCGTCAACTTATTTTGCAAAACTGTAAAAATCACAGGTAATGGTTGTGCTTTTTCTATACATATAAGATTGAAATTTGTTGTTTATTTATCTAAATAGGGACTAATAGTAGATTTTTGCAAAGAATGGAGTGAGGTATGGGATAATAGACGCTATTTTTCTTTATTTAATATCATAGTGTTGTAAATCTTTCTCAAAAGATTAAAAAATGATAAAACTATCTGCAAATTATGCGTGTTTGAGTCAGGGATGTTCACTTACAAAGGCAAGATGCTCACAAAGTTTAAAAATAAAAAAGGTGGAAAAAATCAAAATAAAGTAGACGGTTTTTATCGTGATTCGGATGGCATGGAATATTTTGTAAAAAAACCTAAAGATCCTCGAGAATTATTCACAGAATTGTTTGCTGGTTTGTTGCTACAGGAGTTTAAGCATCGTGGTGTGATTGACAAAATATATCATTCATCCTTCATTTGTGCTCAATTGATTCAATTTGAAGATGGTAGTTATGGACTTATTCAACCTAAAGTAGAATTCAAGGAGTTATACAAAGTCATTGGAACCGGCTATCGAGATGGTTCTGATCGAGATCCACTCGTGGAGATGTTTTATGGACCTCAAGCTTATTTATTGCTCACTCAATTAAAACAGTACTACGGCCTTGCAGTGGCATTAATGTTTTCTTTGCTCTTGGGGGATCACAGTGTACATAGCGGCAATGTAGTCTGCTTGGATGTGATGTCTTCAGTGGAAATGATGTTTATTCAATTTGCACGCATCGATTGGGGGGCTGCGTTTCGTTATTATGGCCACAAAAAAATAATGAAGATCTTTTTTGTCCCTTTGAATATCAAGGATGGTTTAATCCTAAAGGATATACTAAAGGTTATTTTCTAAATTATAGAAAAATCAAGGGATTGTTTCCTGCTCTCGCTGAACAGGCAAGGTTGTTACAAAACAAAGTAAATGAAGAACTCTTTGTGGATATGGTCAGCACTGTTTTAAGAGAACTCCCCCTTGATTTACTAGACAGTAAGACCAAAACAGAACTTACAAAATATTTATGTATGGAATCATTTAGTGACATCAGTTTTGGTGAAAAAGGTCATTATCAACAATTTGCACATGATTTAGCAGCGATTTTATCCAGTCGATTAAAAAAAATGACCCTACTACAGGATTTTCCAACTGCTACAACTGATATAGAACAACCTCAAATTGTGTATCTTGAAAGTATGCCGACGGCAATAGTGTTACCAGTGAATCAGGTTACTCCTTTTGCAGAGCAGATGAATATTTGGCTAAATATACTTTCTTTATCTGATGAACGGAGCATTTTTGATTTTAATAGCATTGATCGTACTAAACTAGCCAAACAGTTTAATTTCTTTATGGAAAGTTTATTACGTCAAATTGAAAAATTAGATCCATTTTTTCATGATATTAATGCTGCTGGATTTTCTGATAAGATGATGAAAATTAATCCAAAAAGTGCTTTCTATCGCAATTTATTTACTTTTGATACAGATTTGAAACCCTCTCTTTCTTCTCATGCGGAAATAAAAGCTTCTTCCACAAAAGATTATTGGCAATTTACAGAAACAGTATTAACTACGAGTTTTAATATTCTTGTTACCATTCGAGTATTACAAGATACCCAAAGCTCAGCGATGCTTGCTAAGTCTTCTGCAATTCATTTTTTATTTGATACTTTAAAAAAGTATCTGCACGATTTTAGTGTACTCTATCAGGTGTTATTAAAAGAGTTAGATAAGGCTCTTTGTGTTATGTCTGATTCACAACTTGCGGGTGTTTGTCTCCATGAAATGGATTTTATAAATTCAAGTGTGCTGATTGGGCTGGCGCTAAAAAATTCTAAGCTTTGGGAGCGTATGAATCGAGCTTTAACAGAAGTGCAAGAGTTATCTTATCAAGAGAAAATTGCTTATGACATAATGAAGCTTCAGAAATTTCAAAAAGATTTCACCCAATTTTTAGTTTTAGCGGATGAGTTTCCCTCAGTGACTCAATTTGTTACAAAGGGCGTTATTGTTAATGAACTTACTCGACTTTTTGAGAGTCTTCCTCAATTTCTACAGGTAAGTCTTGTAACTACTTTGAATCACATACAAGATGAGTTTAGAAAATGGCAGCGCCGGTACAGCTTTGAGCTGGAGGAGCAGGAAAAATCGAACGAAAAAATGGAGTTTTCTCCCGAGAAGAACAGCAATAATTTGGTTACAATCCATTCTTTTGTAGAGCACACAAAAGTACATGAAAAAATGGTGAAGGAGCTTCATGAAAAAATTGCTGCTGATAAAATTCTTTGGGAAGCAATCTCAAAATCTCAAAATGAGGAATTACCTCTTGAGGATTTGCTTATTTTAAAAGAGTTTTATGATAAAAAAAGAATTCTGTATACCGATCCGTGCCGTCGTGCATTGAAGAATTATTACAGGGAGGTTTTACGGGTGCGTCTCTCGGATATTCCGATAACAGAACAAGCTACTCTTATGCTAAGAAATGCTCATGAATCCTTTGACTCATTGTCCCAATCAGATATATTGACTGATGCAATTAAGACTATTGACGAATTATATGGTAAAAAAAGAGAAGTGAAGCTACACGCACTAAGCAGGATTCTTTTTTTCAATCAGCATGAATCAAGTACATTATTGAGAACACAAGTAAACAATCCTGTTCACGGACATTCCTCATCGTCTAGCCTTTGATTAGGCATCCCTAAAACTTTATAAAAGGGGACTCTCTTAGCTTATTTTCATTTAAGCTAAAATTGAGAATGTGGTGAAAAAATTTAAAAATTAAAATTAATTCATTGATTTTTATACTTATTATTGGCTATATACATAAGCGAGAAATCACAAATTTAAAAACTATTGACCTCAAATACAAAAAAATCATTTAAGGAAGTGATATGCAGGATAAAGTTGAGTTTGTAAGAGAAGCAAATAGAAAAAAATTAGTAAAGGTAATCAATGAATTGGAGGTTGTAGATTATGATACGGTTTCAAAATGCCTCCCTAGGTTACTTGCTGAGGGTTCATTAAAATTGGATCACAGTGTTTATACCCCAGCTGATCCATCAACGAATCTTCCCAAAGGCGTAGGGCGATACCTGCTCTATGATCATGATTCATCTAATCCTTTTTCAATATGGGTATTTGCATTTGCACCTAGGCAGAAAACAACAATTCATGATCATAAATATAAAGGTACTGTTACTGTTCTTGAAGGTCCTATATCTGAGAAATTTTATCATCCAACCAGCGAGAAATCAGCGCAGCTTGTCAATCGTATGGATCGCTACAGATTTCATACTAATAGCGATGACTTAAAAAGTACTTATGTGCATCAACTCAAATGCAGAAAAGGTTTGGATGTAGGAATTAGTGTTACTTTGCATATATACAACATGGAAGCCTATTGGGTTAATTTTGATGGTAAAAAAATTGATCAAAGAAATTTAAATATTATTTATTCCAAAGATAATGTGGGTGTTAATAAAAACATTCCATCTTACATAAAGGCCAGCCCTGATTTAGAAGAATCAATTTCTTATAGGATGTAGGGTGTTTATTTGTGTGGTTCCCGCCACAGTACCGCCCACTAATTTCTATAAATCGTTGCAAGTTTTGTTGGCTCTGTCATGTTTTTTTGTACACTTTTTCCCCGTACTTTGCTTGCGCTTTGTCTCGATCTTAGTGGATGACACTTTACCTAATCCGCATTATGAGTCATATAGTGATTGGAATAGTTTGCCCTTATTAAAGGATTCGCCAAATTTTTTTCCCTATCCAATAAACAATCAAGCAAATAAAAATCCATAATACAATCAATGGTAAAAAATATACAAAAAATTCGATTAAACCATAAGTGAATTCACGAAGTTGATCGATTAATGCATGATAGGAGTTAATAAATACTTCTGTTATTTTCCATTGTTTTTGCTGAGCAGTTTGAATCAGTGGATTCATGCTCAAATCAATATTAATTAATGAATAGGCAACAGATGCTTTGTAATATTTAATTTGCCCTTGGATAACATCAATTTGGCCTTGTACTTCAGTTAATTGTTTGAATACACTCAGAACATCAGATGTTTTAGTGGCATTTGCCATAATTTTTGCAAGTTGTTCTTTGGCTGTTTGTAAATTTGTAAGCTGGCTTTGTAGATCCACATATTGTTGCGTAATATCCTCACCACTTATAGATTCTTGTAGGACTTGGGTCGAAAGTGATTTTAAGGCAGTTAATGCATCATTTAAGCCTCGAGCAGGTACTCTTATTTTAATATTGGCAGAAGTATTTATAACACGATTACTGTCTTGAGTGATATTTGAGTTTACAATATAGCCCCCCGAACTTTCTGCGAGCTGAGTAATTTTTTCCATCGCGACACTAATATTGTTTACTTGTAAGGAAATATTTGCATTACGAATTATCATTCCCCTAATAGTATTTTCTGAAGGCTGGTTCGCAGTTTGAGAATATTGATTACTTTGCATGGCTATAGTAGTAGGAATTTGCTCTCCTGTTGGGATGGGAACAGGGCCTGCGGCTCCATACATTGTTTGCCCTGCTACTCTGCCAAGCCAAAGATAAAGAAAAATTAACAAGGCAAAGGCACCAATGAATGCCAAAGAATAGAGGATTGCTTTTTTCATATTAATTCGTGTGATATCCGGGTTTATAACGTAAAGTTTGGCCAATGTTTGTCAAATTGTAAAATATTTTACTAAATGTATTTTTTTATATTTCAAGTAAAACCAGTAATGACTGCGTAACAATTACTGGTTTTTTGAGTGTTGGCAACGGACTCTAAATTTTTTTGTCACAAAAAGCGACACAAACTTGATGCTCCCTAACTTCTCCGCCACATGCGGAGTAACATTCCCTATAAGTAGATTCGCAATGACATGAATTATTGCAGCTGCTGCTTCTATCAAAATCTTTAATGGTTTTATTAATTGGAAAACCCATTCGCGTTTGTTCTTCTTTATAGTGGTTGTATTCAAACAAAGCACTTTGCTGTGCTCTTAGGCGACAATTTTCATTGTCTACTCGACAACTTTGTTGGCAGTCATTTCTTCCCTGTACACATTGAGCGGTACACATTTTTGCTACATCTGATTTAGGTGGAATATAACTATATTCGGTATTATAGATGGGACCACAGGAGGTTAATAAAACAACTAAAGCTATAACAGAAAAAATAGAGCAATGTTTTAGCATATATCCTCTTTGTTAATGATAAATGGGAGTATAGGTACTGCTAGTATACAGCATGATAAGTAACTGATCAGTTAAATTGCCCCAGTGTATTAATGCTGGGTTGAAAAATCAAGATCACTTTTTCTCATTTAGCGTAAATTAAGAGTAGTGATTTTAATTATTTATTGTTATTTGTTACCTGATTGTTTTAAGCAATACATGATTGTTAACTATTTATAATAATTTTGTTATATAATTTGCCATAAGGACGAATCTCTATGAGATCCATCTAGAAAAACTTAGAAGTCTAACTTTGAAACAGTATCTATGAGTATTTCATTTGTATATGGTTTTTTTACTGGGTGTTTTGTTACCTTTATAGGCCAGTATTTTTTGCAAAATTTCATTAGTCAGCGAGGATGTTCTGAACAGATTAATACTAAAAAATTTGATTTAGATAAGCTTTTTAATGACTATCCTGATTTTATGAATGCCATCAAAGATGATCTTACTAATGCTCATTACAAAGATATAAGAGAATTTTTTGTGGTTGATAAAGATGCGATATTGAATTCTTCGATCACGAGATTACGCTATGAATTATCTGCTGAAATTCTCGTTGCACTCAACAGATTGGAAGCATTAGGCTACATTAAAAAATTAAAAAATAATTGCCTGCATTATAAAATTGTGGATGATTTTGTAATGCAGCTTGAGGCTTATGAAATTGCAGTCAAGGATGATCAAAATTTATGATTGGAGTTTATTTATTTGCAGGGATAATAACAGGACTACTAGCCACGTTGTTTGGTTTCGGCGGGGGATTTGTTGTAGTTCCTTTGTTATTTTGGTTATTACCATTTGATGGTATTCCAAAAGAATTGGCCATGCATATGGCAGTAGGAACATCTTTAATGCTGATGTTTATTAATATGATATATGCAGCATGGCTACATTATCTGAAACAAAATATGGATATAATTTTATTAAGAAAAATGTTACCACTCGTTGCTGTTGGTGCTGTAAGTGGCGCTTTAATTGCTACAATTTTAAGTGCAAAAGCACTCAAGTACGCATTTTTAATGTTGATTTTTTTGGTTTTACTAAGAAATTTGAAACAGGAGTTTTTTAAAAATAATGTCTCTGCCCACAAAAAGCCGACTAATGCAATTTTGTATTTTGTCAGTTATTTTACAGGAACAATTGCGGCCCTATTGGGAATAGGAGGAAGTGTAATTATTGTCCCATTTTTTAGACATTATGGGGTGCCTATGAATAAAGCTTCTGCACTTGCAAATGGACTTGCTGCACCCAGCGGTTTGATAGGCAGTATTATTTTTATAGCAGCGGGAATCCATATACCTCATTTACCGCCGTACAGCACAGGTTATTTGTATTGGCCAGCATTAATTACTATATTTTTAGCTAGTATTATGGGCGCGAAGTTAGGAATACATTTTAGTAATCTTATTCCTGATAAAGTTTATGGCAAGATTTATTGTTTCTTATTACTGATTGTCATCGTTTGTATGATGTTAAATTAGGCAACGTTCCCAAAATTATTTCAATATGAGTATTTCATTATTTCTGCAATAAAAGCATGAGGGCTTGTTCACATTGAATTGACAAGCCGTCTCACAATTATGTTTGCGTTAATACTACATCAGTTTTTTGCAATTAATTTAAGTAGTGAATCTACTGCTGTATCTAAGCTGAATTGTTGAATTTCTCCGGTAGCTCTGCTTTTATATTCCACACAGTTTTGTTCGATATTTCGTTCACTGACTACTAAGCGATGAGGAATACCAACAAGATCATGATCGGCAAACAATACACCAGCTCGTTCGTTACGGTCATCGATTAAAACATCAATGTTTAAATTTTTGAATTGTTCATATAAAGCATCTGCTTGCTTTTTAACTTCCGGTGAACGATGGGCATTTAAAGGAATAATCACTAACTGAAATGGGGCAATATTTTGTGGCCATATAATGCCTTTTTCATCATGATGTTGCTCTATGGCAGCAGCAACAACCCGGGTGATACCTAAACCATAGCATCCCATTAACATGGTTTCTAATTGCCCCTGCTCATTAATGACGGTAGCGTTCATGGCTTTAGCATATTTATCGCCTAGTTGGAAAACATGACCAACCTCGATACCGCGACATGAATAGAGCGTACCTTTGCCATCAGGGCTAATATCTCCATCTTTCACATTGCGTAAGTCGAAAGCAAGATATTCTTTGACATCTTTGTCCCAAGCAGCATGTTGATAATGTTTATCTGCTTGATTTGCACCACAGATAAAGGAGTCCATGGCCAAGGCATGATGATCCGCAATTATAGGTATTTCCAGGTTAACTGGTCCAAGTGAGCCAATGGGGGTGTTTAAATTTTTTAAAATCGTTTCTTCATCTATGAACTGCAAAGGGGAGTCAATCAAAGGATGTTTTGTAGCTTTAACTTCATTGAGTTCATCATCACCACATAGAATAAGCGCAACCATGGGATGTTCTTTGCCTTTGACAATTAATGTCTTGACGGTTTGATTGCTTGGAACATGTAGGAATTGGGCAACCTCAGCTATAGTTTTTGTGTTTGGTGTATCCACCAGAGTTATTTGTTGACTTGCTGGCGTTGCTTTAGCGGGTTTTAAGCTCGTTGCCTGTTCAATATTTGCTGCATAATCGCCCTGATCGCTGTAAAAGATTAAATCTTCACCTGAATCAGCTAATACCTGAAATTCATGAGAGGCAGAGCCGCCAATAGCTCCTGTATCGGCTTCTACAGCACGATATTTAAGTCCCATACGATCAAAAATACGGCAATATGCTTGATACATATCTTTATAAGTATCTTGCAGACTTTCCAGGTTTAAATGGAAAGAATAAGCATCTTTCATAATGAATTCGCGGGCACGCATGACGCCAAAACGAGGTCTAATTTCATCACGAAATTTAGTTTGGATTTGATAAAAACTCGCAGGAAGTTGCTTATAAGATTGCAATTCATGGCGCATAATATCCGTAATGACTTCTTCATGAGTTGGGCCAAAGCAGTATTCTCTATCATTGGAGTCCTTCATGGTTAGCAGTTGGCCGCCAAAAGTATCCCATCGTCCTGTTTCTTGCCATAACTCTGCGGGCTGGACTGCGGGCATCAGCACTTCCATTGAATTGATGTGGTTCATTTCTTCGCGAACTATTTGTTCTATTTTACGCAATACTTTTAAACCTAGAGGCATCCAGGTATAAAGCCCAGAACCCAATTTACGAATCATTCCAGTTCTCAGCATTAATTGATGAGACACAATTTCAGCATCATTGGGCGTTTCTTTAAGAGTTGCTAAAAACCATTGAGATGCACGCATTTCAGCTCCTGATTTAATTCTTAGATTTCAGGCATTATACAGAAGTTTTTGTGCAAAAACAGATGAGGTTGAAGAAGTACTTTGGCCTTCTGTCGAATATGAAAAATTTGGGGTGCGGCAAAGCAAAACGAGTATTTTACTTTGCGCTCAAGCTATAAGTTTATATATGAATCTTAGCTTCTTTCAATAAGGCATTTAATTTAGAGGCTAAGTGGTTATTGTCTTTGCCATCAAGTTGATTTAATTCATAAACATAATCTTTATAATGGACTTTTCCTGTTTGCACATCATAGACTGCACCAACCATTGCAATTTCATTTTTTTCTATCATGTCATGTAAAATGGGGCTTCGTTTATAAATATTTTGCATGGTATTGGCTACGTTTAAGTCTGTGACATGATGAACGAAAGTGTCATTTTTGCTGTGGCGATCATTTGGTGTTTGATTTTCGGCATTAATAGCAGGTTTTATTTTCTCTAATAACTCAGTAATATGTCCTTTTTCAATTCCATCACAAGCAGACTGAATGGCACCACAACGAGTGTGGCCAAGAACGATGATTAATTTCACACCTACCACGCTGCAGGCATATTCGATACTGGCAAGCACATCATTATTGACCACGTTTCCTGCAACACGGACACAAAAAATATCGCCAAAACTCATATCAAAAATAGTTTCAACGGGGACTCTGGAATCAATACAGCCAAGAACTATAGCGATAGGATGTTGCTCTTTTGCGGTGTGTTTAATATCCAATTGGTTAGAGCGATGAATTAAATTACCGTTCAAAAATCGATGATTTCCTTCATTTAAAATATTTAAGACCTCAGAAGGGGATAAATGTGATTGTACGTCGTATGTAGTTACATTAATAAAATCGATATGATTATGAATTTTATAATGCTTTTTAAAGCCAATAAGATTTAGGGATATTTTCTTATTAGGAGCTTGCTCGTCCTGAAACTCTTTTAATAATTCTAAAATTTCCTTATCAATGTATTGGGAATAACGCGCATCAATAATTAATTGTGATTCTTTAGGTATAGAATTAAGTTCAGCAATTAAAGCTGCTTTATTTAAAAAAGTCATTTGTTGTGGGAGTACTAGGCGATTGATAACTCCGGTAGTGTGAATTTCCTTGATAATATTGATACGAGCTTGACTGTTTGATTTTAAAATGTAAAACAGGCTTACTGCCAATCCAATCAAAATACCCATCAAAAGATTAAATACAATGATACCAATCACAGTAGCTATAAAAGGAATAAAGCGATCATAACCTTGTGCATAAATAGAGCTATATATAGAGGGCTTATTCAGTTTATAACCGGTGTACATCAAAATAGCTGCCAATGAAGACAATGGTATTTTATTTAGTGTTCCAGGAATTAACATCACTGCAAATAAGATAAAAACACCATGTAAAATGGTAGATACCTTGGTTTTAGAACCTGCTTGAATATTAATTGATGTTCTAACGATTACGGATGTAATTGGAATTCCACCAATTAATCCTACAGCTACGTTTCCTACACCTTGTGCCACTAATTCACGATTCGAAGAGGGATGACGACGTTTTTTGTCAAGTTTTTCACCAGCTTTGAAATTCAGTAAAGTCTCAAGAGAGGCAACAATACCAATAATAAATGCATAAACATAAACTTTAGGGTTAGTCCAGGAGGACCAGTTAGGATATTCAAATTTGCTAAGTAGCTCATGAATATCGTTTGTTTGGGGAATATTAACTAATTGCGGTGAGTTTTGAGCAAGATTTGAGTCAGTCCATTGAAATAGTTCATTGAGCAGGACGCCTAAAATCACTACAATGATCGGCGCGGGTATTTCTTTAAGTACTTTATTTTTTGTTAAATCAAAAAAGATTAATGTGACTAAAGAAATGATGGTAATGAGCATGGCTCCGGAATTGATGTGATGATAGAGTGCAAGAATAGGACTTAATGTAATTTCTTCTGTTGTTTCTAATAAGTGGGTTTTAAGTTCATTAAAATCCGCAGACAAGGTAAATGCAAGTGGTAGTTGTTTGATGATTAATAAAATTCCAATAGCACAAAGTAAACCTTGCACGACATTTGATGGCACGTAATCTGCTATAAATCCAGCCCTAAGACTACCTATGATTATTTGCAATATTCCTGCAAGTACTAAAGCCAGTAAAAATGAATTAAAATCGCCAACATGAGCGATAGCGGCAACTACGACAGCAGCCATTCCAGCGGCAGGCCCACTAACACTGACATGGGAACCACTCAAGCAACCAACAACAATTCCACCGATAACGCCACTTAAAATTCCTGAAAATAAAGGGGCGCCAGAGGCTAGAGCAATCCCTAAGCATAATGGAATAGCCACGAGAAATACGACTATGGCAGCGACAAAATCAAATTTAAGAAAACGCTTTGTATAAATTCGAAATATACGAGAGTCAACTGTGGTATTTGTGAGCATGAAGAAATTCCTATGATAGCAATTTAATATTTTATTAAAAATTTTTCTAATTTTAGACTAAAGTGATATTTAATAAAACATAAATGTTACAAAAATGTTATAAAAATGTTTCTTTTTAGTTAAGATTATGTAATTAATTCTAACTTTTAGTGTATAAAAATATCTATTTGCTTCTTTTAGTGTAAGAAATATTTAAAAAAATGGAGAGGAGAAGAGGCTGAGTTCCTTATAAAAAATTTTCTTTATTTATACAGAACTCTAAATGTACGGGAGCTTTTAATTTATTTGAATTGCCACCAAACTCTATTCATCTACAGTGTCAAATTCTTCTGAGCTGAAAACTTCACTGGCGTTAGTTACCTGATTAATTATTAATTCATGTTCCAGATTTCTAAAATTCCACATATTTTGGTCCATAAGCTGACTCGGTTTGATGCTTTGTAGGGCATGAAGGATGTTACTAGGAACTTTGGGGTTTTCTTCCGCAAGTTGATCAATTACTCGAGCTACTTTTTTACGCATTAAATTTTCTTGGGAACCGCAAAGATTGCATGGAATAATAGGATACGCTTGTTCTTGTGCATACGTAATGATGTCTTTTTCTTGGACGTAGCATAAAGGGCGAATGACAATGTGTTTTTTGTTATCACTGAGTAATTTAGGCGGCATAGATCGAATATCGCCATTATATAAAATGGACATCATTAAGGTTCGTACCAAATCATCTCGATGATGGCCGAGAGCAATTTTGTTAAAACCATTTTCTTCCGCATAACGATAAATAATGCCCCGTCGTAGTCGCGAACACAAAGAACAATAGGTTTTGCCTTCGGGGATTTTTTCTTTAACGATGCTGTAGGTATCACGAGTCAAGATTTCATGCGGAATCGAACGTTCTTTAAGCCATTGACGTAACGCTGAATCATTCCAGCCAGGTTGTGCTTGATCGAGAGTAAACGAGAAAAGTTCAAATTTATTACCTGAACGACGACGCAATTGATTGAGAATGGTAAGTAAGGTAAAAGAGTCTTTGCCCCCTGATAGACAAACCATAACCCGATCGCCTCGTTGGATCATATTAAAATCTGCAATGGCTTTACCTGTGTAATGAAGCAATTTTTTTTCAATTTGAGAAGGATTGGACATTATTGAAAACTCATTTAGTGGGGTTAAATAAAAATTGTTATTTGGTGTTTCCAGTGGTAGGGAATCCATTAACCCTTGTTGTTTCTAACCATGAATTTATTAGCTCCAGATCATTAGCATTTAATGTTCCGGCCTGATATTTTAATGTTAAAACGGCATTAATTAAATTGTATTGGTCATTAGCCAGTAAGTTTTGAGCTTCAAATAAGCGTTGTTGGGCATTGACTACATCTACCATCGTACGCGTACCTATTTCAAACTGCGCTTCGGTGCTGTCTAATGAGTTTTTCTGGGAAATAACCGATTGTCGGTCCGCTTTGACTTTACTAATCCCATCGGTGATTGTATTAAACGCAATACGGCTGTTTACGACTACTTCTCGATAAGCCTGCTCGACTTGCTCGCTTGCTGCTTGAAAATTGTGTTTTGCTTGGCGAGTTTGAGAACGGACTAAACCTCCTTGATATACTGGAAAATTCAAAGCAAGCCCAACAGATGATTGTTTTTGGTTTACGGGTAATAAGGGATTATTATCGCTTGTAGTATTTAAACTATTTGATGTTTCGGTTGTATTCCCTTGAACTGAAATAACAGGCCAATTGCCTGCAGAAAGAGCTTTTACGTTTTCACGTGCCACTTCGAGATTGTATTTGGCTGACAACAATTTATAATTTTGCTTCAGTCCTGTATCCACCCATTGATCGGCATAATTGGGTTCTGGTTTTATTAATGGAATTTTACCATCTCGTATAGGCGCTATCGAATCGTATACATGGTTGGTAAGTTTTCTTAAATTCTCATTTTGATTAACTAGATTATTTCGTGAAGCAATAACGGTAGCTACCGATTGATCATAGGCTGCTTTTGCTTCATAAACAGAGGTAATAGGATCGAGCCCTACTTGAAAACGTTGTTGCGCTTGATCGTATTGACGTTTGTTTGCTCTTTTTTTTGCTTCAGCAAAATTGAGTGTGTCCTGAGCATAGAGTGAATCAAAATATGCCTTCGCAGTTCTGAGAATCAAATCTTGAGCCGCATTATTAAAAATCGCTTGGGCTGCTTTTACAGATGCTTTGGCTTGTTGTACTTTTGACCATGCTTGAAAATTGAAAATTGCTTGTGATGCCGAAACTTGCCATGTTCTAGAGTTATAATAAGTGTCTTGAATGGTGAAAAAACCATCATTCACATGAAAAAAGTTACGAGTTGCTTGACCTGTAATCCCAACTTGAGGCAGTAGTGCTGAACGCGCTTGCGGAAGAGCTTCTGCATTGGCCATGTAAGTATCATAGGCATTCTTGAATAGAGGATCATTTTCAAGAGCTTGATGATAGATATCCATCAGATCTGTTGCAAATGCTTGCGGCAATAGACCTAATGTCATGAGAGAGCAGAACAACAATTTTTTCATTTGATCTAATTCCTAAAATACAAACTCTTTTGGTTTTGATTTGTCGATCAATAAAGGAATATTTGTTTCAAAAAGTAAAGATTCATGCCAATTTTCATCATGGTCGAGTTCATACAGTCTGCCTTGTAGTACAGGAGATTTGCCTAATATGGTAAATAGCTTACCGCCAGGTAGAATTTGTAGTTTTTCCGTTTCAGTAATCTTTTCTAATCCACCGGTGAAGATGACAACATCATAAGGAGCTTTCTCTAACCAGCCTTGGCTGGCATCGCCTGTAATTAATTCTACATTATTGCAATGATGGGCTTTTAATTTTTTTTCTGCTTGAACTGTAAAATCAGCATAATAGTCAACACTAATTATCTTTTTAGACAATTTACTGAGTAGGGCAGTGAAGAAGCCACTCCCGGTACCTACTTCCAAAACTGTTTCATGGCCTTGGAGATTAAGTGCTTGCAAAATTATTCCTTCCTCTAAAGGAGTAAGCATTCGTTGACCATGATTCAGGGGAATTTGCATATCCGAATAAGCAAAATGGGTGAACTGTTCAGGAACGAACTCATGTCTGAGTATTACCTCATATAAATTAAGTATGGATTCGTTTAAAACATCGCCAGTTCGAAGTTGTTGTTTGACCATATTAATGCGTGCGCTTTGATAACTCATTTGTTCTACCGTGTTGATTATTTAGATTTTAGATTTGGCCAGTTTATTTCCTTTAGTTTTGTTTCAATTAACATGCCTGCATGATCCATCTTTTGATTGATTTTTGGATTCCGCAGGTTTGCTGCGAAACAATGCGGCGGAAACGAATGACCAATGCACTTTCAAAACATGGACCCAATCTTAGCAAAAAATAAACTCATGTGCTAAGAAATAATGTTTGAATCCTAAATTTCATGGTGACTCTGTTTAAAGTTTGTTATGATCTGCATCTTTTAATGGGACGACCTAATTTTGAAAGCGGGTTGTTTCCTCATGTTTTATAGTTTGAGTACAGCGGAACGACTTTCAGTTTCTCTTCACGGCACCCAAGCTATAATATACGAAAATTCAATATTTAGGAGAATACTGTGCGTGAGCAATTTATTGACTTTTTGCAAACAGAAATAGAAACACTTAAGAGTGAGGGTTTATATAAGTCCGAACGGGTTATTTCCAGTCAACAACAAGCTGCTGTCACAGTAAATCACAAAGAAGTAATAAATCTTTGCGCTAATAACTATTTAGGTTTGGCGAATGATCCAGAATTAATTACCGAAGGACAAAAGGCATTAGCTCAGTATGGTTATGGCATGGCATCAGTGCGTTTTATTTGTGGAACACAAACTCCTCACAAGCAGCTTGAGCAGAAAGTCAGTCAATTTTTAAATAAAGAAGATACGATACTCTATTCTTCATGCTTTGATGCCAATACAGGTCTTTTTGAGACTTTGTTAGGAGAGGATGATGCTATTATCAGTGATGCATTGAATCATGCCAGTATTATTGATGGTGTACGCTTATGTAAAGCTGCACGTTATCGATATGCCAATAATGATATGAAGGCATTAGAAGAGCAATTAATTGCCGCCAAAAATGCACGATTTCGATTGATTGCGACAGATGGTGTTTTTTCTATGGATGGAATTTTGGCAAATCTTCCCGCAATTTGTGAGTTAGCGGATAAATATAACGCTATGGTTATGGTTGATGATTCTCATGCAGTGGGTTTTATGGGAGAAACAGGTCGTGGAACTCCAGAGCATTTTGGAGTAAGTGAGCGAATTGATATCATCACCGGTACTCTAGGTAAAGCTTTAGGTGGAGCGTCAGGAGGTTATACGGCGGCGCATAAGACTATAGTAGAATGGCTGCGTCAGCGTTCTAGACCTTATTTATTTTCAAATACTTTAGCTCCTGTTATCGCACATACTTCTTGCATCGTTTTAGATAATTTAATGAAAAATAACCATTGGGCAGAAAAATTGAAACGTAACAGTCAATATTTCCGTGAAGCTATGACTCGTTTGGGTTTTAAACTTATTCCTGGAGAACACCCGATTATTCCTGTAATGCTGGGTGATGCGAGTTTGGCCGGGCGTATAGCGAATCGTTTATTAGAGTTGGGTATTTATGTAGTGGGTTTTTCATATCCAGTAGTTCCCAAAGGACTGGCTCGAATTCGCACGCAGATGTCTGCTGCTCATGAATTGCATCATTTGGATAAAGCAATTGCTGCATTTGAAACCGTAGGTAAGGAGTTTTCTGTTATTTAAGAAACGTAGTGCGCTATAAAGGCGTGCATGTGCTTCTGTTGACGGGAGCCTGCTAGCAAGAATGCATCGCTTTTATATGGGATTTAGTTTCTAAAAACAGTTCGATATAAAATCACCTTATTTTTTATATTGAGCCACATTAAGTAAAGCGTTCCTCTCTCATTGGGTAGAGGGGATCTTATTTTGAGGTACCTCATGAAATCATTAGTCAAAGCGAAAAAGGAACCTGGAATTTGGATGGAAGAAGTCGCTATGCCTGAATATGGCGTTAACGATGTATTAATTAAAGTGAAAAAAACAGCAATTTGCGGCACTGATATCCATATTTATTCCTGGGATGAATGGGCACAAGCAACTATTCCTGTGCCTATGACTGTAGGGCATGAATTTTATGGAGAAATCGTTGCTGTGGGCCAGGAAGTGCGAGGCCTGAGTGTTGGCCAAAGAGTTTCAGGAGAAGGTCATATCACTTGCGGCGTTTGTAGAAACTGTCGCGCAGGAAAACGGCATCTTTGTCGTAATACTTTGGGTGTTGGCGTAAATAGACCAGGTTGTTTTGCGGAGTATTTATCCTTACCTGCTACTAATGTTATTGTGCTTCCCGATAATATCACTGGCGAGCAGGCTTCAATTCTAGATCCTTTCGGTAATGCCACTCACTGTGCTTTAGCTTTTGATGTTGTTGGTGAGGATGTATTGATCACTGGCGCTGGACCTATTGGTATTATGGCCGCAGCTATAGTCAGACATATAGGTGCACGTCATGTAGTAATTACCGATGTGAATGATTACCGTTTAAAACTAGCACAAAAAATGGGTGTTACTCGCGCTGTAAACATCAAATATGAAAAACTTTCCGATGTAGCTGCTGAGTTAGGGATGATTGAGGGATTTGATGTAGGCCTTGAAATGTCAGGAAATCCTATGGCTTTAAATGACATGATGAAAGTAATGAATCATGGCGGGCATGTTGCAATGTTAGGCATTCCTCCCCAAGAAACACCTATTGATTGGAATCAGGTTATTTTCAAGGGGCTGGTCATTAAAGGAATTTATGGTCGTGAAATGTTTGAAACCTGGTATAAAATGATTGCTATGTTGCAAAGTGGTTTAGATATTTCACCAGTAATAACGCATCATTTTCCAATTGATGACTATCAACATGCGTTTCAAATTATGGCTTCAGGTCAGTCAGGTAAAGTAATTCTTGAATGGTAGATTTATTGAGTCATCATCCTGGTTATACAGACAAATTTAAAGAAAGACGGAGTAGTTATGTCACAATATATTTTTACCATGAATCGTGTGAGCAAGATTGTTGAAAATCAACGATTTATTTTAAAAGATATATCATTAAGTTTCTTCCCTGGCGCTAAAATTGGTGTTTTAGGTCTAAATGGCTCTGGTAAATCAACTCTATTGCGTATTATGGCGGGTGTTGATACACAATATGAAGGAGAAGCTAGGCCTCAACCAGGGATTAAAATTGGTTATCTTGAACAAGAACCACAACTTCATTTGGATAAAACGGTACGTGAGGTCG
Organism: Legionella sainthelensi; assembly: GCF_900637685.1. Taxonomy (NCBI): domain Bacteria; kingdom Pseudomonadati; phylum Pseudomonadota; class Gammaproteobacteria; order Legionellales; family Legionellaceae; genus Legionella; species Legionella sainthelensi. The sequence goes on from NZ_LR134388.1 coordinate 905,967, forward strand.
TTGAAGAAGGCGTAAAAGATATGAAAGATAAACTTGCGCGCTTTGATGAAATCAGTATGCGTTTTGCTGAACCAATGAGTGATGATGAAATGAATACTTTGCTAGGAGAGCAGGGTGAATTGCAAAATGAAATTGAAGCAGGTGGTGGTTGGGATCTAGATAGAAAGCTCGATGTTGCCGCTGATGCGCTACGACTACCCGATTGGGATGCGGTGGTTGGAAAATTATCAGGAGGGGAGCGGCGTCGCGTTGCCTTATGTCGTTTATTGCTTTCGAACCCTGATATGCTATTGCTTGATGAGCCAACAAACCATTTAGATGCAGAGTCTGTAGCTTGGTTAGAACATTATCTTGAAGGTTTTCCTGGCACCGTAGTAGCAATTACTCATGATAGATACTTCCTGGATAATGCTGCTGAATGGATTCTAGAGTTAGACCGAGGTGAAGGGATTCCGTATAAAGGCAACTATACTTCTTGGCTTGAACAAAAAGAAGCTCGTTTAGAGATGGAACAAAAACAAGAAGATGCACACCAACGTTCTCTTAAAGCAGAGCTGGAATGGGTACGCACTTCGCCTAAAGGACGACATGCTAAAAATAAAGCTCGTCTTGCTCGTTTTGAGGAAATGAACTCTAAGGAATTCCAAAAACGCAATGAAACCAATGAAATTTATATTCCTCCTGGTGAGCGATTGGGAGATCTTGTCCTTGAAGGAGAAAAAATTACTAAATCATTTGGTGATCGCATTTTAATCGATAATTTTGATTTCAAACTTCCGAAAGGAGGAGTCTTAGGCATTATTGGCCCAAATGGTGCAGGGAAATCAACCTTCTTAAAAATGGTTACGGGTCAAGAAGAACCTGATAATGGTGTTATTCGTATCGGAGAAACAGTGCAACTAGCATACGTAGATCAGTTACGTGATGAATTAGATCCTAACAAAACAGTATGGCAGGAAATATCCGATGGACACGATATTATGCAAGTGGGTAGTTTTCAAATGCCTTCGCGTGCCTACGTAGGACGTTTTAATTTCAAAGGTTCAGATCAGCAAAAAAAGATGTCACAACTTTCTGGAGGTGAGCGAAATCGTGTGCATTTGGCTAAGTTACTGAAAAGTGGTGGAAATGTATTGTTACTTGACGAGCCGAGCAATGATTTAGATGTTGAAACGTTACGTGCTTTGGAAGACGCGATTCTCAATTTTCCTGGTTGTGTTATTGTCATTTCCCACGATCGCTGGTTCTTGGATAGAATTTGCACCCATTTGATGGCTTTTGAAGGGGATTCGCAAATAACCTTTATTGAAGGAAATTACAGTGATTATGAAGTGGATAGAAAACGTCGTTTGGGTGATGCTGCGGATAGACCATCACGTATTAAATACAGAAAATTGGAATCATAATTAAAATTAATTGGAGATAAAATCTAGATGAATAAGTTGTTTGGGGCATTGTTACTATGCCTGGGATTAACAGCATGTGTTGAATATGATGAGTCCACTTTAATCACTGATGATGCAGGTTATACTCACAGAACGGTTCATTATACAAAAGATAAGCGCGGCCGTGATTATTTTCCCAAGAAAATTAGTGCAACTGGAGAAAGGCGATTTATTTTCGATCCTAAAGCTTCTGCATGGGCTGCATATGATGAAGAAGGAAATCGATTATTAACTGGTGGCGGTTCAGCTGGAATAGATGTTTGCGAGGAAAACACAAACCAATCCTGTAGAACAGTGACAGGAACGTTTAAGGTCTATAACAGAAGAGGATTTGAATGCCGTTCAGGTGAATATCCAGTAGATACAAAAGGTGGTGCAAAAATGCCTTATTGTACCTATTTTTATCAAGGATATACTATTCATGCGGCATATGAAGTCCCTGAACATCCATCAAGCCATGGGTGTGTACGTATTTTCCCAAGTGCGGCTAAATGGCTAAGTGAAAACTTTTTCCAAATTGGCACTAAGGTAATTGTTTTGGCTTATCCTGATGAAAATGGTGTTCATAAAACTCAAGCATCATAGTTCTTTTGGGGATTTGATTAGACTTTACTGATCTCTATATCCAGTCTCGCAGGTTTTTTCTCAAGCTTCGAGACAGGGCTGTAAATTAGTGAGTTCGGAATAAGAGTGCGAATCATTATTTGGCGCGATCTGGTTGAAGAAGTGCAAGAAGTATTAAGGTAAATAGGTGCTCAAAACGATCGACCCCAGACAAGCACTGAATCTTCTACATACCTCAAAACCCAGGTTAGTTTTACTCTTTGGCGTTCCACGGCTTACCCGTGGAATCCATGAGCACTGGGCTAAAACACTGAACCCTCCGGACAAGCTGCGACACCTCACTTGCATTAAGCTCAGGAAAAAAGCAGGTTGAGCCTCGACCCAACAAAGACTGTTAAGCCACAGATGTTGGGTCGAGGTCAACCTACAACCTGACGCGCACTTTCCTTGGCTTAATGGTAGTGCTGCGATGCCTAGCCAGCGATGACAAAGATACATCGCTTAGCTTGTAATGATGTCGAGAGAATCATTGACTGTTTGTTGGTAAATTAGGTTGCCCCGTACTAGTTGATGCGGGATTTGTTGTGGGCGAAGTTGTTGTAGCTGGAGTTGTTGGAGCTGGAGTTGTTGGAGCTGGAGTTGTTCCACTGTTGCTACTTGGGGTAGTACTTGGTGTATTTGGGTTTGATGATTTTTCGGTATTTCGTGGCGCAGCAATCATTTGGATAATTCCCAAATCCCCAGTTATTTTTCGACCAATAGTTACATCAATACTGAGTAGTTGGGTTACTTTTTCTTTATCATTTTGATAAACAACTTGTAACGGTAAATTAAGTTTCCATTGATTCTCTTTAGCCTCAGTAACAATAGCTTGCCCCATTACCTGACTACTTACAGTAAGTTTTTGTGATTTGATGGCTTCCAGATTCCCTGATTTTTGGAGTGCGGTATTAAAACCTGTCCATCCTTGTTCTGTAAAACATGCTTCTAGCTTTTGTAATTGTTCATCTAATTTATTGGGATCAAAGTCAAACGCTTGAGTTACCGCTTTTTCTGACCAAGTTATCACAAGTGACTGGTCAATTTTTTTTGTTTCTGGTGGAATTTTGTAGTCACAATTGATAACAGGAGGTGGAACAGGCTGTGCCGAACTTACTGATGGCAGGCTCTGTACTGGAGGCGTTTGTGCCTGAGGACTAGCAAGCGTATTAGGTGCTGGTGTTGATGGAGATGCTGGTTGAGCAACATCAGCGTGTACTTGTACTTGAGCACCAATTAAAGTAATAAGAGCACCCCAGAGTATCGTATTCTTCATGAAACTGACTCCTTAAATTGAATGTATCAATTCTGCAATAATAAGAGCCGCTAGTCTAACAGTTTTTTGTTCTTGATCCAGCGGCGGCGACAATTCAGCAATATCAAAACTCACTACTTTGCCACTTTGAATGATGTATTTCAAGAGAGGTAGAACTTGCCAGGGAGTAAGTCCCAATGGTTGTGGGGCACTCACCCCGGGAGCAAAAGCTTCAGCTAACACATCCATGCATATAGTTAGGTATATATGATCCAGATTAAGCATGAAATCATCAAGAAAAGCTAAATGCCAAGCTAAACTATTGGCATAAATTTCTTCGGCGGTGAGGTACTGGACATTCAGTGCATGGGCTTGTTGAAACAAGGAATCCGTATTCCCCATTTTTTGAATTCCAAGACAGCAATAATTAAAGCTTTGGTTGTTTTCAGTACAATAAGCAGCAATTTGTGAAAAAGGGGTCCCTGATGTGCCGGGCTGATTTTTCTGATGAGGCCTTAAATCGAAATGAGCGTCAAAATTAATAATACCTAATTTACTGTAATGAGGTGCTAATCCTTGATAATGCGCCCATGCGATTTCATGTCCTCCACCTAAGGCAATGGTTTGATGACCTTGTTGATGACAAAAACTGATCAAATGTGCAAATTGTGACTGGGCAGTTTCTAATTCATCTTCTTCACACACAATGTTTCCTAAATCCCAAAATTCCTTATCTAGAGAGCAAGGTAATTTAGCCAGTTGGGTTTTTATGTGATCAGGGCCTAACTTTGCTCCTGGTCTTCCTTGATTTCGCTTAACTCCGGCATCACTGGCAAACCCTAAGAAAATTGTCCTTTTTTCTTTAGTGATTAGATCCGTTTGTTGTTTGGGAAAAATAATTTTTTGAAAAAATCGCTCTGCTTTTATTGTATCTTTTCTGCCTTTCCAAAGTGCAGAATTGGGTTGGTGATAATTGGAAAGAAGTTCAAACATTAAATTTCTCCTATATGATGATAGATGATGCTTACGCCAATCTCAATTGACACACGACCGATAGCAATAATCTGAGAAAAGTCATGTATTATACATGAGGGTATACTTTTTAGTCCGATCAGGGAACTTTTGAATTAATCCAATCTTAATCCTATAGATGCTCTTTTCTGCTGCAAGCGCGCATAAAATTATGCCAAGTTTATTCAATGTCTGGTATCATTTGCACACATTAATTAATGTACAGAGGATATCATGTTTGTAATCACTGGCGGTGGAAGCGGGATTGGGAAGTCTTTAGCTTTTTCTTTGGCAAAACGTGATCAATCTGTTTTAATTGTTGGTCGTCGAGAGTCGTTGTTGCAAGAAACGGCAGCGATGTCAGCAAAAATTCACTATCTGCGTGCTGATGTTTCAACTTCTGAAGGACTTGAGTCTATTAGAAATTATTTACTTGAAGTTCCTCATATTGATGCTCTTATAAACAATGCGGGTACTTTAAATCCTTTAACTCCTTTAAGAGAAGTTGAACTGAAAGATTGGCAGCATGCTCTAAATACTAATTTGAATTCCGCTCTTTTTCTTACACAAAAACTCTACAGCAAACTAATTAACGGAAGAGTGCTTAATATTGGTTCAGGGGCAGCTTATTTTCCTATTAGAGGTTGGGCCGCTTATTGTGTTTCTAAGGCTGCTTTATCGATGCTTACTCAATGTTGGCAGCTAGAGTCTGAAGACATTGCGTTTGCAAGTGTTATGCCTGGAATAATCGATACTCATATGCAGGTGGTAGCTCGAAGTAACGCGAATCCGGATTATGAGCGCATCGACTTTTATCAGAGTTTGAAAGATAAAAATTGTTTGATTTCTCCAGATACTGTTGCTGAATTTTTGACGTGGCTTTTATTAGATATCGATAAGAAAACTTATGTCTCTAAGGAATGGGACGTATATGATACCGAGCATCATCCGGCTTGGCTTAAACCTCCTCATCAAGTTCTTCATTGGGATTTTTAATGTTTGCTTGCGATAAATTATTATTGAATGCATCGACTATTGATGCCCAGGGAAATCAATTAATGCAACAGGCCATAGCGATTAAAAATGGTCTTATAGCGTGGTGTGGAGCACAAGAACAAATACCGCCGCAGTTTCATCAAGCAAAGCAAAAAGAAGATTGTTATGGCAAGTTGCTTACTCCCGGCCTCATTGATTGTCATACACATTTAGTTTATGCAGGCAATCGCTCAGCTGAATTTCAAATGAAACTTGCTGGCATCAGCTATATTGAAATTGCTAAAAAAGGTGGCGGCATATTATCAACAGTCAAACAGACCCGTGACGCATCTGAGGAGGAATTGCTCAAGCAATCCTTACCCAGAATTTTAGCCCTACGAGATGATGGTGTGACTACTGTTGAGATTAAATCAGGTTATGGTTTAGATTTATCCAATGAAATGAAAATGTTGCGCGTTGCCAAACGCTTAGGTGAGCTCACCGGTTTAAGAGTTAGAAAAACCTTTCTTGGGGCGCATGCAATTGGACCAGAATTTAAAGGAAACAGCCAGGCCTATGTTGATATGATTTGTCAAGAAATGTTACCCGCTGTTGCTGAAGAGAGTTTAGCGGATGCTGTGGATGTTTTTTGCGAGTCTATTGCTTTTTCGCTCGCTCAAACGGAGCAAATTTTTAGTGCTGCTCGTGAATTGAATCTCCCTCTAAAATGCCATGCAGAGCAACTGTCTAATCTTGGCGCAAGTAAACTTGCAGCAGAATTTGGTGCTTTGTCTTGTGATCATTTAGAATTTCTTGATGCTCAAGGAGCATTGGCTATGGCAGAGGCCAACACGGTTGCTGTTTTGCTTCCGGGAGCCTATTATTTTCTGCGTGAAAAACACAAGCCTCCAGTTGATTTATTGCGTCAAGCTGCTGTGAATATCGCTGTTGCTTCTGATTGTAATCCTGGCTCATCACCAACTGCATCACTACGTTTAATGATGAGTATGGCCTGCCAATTTTTTTCGTTAACTGTTCCTGAAGTTTTGGCTGCTGTTACGAGCCATGCAGCAAAAGCATTAGGAATACAACATGAAGTAGGTGTAATTGCCGCTGGTATGACAGCAGATTTAGTGCTGTGGTCTACGGAGGACAGTGCCGCCTTGTGTTATTATTTTGCCTATCCTTTGCCACATCATATGATGATAGCAGGTGAATGGGTTTCTTCTCAGAAAAATGATTGGGAATAAGATTATGATAAAGTTAATAAAAATCGTTTTATCTTTATATTTACTGGCATGTTCTTTTATTGTTTATGCAATTTATCCAGCATCAGTCCAAAAAGAAACACCTGCTTATATTTTGGATATCAAATACCCTCAAGGATTTAAAGATCCTCGTATCGATGCAGATTTACAAGGATTTATTGAAAAAACAAAACAACGTTTTTTTAAAGAAGTTGGATCCGATGCTGATGTTTCTGCTGATGCGCCCGGTAAATCAGGCTTGAATGTTACTTATTCATTGCCTTATAAAACGAAAAATACCTTAAGTGTGCGTTTTATGATTTCTATTTTTCATAAAGGCGCAGCACATCCTGCAAATACAGTCAGTACGTTAAATTTTATTAATGGATCTCAAGTTCAATTATCCGAGCTATTTCGTCCTGAAGTAGATTATTTAAAACCCATGGCTGATTTTTGTTATAAAAAAATAATGGCAAAAAATATCTCTGATAAAAAGTGGATTGGAGAAGGTACCAAGCCTACCGATAAAAACTACCAAATCTGGTCTTTTTCGTCAGAGGGGATAGACGTTATATTTGATACGTATCAAGTCGCGGCTTATGTCTATGGCCCGCAGACAGTAAGCGTTCCTTTATCGCAAATCGCTTCTTTATTAAAGCCTGATGTAGCACATAAAGTTTGGGGTCGTTAATGGCAGATACACCTTTTATAGCTGCAGACAAAAAAGTATCGGAACTTACCGTCCGAGTGATACTACTTGCTATAATACTCACAGTATTGTTAGCAATGTCTAATGCTTATCTTGCGTTGAAATTGGGGATTCTGACTTCAGCTTCAATTCCAGCAGCAATTATTTCGATGGGAATTTTACGCTTTTTTAAAAATTCTACTATTCTCGAAAATAATGCCGTGCAAACAGCCGCTTCAGCTGGTGAAGCGGTTGCTGGTGGAATTGTATATACTATTCCTGCATTAATTATTATTGGTTTTTGGAATCATTTTGATTATCTTACCAATTTTTTCATCGCAGTTTGTGGTGGAATTTTGGGTGTATTATTTTCCATTCCATTACGTCGCATTTTGGTCCATGACCAGTCTTTAAAATTTCCAGAAGGTAGAGCCATTGCTGAGGTATTAAAATCATCAGTTGAAAAATCAGGCATTAAAGACATTTTAATTGGTGGTGCACTTGGTGGTTTTATTGAGTTATTGCAAACTGGATTTAAGATAATTGCCAATAGCTGGGGATACTGGTTTGTTGTAAAGCGTTCTTTGTTCGGTCTTGGTGCAGGCTTTTCTGCAACAATGATAGGCGCCGGTTATCTTGTTGGTCATGATATGGCTATCAGTATATTTTTAGGGGCGGTAATTTCTTGGTTAATTGCATTACCTATAGTCAGTCATATTTACCCTGACTTTATCAACCATTATCCACCTGAACAAGCAGCAACCTTTCTATGGAACAGCGAAATGCGCTATATGGGGATAGGGGCTATGTTGTTTGCAGGGGTATGGACTTTTTTGAAGTTAATTAAACCCTTGTCTAGGAATATCCGGGCCTCGTTCAATAGTTTTAGCTCTAAAGGCAAGATGGAGCAACTCCCTCGTATTGATAAGGATATACCTTTACCCTATATTTTAATAGGCATTGGCGCATTCGCCGCAATATTATTTCTATTTTTTCAACTTGTTTTACCCCTGGGTCAAGTAGGATTAGACAATCAATATTCACCTACCTTAATTTTCTTGGCGGTACTGTATGTTTTATTTATAGGATTTATTTTTTCAGTTATTACAGCCTATTTTTCGGGCATGGTTGGTGTAACGGCAAGCCCTGGAAGTTCTGTGGTTATCTCTGGGATGCTTTTTGCTGCATGGTTATTGCTAGTTGCGATTGATCAGATGTTACCCCTTCCATTAAGTACAGAACAAATTCAAGCAGCAGAAGCAATTACGATTATGATTGGTTCTGTAGTTACAGGTATTGCTGCCATTGCCAATGATAACACTCAAGATTTAAAAGTGGGGCAGTTGGTTGGGGCAACGCCGTGGAAACAGCAACTCATGTTATTGCTTGGGGTGGTTATTTCTTCTTTAGTAATTCCGCCCGTAATGCAGTTACTGTTTGAAGTGTATGGTATAGCAGGAGTCATGCCTCATCCTAATATGGATATCAATCAATCGTTACCAGCACCTACTGCAGCATTAATGGCTGCGATTACTGAAGCAGTATTTAGAAATTCTCTGCCATGGGCGATGATGTTAATTGGTTCATGCATTATTTTACTTATTATTTTCTTGAATCATTTTTTTAAATTAAGACGTTATTTAAACTTGTCTATTTTGGGCGTTGCTATAGGAATGTATCTACCTCTTTCTTCTTCTTTTCCATTATTTATTGGCGGTATGATTGCCCTTTTGGTGAATAAGCATTTGAAAAAAAATAATCTTGTTGCAGAAGAAGTAGTGCTTCGCAAACAAAAGGGAACTCTTATTGCGTGTGGACTCGTTGCCGGTTCTGCCATTATGGATGTTTTGCTTGCGATACCTTTTTCAGTTTTACATAGCCCAGATGCATTGCAATTAGTTGGAAGTGATTGGAAAGATACTGGTGTTTATCTAGGGGTATTATCAACATTATTATTAGCATGGTGGATTAATCGCAGGGTATGCCGAGGTAAGTAAAAACTTAGTTGCTTTTTCATTCATACATACACTCCCAAACCTAATGCAGCCTTTAGGTGCATTAGGCATGGATGCTTCGCATTAATTTTTTTCAATTAATCATTTGGAACTCTCGTCACTGGGTTCTTCTAATTCTGCGCGATGGGGTTTTACTCTTGTTCAGGATATATCATAGAACCTTTATGAGAGTTCCCCCAAATTTCTTCTTCAGTTAATGTTGTTTCAATGAACTCTACAGGAGCTCCATCAATTTCAACCATGGCAACGCGAAATCTATCGAAAGGATAATAAGGCTCTAGTAAAACAGTTCTTCCAGCAATAGCCTCATCAATGCTATTTACTTTAAATGCTACATGCGGAGTTGATTGAATCAGCGGATGCAATGGACAGCCTTCTTCAAATCGATGCCATTGGATCCGAAAAGGATTGTTGCCATCTGTTGTATACATTTTAAATGTAGAACTGTATTTTTCATTGGGCATAGGCGTAGAAGTCGGTATGCCCATATGGTGATACTCATAACTCAATTCGTTTGCAATCATCACAGTACCCCCAGTTTACAGCGATTCTATTCTAGCTTTATGTTCCAATAGTTTTTCTTTAGCTTGCTGGGCTTGGGTAAATTTTTCTTGTTCCTTAGCAATAATTTCTGCTGGTGCCTTATCCGTGAATTTAGGATTATTTAATTTACCTTCGGCCAAGCTGATGTCTTTATCCAATTTTGCTAATTCTTTAGTAAGTCGAGTTAATTCAGCTTCCTTATCAATTAAATCAGCCATAGGAATGAGTAACTCAAGTTCGTTTAATACCGCTGTTGCTGAGACTGGAGCTTTTTCATCTGGATTAAGGCAATGAATGTGGCTTAATTTACTCAATGCTTTGAACGTATCTTGGTATTTTTCTAAACGTTCTTTGAGTATGGGTGTAATATTGCGAATATAAAGTGGAATATACTTGGCAGGTGAAATCGACATTTCACTACGTATGGTACGTACTGCTTGAATAGCAGATTTTAACCACTCTAATTCTTCTTCAATAGTATTATCAATAAATTCTTCATTGACTTGAGGATAGGCGCTGACCATAATACTTGCACCATTTTCACTGGTTAATTTTGTGGTTCGTAGCCAAATTTCTTCAGTAATAAATGGCATTAATGGATGCAACATTTTTAGAATTTGATCCAAGACATGGATAAGTGTTTTACGTGTGCCTCTTTTCAAGGCACTCAATGCATGTTCATCTTGTAATATAGGCTTAGATAATTCTAAGTACCAGTCACAATATTCGTGCCAGACAAATTCATAAATGGTGTTTGATAATAAATCAAATCGATAGGTTTCAAAATAATGATGGACTTTACTTATAGTGCGTTGTAAGCGAGATAAAATCCATTGATCGGCAGGGCTATACTGAAATGCTCCATCTCCAAAATCGATTTGCTCTTCATCTGTATTCAACAAGACATATCGTGCGGCATTCCAAAGTTTATTACAAAAGTTTCGATACCCTTCAACACGGCCTATGTCAAAACGTACATTACGTCCTGTTGATGCAAGCGAGCAATATGTGAAGCGTAGTGCATCTGTTCCATAGGCGCTAATGCCTTCTGGAAATTCTTTACGTGTAGCCTTAACGATTTTATCGCGAACTGACTCAAGCATTAAATTAGATGTTCGTTTTGCAATTAATGATTCAAGATCAATACCGTCAACAATATCTAAAGGATCAAGTACGTTCCCTTTAGATTTAGACATCTTATGCCCTTCACTGTCGCGGATGAGTCCGGTAATAAACACTTCTTTAAAAGGAATTTTTCCTGTAAATTTTAAGCCCATCATAATCATACGAGCGACCCAAAAAAAGATAATGTCAAAGCCGGTAACCAGAACAGAGGTTGGATAGAATTGCTCCAATTCAGGAGTGCGTTCAGGCCAGCCTAGAGTTGAAAAAGGCCAAAGCGCAGAGGAAAACCAAGTATCCAGAACATCTTCATCTTGTTTTAGCACCGTAGAGTCTTTAATTTTATATTTAAAACGCACATCATTTTCACTATAGCCTACGTAGACATTCCCATTACTGTCATACCAGGCAGGTATCCGATGTCCCCACCATAGTTGGCGGCTAATGCACCAATCTTCAATATTATTCATCCATTGAAAATAAGTTTTCGTCCAGGTTTCGGGTATAAAACGAATATCGCCGTTTTGTACAGCAGCAATAGCAGGTTCAGCCAAGGGTTGTGTTTTAACATACCATTGGTCGGTTAAAAGGGGTTCAATGATGACATGTGATTTCTCGCCGCGGGGAACTTTAAGTTTATGTGGTTCGGTTTTAAGCAGTAAATCAGTTGCTGCTAAATCTTTGATGATTTGTTCTCTTGCGACAAATCGATCCATGCCTTGATATTTTATTGGTGCATTTTTATTAATAGAGCCTTTTTTAGTTAATATATTGATTAGGGGTAGTTGATGGCGTTTACCTACCTCATGATCATTAAAATCATGCGCAGGGGTAATTTTAACGCAGCCACTTCCGAATTCTTTATCAACATATTCATCTGCAATAATAGGAATAGTTCTGTTGCAAAGAGGTAGATGCACCTCTTGTCCAATAAGATGTTTAAATCGTGAGTCTTCGGGATGTACCGCAACTGCTGTATCACCTAGCATTGTTTCAGGTCTTGTAGTAGCAACGATCAAAAACTCTGTTGAGTCCACAATGGGATAACGAATATGCCAAAGAAAACCATCTTCTTCTTCTGCGATTACCTCAAGATCTGATACCGCAGTACCTAACTTAGGATCCCAATTCACCAAACGTGTACCTCTATAAATTAATCCTTCATCATAGAGTTGCACAAATACTTTTTGCACAGCCGCAGACAATCCTTCATCCATAGTGAATCGTTCGCGACTCCAGTCAACTGATGCACCTAAGCGTCGCATTTGTTGGGTTATGGTATTGCCTGATTCGTTTTTCCATTCCCATACACGCTGTAAAAATTGTTCCCGAGTGAGATCTTTTCGAGAAATACCGGATGCTTCAAGTTGTCGCTCAACCACGAGCTGGGTTGATATTCCCGCATGATCGGTTCCAGGTTGCCACAATGTTTTATCGCCTAACATTCGGTGATAACGAGTTAATGCATCCATAATTGTGTGCTGAAAACCATGCCCCATATGTAAGCTACCGGTGACATTAGGAGGTGGGAGCATGATGCAAAATTTTTGGCCGTCACCATAAGGTTGAAAATAATGATGATTTTCCCAATGCTTGTAACGTGCTTTTTCAATTGCTTCTGGGGAATAGATTTTATCCATAATTAAACCTGTACTGATAAAACTAGAAATGGTATCACAAATTACATAATAAGTTGAGCAAGGATGTGTGAAGTTGGGGCGAGAATTAAGCGCAAGCGTTACATGCTCGATCTCATAAAATCCTTATCCCCAATTCGCACTATTTAATGTTTTTGGTTGGGTAACTGCACATCAGGAATCTTTGCTTCATCAAATTGAGGTTCAGATGTTTTGGACCGATGGTCCTCGGCAATATAAGTATATAATGTAGGAACCACAAATAAGGTGAATCCAGTTCCAATAAGTAACCCAGTAGCGATAACTAACCCAATATCAAAGCGACTTACTGCCCCAGCCCCACTGGCAATTAAAAGTGGTAAAACCCCAAATACCATGGCGGCAGTCGTCATGAGAATTGGTCTTAATCTAATTCCAGCAGCCTCTTCTACCGCGGCCCGTTTATCAAGATTTTTTTCTCGTTGTAAATGGTTAGCAAAGTCTACAATTAAAATTCCATGCTTTGAGATTAAGCCAATAAGTGTGATTAAACCCACTTGTGTATAAATGTTAATACTTGCTAATCCTAAATTTAAAGGAATCAAGGCACCACAAATTGACATGGGAACACTAATAAGGACAATAAGGGGATCGCGAAAGCTTTCATATTGAGCAGAAAGCACTAAAAATATGATTATAATTGCAAAAACAAAAGCAAAGAGTAATGCGTTGCCTTCTTGCATAAACTGTCTTGATTCACCCCCATAATCATAAGAAAATCCTTTAGGTAAAACTTGATCCGCTTCTTTTTGTAAAAATTGTAATCCTTCACCCAAGGTTTTTCCCGGCATCATTACTGCTTGAATGGTTGCGGAGTTCATTTGTTGAAAATGCGAGGCTGCATTTGGTACGGTTTTTTCTACCAAAGTGACTACGGTTGAGAGAGGGACCATCGTGCCATTAATGGTTCTTACATAAATTTGTCCTAATTCTTCTGGACTCATACGAAAGGAACGACTTAACTGTGGTATTACCTGATAGCTTCGCCCTTCAAGGTTAAAATAATTGACATAATTACCTGATAGCGCACTTGTTAAACTACTTCCAACCGCTTGCATGTCTAATCCCATTTCTGAAGCTTTAGAGCGATTAATGTTCATTACAATTTGGGGTTGATTGAATTTAAGTGAATTATCTACATAGATAAATAAGCCACTTTTCTTGGCCTTTTCTGTAAGCTTGTTCGAGACATCAAGTAAACTTTGAAAATCATTTGTTGTTTTGATAACAAATTGTATTGGAGTTCCTCCACCCCCACCAGGAAGTGGAGGAGGGACGATAGCAAAAGCATTTAATCCGGCGACATTGGATAACTTGTCTTGTAAAGGTTGTTTCAAGGCAAATTGGCTTTTATTACGTTCATTCCAGGGCTTAAGTACCATACCTGAAATAGGTTGATTATTATTTACGGTAAAATAATTTTCTGTTTCAGGAAAACTTTTATAAATTTCGTCAAATGGTTTGGTAAATGCTTCTATATAATTAAGTGTTGCGTATTGAGGGATCATGGCCATGACAAAAAAGAAGCCTTGATCTTCATCAGGTGCTGTTTCTGCTGAAGTATGAGTATACAGGTAAGGAAGCATCAGAATCACAACCGCTGCAAAATAGAGCATGATCACGCGAGTATCGAGTAAACTGTGTAATGCTTTTTGATATTTTGATTTAAGTTTATTAAAAAAAGTATCAAGGAAATGTACAAACTTACTACTAGAGATGTCTCTTGATAAAACTTTGGAACACATCATGGGTGATAAAGTTAAGGCAATGATTCCGGAAATAATTACTGCACTTGCTAAGGTAAAAGCAAACTCTTTGAACAAAGCGCCAGTCAGTCCTCCCATAAAGCCAATAGGTGCATAGACTGCAGCCAGTGTTATCGTCATCGCAATAACTGGAGTAGCAATCTCTCGTGCACCTATCATTGCAGCATCAAAGGGAGTTTTTCCCTCCTCTATATGGCGGTGTACATTTTCAACTACTACAATTGCATCATCCACAACTAAGCCGATGGCTAAAACAAAAGCCAGCAAAGTCAATAGATTAATACTGTATCCGAGTATGAGCATTAGGGTACATACACCCACTAACGATAAAGGAATAGTCACTAGAGGAATAAAAACAGAACGAATAGAGCCTAAGAATAAAAAAATGACAACAATAACAATTAATGCCGCTTCAATAATGGTATGTGTTACTTCGTCCAGAGACGCTCTGATAAATGCCGTTGCATCATAGACTATTGTTCCTGTTAAAGAGGGTGGGAATTCTTTGATTACAGAGGGTAACATCTTCCTAACTGCACTGATCACAGTTAGAGGATTCGCTGTTGGAGTAGGCGTTATAGAAATGAATACTGCCTTTTTGCCATTAAAGGTTACCGATGAGTCATAACTTTGTGAGCCTAACTCTATTTTTCCAATATCGCGTAAGCGTACTATAGAGCCTTTATCACTTTTGACAATAAGATTACTGAATTGATCCGCATTATTCAGATCTGTTTTAGCAGTAATACTGAGTGCTACATATTCTCCTTTTGTATTCCCTGCGGCGGTTAGGAAATTGTTTTTAGCAAGTACTGCAGATGCATCAGAAGGTGAAACACCCAATGCTGCCATTTTTTTTGGGTCAAGAAAAATACGCATTGAGTAAGTAGATCCCCCTAAAATGTCAGCTTTGGCTACCCCATCTACTGTTTGCAATTGCGGTTGTACCACACGGGTCGCATAGTCAGTGATTTGCTGTGGGGTCATTTGGGTGCTGTCCAAACTGATGTACATCAAAGCTGTGGAGGCATCGGAAGTTTTTAGAATAACGGGTTGTTGAGATTCTTTAGGGAGTTGGTTGATTGTTTGTTGCACTTTACTCATCACATCTGTAAAGGCAATTTGGGGATCGAAATTTAGTTTAATATTTAATGTAATGGTACTTAATCCTTGAGTACTTGAAGAAGTCATATAATCGATCCCTTCAGCACTTGCTACCGCTTTTTCTATAGGAGAAGTAATAAAGCCTGCGATAAGATCTGCATCTGCTCCTGGATAACCCGTCATTATGGTAATCACTGTATTATCCATACGAGGATATTGGCGAATTTGCATATTGTAAATGGCGTTAACGCCAAAAAGAAAAATAAGCAAACTAATTACCATGGCAAGCACAGGCCGTTTGATAAAGAGATCGGTAAATTTCATAACTTTTCCTGATTAAAAAATTCTGCAACAGACGATGTACACATAAAACTGCTGTTAGCGACACAAAAAGTATTTTATGCCAATTGTGTCGAATATAAGTAATTTAAAGTCTATTGTCCTAACATATCTGGATTACTCACTTCATCAAGTTTGACTTCGTTATTGATTGATACAGGAGTACCATTTTGTAATTTTATTTCCCCTGCGCTTACGACTAATTGTCCTGCTTTAATCCCTTTTTTAATGACCGTATAATTCCCTTGTTGTTCACCTATAGTGACAAAGACACGTTTCACCGTTAGGAGATCTGAACCATCCTTATTTTTCTTACCCTCTGCATTCTTCTCGATAATATAGATTGCGTTGCCGTATAGGCTGTAAGAAATTGCAGTAGAAGGAACTATAACTGTGTTTGGTATCGGGGGTTGGCTTATATCAATCGAAGCAAACATTCCTGGAACAAATGTAAAACTATGGACTTTATTTTGAGCGTTAAGTTCAGAATTACAAGAAACAATCAATTTTTTTCCTAAATGTTCTTTTCGAATTTTTACTAGAGATGATTGTGCAGGTTTTTTAATTGCTGAAGTAGGACAATTGGCAAGAGTCCCTTGGACGAGCACATTATGTGTGTTTTGATCCACTTTTGAGTTAATTGCTGTAACCTTTGCTTCAAAAAGAGCATTAGGAAATGCTTCTACAGAAAATGTAATGGTTTGATTGGGTTTTATCTTTTTATAAAGCTGTTCTGGAAGGTAAAATTGTAAATAAAGCGGATCAAGTGATTGCAAGGAAACAATCGATGTTTGTCCTGGGCTAATAAATTGTCCCAAATTGATCTGACGTATGCCTAATTTTCCTGCAAAAGGAGCCGTAATATGTTTTTGTTTTATTTGTGCTTCCGTTTGTTCTAATTTAGCTTGAGCTTGATCGCGATTTGCTTTAGCTTCATCTACGTTTGATATGGGGGAAGCGCCACGCTTATATAAATCATTTTGGCGTTGATAATTTAAATTTTTAATGGCTAGTTCAGCTTGATTAAACTTGAGTACTGCTTGATCAACACTGTCATCAATGGTGATCAATGGTGCATCTTTATCAACATATTGCCCAGACTCAAAATCAATTTTAATGACATTTCCTGCGGCTTGTGAGTTTACGTCTACCCCATTAATAGCTACAAAATTACCTACCGCATTGATTGTTGGTTGCCAATCTACAGCCTTTGCGACAGCTGAAGATACAGAAACAGCTGGTGGTTGGTAGTTAGCAAAAAAGCGTTTGATCAAGAATGCTTTTATCAAGTTAAACGCAATGATTCCACCGAAAACAATCAGTAAGATTATTCCCATAATGGTCATTCGTTTTTTTACTAACTTCATCAATGCTCTCCTGAATTTTTAGAAAACGGCAAATTTTCAAGTCTGCCAAATATAACACGAAAGATAAATTTTATTACCTTTAATTGTCTTTATATAATTCAATTTTATCGATTTTGGATTTATAAAAATATATTTCATGGTTATAAAAATATCCTATTGACTAAATTCAACACTTTGCTACTATGCGGCTTTCATCAATCAAAGGAGAAACCATGAAGTTGAAGTCCTTGTTGTTTGCTATTTGTTTTGGATTGTTTGGTCATGCTATTGCAGCAAATCAACATATGCATCCAAAAGCTAATGAAGCTGGTAATAATAAAAATGCTGTTAGCAAACCTTCTATGTTTCCAGGTTACTGCCAAATTGAAGTGATAAACAGATCTTATGATGATGTTTACGTCTATGGTATTTTCGATGATGGCATAGGTTTACCTGCTTTTATGATTCCTAGCTTGGATTCAGCTCATTATATTGATTTATTTTATTATGGCTATTGCCACTCTGGCATGCGTGTTACAATTGAATCGATCCGCTTCCCATACAATGTAGTAATTTATGATCAATTTACTACTGTAAATTCTACAATTCGAATCGTACCTTACTTAGCTAATGGCGTTAATAAGAACGAAAATGATAAAAATGTTAAAGTTGAAGTAACAGCAAAATAAGTAAGAATTAAGATTACTTATTAGCGAATAGGGAAGCTGCATTTCAGTGCAACTTCCCTTTTTTTCTATGAGGGAAACTGCTCATGAAACGTTTGATGATTTGTTTTGTACTACTCTCAAGTTTGATTTCTTGTAAGATGACTCAACCTGAATATTATGATGCGGGATATTTTAATTCTGTTCCTCCTCGTTCAGAAATATATGGTTTTGATGAGCATCCCCATGATTATCGCAATCCTAAGCGTGGTCATCGCCCAGCTGTTAAAAAAGCAAATTCTGATTCTAAAGTTACACAAGCACAGGAAAAATCCCGATCTTCGTGAGTATGATTCATTGCAATTTGTATTCACAATTCGTATACCATCAAATTTTGTGGTAGTCTATTGGAGTTTTTTCTTTAGGGGGTTGGAGATGCGTAACTCACTGAAAATGATGTTTGTGGTGCTTTTATCTATACTAGTCATAGCATGCGTCGCTTCTCCAGGTAGAGAAAGCACAGGAGAATTTCTTGATAGTTCCACCACAACGACTAAGGTAAAAGCGACTTTAGTGAATCAATTAGGAACTACTGGTTTAGCAGTACAAGTAAAAACCTTTAAAGATGAAGTGCAACTTAGTGGTTTTGTGGCTACTGAACGATTAAAACAACGCGCAGGAGCAATTGCTGCAAATGTAGATGGTGTGAGAAGGGTGCGTAATGACATCATTGTTCGATCTTAACTTTTTTCTTTAGGATGATTTATGTTTGATGACAGCTATACCATACAAAATTTTGATGATGAACTCTTTCAATCGATTGTTAATGAGCAACAACGACAGGAAGAGCACATTGAGCTTATTGCATCAGAAAATTATGTCAGTCCACGTGTTCTTCAGGCTCAAGGATCTGTATTGACCAACAAATATGCTGAAGGCTATCCAGGCAAGCGTTATTATGGCGGATGTGAGTATGTTGATGTTGCGGAGCAATTAGCTATTGCGCGGGCAAAAAAACTGTTTGGTGCTGATTACGTTAATGTCCAACCTCATTCTGGCTCCCAAGCCAATGCGGCGGTCATGATGGCATTAATCGCCCCTGGTGATGTGGTTTTGGGAATGGCTTTACCTCACGGAGGGCATTTAACCCATGGGTCCAAGGTTAATTTCTCAGGTAAACTGTATGAATCCGTGGCTTATGGTGTAGATGCTCAGACTGGTTTGATTGATTACGATGCTGTGGAACATTTGGCTTTAGAGCATAAACCTAAATTAATTATTGCTGGATTTTCTGCTTATTCGCGTGTGGTGGATTGGCAAAGATTTAGGACGATAGCAGATAAAGTAGGCGCCTATTTAATGGCAGATATGGCACATGTTGCTGGATTAATCGCTGTAGGTCTTTATCCTTCTCCTATACCTTATGCAGATGTCGTGACAACTACGACGCATAAAACATTAAGAGGCCCAAGAGGTGGAATGATTTTATGTCGTGCCAATGAAGAAATTGAGAAAAAACTGAATTCATCTGTATTCCCTGGTTCTCAAGGCGGACCTTTAATGCACGTCATTGCAGCTAAAGCAGTTTCTTTTGCAGAAGCTTTACTCCCTGAATTTAAGGCGTATCAACAGCAAATTTTGTTAAATGCAAAAACAATGGCGTCTGTATTAATGAATAGAGGCTATAAAATTGTTTCTGGCGGTACAGACAATCATTTACTATTAGTCGATTTAATTGATAAAAATATTACAGGTAAGGATGCGGACATTGCTCTGGACAAAGCAAATATTACTGTGAATAAAAATACTGTTCCTAATGATCCGCGCTCCCCATTTGTCACTAGCGGTTTGCGTTTAGGAACACCTGCAGTAACAACACGAGGGTTTAAAGAAAAGGAAATTAATCTTTTATCAAATTGGATAGCAGATATTCTTGATGATATTAATAATGAAGCGACTATAGCAAAAGTGAAAGAACAAGTTTTACTTTTATGTCGTGAGTTTCCGGTTTATAAATAATCATGTATTGTCCATTTTGTCATGCAGAAGAAACAAAAGTAGTTGATTCACGTTTAGTTGCTGAAGGGGCTCAAGTACGTCGCAGAAGAGAATGCCTTGTTTGTCATGAACGTTTTACTACTTTTGAAACAGCTGAATTAATTATGCCATTAATTGTAAAGCGAGATGGGAGACGTGAGCTATTTAATATAGAAAATTTGCGTTCAGGTATGTTGCGTGCTTTGGAAAAAAGACCGGTGAGTGTTGATGCATTGGAGGCTGCAATTATTTCAATAACTCAAGAAATACGCCGTCGGGGAGAGCGAGAAATTGATTCTCAAATTGTAGGTGAGTTAGTGATGAAAGAATTATTTAGTCTTGATCATGTTGCTTATGTACGATTTGCCTCGGTATATAAACGCTTTAAAGATGTGAGTGATTTCAGGCTAACTATTGATCAGATGAATAAGGAGTAGGACCGTTATTCACTTTGTATCAATATGTATCAAATAAGGACGTTCACCAAGATTTTCACTTAGAGCACTAGGATTTGTTTGCATTTAGTATGTTGAGCAATTGGTATTGTTATTTATTTAAGAACGTTTATGAGGTTAAGGTGGAAAAGCAGTCAATAAGCGGTAAAAGAAAAGCCAGAAAATTGGCACTTCAGGCTCTTTATCAATGGTTAATGGCGGGAACCGATGTCTATGAAATAGAAACACAATTTCGTGTCATTAATAAAATGGATAAAGTAGATGTCGATTATTTTTGCCGTTTATTACATGGCGTCCCTGAACATGTTACTTCCTTAGAGACAAGTATTAGTCCTTTTCTCGATAGAGAAATCTCTGCGCTTAATCCAATTGAACTTACAGTGTTGCGTTTGGGTTCTTTTGAATTACTCTATTGCCCTGAAATCCCTTATAAAGTGGTACTTGACGAGGCTATCTCATTAACTAAAGAGTTTGGTTCTCAAGATGGATATCGTTATGTCAATGGCGTATTAAACAACCTGGCGCGCCAAGTTCGCTCAATTGAAATCAGTCATAGCAATGGATGAGTTTTCACTCATTGCTCAGTTTTTTAAACCGCTTGATTTAAAAAGGGATGAAGTTATATTTGGTATTGGTGATGATGCTGCTTGTTTGCACCTCTCGGATGGTGTGAACTTGCTGGTAAGCACGGATACTTTAGTTTCAGATGTGCATTTTTTGCCTCAATGGAATGCTTATGATATAGCTTGTCGATCCATTATGGTTAATGTTAGTGATATGGCAGCTATGGCTGCAAAACCCTGCTGGATTACGCTTGCTTTAACTTTGCCTGAAATAAATTCCCAGTGGCTGACTTCGTTTGCGCAGGGATTAAAGGATTCTCTAAATCAGTTTAATATGACTTTAATTGGTGGTGATACAACTCGAGGTCCTTTATCGATTACAATGACTATTTTGGGTATAGCACCTGAAGGACAAGCTGTATCACGCAGTGGTGCGAAACCTGGAGACATTGTTTTAGTTTCAGGAGAGCTAGGAGCTGCAGCATTAGCTATAAAATTACTTGATACGGAAATACCCCAACAAGAGAAAACGGAATTAATGCAAAAATTATTGCATCCTAAACCTCGTATTGATTTAATTAATTTTTTACGAGGGTATGCAACTGCAGCCGTAGATATTTCTGATGGGCTTAGTGCAGACTTAAATCATATTTGTGTTGCCAGTGGTGTAGGGGCTTGCCTGAATGAAAATGCAATTCCAACACATTTTTTACTTAAAAAATATTTGCACCGTAAAGCAGTTGACTTAGCCTTAACAGGCGGGGATGATTACGAGTTATGTTTTACGGTGCCAGAAAATAAATTTCCTTCATTGATGAACGAATTTAAGAACGCAAATTTGCTTTGCTATCCTATAGGTGTGATAGAGTCTGCTCCTGGGATAAGGATAAATAATGCTGACAATCAGTGTAATGCGTTAAGACCAGTAGGTTACACACATTTTTAAATTTTTTTCGTTAGATGGATGATTTTTAATCACCTGCATTGATGATAAATGACATTGAGAAAATGATGAAACAAATTAATTTAGCTAGATGTGTTTTTCAAAACCCTATTTACTTTATCGCTTTTGGATTTGGTACAGGGTTAATGCCTGCGGCTCCTGGTACTTGGGGAACATTGGCTGCTGTGCCGCTTTATTTGTTACTTATAGGAACTCATTGGACGGTTTATCTTTTTATTACATTGATTGCATTTGTTTTAGGTGTTTGGGTTTGTGAGAAAGTTTCTCAAGAGTTAGGCGTGCATGATTATAAAGGAATTGTTTGGGATGAGGTCGTTGGTTATTTACTGACTATGTTTATGGCTCCCAAAGGATTATTCTGGATGATCTGCGGTTTTATTTTGTTTCGAATTTTCGATATATGGAAGCCAAACCCAATAAAATATATAGATCAAAAAGTACCTGGTGGCTTAGGAATCATGCTTGATGATGTTTTAGCAGCGATTCCTGCCTGGATAATTGTGCAAATTTTAGCGTGGGGTTTTGCTTGATGAATGAGAATCATAAAGAGCTCATTAGTATGGGCCTAACTGTAGGAATTATAGCTCTTAGCTTGTTTATTATTCATCGCTTTATCCCATCTATGATATGGGCCTCTATTATTGTGATTGCTACTTACCCCTTGTATGAAAGATGGCGTCGATTTTTTGGAAGTAAGGACGATTTATCGGCTTTACTTTTCACAACGTTAATTGGATTGTTGTTTCTACTCCCTCTGAGCTGGTTGGTCGGGCTTCTCATCAAGGAGTTACAAATATTCATTAATTTTTTACAAAGCCTAAATGAAAAAGGAGGCATGGCTCCTGAGTTTTTGAAGAATTTTCCTTGGATAGGAAGTGATTTGGTCGTTTACTGGGATAATAATATTGGCAAACCCGGAATGATTAAAGGATTGTTATCCAATATTCATTTATCTTTAACACCAACCAGTTACTATGTAAAACAAATTGGTTCTAATTTAGCTCATCGAAGTGTTCAAGTAGGTTTTACATTATTAAGTTTATTTTTCTTTTATCGTGATGGCGATCAATTAATCAAACAAATTTATCTTGTAGGCGAGAACTGTCTAGGTAAAAGATGGTTCCGCTATGCAGATAGGCTTCCTAAAGCTTTGAGAGCAACAGTGAATGGAACAATAGTTGTAGGGCTTGGAGTAGGCTTTTTAATGGGAGTTTGTTATGGTTTAGTTGGCTTTCCGGCACCTACTTTGGTGGGATTTATTACCGCACTTGCAGCAATGATTCCCTTTGTTGTGCCCATCGTTTTTATTACAGTAGCCATGATTTTATTTGCATGTGGTAGTATGTTTGGTGCAATCGCTGTGCTTGTTTGGGGAACCTTAGTTATGTTTATTGCAGATCATTTTATTAAACCTGCATTAATTGGTGGTGCGATTGAATTACCCTTTTTGGCAGTTTTATTTGGTATCTTAGGGGGAGTTGAAACTTTAGGTTTACTGGGGTTATTTGTAGGACCATTAGTTATGGTTTTATTCGTTACATTATGGCAAGAACCACAAATCCGCACTAATTGTAATCAATTGAATGAGCAGCATATGAAGGCGTTATGAATCATTATACGTTCAACCAACTTTATATGCTTTATAACCTTAACAGCCATTGGCGTAAGAATTTTGGAATATAGCGAATAGCAACTTTACCTTGCAGAGATGCTCTTTAGTAGATCCCCCGCATTTTGCGCGGAGGATGATGTCCTTTCGAAAGTTTAGTAGGGAAGTCAGGGCCTAATCTAAAAGACAATAATTTTTAACCTGTCTCTAAATCAGAAGGAAACTTTGAACAAAAAATAACTACTTGTAATCGCATTGATCAAAACGATAAACGACACCCACATCACCCATTTGAGATTGGAATGTTTTACCAAATGTATCCGAAGAACTTGTTGCTAAATAACGGTATGAGGCATTTATGGCAAAATTTTCTGCAAAATTATAAGTCAATCCAGCAGTGCCTTGATAGGCAAAAACACCATTATTTTGTTTAAAAAAGATAGCTCCGAATGGGCCAGTACTTTCTAAAGAGTTTTGAATATAGGCATAACCAATACCGACGCCAAGAAAGGGAGAAATCGTGGGTAGAATGACATCTGCGAAATCATAATAAATATTTGCCATGCCAATATTTGCATGAGTGTTTCCTGAAACACCCGCTTGCGGAATAAGAAAAACATCAAATTTTTTAGTATCCGCTTGGAGATAAGTGTATTCAATTTCGTAGCGGAGAGGATTACTTTGATACCCTAAACGAGCACCCAAGTTAAAACCATTTCGATAAGCCGTGTCTGAAAAGAAAAATCCAGAATCAAACCGAGAAGTATATCCAGGTATGTATGCATAACCACCAAAAACGCTGGAATACCACCCATTGACCGGAGTTGCAGCTGAAGCAAGACCGCTAGCTAATAAAGCGGTAGAAAATAATGCTAATTTCATAACATCCCTTCGTTATTATTTTTTTGTCGAATCATGTTAACGTGTTACTTTAAATTTGCAATATCAGAAGCATATATTTTTTTAGGAGTGCTGTATTTGTAGTGGCAAGATTTAAAACCCTGTCTATACTTCAATTTGTCATTTTTAATTTTTAAAAATTCTTAATAGATAATTGAGATGAATAGTATTTTGTTCCCTTCATGAATAATGCTTTCATCTTTAAAGATAAAAATTTAGGCAAAAAGCTCATGGAAGAGAGTAATTGAAAAAAAAAGATAATTATTAAAACCTAAAAATGCATAATGAAGAAAAATTGATGGTTCTAGATTTATGCGAGCAATTTAGCACAATAATTTTCTACTTGTATAAAATAAACATTAATGTAATGATGATTTTGCATCATGAAAAGGGAGTTTCAAAAAATGCCAAAAAAAAAACCATTAGAGATATCTAAAGAATTTGTTGATCAAGTGTTGGCTATAATTGCAAACGAATCAGAGGAAGGGCGTAAAAAAATTATTGCTATCGCCAAAAGAGCAGAAGAAAAGTATGAACGTCCTATAAAATCTTGGCTTACAGGGTGGTTTTATCAATATACTCGCACTCGCGGTGAAAAAGTAGATCAATCAATCAATGTGATGCAGAATTTTCCGGATGCTTATACCCGGTTGCAAGAATTTAAACTGATAATCAGTGATGGTGAATGGAAGATAGGCTCATATAATTATTTGTTATTTTTAGAGTTAATTGATGCTGTTCCTGATTATGCGTCTATAGATGAACCATTTGTTCATTCATTTATTCTTGAACTTAAAGATTTAGTCATTAAACAAATTGATAGCTTTATGTTTCAATATAAATCTACATTGGAAACAATTAAGGCTCGAGAGCTTGAGCGAGAATCAATGCGCAAAAGTGAGCGTCAGTCAACCGAAAATATATTAATTTTTAATGACTTAACTAATGCGAGAGAAACACGACTCAAACAACAAGATAAAACCGTCTTTGCCTTGAATTTTAAAAATGATTTATGGCATTTGTCTTGGGTTGATGAAAATGGTGAAACGTACCCACTATCTCCTGGCAATGAGTTAATTTTGAAGCTTGCTACTCTGGAGAAGCCGGATATTGAAAAGCTTAGCTCAGTCAGTTTAAAGCAAATCAAAAAAGAGTGCATTAAAGCTCGAGATCACTATCTTTCTAAAATTCAAGTAATTATCAATCCCCAGGATAAAAATTCATATGCCCCTTTAACCAATGAAAATCTGATAGCCAATGGAATTGTATCGACTTTTGTTTTACATCATACAGAAAAGGAAACTAGTCTTTGGTGGATTAATAGTATAGGGGTTCCAAATAAAATTGATTTGGCTCATTATCCTAAACTGGATTCTTGGCTGGCTGCTCATGAAGCACCATTGAATCAAACAGATAAATTACAATTAAAAGCTAATTTGCTGCATATCAAAACCACACAACCTTTTTCTGCCTCCAAATTAGAACATATGAATGAAATGCTTGAGAAAGTATTAAAAAGGCAAAGCTCTAAAGACGAAACTACACAGGACAGGCATGTTGGCAGACTCGATCTCAGCTTATTTGATAAAGTAAGACTGCATTTGGAAGACAGAGTAAAAAAAATATCTGAGAAAGCCCCCTCTGTTTCTGATCCCGCTAATGAGCCGCTTGCTATTCAGAATCCTCCTAAAAAGTTAAAACCAGAACGATATGCAGCGCTTTCTCAATTACCAATGTTTTGGCAAAATCAAAGCGAAGTGACGGGAGATGTTGAAGAGGTCACTCCATCCATGAATAACACCTTGAAATGAACATCAGAGTAAAGGCCTGGAACAAATTTGCGTGCGATAGCACGCTCATTAATGTGAATAATAAGTTGTCAGTATTTATTTATTGATTTTTAAAACCATTAGTTATTGGATAACGCCAATCTTTACCAAAGGCTCGTGGGCTTATTTTAATTCCGGGTGGAGATTGACGACGTTTGTATTCATTATGTTTAATCAGTTGAATTACTTTTGCTACTGTTTCAGGTGCAAATCCTTGTTGCATTATTTCTTCTGGACTTAAATTTTGTTCTATGTATCCAACAATTATTGCATCGAGTACCGCGTATTCAGGTAAACTGTCTTGATCGGTTTGATCGGGCCTTAGTTCTGCAGAAGGCGCTCGGGTTAAAACGCGCTCGGGAATGACAGGAGAAAGAGTGTTACGATAGCGTGCCAAGGCATAAACCTGGGTTTTAAGCACATCTTTTAGTACTGCAAAACCACCTGCCATATCTCCATATAAAGTGGCATACCCAACGGCAGATTCGCTTTTATTGGACGTTGTAAGCACCATTTTACCTGTTTTATTAGAGAGTGCCATGATTAATAACCCGCGAATTCTCGCTTGTATATTTTCTTCTGTAGTATCAGAAGGTAATCCGAGAAACAAAGGTTCTAGGGTAGCTATTAATGCTTCAAATGCTGATTCAATCGAAAGTATAGAATGAGATACTTGTAACTGTTTAATTTGCGTTAGAGCATCTTCATTGCTCATCTGCGCTGTATATCGAGAAGGCATCAGCACGGCATGAGCTCGGTCTGCGCCTAAGGCATCTACTGCAATAGCAAGCGTTAAAGCAGAGTCAACTCCACCCGAGAGTCCAACTAAAACACCTGGAAAATGATTTTTATTAACATAATCGCGAGTACCACAAACCAAGGCTTCGTAGAGCAACGCTTCGTTTTCAAGCAAGGGGGATATAATTCCTTTGATTTGATTCCCTTGTATTTCAACCGTAGATAAATTTTCTTTAAATGCTGCTCCGCGTGCACTAATTCTTCCTTGGGAATCTATAGCTATTGATTGTCCATCGAAAAGAAGTTCGTCTTGGCCACCCACTTGGTTAACATATATAATGGATATCCCTCGTTTTGCATAAGATTTTAATAAAGCTTCCCTTTTTGGGTATTTACTGGAATCAAATGGCGATGCGTTTAAAATCAGTAAAACTGAAATACCATGTTCAATTAAATCTTCTGCTGGACCTGGTTGCCATAAATCTTCACATATGATAATTCCTACCTTGTAATGGTTGATTTCTAAGAGGCAAGGATTCTTTTTACCTGGAGTAAAATAACGAGCTTCATCAAAGATTGCATAGTTTGGTAGATTTTGTTTGTGGTACTCACCAACTTTCTGTCCTTGATAAAAGATGCTTACACTATTATATCTCTGTTGTTTCTCTTGAGAAGGATGTCCTATCAGTACATAACAATCTTCAGTTACAGTCTGAATTAGCTGTAAGTTTTCATTGACGTTTTGCTGAAACTCTTTACGGAAGAGTAAATCTTCAGGAGGGTAACCTGTTAATGCGAGTTCAGGAAAGATTATAATATCATGATCAAGTTGTTGGCTTTTGATAATCTCAATAATTTTATCTCTATTGGATGTTAATGCCCCTACAGTAGGATTAATTTGTGCCATTAAAACTGTAAGCTTATTTTGCATGATATATACTCTAATGGAATCAAGGTGCGATAAATTAATACAAAGTATTATTAATTAAAAGATTAAATTGTTAATTAATTTAAAAATTGACTAAAATAAAAGTCCTTTTATGATGTTAAACGAACAGGATATTGTATAAATGCGACTCATTTTACGTAATAATATTCTAAATAAAAGCAATTCATTATAAAAAATACTTATTTTTATAAGAAATTCACATTAAAATAGATCCTTGGCCCAGTAATAAATACATTTTATGTTAAATGAAGCACTATCAACAATGCCAGATGTTTTTGAGGCTAAGATATTATTGCGTGGGCAAGAGTATTTTGAAAAAGGGCATGTGCTTAATATTCGGTTCAGTGATGGTTTGCTTAAGGGACGAGTCAAGGGGAGTGCAAGCCAGATTTATGATGTTCATATGGATTTAAAAGCTTGGCCCAAGAAGTTAGCGCATTGTACTTGCACACATCAGCATAATTGCAAACATGCCGCAGCCTGTCTATTAGCATTACGAGAGAGAGAAAAAAGCAACTCTAAGTCTTTGCCTGCAAATAAGTTAGATAAAAGACTGGATAGTTGGCTAAAAAATTTACGTGCACAAGAAGCTGCGATCATTAAAACACAAGAGGCTACACATCATTTAGTTTATCTTATTGATCTAAAGTTGGATGGTTATGAGCATCGAGTTGTTGTTAAACTGGCTTTGGCTAAATTATTAAAACGTGGTGGTTATGGAAAAATGATCACGTTTAATAGTCTTTCTGATTCCAAAAAACAGCATTTTATTGGTGATGATAATGATCTGGTGGCTCTATTGCTGTTTAAATGTGGTATTTCAGGTTGGTTTGACTCTTTAAACATCCGTAATAGTGAACTACTTGAACGAATTATATCTACTGGAAGAGCGTTTTTTATACAAAATCCAAATAAAGCAATTCAATTAGGCGAGTCCATCAGAGGCACTTGTCAATGGATGTTGTCTCTCAATGGGAGTCAAAACTTATTATTAATGCATGAAGACAAGGTATTTAAGCCGTTATTACTTGATAACAGTTGGTATTTTAATTATTCGGAAGCCAAAATAGGGTGTTTGCTTACCCCATATCCCATAAAACAATTGGGTTATTTATTGGAGGCACCTTCAATTCCGCTGGAGCAGGCAGAATTGTTGGCAAATAAAATGGCGCATACTTGCCCTGAATTTCCTGTGCCTCAAGTTTTTAAACAACGAGAAGTACGTCAAGTTACCCCCATCCCGGTACTGATTCTTGATACCATCAGTGAATTTGATGAAGAATCCTCTTGGCTCTATGATACTGAGGAAGAATTACATGCTTTATTTACCGTACATATTGTTTTTGATTATGCAGGCTTAATGATTACTGGTTCAGATCAATGCGACACAGTTGTGCGCCAGCAGGAAGATGTTTTAATTCAGTATCTACGCGATAAAGAGTTTGAAAAATTAAAATGGGATGAAGTCCAGTCTATATTAGACCTAAGGGTGCCCAGGGCTTGGGAATATGAGCAATGGGGCAAGGTAAAGAATGTAGATTTTATTATTCAAAATATTAATGTCTTGGCAGATTTAGAGTTTCTTCGTAGCCAATCAATCCCTGATCTAAAAGAAAGAGGTTGGCAGGTAGAGTGTGTTGGTACTTTGTATCAGGAAGTTGTTAGTGCTGATGAAGTAGAGTGGTATTCTGATCTTCAAGAAAGTACTACTGATTTTTTTTCATATCAATTGGGAATTTTGGTTGATGGCAAACAAGTGAGCATTGTGCCTTTAATTGCTGATTTAATTCAACGTTATAGTGCTAATAGTTTGGATAATCTTTCTGATGATCAGTTGGTAAAGCTTCCTTTGCAAGATGGTCGTGCGTTGCAGTTGGAAATGGGGCGAATTAAGCCGTTGATTCGATTATTATTGCAATTTGGTCTGCGCCATGTTGATGCAAATCAAAGTGTTTCTCTTAATAAATATCAATTAATTTTGATGCGTGAAGCTGAGTTGGCTATTGCAGCAATTAAAACTCGTTGGCAAGGAGCAGAGACATTAAGAGAGCAAATAAGACAACTCACCCTATCATCTAATATCCCAGAGATACAATCCCCTTCGGGGTTACAAGTACAATTAAGAGATTATCAACGTTATGGATTGAGTTGGTTGCAGTTTTTACGCATCAGCCATTTTAACGGTATTCTGGCAGATGATATGGGATTAGGTAAAACGATACAAACTTTGGCACATTTGCTCTATGAAAAGGAGCAAGGACGGATTCAATCAGCTACATTAATTGTTGCACCAACAAGTCTTGTAGGTAATTGGTTGGTTGAAGCAAAACGATTTACTCCCCAATTAAATGTTTTAGTCCATCATGGGTCCGAACGACATCAGGATAATTTTGATGACTATGATTTAGTCATTTCGACCTATGGATTAATTCAACGGGATAAGGAAAAATTTGTAAGCTATCCTTTTTATTATCTCATTTTGGATGAAGCCCAATTTATTAAGAATGCGCGCACTAAAACAACTCAAATTATTCAACAGTTACATGCCACTCATCGTTTATGCCTCACAGGTACACCTTTAGAGAACCATTTAGGTGAGTTATGGTCTTTATTCCATTTTTTAATGCCTGGTTTATTAGGAGATGCCAAGCAGTTTAGACTTTGGTTTAGGAGTCCTATCGAAAAATATGCGGATAGAGAGAGACGAGAAATTCTCACAAAGCGTGTGCAACCTTTTATTTTAAGAAGAACAAAAAATCAGGTTGCTAGAGAATTGCCACCAAAAACGGAAATGACTCATACCATTGAGCTTATTGGAGCACAGCGCGATCTTTATGAAGCGATACGTATGAGTATGGAAAAAAAGGTACGTGATGCGATTGCAAAACAAGGTCTAGGTAGAAGTCATATTCTATTGCTCGATGCGTTACTCAAACTACGACAAGTTTGTTGTGATCCTAGATTATTGTCTTTGCCAGAAGCTGCTATAGCTCATGGTACCTCTGCAAAACTCGAAGTGTTAATGGATTTGCTAAATAACCTAATTGGTGAGGGGCGACGAGTTTTAGTCTTCTCACAATTTACCTCTATGTTGCAATTAATTGAAGAAGAGTTACGTACCCGCCAATATGATTATTTGAAGTTAACAGGCCAAACGCAACACCGACAGGCAATGGTAGATAAATTTCAAGAAGGGAATACGCCTGTATTTTTGATTAGTTTAAAAGCAGGTGGTACGGGTTTGAATTTAACTCGTGCAGACACCGTGATTCAGTACGATCCATGGTGGAATCCTGCTGTTGAAGCCCAAGCTACAGATAGAGCTCATCGTATAGGTCAGGAAAATCCAGTATTTGTTTATAAATTAATTACCGCAGGTACTGTAGAAGAAGCAATTTTAACGATGCAGGAGAGAAAAAGGCTCTTGGGAGAAAGCGTACTATCCCCTGACTCTACAAAAGCGACGGCTTTAAGTGAAAAAGATATTGAGCAGTTCTTTATGCCATTAAGTTAAATATATCTATTCACTATTTTGGATGTGCAGATGTGAATGTATTAAGTTCTATTAAGTGCGTCAAGGTGTGTCAAATGGCT
Organism: Legionella sainthelensi; assembly: GCF_900637685.1. Taxonomy (NCBI): domain Bacteria; kingdom Pseudomonadati; phylum Pseudomonadota; class Gammaproteobacteria; order Legionellales; family Legionellaceae; genus Legionella; species Legionella sainthelensi. Next base: position 937,405 of record NZ_LR134388.1, read on the forward strand.
TTACGATGAACTTGGCGAATAGTTAAGTTAAATTTAAATAAAAACTAGCATAGTTTCTATTCATAGCATAAGCTATTAACTGATTGTAAACATGGAGAAAATTATGAACTTATGGAAGCGAGCCTGTGGTCTTGTTCTTGCTACTTTTTATTTCCCTGCGGTATTAGCAGCATCCCAAGCCCCTGTCGGTAACTGGGTGACTGTAGATGATAAAACTGGCGCCAAAAGAGCGGTTGTTACTATTACTGAGTCTGGTGGGGTGTTAAGTGGTGTTATTGATAAAGTGTATCCGCAACCAGGGGATACTGGAATCTGTGAAAATTGTCCTGGTGCTTTTAAAGGGAAAAAAATAGTGGGACTGCGGTTTATGTGGGGATTAAAGAAAGAAGGGGATAATCAATGGAGTGGTGGCTCTATTTTGGATCCCAAAACAGGTAAAATTTATCGTGCTAAGCTCACTGCTCAAGGAAATGAACTTTTAGTTCGCGGATATCTTGGAATTTCTTTATTAGGCCGTACACAAGTGTGGCATAAAGAATAGCGCTATGCTATAACAACGCTAAGCTTATCTAGGATAATTGCTCCCGAATAGTATCTATTCGGGATGACATCTTTTTAAAAGAACATTACAATACATTTTGTTCTAATTTTCATTGTATCATTGCCATGTATGAGCTGCAAAACGCAAAAAAAACGGTTGATCCATTAAAGCGCCCACCGCATTCAGTGGAGGCGGAGCAATCCATTATAGGTGGATTGATGTTGGATAATCAGGTTTGGGATAAAATTAGCCATAAGCTCTGCGAAACTGATTTTTATCGTACGGAACATCGAATTTTATTCCGTGCCATTTCTGCATTGGCTAAAAAAGATCAACCTTTTGACGTAGTCACTTTACTTGATGCCTTAACATCACATAATGAATTAGATGATGCAGGTGGGGAAGCCTATTTATTTGAACTTGCTAATAATACCCCAAGTGTTGCTAACATATCGGCTTACGCTGAGATTGTACGTGAAAAATCAGTACAAAGGCAGCTTATTGCAGTAGCAACAGAAATTGCTGATTCGGCATATAATCCGGAGGGCAGAGAGGTTCCTGAGTTGCTCGATTTAGCAGAAACTAAAGTATTTGCAATAGGAGAGCAAACTGGGGGAGATGGTGGCCCTGAAAATATAAAATCGATTTTAGTCCGTGCGGTAGAAAAAATTGATGCGCTATATCACAATGGAGATGCGATTACTGGCCTGGCAACGGGGCTATCTGATTTAGATGAAATGACTTCTGGATTACAGCCATCTGACTTAGTCATTGTTGCAGGTCGGCCTTCCATGGGTAAAACTACGTTAGTAATGAATATGGCAGAGCATGCTGCAATTAAGTCGGGTAAACCCGTACTGGTTTTTTCTATGGAAATGCCTGCAGATTCTTTGGCCATGAGAATGATGTCCTCATTAGGCCGCATTGATCAGCATAAGATTAGGACTGGAAAACTTGATGATGATGATTGGCCTCGAGTCACTTCAGCCGTGCACATGCTTTCGGAAGCCCCTTTGTTTATTGACGATACTCCTGCTTTAAGTCCAGGGGAAATGAGGGCACGTGCCAGACGTTTAGCCAAAGAGCATGGTGCATTAGGGTTGATTGTAGTGGACTATTTGCAATTAATGAAAGTGCCAGGATTTAATGCTGATAACAGAACTGCAGAGATCTCTGAAATTTCCCGCAGTCTTAAGTCATTGGCTAAAGAATTACAGGTACCTGTTATTGCTTTATCTCAGTTAAACAGAAGTTTGGAGCAACGCGCGGATAAACGACCCGTTATGTCTGACTTACGAGAATCGGGAGCAATCGAACAAGACGCTGATTTAATCTGTTTTATTTATAGAGATGAAGTTTACTATGAAGACAGCCCTGATAAAGGTACTGCAGAAATAATTGTGGCCAAACAAAGAAATGGTCCTATTGGTAAGGTGCGTGTGGCCTTTATAGGCAAATACACGCGCTTTGAAGATTTAGCTTATACTGGTTATCAAGGGGTAGATTGAGGTGTCAAGACCTACTAGACTGGTAATAGAGCCCAGTGCTTTACTCCATAATTTAGCAAAGATAAGACGACTTGCCCCTGGCAAGAAAGTAATTGCGATGGTCAAAGCAAATGCTTATGGTTGTGGTGTACACATTGTGGCTCCAGTATTAGAAGGGCACGTTGATGCTTTTGGAGTTGCCTGCATTGAGGAAGCTTTAATTCTCCATAAGATAGGTAGTCGTACTCCTTGTATTCTTTTTCAAGGTGTGTTTAGCCCTGATGAATTTAAAATAGTGGCTCACCATCAATTTGAATGTGTCATACATCAACCTCATCAATTAGAATGGCTTTTAAATACCCCCTTAAATAGACCTATTAAACTATGGGTCAAGGTAAATACAGGCATGCATCGTTTAGGGTTCAAGCCCCAAGAGTTACACGAAGTCATGGGTGCATTACAAACTTGTACTTGGGTAGATAAAGATATTGGTTTGATGACTCATTTAGCTTGTGCAGATGAACCAGAGCGCGTAGAAAATTTTGAGCAAATTTCTTTATTTGAGAATATTTCTATTGACGGTTTTAGTCAACGAAGCATTGCTAATTCAGCAGCTATTATTGCTTTCCCCCAAACTCATGCGGACGTTGTGAGACCTGGAATTATGCTTTATGGCGTGTCCCCTTTTGCTAATAAGACCGCGATAGAACTAGGTTTGCTTCCTGTTATGCGCTTTGTATCAGCAATCAGTGCAGTACATTATAATCCTCCTTTAGCTGCAGTAGGATATAGTGGCATTTGGAAAAGTCAAAAGCACTCTGTTATAGGCATTGTTGCTGCGGGTTATGGAGATGGTTATCCGCGACACATTGCAGAAAATACTCCAGTGTGGGTTCAAGGTAAAGAAGTACCTATCGTAGGGCGAGTATCCATGGATATGCTGGCTGTGGATTTAACAGAGCATCAAGAGGTTAAACCTGGAGCACCAGTTGAGCTCTGGGGAAAACACATTTTAGTTGAACGAGTCGCACAAGCTGCTGGTACTTCGGGCTACGAATTGCTGTGCCAAATTTCTGAGCGAGTACGTCATGGTAGATCGTAGTAATATCAATTGATGTTGTGTTTCTTAGTTGGGTTTCCTGGATGATTTCACTTATGATAGAGATGATATCTTTACAACTATGGATAATAACTGAACGTGATGTTAGAATGACAACCGATTTTGTAACCTTATTAAATGGTGATATGTTATGAAAAAGCTAGCTGTTGCATCATTGTCTTTATTTTTGGTGGGTTGCGGACCAGTAACTCATGAAGACGTAGGCACTATTTCAGGTGGTGTTATCGGTGGTTTGATTGGAAGTCAATTTGGTGGTGGATCAGCGGCTCGAATGGCTGCGGCAGCAGGTGGTGCCATTGTTGGTGCTTACTTGGGTGGTCAAATTGGTAAAACCATGGATAAGGTAGATCGAATGGAAATGCAACGCGCATTAGAAACTGCTCCTACCGGTAGAGCGGTAAATTGGTCTAATCCTGATACAGGCTATAGATATTCGGTACAGCCAACGCGTACATATTATCGGGAGCGTTTGCCTTGCCGAGAGTATATAACTAAAGCAGTTATTGATGGAAAAACTGAAACATTACGTGGTAGTGCATGTCGTCAACCAGATGGCACATGGCATGTTGTGAATTAAATAATTTTAAAAGCCTGGTTGCGATATTTTTGTAGCCTGAAAAATTTCAGGCTACAAAGAGCTATTTAGCTGTTGCATCTTTATTTTTATTACAGCAGATACACTTGCAGCAATTAAACAAATTATAAAGCCAGGCAATAAGAAAACCTGCAATAAACCCATCAATAAAACCTACAATTCCTCCGAAGATACTGCCTTTGATTGAAGGTGCATAACCTGGATATAACGAACCAACAGCTAAAACAAAAGCATGTCCATAAGTATAATAATATGCGAGTAATCCTAAAATGAATATGGATACACCCCATAGAACGCCAAAGGCAAGACCCAAAGCTACAGGATTTAATTGGCAACCCTTCATGTTTATCTCTCCTATACTAAACCCTAATGACGGATATTGTACGTGTTCACGTCTCATGCACTGAAAAGCTGTATTTTGCAATCTGCACTCAAATCTGTCCTTCCATCAAGAGGCAAGCTCACCCTCTGAACAGATACTATTGGCAATGAATTAAGGATTACTCTGTCAAAAGGGGAGATTAAAATGTTCAAATTAGCGTGGTTGGGTCTGTGTCTACACTCCCTTTTATCTTGTACTCCTTAATTTCTCTGGAAGTATAGACTAAAGAATCACTTAATGAACAGTTTTTCACAAATTAAAAAATATAAAGTTTCTAATTCTTCTAATTGGTTTAAAGTAATACATTCATTAACTTGATGGATTGTTGCATTTACAGGCCCAAGCTCAATAACTTCAACACCATAGGGTGCTATAAAACGGCCATCTGAAGTACCCCCACTAGTAGACAGCTCGGGTGAGTTTCCTGTGAGCTCGATGATTGCTTCTTTGCAACTTTCGATTAAGGTACCATGGGCTGTTAAAAAAGGTTCACCGCTGAGGCGCCATTCAATAACTGGGTTCAGGTTAAATTCTTGGAAGGCAGAAACCACTTTTTCTTTTAATGCATGGTGGGTCTGTTCTGTAGAATATCTAAAATTAAGATGCAACACCAACTCACCTGGGATGATATTTGCAGCATGGCCGCCAGAATGCATGTGGGTAATTTGCATTGTAGTCGGTGGAAAATGGGTATTACCTTGGTCCCATACTGTAGTAGTAAGTTTGTTCAGCACAGGACTCATTTTATGTATTGGGTTATCTGCCAAATGAGGGTATGCGACATGTCCTTGTTTTCCATGAACATTAATTTTTGCGCTCAGTGACCCACGTCTGCCAATTTTAATGACATCACCCACACTGTGAGTACTTGAGGGTTCACCTACAACACAGTAATCAATATGGATACCTTGTCTTGCTAAAAGCTGCATCACATAAGGTGTACCCATATCATAATCCTCGCCTTCCTCGGCACTTGTTATCAGAAAGCCTAGTCTTCCGTGAAATTGGGGGTACGTTTTAATAAAACGTTGTGCCATCAAGAGCATACACGCGAGACTGCCCTTCATATCAGCTACACCGCGCCCATAGAGTAGTCCATCTCGATTTTCGAGCACAAACGGATCGGTAAACCATTTTGTGATTTCACCAATGGGAACTACATCTGTATGACCAGCAAAGACTAAAAGAGGGCCTGTGTCTCCATAGGATGCAAAAAAATTAGATACGGGTCCTTGATTCATGCGTTGGCAAGTAAATCCGACTCCCTCTAAAAATTGAATCATAAATTCCTGACATCCAGCATCTTCTGGAGTAATCGAGGGAAAACCAATCAGTGTGTCGAGGATTTTTTGCAACGCTTTAACACGAGGAGAAGAAATGACGTCTGAGTATGGGGCCATATTAATTTGCTCTTAGTAATTCATTGATGCTTACTTTCGCTCTTGTTTTTTCATCTACTTGTTTTACGATGACGGCACAATACAAACTGTAACTTTTATCTTCACTTGGTAAACTTCCTGCAACCACTACTGATCCTTCTGGTATTCGTCCATAAGTGATTTCACCGGTGAGTCGGTTATATATTTTAGTACTTTGTCCTAAGTATACTCCCATAGATAAAACTGAATTGCGTTCTACGATGACTCCTTCAACTACTTCAGAGCGTGCTCCGATAAAACAATTATCTTCAATTATTGTAGGATTAGCTTGCAAAGGCTCAAGAACCCCTCCAATACCTACCCCTCCTGAAAGATGAACATTTTTACCGATTTGAGCGCACGAACCCACAGTAGCCCAGGTATCTACCATGACTCCTTCATCGATATAAGCCCCTATATTCACATAAGAAGGCATCAAAACACAGTTTTTTGCAATATAGGCACCTTTACGGACTATTGCATGGGGAACCACCCTTACTCCAGTTTGTTTGAATTGTTCTTCAGTATAATTATTGTATTTGAGAGGTACTTTGTCGTAAAACTGACAAAAACCGGAATCAATGATTTGATTGGGATTCAGTTTAAACGATAAGAGAACGGCTTTTTTTATCCATTGATGAACAATCCATTCGTTATTTATTTTTTCTGCAACACGAAGTTGACCACTGTCGAGACAAGATAGTACTTCACTAATTGCGGTGATTAGTTCAGGCGTTACCGTATCAATGGATAATGTTTGACGTTGCTCAAATGCTTCTTCAATTAGAGTTTGTAACGTGTGCATCTCTTTTTCCTGTATCTGGTATTATTTGAAGTTTACGCTATTGTCTTTACTTAAGTGTTTGTTTATTTTGCGAAAACGAAAGTTCAGAGGGGAGCTCATTTTCACAAGTACGACAACAAATTTTCTAAGCTTATAGCAATTCTGTTTAAATATTTTTAATCTTCAAATGCGTATTTCAAATCAGCTTGTAAATCATCTATATGTTCTATGCCTACTGACAGGCGAATAAATCCATCTTCTATACCTAATGTTTTTCGTTGCTCTGGAGGGATTGAGGCATGAGTCATAATCGCGGGATGTTCAATCAAGCTCTCTACACCCCCAAGGCTTTCAGCCAGGGTAAATAATTCACAGCGTGATAAAAATCGCTTAGCAGCATCAAGTCCACCGTCAATGACCATGGAAATCATACCTCCAAAGCCTTGCATTTGCTCTTTTGCGAGTTGATGTTGTGGGTGGCTTTCAAGCCCTGGATAAATGACTTTACTAACCTTGGCATGGTTGTCCAGCCAATTTGCTAGATGATTAGCATTCTCGCAATGTCTTTGCATGCGTAAGGATAGAGTTTTTAAGCTTCTTAAAACAAGAAAACTATCAAATGGGCCAGCAATTCCCCCGCATGAATTATGAAGAAATGCAAGTTTGTCTGCTAAATTTGGATTATCGCCGACAACTACCACGCCACTTACTACATCAGAATGACCATTAAGGTATTTGGTGGCAGAATGAAGGACTATATCAAATCCTAGTTCGAGAGGGCGTTGTATCCAGGGAGTTGCAAAGGTGTTATCTGCAACAGCGATTAAATTATATTTTTTCGCAATTATTGCTATTTCACGTAAATTAGCGAGTTTTAGCATAGGATTCGAGGGAGTTTCAACCCAAAGCATACGTGTTTTTGAGGTAATCGCAGCTTCTATTTTTTGGGAATCTGACATATCGACAAATGAAAAAGATAAGTGGGAGGTGCGTGTTTTTACTTTATCAAATAAGCGAAAAGTTCCTCCGTATAAGTCATCCATCGCTACGACATGATCTCCTGCGTCTAACAAGTCAACTACTGTATTAATTGCAGCCATTCCTGAGGCAAATGCAAAACCACGAACCCCTGACTCTAAACTAGCAATACATCCTTCATAGGCACCGCGGGTGGGATTGTGGGTACGCGAGTATTCATAGCCTAGATGTTCGCCTGGGGCACTTTGTTTGTAGGTAGATGTTGCATAAATAGGAGTCATCACCGCACCTGTACTTGGGCATGGTTCTTGGCCGGCATGTATCGCACGGGTATCAAAATGGCTTTTTTTCATTGAGATCTATCCTTTTTAGGTAACTTGATTTTTTTTCGTGTATTGAAGAGCGATCTTTTCAGACTAGTTGATGTAGGATATTCTAGTGAGGCTTATATGTACAGAAAAGTTTAGCTGTCTCATGGGTATAAACGGTGTGTTTTTTTGTTGTGGTTTATCTAGACTTCGGTTTTTTTTATTAATCAGGGCGTTTAACAATGAAATTTGATCTTCTTGCTTTGTTAACAGCAAAATACGCACAGTGGGTTGTTATTGCTTTAATTTTGCTTTTTTCTCTATTGATCATTAGTGAATGGTCTACTTTATTTTTTTCTTCAAATGTTCAATCTCCCCCTGAAACAATAAATAAAGTACCAGTCACAAAGGTACAGAATTCTTTTGATGCTATTTTACATACATCATTATTTGGGGTTTATGTTACTAATAATTTATCGAGTATTAAAAAATCAATGCTGAATGTCACGTTGGTTGGAATCTTATTTGCTAATAAAATAAATGAGTCACAGGTAATTATACGCTCTGCTAATGGAGAGGAAAAAACTTATAAGATCGGGGATACAGTACCTGGGGGTGCGGTCATTAAGCGTATCATGGCTACTGGAATTTTAGTGGATCGACGTGGTACTTTAGAGAGTTTGAGTTTACCTAAAAATGAATTAATCTTTGAGCCAGCAGCAAAGCCTTTGACAGAGGATAAGGATTTATGAGACGTTTATTGGAATTGTTAACTGTTGTAATTTTTGTTTTTACTCTTGGGGGCTGTGTTATATCCAGCTCTGTTAATTTGCGAGAGGGTATAGATAGTTTTAGAGTAGAAGAGTATCGCAAAGCGTTTATCCGGTTAAAGCCAGAGGCTGAAAAAGGCCAACCTGATGCCCAATATGCGGTAGGCTATATGTATTATTACGGTAAAGGCGTTGTAGAAGATCGTAAAAAGGCTTGGTTTTGGATCAATGCAGCAGCAAATTTAGGACAGCCTGATGCAAAAGAAGCAATTCGAATTTTGGCCCGTGGTGGCTCTTTGAATTAAACTTCCAACACTTCTCGGCTCACAATAAAGGGAACGTAATTTGTTCCACGCCACATATTCTTCAATCCATTGCTTTATTTTTCAATAAATTAAAGCAATTTTCTGCGGACTTTTAGGAGCAAGTCGCGGGGTGTAGCGATTTGAATTATCAAAAGCCCCTAAAATAGTCCTTCATAAGTTCTGCGATGTAATGTAGTGACAAGAAAGTATTTTGCGGGTAGGTTGGGCTAATCCTAAGGAGTTTAATTGTTCTTTTGTAAACCACTTGCCTTGATTTTCGGACAGTTGCATACCTAAATATACAGTTTTTATGCTGAGGGCGTTAATTTCTAAATGAAAATGACTAAAACGGTGTTTAAAAGCAAGTAATGGTTGGGGATGTTCACCCGCTAAATCATAGTGCACACGAATAAAATCCAAGGGGCATTTATCGGTATCAATGCTTGGCAAACACCATAAACCGCCCCATAACCCCAAAGGAGGACGCTTTTCTAAATAGATATCTCCTTTCTCATTGTGTAAAACTAATAATTGCTGATATTGAGTCGGTATTGATTTTTTAATTTTTTTTGTAGGATATAAATGCTGCTCTTCATGTTTAAAGGCCAAGCAATTTTCTTGCAAGGGGCAATTCGAGCACTGGGGTTTTTTTGTAATACAACAGGTAGCGCCTAAGTCCATAATGGCTTGGGTATAATCCGCACAGTTCTCTTGGGGCATGCAAGAGTCAGCGAGTTCCCATAACTTTTTTTTGACTTGAGCTTGCTCTGGATAGCCTTTGATCCTAAAAAAACGGGTTAAAACTCTTTTCACATTGCCATCCAAAATCGCTGTTGGCTTGTTAAATGCTTGCGATAAGATAGCTGCTGAAGTGGAAGGGCCAATTCCCGGTAATTCGTTTAATAATTTACGGTCATTTGGGAATACTCCTTGATGATGTTGCAAAATAAGTTTTGCAGTGTGATGAAGATTTCTAGCCCGGCTGTAGTACCCTAGTCCTGACCATAAAGAGAGCACATCATCTTCGTGTGCATGCGCCAAGTCACTAATATCCGGAAAGCGCTGTATAAAACGCTCAAAATAGGGAATAACTGTTTGTACTTGAGTTTGTTGCAACATAATTTCGGAAATCCATACTCTATAAGGAGTACGTGGATGTTGCCAAGGTAGATTTTTACGGCCATGCAGAGCAAACCAGAGTAGTAATGGTTTGCTAAATTGCTCATATAAATTTTGTTTATTCACTCTAAATGGTTCTTTGTGGTGTTTCGTATGGGCGTACTGTAAAAAAAGTAAGGTTTGAGGTCAACCATTAATAAAAATTGTCGCTTTTTAGAAAGAAATCCTGCTTCATAAAGCGTAGAAAAAATTAAAGGGGATTCGCAAAATGCCGATATATAGTCTATCGTTTTAAATAGCGTCAGTTTTAGATAAGAATGTTATGAGACTCAATTTGTATCAAGGTCTACTCAAATATTTATGCAAATATTTAATCGAAACTAACGTTAAATAAGGGCCTGTTGTATTTAGGATGAGTAACCCAATCAAGGAGAGATATATGCGCCAGAGTCAGTATGAAATAGTTGTATTAAAACCTACGGCTGCTTTCCTATCATTTCTCACGTCAAAGTTACCCGGGATTAAATTACCTGATTTAAGATTGTTACAAATTGATAATACTGCATATGCTTTTGAAAAACATCATGTGGATAAACCTATTCTTGATCAAATAGAAGAACATTTTTCAATTATGTTTGGCCATGAAATTATGCGTTGGTTAGGAGATAGAGTACCAAACGAAATAAGCATCAACTTTCTTGATTTTCTTTGTTGTTTTAAATTTGAATTACATCATCATATTCTTTTGATGGAGCCTTCAATTGAAAAAGGACATCAATTATTATTAATTCAACCCCGTTTAGGATTGTTGAATTGGATTAATTCTTCAGAAAAAAGACAAGAAGGTTTACAAGATGTCGTTGAAAAAATCAAATTAAATCAATTAGCAAAAAATACAACAGTTTTAGTTAGAGACTTTTCCAATTTGACTGAAATAAAACCTTTTATCCAAAAAAACTTTTTTTCAATCTCTGCAACGGCAATGAAATATCTATTAGAGGAGCCCGAGCAATGGCCAATTATTGATTCTTTTCAAACATTTAATCATTATTTTGCAATAGAAATTCATACTCAATTAATACATCTGCACCAATAAATTGCATGCTGTGGTTTAGAGGTAGCTCCGATCATGAGAAACAATAATGATATTTATTTGTCTCGTCATATTTCCTAATCTCCTCTGCGACAGTAGAGGGGAGCAATAAATTTCTTGGTGGCTACCCAAAAAACATCAACAACTACTTGAGTTAAAATTATTCTTCTGAGTCAATTAGTGACATTTTTGTTGGTATATATTACAATTCTCCTGCATTTTTGAGGAATGCGGGATTTTGAGCTAATTGGAGGAGGTATATTAATGGCAAGAAAACGTTTTTTGAGATTTATTTCGTTTATTTTATGTTTCACTCTGACGTTCCCAGGATACAGTTTAAGTGTGAATTCGCTACTTCCAGATGAGCAAAACACAGTGACCGTTTTCCAAGAGGCGTCGCCTAAAGTTGTCTATGTTCATCGATTAGCAACTGTAACTAATCAATCTTTAAAAAAAATGCAAATACCAGCGGGAGCCGGTTCTGGTATTGTGTGGAATAACAGTGGTTATATAGTAACAAATTATCATGTGATAAAAGGAGCTGAGAAGTTAGCAGTTACTTTGGGCAAATTGACTGTGCCAGCAAAAGTAGTTGCTGCGGAGCCACGTAAAGATATTGCTGTGTTAAAGATTGAGTCACCCCAAGCATTAGCCTTACTTAAAGGGTTTAAGCCATTTGAAATAGTGCACCTGAATGATCTTATGGTGGGACAAAAGGCGATCGCAATAGGTAATCCCTTTGGCCTCGATCATAGTTTATCTAAGGGGGTTATTTCTGCATTAGGTAGAAAAGTTCCAGGAATTGGAGGGGTGACGATTCACAATATGATCCAAACAGACACCCCCATTAATCCGGGCAATTCAGGTGGTCCACTACTAAATAGTGCAGGACAATTAATTGGTATGAACACTATGATTTATTCTAATTCAGGCTCATCAGCAGGAATTGGTTTTGCTGTTCCTGCTGATGATATTGAGCGTATTGTGACGCAAATCATTAAGAATGGTCGTGTGGTGCTCTCTGGAATCGGTATTCAAAGTGTGCCATCTAGTATTGCTCATCGGTTAGGGATACATAAAGGAATATTAATTGCAGATGTTTTACCAAATACACCCGCAAGTAAAGCCCACTTGCATGGTACTCATAAAGATGCTTGGGGTCGTATTGAATTAGGTGATATTATTGTTGCATTAAATGGCCATGCAGTTCGAAACTATGATGTTTTATACAACATGCTCACTGAAATCAAAGTAGGCGAACGAGTAACTGTTTCTATCCAGCGTGGTAATAAGCAAATGGATGTAACAATGAGAACAATTGATGTAGCTGGAATTCAGTCGTAAACACGTCGCGTTTATATAGGATCCAGTACTAAATAAAATCTGTTCGATATAAAAAATGATGTTTTTTTTGTATCGAACTTGCATTAAATAAGAAAGTTATATAAAGCAGCGAGAAGGCGAGAAGTTACGAGTTTTTCTTGCTGCATGATGACTTGATTCTAGGGAGAATATGGATGTTATTAAATAGAAATGATTCACTTTTATTATTAATTGATGTACAAGAAAAATTGACGCCAGCTGTACTTAATAGTGAAGCATTGATAAGCCACTGTGAATGGTTATTAAAATTAGCGCAAAGACTAGAAATTCCAGTTCTAGTTAGCGAACAATATCCCCAAGGTCTTGGTTCAACTTTGAAGACATTTCACCCTTATTTTAATCAACAAGAATGCATCGACAAGGTGTCTTTTTCTTGCATGGGTGAGTCAAAATATGCAGATCGCTTAAAGCAATTTCAAAAAAAACAGCTCGTCCTTATCGGTATTGAAACCCATGTTTGTGTTTTGCAAACTGCACTAGAAATGAGAAGTGAAGGTTATGATGTTTTTGTCGTGGTTGATGCGGTAAGCTGTCGTGGCGAACAAAATATGAAATATGGATTAAAACGAATGAAACAAGAAGGAGTTCAACTCGTTACTTCTGAAATGGTATTTTTTGAATGGCTAAAAAAAGCCGGTACTCCCGAATTTAAAATGTTAAGCAAAGAGTTTTTTAGTTAAATAAACTTACCAGGTGAAAGGAATATAAAATAAAGTATGCTTTGAAACGACAATTTTTTTCGTTTTGCCTAGGTACTACAATTCATGGAGAGTAGACAGTGAATTTTTTAAATCAAATTGTTTTAATTGCTGGTGGTGCTTCGGGGATGGGAAAAGCTTGTGTTCAATATCTTCAACAACGAGGAATGCATGTTGTTGTTTGGGATAAACAAGTTGATGAACAAAGTGAAGCAGATTTATTTATTAGTTGTGATGTAACGCTTGATGAATCCGCAGAAAAAGCAATGCAGCAGACCATAGAACAATTAGGTGTGCCTCGAGTTTGTGTTAATTGTGCTGGAATTGCGCCTGCAAAGCGCATTGTTGGGAGAGATGGCCCCATGCCGTTGGCTGCTTTTAAGCAAGTAATCGATGTGAATCTTATTGGTACGTTTAATGTGATGAGGGTCGCTGCTCATGCGATGAGCAGCCTGGAGTTGGAGAGCAACTCCCAGGAGCGAGGTGTGATCATTAACACGGCGTCGATTGCTGCATTTGAAGGTCAAATTGGGCAAGCTGCTTACAGTGCTTCTAAAGGTGGGGTTGTAGCGATGACCCTCCCGGCAGCGCGGGAGTTAGCTCAGTTTGCAATTCGTGTAAACACAATTGCACCGGGATTGATCGCCACACCAATGTTGCTCAATATGCCTCAAGAAGTACAAGATAATTTAGTGACGACAATGACTTTTCCGAAACGTTTTGGAAAACCTAACGAGTTTGCAGCACTGGTCGCTCATATTATCGAAAATGAGATGATGAATGGGGAGGTAATACGTCTTGATGGTGCTCTTCGTATGCAGTGAGTTTTGCATCAAGGCATTGCGAAAAAATAGGGGAATGTAATGATTCCCCTGCCAATCACAGAGGACATCTAAGCGCCTGCATATTTTTAATTGCCTCTTCGAAATCAATCCAGTGAATGGATTTTAAATTTCTTTTAAATCTTTCTGAAGATACTGATGATTTCCGCATGTGGTCTTTTTTTGGAGGTTCGTTTGTCTCTATCAAATTCAGAGACAAAATGTGATTTTGCAACTCCTTGGCTCATTTTCCATAGGTGATTCTAAATCCTCATATTCGGATTGGAATAACCCCACTTTTATGGTTTCTGGTAATGTCCCATGAGGATGCTCAGAACTTTTAAAAATCAAGGTGTTTTTAATTGATGATTTAATGCGATTTGAGGACTAGGGACAAGATTAGTCATTGGTTTTTATTCGCAATTTTTTTAATCAACACAGAGAGGCTCTTTTAACATCTTCATAGCAATTTTGTCGCTATCAATCTGATAATTGCCTAGTGCGATTTCAGCTTTAAAATATAAAACGCGCGCTTCATTAATTTCGGAAACTTCTTTCAGAGAGTTTTTTATTGCCTCTAGCTGTTTGGATGTGTCATTGATACTGACATGTGATGAGGGTGCATCAGTTAAATTTTTAACGTCTTCATGTATTTTCTTTAAATGTTCTTCCAGCTCTATTGTTTTTACGGGAGCTATATCAATGATTGGATTTAACATAATGTATCCTCAAGCATATTTGACTTCTATCTTTATCGGCTCATTTTAAAAAAACTTTAGATGTTTTATTGATTTTTTTACATGATAGTGCTTCTTTAAATTTCATTCTACTTGATTTTTGTGTTTTTGGAGAAAAAGATTTTTTGTTTTTAGGAGCTAGTATGAGTATGGAATAAAAGTACAAACTCGATAGACTCTGTATTCATAAACTGCTTAACCGGAACACACATTATGCTTAGTCGCTTTTTCTAAAGAAGCTTTTCTATGATTCAATCATTCATCCAACCCATCGCTACTTGCATAAAATAGTAAAACACTTAGTATGCTCATTTTTGATAAAAATCAGATATGCCAATTTCAGGAGTATATAATGATGATTCGTTTCAGTATTTATAGCGTAATTTTGTTGGTTTTCCAGATATCAGCGTATGCAGAAAGTCACCACCCCCAAGAATTTTTACAATCAATTAGTGGAGCCAAAAATGAAGGGGAACAAATTTATAACCATTTTTGTGTGAATTGTCATGCGATAAAACCTTTGATTTCTATAGGTGCACCCAGAATTGGTGAAAATGACGATTGGAAAACACGTTTAAAACAAGGGGTAAACATTCTTTTTAAACATACAAATGAAGGTTTAAATGCAATGCCTCCTAGAGGTGGATGCTTTGAATGCACTGATAAACAACTCATGTTAGCGATTCAATACATGCTACCCGAGCACTCTAAAAAATAAACATTATTTTCTTTATAAGTTCATAAAAAATACAAAAAAGCAAAAAAAATTACAAAAAAGCTAAACCTATTTTTAAAACTCCCGATAAATAAGATAAAAAAGAGGGAGAAATAAAGTGAAAAAATATCTCGTGTTAGTTCCAGTATGTGCATTAGCAACATCTTGTGCTTCTATGGATCGATCAGTGCCTATTGTGGATGACGCAGGTTATACTCACTATACAATGAGCATGGGTGCTGATAATAAAGGGTCTAATTATTTTCCAGTGAAAAGAGAAGCAACGGGAAAAAAAGTTATTGTATTTGATCCAAAAGCAACGGCCTGGGCGGCTTACGATAAAGATGGGAACAGGGTGAACACCGGTAGTGCTTCAGGGGGAAAGGACTTTTGTGAAGATGAAGGCAAGCCCTGCCATACAGTTACAGGAACTTTTAGTATTTATTCTAAGAAAGGTGAGGATTGTACCTCTAGTATTTATCCTCTTGAAACCCACGGGGGGGCTAGAATGCCCTATTGCATGCATTTCCACGGAGGATATTCCATCCATGCAGCATACGAAGTACCTAATTACAACGCAAGCCATGGTTGTATTCGTGTTTTGCCGAGTGCCGCGAAATGGCTAAATGAAGATTTCGCTGATATTGGAACAACCGTAATTGTAAAACCATATTAACACAATGACTTAAATAACATCGTTATCTCCTATTGCCCTGCAAATGCAGGGCTTTTTTATTTTTTAAATAAGCAGAATCATTTCTTGAGAAGTTAACAGCCCAATTTTTTTAGTTCTGACTTTCTGTTGACTCATATTTTTTGTGGTTCATTTCAATGAACTCCATTGTTTTTTTTCATTCGAACAACTTGCTAATAACCGAAGTGGCATTTACTATCATATTCTTTTTATCGGATCTGCTTAAGTTATGATTCTTTGTATTGATGTTGGAAACTCACATATTTATGGCGGTGTTTTTGATGGCGATGAGATAAAGTTGCGTTTTCGCCATACATCCAAGATAAGTACGTCAGATGAATTGGGTATTTTTTTAAAAAGTGTTTTGCGAGAAAATAATTGCTTGCCAGAATCAATTAAACAAATTGGCATTTGCTCTGTTGTCCCCCAGATTGACTATTCTTTGCGCGCAGCCTGCGTTAAGTATTTTTCTATAGAACCCTTTTTATTACAAGCAGGAGTTAAAACGGGCTTAAATATCAAGTACCGTAATCCAGTGGAGGTTGGCGCTGACAGAATTGCTAATGCAATTGCCACTACCCATCTTTATCCCAATCAAAATGTAATTGTTATTGATTTTGGTACGGCAACTACTATTTGTGTGATTAGTGCACAAAAAGCCTATATGGGAGGAGCCATTCTACCTGGTGTTAGACTTTCAGTGGATGCTTTATCAAAAAATACTGCCAAATTGCCAGCAGTGGAGATAATAAAAATAGAGAACTCAATAGGACGTTCAACAATTGAAAGCATACAATCGGGTGTTTATTATGGCGTTCTTGGTGCTTGTCGAGAATTGATTCAGCGGATGATCGAAGAGGTTTTTGGTACAGAAAAAACTTTAATTTTAGCTACTGGTGGATTTGCGTCATTGTTCGAGAAGCAAGGTTTATACGATTATTTAGTTCCAGATCTAGTACTTCAAGGAATACGCTTAGCTGCCTTGATGAATAATTGATTTTGATTGGTGATTTTAACCCATCTGGTGTAATGAGAATCTTAATCTTTGAGAAGGCAAGGAATGCCTTCCCGAAAATAAGTGCATAGTAAATCACTTTAAACCTAATCTTATAATTTCCCCCTGTTTTGAATCTGTTTTTAAAAACTATCTTTCTTTATGATTTTAAATTTGCCCATTATTTTGCTATATAGATTTTTTTTTAATCTCATATTTTGATCACTTTAAATAAAATACTTAAAAAGCAATTTTTTATCTTGACGCATGGAGAAATGTGTTTCTATAGTGTATAAAAGTGGAGTAAAATAATAAAAAAGTGGAGAATTGTGGAGGAATAAAAACCTTCACATACAGAAAAGCATGTTTCGGGGAATAAATGCCATTACTATCGATACAAAAGGACGCTTAGCTATTCCTACGCGTTATCGAGCGGCATTGGGGGCTGATGAAAAAATACCCTTAGTAATAACTATTGATACCGAAGAAACATGCTTGCTGCTGTATACAGCAGCTCAATGGCAAATCATTGAAAATAATTTGCAGAAACTACCCAGCTTTAATGCCGCTGCACGAAGAATACAACGTTTATTGATTGGTCATGCAACTGATGTCGAAGTGGATACCAATGGACGCGTGTTGCTGCCAACAGTGTTGAGAAATTATGCGCAGTTGGAAAAAGATGTAGTGATGATAGGCCAAGGAAATAAATTTGAAGTCTGGAATAAAGATATTTGGGAAACTCGGCGTGAACAATGGTTAGCTGAGGAAAGTTCTGGGACTTCTAGTTTACCTGATGAAATGAAAACGTTTTCTTTGTAATGGAAACAAATATGGCAACACATCAATCCGTATTATTGCACGAATCAATAACAGGCTTAGCCATTAAAAGCGATGGTATTTATTTTGATGGCACTTTTGGACGAGGCGGCCATAGCAAGGAGATTTTGCGTCATTTAGATAAAGAAGGTCGTTTATACGCTATAGATAAAGACTTGGATGCTGTCACGTATGCCAAGGAGCACTTTGACCACGATAAACGATTTCATATATTTCAAGGTTCCTATGCAAAAATTGAGCAATTTGCAACTGAAGTAGGTGTCTTGGGAAAGGTAGATGGTATTTTACTTGATTTAGGTGTTTCTTCACCGCAATTGGACAATCCTGAAAGAGGCTTTAGTTTTATGCAGCAAGGTCCATTAGACATGCGTATGGACAGATCCCAACCATTGAGTGCTGCACGTTTTGTTAACGAAGCAGAAGCTGGTGAAATGGCCGCTGTTTTTAAACTTTATGGGGAAGAGCGCTTTGCGGGAAGAATAGCAAAAGCAATTGTCGCAGCACGAAATATAGCCCCAATTTCTACAACTTTGCAATTAGCAGAAATTGTAAAAGAAGCAAATCCCAAATGGGAAAAACACAAACATCCAGCAACCCGTGTGTTTCAAGCAATTCGAATTTACATCAATCAAGAACTTAATGATTTAGAGAGTTGTTTGGAACAATGTATCCATGTTTTAGCGCCTAAAGGCAGATTGGTAGTGATTAGTTTTCATTCCCTTGAAGATCGAATTGTCAAACAATTTATGAGAAATAAAGAAGAAGGTGCTAAACCACCTCCTGAAGTACCTATACGTTACGAAGAATTAAAAACAAATTTTAAAAGAATAGGTAAAGCCATAATGCCGCAAGAAAGTGAAGTAAGTGAAAACGTCAGGGCTCGAAGTGCAGTACTAAGAATAGGGGAGAAATTAGCATGAACGCTGCAGCGAAAGTGATCAACCAAGAAGGTACTTTATTTAACGGTCAACTGGCAGATATACATATGTCTAAATCATTATACATGCTGGTTATTTTATTAATCGCTGTATTGATAAGCGCGTTGGCAGTTGTTTACAGTACTAATTCATATCGAGTCACTTTAAATCAAGTGGAACAACAAGAACAATTCACCCACTATTTGCAATTGCAATGGGGTCAATTGCTTTTGGAGCAAGCGAGCTTGGCTACTCCAGCCCGGGTAGAAGAGTTGGCTAGCGATAAATTACAAATGGTTTTGCCAACATCTAAAAATACTTACTGGTTGCAAGCTCAGCAGTAGAAGTTTTTGTTTCAAACGAGTACCATTGCCACTGGTTATAAATGGTAGATACCCATGAAAAAATCAACCCATCTAAACAGACTTGTCATTGTATCTGCTTTTTTTTCTTTGCTTTTAGTTATTTTGGTTTTGCGAATGGTTGATTTAACCGTTCTTCATCGACAATTTCTCCAGGGCCAGGGTAATGCACGAAGTTTACGGGTAGTAGACATTCCGGCTCATCGAGGGATGATCATGGATAGAAATGGTACTCCTTTGGCAATTAGTACTCCTGTAGAGTCAGTCTGGGTTAATCCCAAGGAGTTTGCTCCAGATAAAGAACAATTTATGTCCTTGGCAGCCTATTTAAACTTTACTCCCCAGCAACTAAGTCGCAAAATTGTAGATGCTGAAAATAAAGAATTAGAATTCATTTACTTACAAAGACAATTACCCCCTCCTTTGGCGAAGCAAATAAAAAATCTTAAAATTCCTGGTGTTAATTTTCAAAAAGAATTTAAACGTTATTATCCTGATTCAGATAGTATTTCGCAGTTGGTAGGCTTTACAAACGTCGATGATCATGGGTTAGAAGGCATAGAGTTAGCCTATCAAGATTGGTTAAAAGGCGTTGTCGGTAAAAAAAGAGTAATTAAAGATCGTTTAGGTAGAATTATTGACGAATTAGGGGTAATTAAAGAACCACGTCCTGGACGTGATATGACTTTAAGTATTGATAGACGATTGCAGTATTTAGCATACAGCGAGTTGAGTAAAACTGTAGAAGAATTTGCTGCAAAATCGGGTTCGGTAGTAGTAGTAGACACTGAAAATGGTGAAATTTTAGCCATGGCTAATGTACCCTCTTATAATCCAAATTCACGGGGTCGTTATGACAAGGATACTTATAGAAATAGGGCTGTAACAGATACCTTTGAGCCTGGATCGGTAATCAAAACGTTTAGTATCGCAAGTGCCTTAGAAACGGGTTTGTTTAAACCCTCAACGATTATTGATACAAATCCCAGTTGGATGGTTGTGCATGGCCATGCAGTACGTGACATTCACAATTATGGGGTTTTGGATGTGACGGGTGTATTACAGCACTCGAGTAACGTTGGGGTAACAAAAATGGTTTTGGCAAGCCCCCCAGAACAACTAATTGGGTTATTGCAACGTTGTGGTTTTGGCCAACGTACAGAAAGTACTTATCCCGGTGAAAGTGAAGGTGGAATTGTTAACGTCAAAGATGCTAATCCGTTCGTTTTGGCTACTTTAAGTTTTGGGTATGGTCTATCTGTCACTGCATTGCAATTGGCAAAGGCCAATATGATTTTTGCAAATCAAGGAAGACTCATTCCAGTGACATTGCTGCACAATGATCCACCCACGCAGGGAGTACAAGTCATAAAGCCTGAAACAGCCCAACAGGTTCTACATATGATGGAAGCAGTTATGAAAGATGGAACGGGTCGAGCTGCAAAAGTACCTGGATATCGTGTAGCTGGAAAAACCGGAACAGCGCGTGTAGCAGGAAAAGATGGATATAAGGATAAAAAATATACCGCGAGTTTTGTTGGCATTGCGCCTGTTTCAAAGCCTAAATTCGTGGTGGTCGTTATCATCCATCAACCTTCTCGGAAAGGATATTATGCTGCCGCTGTTGCTGCTCCTTTGTTTACAAAAATCATGTCCGGAGCATTGAGACTGTTTAACGTACCTACGGATGAGTTAGTGGGGTAAGCTTGATCTATTCCGCGCAGTTGAGAATTCATTTACAACGGCGGAACAGGGCTGTATAAAAAAAATAGATCCTCATTGCTGGTGCTGAGTTACATACCAATCAGGAACGAATTAATGAAACTTTCACACTTATTAAAACCTTGGATGGAACAATCGGTAATGGACTGTATGATTTCGGGTCTAGAAAATGACAGCCGCCGAATTCATCCAGGAGATTTGTTTATAGCCTATGCAGGTGCGGCAGCTGATGGTCGTTTATTTATAGACAAGGCTGTAAGTTCAGGAGCGGTTGCAGTTGCCTATGATCCTGCGGGTTTTCCTGGTAATTGCGTATTACCTGAATCTGTTCCTTGTATTCCTGTACCCCAGTTATCGATGCAGCTTTCTAGTATTGCAAAACAGTTTTATGATAATCCCGGATATTTTTTAAATATAACCGGTGTGACAGGTACTAATGGAAAAACAACAATTGCATATCAACTTGCTCAAGCACATCATTTACTAGGGCAAAAAGCGGCTTATATAGGTACTATTGGCCAAGGCAATGTGAATGAATTACAGCTATTGGATAATACCACTCCTGATTCCCTGTATTTACAGAAATTATTGCATCAATATAAGAACCAGGATACACGACAGGTATGTATGGAAGTATCCTCTCATGCACTCGCGCAGCACCGCGTCGATGCCCTTGAATTTAATCAAGCTATATTTACTAACTTAACTTTAGATCATTTAGATTATCATCATAGTATGGAAAACTATGCCAGGGCTAAGTCATTACTATTTGCCAGAGAGTCCTTGGAGTGGGCAATTATCAATCAAGATGATGCTTATCATAAGATTATGGCTGCTGCAATTAAGCCACAAGTAAAAAAATTAACTTATGGAATACATCAAGATTGTGATGTTAGAGCTAAGAAATGGTTTATGGATATTTATGGCACGGAAATTGAAGTGCACTCGCCTTGGGGGCAGCATCAAATAAAAATCAAAGCGTTAGGGCAATTTAATATTTACAACAGCCTAGCAATATTTAGTAGTTTGTTAGCTGCTCATTACATCCCTGAACAGGTAGTTGAGGTAATGACCCAATTAAAAGCTGCTCCAGGACGTATGGAAATTGTTGCTCATACTCCATATGTTTTGGTTGATTATGCACATACACCTGATGCCTTAGAGAATGCTTTAATGACTTTAAATCAATTGAAGAAAGGGCGTTTATGGGTAGTATTTGGTTGTGGCGGGGATAGAGATAAAACCAAAAGGCCTATTATGGGAATGGTTGCGGATAAGCTGGCAGATCACATTGTTATTACGAGTGATAATCCACGCACCGAAGAGCCACAAGTAATCATTAATGAAATTTCACAAGGCATTGCTCCAACGTCTAAAGTCATTCAACGAATAAATCGTGAGGAGGCAATTGCTTATGCTTTAGGTAACGCAGATGAAAACGACGTTATTTTAATCGCTGGAAAAGGGCATGAATCGTATCAGCAGATTGGTGCTGTGAAACATCAATTTTCTGATCAAGAGGTAGTAAGAAGGTTAATCCAAAAATAAGTCAGCGTATATGCCTGATGCATCGAAAGGATGTATTTGACACATTTTGCGCTCAAATCCTGCTTTTCCCCAGGCGCCAGGCATACTTTCTAAATGGATACAAAATAAATGATTATATAAGAAGTTTTTGAGTTAGCCTGAGCGAATTCGAATTTCGCTCAGGAATTGATTCTTAATGTGCTTTATATATTAATTGTTTTAGTTTCATTGGTGATATTTCATAAGAACCCGTGATAGCGATGGCCAACACATCTCTTTCACCTGATTCATAAAAGCAAATTACATCATTATTATAGGAATCAGGCACGCCTATACCAGTCATTTTTGATAAAATATCATTAGTTCTTTCAATAGTTTCGTTCTCTGAGTGTGCATTTACTGGTCCAATAGCGAAGCTCCAATTTGAATCAGTATTGTAATGGTTCGTTGCATAGCCTATATAATAATTTCGATCGACTATTGAGGCTTTATTGATCCCTATTTTTTGGATTTCACCAAGATCAGGACATACTACATCTTGGGCAAAAGTAGAACCAGAAAAAATTAATGCAGCTGTAAAAGAGGCCAACTTTGTTCCTAAAGACATTATAAATACTCCTTTATTTTTATAAAAACCGGTAAGAGATTATCAGTTGATTTGCTGATTTACAATGAACAAAGTTAACTTTAATAACATTAAATACAATTATGGGGCACTCTTTATTGGTTCACATACCCAATAAGAGTTTCGTTTTCTCATCACCAAGCGATTCCATGGAATACTGACAAAAATCATGACGGTTTTGATGATGTTTACGCAACTCTATAAACGCCGATTTTTTATCTATAGCTTTTTTTAAATTCACTGTTTCTTCAATGGGGTTATAAAGGGATAACACCGACTCATACCATAATTTATTTTTTTCTATATGAATGGTTTTTATCGTTTGGGGTGTGGCAAATTGAGGCACGGGCAAATTTGCGACTTGGTGTAAAGATAAGCTAACCATCGCCACAGCAGCATATTTTGCTTCAATACTGTGGCCTGCTATGTGGGGCGTGCAGAGTACTGCTTTATCAATTATACGTACATCAATTGTTGGTTCATTTAGATATACATCAGTGCAATAAATCAAGGCCTTGGGTTCATGGAGCAGGGCCTCTTCATCAATAACTCCTCCTCGTGCAGCATTAATAATAATGGAACCGGGCTTTAATTGAGTCAAAAAATGTTGATTAACTAAGTGACGACTAGGGAAGGGGGGATTGTCATGCAGTTCTGCATGAATACAGATGAGATCCGCTTGATACAAATCCTCTAGAGAGCAACTTTGAAAAGCATCCGCTTCGCGCATCGCTTTCAGTGGATCATAGTGCAATACTTGGAAACCTGCTGCCTGCAATCGTGTCGAGACTCGGGTTCCCACCTTACCCAAACCAACCACACCGGCTTTATTGCCTTGAATAAAATGGCGCTGCTCCAGAAAAGCAAGACAGGCAACAACATAATCAGCGACAGCTCTAGCATTTGACCCTTTGGCGTCTATGATTTGAATATGTTGTGCGTTTAACCAGGAGTGATCGAGATGATCAGTGCCTGAACTTGCAGTAGCTACATACCTTATCGAATGATTTTCTAATAACGCTCGATTTACTTTAAGCGTAGAACGACAAAGAAGAACATCCTGTCCAACGAGTAAGTGAGCAAGTTCATTGGCATGATTATAGCGCATTAAGTTAAAAGGCTTAGGAAAAGCTTGCTCTAGTCCGGGAAGGGATGCATCGGCTAAAATATTCATATATTAAAAATGGCACTCAGTGTCACTAACCCCAAATTGATCAATGGAGTTAATATGATACCCAAAGCTCCAGTAAATACTAACAGAATTAGAATAAAAAATCCGTAAGGTTCTATTTTTTCGTAAGCAATCGCTTGTTTAGGAGGTAAAAGACTGCTCACTACTCTGCTCCCATCTAATGGCGGAATAGGAAGTAAATTTAAAGTCGCTAAAATCAAATTGATCAATATCCCAGCCTGAGCTGTGGCATAAAGAAAAAGTACTGGCATTGAGGAGGCAGGATTGAGAATTAGTGAAATTTTATAACAACCGGCCCATAAAAAAGCCATAAAAATATTTGCAAAAGGTCCTGCAAGAGTGACAAAAATCATGTCACGGCGAGGGTGACGAAATTGCCTCCAATTGATAGGAACCGGTTTGGCATACCCGATTACAAAATTAAATTGAGTCAAAACACCTACTAACAGAGGAATGAGCACTGTACCTATAGGGTCAATATGACGTATCGGATTTAAGCTTAAACGGCCAAACATTTTTGCGGTAGTATCTCCACATCGATAGGCCACGTAAGCATGAGCTGCTTCATGCAAGGTTATTGCAAGTAAAATAGGAATAGCCCAAATACATATTTTTTGAATTAAAGTAAATTCCAACATTAAAAATGACTCATGATCAAAGTATTCTGATTCTAACGAATAGTGACTTGAAATAACAAGTAAATAATAGGTCAAAATATGCTCATCATCGATATTGCCTTTTATAATTTGAGTTCTGGTCCGTTATAAACTGATGTGAATTAGGTATTTATATAGGTGTGTATCGATGATTCTAAACTAGAATCTTACTCACGTAGGGCAAAGTAAAAAGAGTAATTAATTTATTTTTTACAATAAAATAAAGCACCCCAAACCAAAAAGTTCAAATAAAATTCAATAAGTTGATTGATTGAGCTTTCAGTGATAGAATGCGGGCCAAATTTAACTAGTCTAGGAGAGAAAATGCCAATGTTAAATCAATTATCATCTGAACTGAGAGAAGCTTTAGGTAAAATGAGTCCCAGGGCAACTCAATATCAAGTGCTAGCTGAAAAAAGCAAAAGTGAATCATTACGAGATAATCAAGATGCAATTAATTATGTTGACTCTGTAATTAAAAGATATAAGTCAATTAAAGCAATTTCTCCTACTACTTCTTTGTTAGAAAGCAAAAGAGAATCTTTTCTTGCTCTGCTGAAGCAACATGTTGGAGAAATCGCTGTTTTATCATTTTCTAAACCATCAGATGTAGCATCTCGATTAAAAGAAGTCGATTTTTCTAACGATTCAATCGATGAAATTACTAAAGGAATGGAACAACCCGGAGTCAATGATGATGATCTGGCAACTCTTATCACTTCCGTAGTTACCAGTGAGACTTCTTTACTGTCTGCAAATAGCCATCATCATGGCCATCCTTATGCGTACAGTCATTTCCATGGCCATCGGTAATTAATTTATTAGGAGAGTCATCATGTTAGTGATGAATGACTGTGCTATTGATCCGGGCGATATTTTGTTTGTAGTTACTAATAGCAAAAAGCCTTTGGCTCTATTCAAGCAAGCAGCACAATCACTAACAACATCTCGGAGCAAACATGGACATAGAGAAGTTATCTCTGTCTTTGTTTGCACTGGAAAGAATAAATATGGGGTAATTTGTAATAATTTTGAGCGAAAACTATCTTTATCCACCGAGTCATTTATTAAAACCCTACAAGAAAAAACTGTAGAAGAATTATCTGTTCTGCTTTTAAATTACTGCACTAAAGAACTTACTCGTGCCCAACTAAAAGAAGCTCTTGCAACTGGTCATCGTTGGATGAGGCGATTGGCCAAAGATATGAAAGGGATAGAGGATAAGGATGAGCTTATTGAACAATTTATCACTGCATCCAAAGAGAATAAAGATCGCTTAATCCAACTCTTAGTCACTTTTTGGCGTGCCACGGGGCAAGCTGACATTCTCCCTGTAGTTAATTCAAGTTTATTACTTTTTAAACATACTGACAGTAAAATAAGACAGCAATTTCTTGATGAATATTTAGAACAAGTCAAGTTGACTGAAAAGCTCCATGCTGAAGGAAAAGTACGTACTAGTCTTTGGGTCCTTATCAAATCTTTTTTTCAGTGGTCAAGTCAAGATAAGAAAGACAGAGAAAAAAATCCCCCATCAGAGGCTACTTATTGTTCGCGTAATCTCATGCAAGTTCTAAATCAGGTAGATCCTAATTTGGTCGATCGTGGAAGACATGTGTTACCAAAAGCTTTAGAGGCAGGTCTTAGAGAAGCTACAAAAAGAAAAATACAAGTAGAAGGCACGGCCAATCAACAACAATTAGATGAATTTGAGGATATGGTTGCAGCACAAGAACAATCACTTCCACCATTTACGTTGCAGATTTTGCCTTCCTCAGGTCGAAAGCTTATGAGTACTTTGTTAGAGGTGGTTGACAATGAAATTATCCGAATTGAATCTAAGTGGTGGACCAATAAGGCTGACAAAAAAAAAGCATCTGATTTGAAACAGCTTCTGTTACCTTTCCGCGATCCTAAATTGCAAACATATCCTGTTAATTTGCAGGTGGATACTGGTTTAGAGCTTATCGCAACGTTACTTCCAACACTGCAAAGAAAAACCGGACTTTTAGGAGCCTGGTTTCCAGCAACTTCATATTCTCATGTACGCGCATTTGCACGAACCCAAGGTATTTTTGATGGTGACATTCGTGAAACAATAGAGAAACTAAAAGACAAACCTCCTAGACGAATTGCAGAGGACAAAAATACTCAAGAAAAAGAGAATAAACATCCTGAAAACTCTGCAAAGAGCCAAATATATATTTTTGCGGATTGGTCATTCTCTAGTTGGTCAACAAATAAACGTGAGCTGTTACTCGAACATATGCTTGACTTACTTGCTGCAGGACATTCTTTATATACCTGGGAGAATGAACAACTGGTTCAAATGAATAAAGAATCTTTGCAAAATGCAATTAATGGCGAAGATTTTGACGATTTATTGGTTTCTAAGTTAACGCCAGCAACGAGAACAGTATTGGCTCAACAGGCCAAACAACAAAAATTAGATACTACAAAGATACAATTTCTTGACTATAAAGCATGTCAAAATCTAGTCGAGGACCGTGAAGCACTTGAAGTAAAGCTCGATAACATTGCTCCCTTATTCGCAACAAAACTTGATAATTATCATTTGGGACAAGCCAAGCAAAATATTATTGATATTGAGATTGCAAATATCGAGAATAATCAAATAGAACTCGTTAGATTGCAACAGATCAAAGAGCGCATTGCGACACAGATGAATGCGAAACAAACAAATTTTCAAAGTGGTATAGATACGAAAGCATTTGTTTCTCAACCCCAATACAGGGCACCTATATTTAAATCTGTTGATTTAATCACTTTGACCCCATCAAGAAAGTATTATCGTAATGAAGTATATTCTGATTTAACTATTAATGAGAATCCCTCTTCTCCATTCCAGTATTTCGAATTATTAGGAATGAACGCTACTGAAAATCTAGTTCATTGTAAGTATAAATTTCATGCTAATGGAATAACAAAAGATTTAATAAAAAGAAGAAAGGAACAGTCAAAGTTAACAGTGTTTGAAGGAGAAAAGAGTATTTGTCTTACCAGTAACTGGCAAGCTTTACCTTCCTTAGATCCGAATGAAAAATTGTTGGATATTGCACTAAAAGGATTAAAAAAAGATGATTTTGAAATAAAATATTCTAAAGAAAATCACCTCTATTACATTCGGTTAGCTAAACCCCAAACAGCTCCTATAGACGTCACGGTTCATTTACTGCTGCGTATGTCCCAACACTATAGAGCAAATCCTGTATTTAATACTTTAATAAAAAATCCAGAGCATCAAGAAGTTCATCGTTTATTAATGAAATACCTAAAGTTTGGCAAAGATCATGGAAAACTCCGTGATTCTGTCGGAGTCAGTATCCACAATGGTCATGAATACCTTAATGAGGCGCGAAAACAGGGTATTGCAAGTTGTCGCTTAAGAGCTATTGCATTCAAAGAAGAAATGAAACGTTTATACCCCGAGATTCCTGTTTCTGTTATTGTTAATTCAGATCATTGTTTTATCGAAATGAAGCTAGACGGGTTATGGCAAAGATATTGCCTTGGGGGATACAGAGATACTCCAAGTTTTATGGAATCGATGAAAGAGGATATTTTAACCTCTCTAAAATCGGACTCAAGGAAGCATCGGTTTTTTAACGAAGAACCAAAAGCATCTCAAATTAAGGCTCCTGTTGAGCAAGTCGCGATGGTTGTGTAGAAATGGATTTTCATTTTCGCGAAAATAACGAAAACTCCTTAAGTGAATAGCGGCGAGCCTAAGGGCAAAATGTTTCTGCTTCAGGCCTGGTATAAAAGCTTCAAGCCGATGCGAGTGCATTTTTTCAATCCAACACACACAAGTTAGATTTTCATCTAGGGTCTGTTGACAATTCACCTGCTGCCTACGTGCCGCGGCTTGTCCGCGGCATCCAGTAGATGGTCAAATTAAAAGCTGAACAACCTAATTGATTGATTAATGGAAGCACACTCATAATATAACGGCTCAGATACCAAGTATAAAACGAGTTTGCAATGCTTAGACTTATGCTCAATGACGAGCGTTGGTCAAAGCTGAGGGAGAGCATGCTACAGCACAGAATTTATGACAAGCCCAATCTTCGTAGGATAGTTGAGGCAATGTTATATCGCATGCGGGTTGGGTGCCCTTGGCGTGACCTACCGATAGATTTTGGATGCTGGAATTGAATTTATCAACAATTTAATCGATGGTCATCTCAAAAAAAGTTAATTCAAATTTTTAAAACGCTTGTGCAAGAGCCCGATTTAGAATGGGAGTTTATTGATGGCAGTATTGTCAAAGCTCATCAACATAGTGCTGGCGCGCCTAATAAGGAAGAACAAGGCATTGGTAAGTCGGCTGCTGGAAATACAACGAAGATTCATATGGACGTTGATGCTCACGGATTACCTATTGATTTTGAAATAACAGGTGGCGAAGTGCATGATTGCAAAGTGGCACCAGAATTTATCGAAAAGTTACCTGCTGCAGAACATACTATTGCAGATAAGGTTATGATAGCGAAGAGGTTCGAGATACCATTCGAAAAAAATCATCCATTCCCGTGATTCAAGGAAAGAGCAATTCTAAAACTGGTAATGCAGATATGGATTGGGGTATTTATAAATACAGACATCGAGTTGAAAATTTTTTTGTCAGAATAAAACACGTTCGTGCAATCGCCACAAGAGTTGATAAATTAAAGCGAAACGATGCTTCTGTTGTTGCTATGGCATGCGCATTTTTATGGCTACCTATGTAGCGCAGCTTCCGGTATTATCTCAGTGTTTGCCCAACATCCAAGGAAGTACGATGAGTCTGGCTTATGTTTCTATTCTTGCGAGTCAGCATCATGGTACTCTTTACGTAGGGTCTACGTCAGACATCATTAAACGGACTTGGGAACACAAAAATAAAGTCAGTCCTGGTTTCACTGCTCAGTATAACGTACATATGCTGGTCTATTATGAAGCATATGAATTATACGTTGAAGCAGCACGACGTGAAAAACGTTTCAAAAATTGGCCAAGACAATGGAAAATAAATTTAATAGAGAAACTAAACCCTCAATCGCGTGACCTGTATCAAGAAATTTGCCAATGATTTAGATCGAATGGATGCCGCGGACAAGAAGCGGCACGAGGCGGCAGGTGAATTGTCAACTGACCCTAATAAAATTCATAATTCACGTTCAATGTGAGTCTTTGATTATGGTTTATTGAATGGTTACAATAGATTAAAAATAATGAGGTAATAAGGATATGTCATTACTTGATAAGATATTAGGAAAACCTCTACCATTAAAGGCAAAAAAAAAGCAACAGCTGTCTATTTTTACAGGCGTTCCTGCATTAGGCTTAGACGCATTATCTTCGACCGCTTACGGCCCGGAAGCAGCACTCACCATCTTATTACCGGCTGGAATAGTAGGGCTAAATCACTTTTTCGCTATTTCATTATTGGTTGTTCTGGTTCTTGTGTTTTTGTATTTTTCTTATTTGCAAACGACAGCCGCTTATCCAAATGGAGGCGGTGCATACATTGTCGCTAGTGATAATTTAGGTAAAAAATACGGTTTAGGTGCAGCAATTTCTTTAATACTGGATTATTTGTTAAATGTTACTGTTGGAATCTCAGCAGGTGTTGGTGCTATAGTTTCAGCGCTTCCGTCATTGCAACCTTACACTCTCATCCTATGCCTTCTCATCTTGCTCATGCTGACTTTGCTCAATTTAAGAGGAATTCGTGAGACGGGAACACTTTTTTTGATCCCGGTATTTATCTTTATTGCATGCATGTTAGTTGCTATGTGCATCGGTATTGTGGACGTTTGGTCCAGTGGCGGGCATCCCCAGCTGATTAATGAGCCTCCAAAAACACAAGCAAATTCGTTTGAAGCATTAACATTTTGGATGTTTTTAACGGCATTCGCCAATGGATTAACCGCAATGACGGGAGTTGAAGCGGTCAGTAATGCAGTTCCTCTATTTCAGAAACCCACCGTCCGCAATGCACAATGGACCTTGACCATAATCGTTGTTACTCTAGCTGTTTTTTTAATAGTTATAGGTTACTTATGTCCTGCTTATCATATTGTAGCTATGAATCAGAATCAACCTGGATATCAGACCATCTTGTCGCAATTGGTTATGGTGACCACAGGAAAAGGCATTTTTTACTACATTTCAATTGTTAGCATTTTTATTATCCTTGCTTATTCCGCACAAACTAGTTTTTCAGGTTTTCCAAGAGTCTGCCGTTTACTAGCCGAAGATAACTATTTACCCTATTTTTTTGCTGAGCGTGGGCGACGCCTCGTTTTTTCAGTCGGCATTATCATTCTTGCCATTTTTTCAGCCATCATTCTTATTGCCTTTAATGGAATTACGAGTAATCTCATTCCATTATTTGCTGTTGGCGCTTTTAGTGCTTTTCTTTTTTCTCAGAGTGGCATGGTCGTGTATTGGTTACGTCAAGAAAATCGCAAAGTTCGTTATAAGTTAATAATCAATGCATTAGGTGCTCTGGTAACGGCAATTGCTCTGTTTATTATCATCATTACAAAATTTGTAGAAGGTGCCTGGATAATTATTGTTCTAGCACCCACACTTGCTTTTTTGATGCATCGTATAAAACTTCATTATAAGAAAATTGCCCATGAAATTAAAAATCCAATTAAGATCAATCCTAACTCCTTAAAACCTCCTATAGTGATTATCCCCATACATGGTCTAGATTTAATTGCTGAAAAAGCAATACAATTTGGAATGTTGCTTTCAGAGGATATTACGGCTGTTTTTATCGATGCTGGTTATGAGGATGTCCATGGATTGAAAAAGCTTTGGCATGAAAAAATTGAAATCCCAGCGTATAAGGCAGATAAAAAGATTCCTAAACTTGAAATTATTAAATCACCTTATCGCCGTATCTATAAGCCGTTATTAAATTTTGTAAGTAAAGTAAGAAAAGACAGGAAAAATGAACTTATTGCGATTATTATACCTGAATTAATAGAGCCTAAATGGTATGAGTATTTGTTACATAATATTCATGCGACAGGTTTACGTGCGTTACTTTTTTTAGAGAGAGAGCCGCGCATTATTGTAATTACAATACCTTGGTATTTACGCGAGTAAGGATTGATTGATGACACAATTTGAAAAAACAGATTATTTTATGAAAAAACCTTGGGTTATTTTTCTTTATGCAATTTCTGTTATTGTAGCCTATTATTTTGTTGATAGGCCATTGGCAATTTATTTGCATCAATTAGATCTGGGGACTAAAGTACCTTTATTAGAGGCATTAACTGCTTTAGGTAAGTCGGTAGCCTATATAGCTTTATTTTTTATCATAGGATTATATTTTCGTTACATTAAAATTAATCCCTTATACGAAGCAAGGTCTTGGTATTTGTTAGGTTGTGTTTTTATTGCAAATTTTGTTTGTGTGATTCTGAAGATTGCGTTAAGTCGTGCTCGCCCTGATTTATTGTTTTCGAGTTATGAATTTGGGTTTTATTGGTTTAAACTGAGCAGTAATTACTGGTCTTTTCCTTCAGGGCACACAACTACAGTTGTTAGTTTAGCCACGGGATTAGGTGTACTTTTTCCGCGTTATTTTTATCTTTTACTTATTGTTGCATTTTTTGTGGCTCTATCAAGAATTTTATTATGCTTTCATTATTTGAGTGATGTGATGAGTGCTTTTTATATTAGTTTATTAGTAGTGAGCTTTTTTACTGAATATCTTAGAAGGAAAGTTGGTTCCAAAAAATGGATGGTATTGTTTGGAGTAAAATTACAATCAGAATTATAACAGTATCAATCCATAACTAATGCTAGGGAGTGCTGATGAGTATAGAAACAGAATTAAAAACTCTGGTTAGCATTTATGCCAGTTATGATGAAGAAAAAAAAAGTTATTTGAGTTCTTTAAATAAAGAGACTCTTTTACGTTTAGATGCTGACTTTATTCGATTTATCAATAAGCTACTTTTAAAAGATGGTCCAGACAAGAGAAAGATTCGAAAAAATTATAAAGCAATAGCAGTGCAGTTTCATCCAGATCATAGCTCTTCATTCAGCCCTGAACTTGGATGGCTTGAACAAAACCTATCTGAGGGCCGTAATGATGGGGCTTGTTTCAAAACGTTAATGCTCTGTTATGAAAAATTAACTTCACCACAAGATTTTAAACCTATTCAATTTGATGAAATCACTACTCGTGAAGATTTAAAAAAGTGGTTGGAAATGTTAAAAAATCGCTCTAGAACTTATACTGAGCGTAATTTTTATGCCAGTCTTTTAGGTTTGTTAGATGAATCGACAAGCTATTTCGATGAGGTTGGCAAGATAAAACCGACCGGGTTGCGTGCTCTAATCTCGTTTCTACCTATGGTATTTATCAGTTTTGGAACTTTTGTTTTTGCAGAGGAGTTATTTGCCGTTTATGCGCTCTATTTTGCTTTATTAAAAAGTGGACAATTCCTTGAGAGTAGTCAATCTAAAGAGCTACAAAAACTAGGTGAAACATTACAGAAGATTAGTGCAGTGACAGCAACAGCTACAACCACTTTATTGGTCCGTTTACTCGAAATGACTTTCTGG
The DNA here is from genome assembly GCF_900637685.1 of Legionella sainthelensi. Lineage (NCBI taxonomy): Bacteria > Pseudomonadati > Pseudomonadota > Gammaproteobacteria > Legionellales > Legionellaceae > Legionella > Legionella sainthelensi. The sequence goes on from NZ_LR134388.1 coordinate 970,786, forward strand.
GCAACGCGTCAATTTTATGATGCGAGTTTACAGATTGGCTCCGCTCTTTTAACTCCTCTGATTGCTGTTTCTTCACCGACGCAACATCCTGAAGAACCTAGTGAGGTATCCATTTGCAAGGAATTAGTTCTAGCAAGTCAAAATCAAAGTACGGTTGAAAATTTTAGAACTCCAGAATTAAAAATGATTGCAGCACCTATCGAGTCATACCTTGGATTATTAGATCAGCAATTTTTTAAAAATTGGCGAGCAGGAGGAGTAAAATCTCGATCTTTAGAGGCATTTTTACTCCACATGCGTGTTATCGATAAAGAAGGTGATTTAGAAGTAGAGGAAAAAATAAAAAAGGCATCTGAAAGGTTGCTCTTAGTGAAGCAAGATTCAAATGTTTATAATGGTAATACCGCATTAGCTGTTGATCGAGCTGATCGAGTGATCAGTTTATTAAAGGCAAATATGGCAAATCAGATGACATTGTCGAATCGTTAGGGGCAATATACAATTTGTAAAACCAGGATCAAAATAGCTTGATTTTTAATTCTGTATTTGTAAATGTCATTGCGTATTAAATCAAGCTATTTTGAACAGCATAGAAGAATTATAAACAAACACTACGGTAAATTTTGTTTAAATTGTTACTTCCCCTTGAATTAGATACCGTATCTCTGGCAAGATGCGTTTGTTTTGATTATCCAGTGAGGAATTATGAAAATTCTCGTGGCAGTGAAGCGTGTAATTGATCCTTATGTAAAAATTAGAGTCAAATCGGACAATACCGGAGTTGAAACACAAAATATCAAAATGGCAATGAATCCATTTGATGAAATTGCTGTTGAAGAAGCATTACGTTTGCGTGAAAAGAACTGGGCGACTGAAGTTGTTGCGGTAAGCATTGGTGGTGACAATTCACAAGAAACACTGCGCCATGCTTTAGCCTTAGGTGTTGATAGAGCAATTTTGGTACGAACTCAAGATTCTTTTGAAAGCCTAAATATCGCTAAAATATTAAAAAAAATTAGTGAAGATGAAAAACCAGACTTGGTATTGATGGGCAAACAAGCTATAGATGATGACAGTAATCAGACGCCGCAAATGTTAGCTTCTTTATTAAATTGGCCGCAGGCTACTTATGCTTCCAAAATCGAGCCAAATGGAAGTTCTCTTCAGGTAACTCGTGAAATAGATGGAGGCTTAGAAACTCTAAGTGTACATTTGCCTGCTATTGTGAGTACCGATTTACGTTTGAATGAGCCTCGATATGCGAGCCTTCCAAATATCATGAAAGCGAAAAAGAAACCGCTAGATATAATTGAACTAGAAAATATGGGATTGTCACTTAAAAAGCATAGTGAAATATTAAAGGTGGCTGCACCAGCAGTTCGTAGTTCTGGTGTGAAAATTGAATCAGTCACTGAGTTATTAAATAAACTACAGCATGAAGCCAAAGTGCTTTGATAGGGAGGAGTGATGAGCACTTTAGTAATCGTTGAACATGATAACAAAATAGTACATCCATCTACTCGTAATGCTTTGGCTGCAGCATTAGAGCTGGACGATAAGCCGACTTTATTAGTGATAGGGCATGAATGTCATTCAGTAGCAGAACAAGCTGCAAGTTTTGCAGGAGTCCATGTAGTTTGGTGTATTGATAAATCCTGCTATAAACATCCAGTGGCAGAACAAATCAGTGATTTAGTTCTTTCATTTGCACGCTCATTTGATAATATATTAGTTTCTGCCAGTACTTTTGGTAAAAATATTGCACCGCGTGTTGCTGCTCAATTAGATGTAACTCAAGTTTCTGATGTAACTAAAATAATTGATGCAAATACCTTTGAACATCCAATCTATGCGGGTAATGCTATAGAAACAGTGCGTGTTTTAGATCCTATTAAAGTATTAACAATTCGATCCACAGCATTTGCTCCGATAACAGCCAATCAAGCGGTTTGTCACATTGAAGTCATCGATAAAGAGGTTCTTGCTGAACGAGCTCAATTTGTCAAACATGAATTAAGTAAATCGGAAAGGCCAGATTTAGGAAGTGCCAAAATTGTAGTTTCAGGTGGTAGAGGGTTGCAAAGTGCTGAGAAATTTAAATTAATAGAAGAGTTAGCTGATGCTCTTGGCGCTGCAGTAGGCGCTTCCCGTGCTGCTGTTGATGCTGGTTTTGTTCCTAATGATTATCAAGTAGGACAAACTGGAAGAATTGTTGCTCCTATGCTTTATATTGCTATCGGCATTTCCGGTGCTGTACAGCATTTAGCAGGAATGAAAGATTCCAAAGTGATTGTTGCAATAAACAAAGATGAAGATGCGCCTATTTTCCAAGTTGCAGATTATGGTTTGGTTGGGGACTTATTTGAGTTAGTACCACAATTAATCGAACAGTTAAAAAATCGTTAGAGGGGAAAAAGTATGTTAGTAGGTGTTCCAAAAGAAATTAAACCTCAAGAAAATCGTGTGGGTCTTGTTCCTTCTAGTATCAGGGAAATTATCAGGGTAGGAAGCTCAGTTATTGTCGAGAAGGGTGCAGGTTTAGGGATTGGTATCTCTGATGATGATTACCGGCATGCAGGAGCCGAAGTAGTTGAGAGTGCTGATGAAGTGTATTCTAGGGCAGAGTTAATTGTAAAGGTAAAAGAGCCGCAGCCCATTGAATGCAAACGCTTGCGTGAAGGTCAGACTTTATTTACCTATTTACATTTGGCTCCAGATCCACATCAAACACGTATGCTTAAAGAGTCTGGTGTTACAGCCATTGCTTATGAAACGGTGACTCAAGATGATGGTGGTTTGCCATTATTAACACCTATGTCTCAGGTTGCTGGTCGGATGTCAATTCAAGCAGGTGCGCATTGTTTGGAAATGGCTCAGGGTGGAAGCGGTATTTTATTAGGTGGCGTGCCTGGGGTTGCTGCTGCCAATGTGGTGGTTATTGGTGGCGGAGTTGTTGGTACTAATGCAGTACGCATGGCTATGGGGATGGAAGCACGAGTCACAGTATTGGATCGTTCTTTAGCGCGCTTAAATGAATTAGATTTTCAATTTGGCTCTAAGATTAATACGGTTTATTCTACTGTTGACAGTATTGAAAAATATGTTGCTAGAGCTGATTTAGTGATTGGAGCCGTTTTGGTTCCCGGAGCAGCAGCACCCAAATTGGTAACACGATCTATGCTTCGCTCAATGCGTCCAGGCTCTGTTTTAGTAGACGTTGCTATCGATCAAGGCGGATGTTTTGAAACAAGTCGTCCAACGACACATCAAGAACCAACATATGTTATTGATCATGTAGTTCATTACTGTGTGGCTAACATGCCAGGAGCTGTACCAAGAACTTCAACTTTTGCCTTGAATAATGCGACTTTGCCTTACGTCTTAAGTATTGTTACTAAAGGTGTGAAACTGGCCTTATTAAATGATAAGCATTTACTTAATGGATTGAATGTTCATCAAGGTAAAATTACTTTTGAAGCAGTTGCTCGTGATTTAGGTTATGAGTATACACCTGCCGCTATTGCCTTAGCTGGGCGATAATTTTAAAGATGCTGTTGAATCATATAAGAAGTATTTCTCATGGATTTAACAGCTTCTAACTCATCTTAACAACTTTATAATAAAAAACAGACGATTCATGCCCATTGTTATCATGGTAATGGATAGGTTTTATAGTAGTTAAAGAGATTGTTTTTTTCTTCACTTGGGGATGTGAAAAGAAAGAAGTTTTCGAGGAAATTAAAATTAAATTCTTCCCCTTAACCTCGTCCATACTTCCCCAATATTGATACATCAAACTGTTTAAACCAAAAATATGCCAACCCGTAACTTTGTAGGAATTATTCATTTGTCCTTGTTCGAAGTACTTTTTCTGATAAAAAGTAAGCTCGCTTGCAATATTATAAGTATCTAGTGGTAAAATGATAGGAACGTTATGAGTTTTATCTTCTAATTGTTGAGCAATGTTATGAATTTCCCGAGTAAGGTTATCCCACGGAATTAATTTTTCAAAAAAGTAATGATTAATTTTTTCAGGTTTATCTGACAAAATACAATAAATAATACTGCTATAAATAAACATCGTAATGACAGAAGTGATAGCCCAACTTTTACGAAAAGTTATACCGAGTATTTGTTGCTTATCCGCTATTAAGAGCGCAAGCCATGGGATAATAGCTAGAAAGATGGGGCCAATCCAATTCATTTTGATTACATGAAATAAACTAAAGCAGGAAAAAAATAAAAGGGGTACAGCAATATAAATTTGAAAAAAGTATTTTGTTTCAAGGGCTATAATTTTTTTCGAATACTTCTTTGAGAATAGAATCCATGCACCAAAAACTCCTGCAGGAGTTAAAAATGCCAGGACTAAACCCATTAATTTATGAAAAGAAAAAGAATAGTAATCATGAAATCGTCGCGAACTTTGAAATAAAAATGATGCCCAATTATGTGTGGCATTCCAATAAATAACAGGTATAAATAGAATAAATGCTATTAACGCACAACAATAAGGCTCTTTACGTAAGAACCATTTTCTGGATGAGGGAGCGTATATCAAATAGATTATTGTCGATAATCCTAACAGCACAATAGTGTATTTTGAGAGGAGCCCTAAACCAATCCATATTCCTGCCCAATACCAACTGTTATGTTTCTCTAAAACAAGTCCTTGATAAAGATAATAGAGAGTTGCCGACCAACACAGAATAAGAGGTATATCAGGGGTAATAACTAGAGAGTGTATAAAAAGAATGGCATTATAGAGAGCAATACTACTGCATACAATCCCGCATCCTTTCGTATTAATGTTGTTAATTTAAAGCTAAAGTAACAGGTTAAGATCCAGCAAGGAATAGTCGCAAAACGTACTCCCCATTCATTTGTACCAAAAATTAAAGTTCCTAATTTGATTAAAATGGCAACCATAGGCGGATGATCTAGAAAACTAAAATCAAGATGGTTCGAATAATTCCAATAATATGCTTCTTCAACTAATAAATTGGATTTGAACATAAAGAATATTCGTAGTAAAAGAAGAAGTAAGATTAAAATCAAAAAGGGATGCGAAGATTTACTACTATTCATTAATTTTTAATTCCTTGCCTCGTAATTAATTAAGTTTGGTTGCCCGATACATCATATAGGTCTGATGAAGGATGTTATCGCGATAATAGTTTTCAGCAATATTACAGACTTCAATTCGAAATTGATTCATTTCATATGAATCGCTTCCAAAGCGTTTTAGTAGATTTGCCACAGGTCCGAGGCTTTTTTCAATAGAATTCAAATAATGTCCCAGACTCATCGTTGGTACCGGCATTGTACCATAATCAAAACATCCATTTGTTACACGGTTGCCTAACCGATATTTAACATATTCAGGTTCTCCCCACTTTGTTGGTAGATCAATGGTATCCGGGGGAGGATTATACTTACTGACCAATACAAACAATTGACCAACAAAATGTTCTGCGGGCCATGTCGAAAATGCTATAATACCTCCAGGTTTTAAAACTCTAAGCATTTCATCGATTGCTTTTTGTGCATTCGGAGCAAACATATGACCGAACTGGCTTAAAACCATATCGAAATTTGCATCAGGATAAGGTAGTTGTTCTACATCGCCCTCTTTAAAATCAATAGCAACTTGAGCTAGCTGTGCATTTAATTCTGCTTTTTCTAATAAAGTAGGACTTAAATCAAGAGCGGACACCTGGACACCCATACGAGCAGCTGTAATCGCAGTTACTCCTGTTCCGCATCCTACGTCTAAAATATGAGCATGAGCCTGGAGCCCAGAAAATTGAATCAATTTCGGAGCAACGAGGGTGGTGAGCATTTCTAGAGGAGCAAATAGTCCCCAACTGGCTTTTTGTATCGCTTTAAAATTTATTAACTCATCAGACATTTTTTATGATTTTCTGAAAAAATAATATGCTAACACAACAGGCATGAAAGAAGTATCAACATTGAGAATATGCTATTTTAAGTAAAAGATGTCGTCATCACTCTAGGGAGGACTTCAACTCGCAAAGTGCATATGAAATCGTAAAGAGAGTGATTTTTTATGTGGAGATATGTCAAATTTATATCTCCACCAGTCTAATGACTAAAATAGACTCTCTTCTACTGGGGCCAGTTGTTGCTGATCATTGCTTGCATTATAAACAGGAGCAAGCTCTTCCTCTGCTGGAACTTCCTTACTACGAAAATATTCTATGATCCCATTTGGTTGATTAGGTCGGGCCAGTAATCCGCTATGGGGATCAATACGAACTGCTACTACATTCTCTGGTTGTTTCATTTCGCTTTCAGGTTTTCCTTTTAAGGCAACTTTCATGAAGTCAATCCATAAGGGAAGAGCAAGTCCTGCGGCATATTCGTGTAAGGATTTAGGATTATCGAAACCAATCCAGGTTGTTACAACAAGATCTGCATTAAAACCTGCAAACCATGCATCAACCTGATCATTAGTTGTTCCTGTTTTACCCGCTATATCTTGGCGATTAAGCACTTTGGCTGCACGAGCTGTACCATGTTGAATCACGTCTTTTAATGCACTATTCATTAAAAAGTAATATCTTCAGGTAAGACTCGTGGAGCTAAAGTAGAATGATCTATATTTTCACAGTTGTTACACACAACGGTCGGTTTTGCTTGCAATAAAATCTTTCCATCTGCGTCCGTAATGTGATCGATAAGATAAGGTTCTACTTTATACCCACCGTTGGCAAAAACAGCATAAGCAGTAGTTAATTCCATAGGACTAATAGACAAGCTTCCTAATGCAAGGGATAATCCTTTAGGCAGGGCTTTCTTATTAAATCCAAAACGAGTAAGGAAATCTATCGTGTAATTAATACCTATGTCATCCAGAATACGTATCGACACTAAATTTTTAGATTGAACCAATGCCGTTTTCAGGCGTGTTGGGCCATTAAATTTTAGGTTTACATTATGAGGACGCCATAAATTTGGTTGGCTTGGATCATCAACTACAATAGGGGCATCATTAATTAACGTTGCTAAAGTATACCCATTATTTAATGCAGCTGCATAGACAAATGGCTTAAAGCTAGAGCCAGGTTGTCTGCTTGATTGAGTGGCTCGGTTAAATTTACTTTTTTGAAAGTTGAATCCACCCACTAGAACTTCTATGGCTCCGTTTTTAGGATTAAGTGCTACCATTGCTGATTCTGCTTCAGGAATTTGTGCTAATTCCCAATGTTCTTTTGTTGAATGAACATAAATAATATCCCCAACGGCAACTACTTGCATGGCTTTTACGGGGGCTTTCCCTACCCACCCATTTTTAAGGGCTGGCCGTGCCCATGACAAACCTTTCCATGGGATTAGTACAGTTTGACCATTTTGTAATGTGGCAGTAGCATCTTTTTCTCGTACTTCGGTTACTACTGCTGGAGAAAGATGATTAAGTTCGGGATATTTCTCTAGATTTTTTTGAATTTCATGCAGGGATTTACTGTTTTTTTCACCAATGGTGGCAATAGGTCCTCTATATCCATGGCGATGATCATATGCAATCAAATTCTTTTCTACTACACCATTTGCTGTATTTTGCAGTTTTCCATCAATAGTAGTATAAACTTTATATCCTTTGGTATAAGCATCTGGGCCAAAATTGTCATATAAAGATTGGCGAATCATTTCTGCAACATAGGGTGCTTTTACTTCAATAGGAGTACCATGATACCTGGCTGTAATCGGTTGATTAATCGCATTTTGATATTGTTCTTCATTGATATATCGTTCTTCTAATAAACGCTCCAATACGTGGTCACGGCGCTTTTTAGCTGCTAGGGGATTGGCAATAGGATTTTGTGTCGAAGGGGCTTGAGGAAGCCCCGCAATCATTGCTAGCTCTGCTAAATTTAATTCATTAAGTGGTTTGCCAAAATACACCATTGCTGCGGCACCGACACCATATGCGCGATTACCTAAATAAATTCTATTCAAATAAAGTTCAAGGATTTTCTCCTTACTTAACTCCCTATCAATTTTTATGGCCAGCATAATTTCATTAAGTTTACGTAAAAATGTTTTTTTACGACTTAAAAAGAAATTACGAGCTACTTGCATGGTAATTGTACTGCCGCCCTGGGATTTTGTCCCAGTTTTTATCATGCGAACAGCAGCACGGCCAAGGCCCATTACATCGACACCAGGATGCTCAAAAAAGCGTTGATCTTCTGTGGCTATTAATGCATGAATAAGCATTGGTGGAATTTCATCGTAAGTAACAGGAATACGTTTTTTTTCGCCATACTCCTGAATCAGCAAACCTTCTTTGCTGAATATTTGTAAAGGTACTTGTAATTGTACTGTTTTTAATGAGTCTACATTAGGAAGTTGACTTTCAAGATAGAGGTATAAAAAGCTACCTACTACTAATAAAAGAAAAAGTAGGCTCATCAGCGCCCATAGACCTTTACGCCAGAAGTATGCCATTTTCATAGAGTTATATGTTTTGAATGAAATTTGGCGAGTATTATACAGTGATTCTCGGTAAGATTGCGAGTTTTGTGCAAAAAAGAGAAGGAATTTTATACTGATTTTAACTGTTTCATTGAATTTTCTTCCAAAAATTCAATGAAACAAAGTATTATTAGAGATCGAAGTACTATAGAAACACGTTCAATAAGGCAAACTAACAAAAGATGTAGCTAATGACATATTTTATTTAATCAACGTTTGGTCGTGAAGTAGTATCTTCGACTATATCTATGTCTGCTTCAGGGGAGAGATTAGATCGAAAAAATGTTCCCTTGTGCTGGTTTAGTAAATAGAATGGAGTTAAACCACCATATAAAGAAGGGAGGGGACGTTTGGGAAACGGAGTTTCTTCAGCCTTTTGTTTTTTGAAAGTCTCGAATTCTAATTGGGTTTTTTCGAGTTCTGCTCGAGCATTTTCCAAATCACGATGCAATTCCTCAATAGTTTTTTCTTGTGTTTTATTTGTTTCAATGAGCTTTAGCTTTTGCAATGTGAGTGAGGATTTATCTGACTCTAAGCTTGATTTTTGGTGTGTTAAAGTAGATTTATCCTCTTCTAACTGAGAAACTTGGAGTTTTAATGTTGATTTTTGCATCTCTAACTCAGATTTTTGGTGGGTAAGAGTAGATTTATCCTTTTCTAACCGAGAAACTTGAAGCTTTAATGTAGATTTTTGCGCCTCTAATTCAGATTTCTGGTGGGTTAATATCGATTTATCGTCCTCTAATTGAGACATTTGCAACTCTAATGCAGACTTTTGTTCCTCTAGTTCAGTTTTTTCATGCGTTAAAGTAGATTTCTCATCTTTTAATTCAGACATTTGCAGTTCTAACGTTGAATTGTGTTCCTCTAGTTCCAATTTTTGGCGTGATAACATAGATTTATCGCTTTCTAGTTGGGATATTTGCCGTTCTAATGTAGACTTCTGCTCTTCTAACTCAGATTTTTGTAATACTAAATTGGACTGCTCGGACTCTAATTCAAATTTTTGATTTTTAAGTTCTGAAACGAGTAAGGCATTCTGATGTTCAATACACAGGGCAGCAGCGATCTCTTTTATTTCTTCATCAGTATAGTCTATGGTGATGTGAAATCTACCTAGAACTTCATCAAGAAGTATATCTCCTGAATTACAAAAGTGGTTACCATAATAAGCATCGTTGATTAAACCATTTAAATCATCATAGGTTATCGCTTTGTCGTCCAGGCTACTGTAAGTTACTTTGTATGAGGTATTTTTATAAATTTTTAATAGCTGTCGACTATCAATAAAAAGCTGGCTTATTTGTTGTTTTAATTTTTCTAATTCTTCGGAAGTAAATGGAATTTTTCTATCGAGCTGTTCTTTTAAAAAAATGGTTTCTTTTAATATGAATGTAAGAAAGGGCTTACGATCAGGATATTTTTTGGTACATGCATCGATTAATCGTGTAAGTCTTTGGTCAAATTTGAGTTCCGTATTTTGCATGATATCAATCGCATAGCTACGAGATTTTTTTCTAAGTAGCGTTTGATCACTTTCGACGATTAATTTAGTAACATCTTTTTGAGTATCGTGATAGCGTACAATGACGGATGCCAACGAATTGATTAAATCTTCTAATTTAGTCATGCGAATCTCCTTGTTAAAGCATAAATGTAAAATCCCCTTGCAAGTTGGTTTTTCACTATATTAAATGTTTTGATGAAGCGCAAGTTGGTTATCGAAGTAAAAATGACAATTGATAACTATTTGTGATAATTTAAAGGAGTAGGAAATAGTGTAATTTTTTAATGGGTTACGTTAACATCTCCCTATACTCTAAAAGGAATGCATGAATGTATGGAAGATTCAAAGGAATAAAGAACATGCTTCAATTATTGCAACCCCAGCATCGTTCAACTCTTGGAATAGACATAACATCTACAGCAGTCAAAATATTAGAAATTTCAGGTAAGAATGGTGATCTTGTTATTGAGAATTACGGACGTGAACTATTGCCACCCAATGCAATGGATGGAAATGTTATCAAGGATCTCGATGCAGTCTCTCAATGTGTTAAAAAAATAGTTGACCGATTGCATACTCCGTGTAAGCAAGCTGCATTGGCTGTGCCAGATGCGGCGATCATTAGTAAAGTAGTGCAAATTAATGAAGGCTTAAATGATGAGGAGATGGAGGAGCTTATCGCGACTGAGGCTGATAAATATATTCCTTATCCAATTGAAGAAATTAATCTAGATTTCGAGGTTTTGGGACCCTATCCGAAAAACCCACATTTACTTGATGTGCTTATCGTTGCTTCGCGAGCAGAAAATGTCAACCAGCGTGTTGGAATAGCTACGGCTGCGGGTTTAGAGGCTGTAGTAGTAGATGTTGAATCTTACGCAGTGGAGCGAGCAGCACAACGAATAGTTTCAGATTTACCAGGACTTGGTAAAGAAAAGACAATTGCTATTATTGATATTGGGGCATGTTATACTCATTTATTCGTATTGCATAAAATGAAATTAGTTTATTCTCGAGAAGAAAAATTTGGTGATAAGCAATTAATTGAATCAATTGCAGAGCACTATAAAATAACCTTAGAGGAGGCAACAGTTGCTAGGGATAAAAAGCAATTACCTTCTAATTATGAAACAGAAGTTTTAGAGCCTTTTAAAGAAAATATCTTGTTGCAGATTAAGAGGACGTTGCAGTTTTTTTATTCTACAAACCCAGAAGGAGAGGTTGATCATATTCTATTGGCTGGGGGATTAGCAAGATTACCAGGCTTAGTTACTCTAGTTAAAGACCGATTAGGAAAAGCAGCTGCTATCGCTAATCCACTTTCATATATGACCCCAAGTAAAAAAATCCATTTAGATGACATAAATAATGATGCGCCCGCACTAATGGTTGCTTGTGGTTTAGCATTAAGAAATGTAGAGTGACTCTATGACACAAATTAATCTTCTTCCTTGGCGTGAACAAAAGCGGGAGCAAGAAAAAAAGGTGTTCATGGTTTTATTTTGCATAGTTATAGTAATTTCAATATTTGTCGTGTTTTTAATTAATACTTATGCGTCTGATTTAGTGAGTAATCAACTGGTTCGAAATCAGATGCTGCAAGATGAAATAGCGGCTATGAATAACCAGCTAAACGAAATTAAAAGCTTGAAAAAAACTAGAGAGCTGTTCATCTCTAGAATGTTTATAGTTCAGCATTTACAATCAACTAGGACATTAATGGTTCATTTATTTGATGAGTTAATTAATGTAATGCCTTCTGGCATTTATTTAACAAAGGTAGAAGGGAAAAATGATATTCTCACTGTCACTGGGTATACTGAATCGAACACCTACGTTTCAATTTTAATGAAAAATATAGAGAATAATGAATGGATACATTCTCCTGTTCTGAGTGAAATTAAGAAGGAAGACAGGCAGGAGCCTGCTAATAATGAATTTAAGTTAAATTTTGTACTTACCCCTCAATTCCAGCTGGGAATTATACGATGAACGGTATTAATCTTAGTGAATTAACCTTGGAAAATGTAGGACAATGGCCACTAGTAGTAAAAATTGGAATGCTTTTAGGTACGAGCTTATTAATTATCGCATTGGGATATTGGCTTATTATTCAAGATAATTTTACTCAGTTTGATACACTAAAACAGCAAGAAACAACTTTAAAAGCAGATTTTGAAAACAAACAACGTCAGCTGTATAATTTACCGGCTTATCGTGCCCAATTAAAGACGTTGGCTGACCGCTTTGCTTTGGTGCTTACGCAGCTCCCTGAAAAAAATGAAATGCCTGGTTTACTTGAAGAAATTTCCAAGACAGGAGTCGCATCAGGTTTAAGGTTTGAGTTATTTGCTCCTCAACCAGAGGTAGTTCATGATTTTTATATAGAATTACCAATAAAAATTTCAGTAGTAGGGACTTATTTTCAATTAGCAATGTTTATAAGTCGAGTGGCTGAAATGACAAGAATTGTTACCTTACATGATTTTAGTATTGAAGGAGTATCTTCTAAAGATCATAAGGTTATTTCAGAGGATGAATTGGTGATGAATATTACCGCAAAAATATATCGATATCGCGCACAATGAGAAACAAAAGAATTTGTTGTATCTGTTTCTTATCCTTATTACTGGTTGCCTGTACTGATGATAATGAGGATTTAGTAAACTACATTAATGAAGTAAAACAGAGGAAAACACGGGAAATTGAACCACTTCCTTCATTTGCTCCGTTGCCTTCTTTTAAATTTCCAGATAATGGTAGTAGGCGTAGTCCCTTTAAGCCCATTTCTCAAAAAAAAGAGGTTGATGTAAATGCGCCGGATAAAAATAGGCCGAAACAACCTTTGGAGGCTTTTCCTCTTGATGCATTAAAATTTGTAGGTATTTTGAAACAAGATAATGAAATATGGGCCTTAATTGAGCTACCTAACAAGGGAGTAACTCCAGTTCGAACTGGTGATTATATGGGACAAAATTATGGTCGTATTGTGTCCATAAAGAATGATTCGATAGAGTTAATTGAAACCACTCAAAGCTCGGGAAAATGGGAAAAACACAGAACTAAAATTGAGCTATATACTGGGAAGTAGGAGCATAAGTGCAAAGAATAGCTGTTTTTTTAATTTTTATAGGAATGAGCTTAAGCGTGGCTTTTGCTCAGAATAACTCGTTGATATCCGTGAAGGTGATTCCTTTACCGGAAGAAAAGTTACGTATAGATTTTATATTTGCTCATCCGCTTAAAAAACAACCAGGAAGTTTTGTAATCGAAAATCCGGCACGGATTGTTATCGATTTCGTTGACACTAACTTACAGTTGCCCACAGAGCAGAAAACAAAGGAAATTAAATTAGGTTCTCTGAATAATTACACTCTAGTAACTGTTGGCGCTCGTGTTCGAGCTGTTTTGGATTTAAAATATGCCGTGCCTTATTTAGGCTCAATTTCAGGCAAGGTTTATACGATTATTTTAAATGGAAAGAGCAATGAATTATTTCAAGCTCCTAAAGAAATTTTGATTACCAATCGCCCTGTAAAAACAAGTTATGAAATTACCCATTTTGATTTTCGAGGAGTTGAGCGTCAGGGGGGGCGTGCTGTAGTTGACGTTTCAAGTACCAGTATCCCTATTGATGTAGAAGAACACGACAAAGAAATTATCGTTAAATTTTTAAATACTAAAGTGCCTCAAAATTTAAGGAAACGTTTTGATGTTTCTGATTTTCGCAGCCCAGTGAATTTGATTACCTTTCAGCAAGATGGTAAAAATGCGCGTATGACCTTGTTGGGGGAAAGATATTTTGGTCATAATATCTATCAGATTAACAAGCAGTTTATGGTTGATTTATTTCCGTTGACTCAGGAAGAAATTGAACAGGAAAAACTTAAAAAACAGGTATTTTCTGGAAGACGGATTTCTTTAAATTTCCAAAATATCAGCATCCGATCGGTTTTACAGTTACTTGCTGATTTTACAGGGATAAATATTGTTGCAAGTGATAGAGTTCAAGGTAATATTACTTTGCGATTAAATAATATACCCTGGGATCAAGCATTAGATATTATTTTAAAAACACAAGGTTTGGCAAAGCGTCAAAATGGAAACGTGATGGTGATCGACACGCAAAAATCGTTTAATGACATGGAAGAGCAGCAGCTTAAAAGCCAACATAAAATTCAAAAACTTGAACCGATACGTTCCGAACTAATACAAATTAATTATGCTAAAGCAACCGATCTCGCAATTTTAATTAAAGACAGACAAAATTCACTTTTATCCGACAAAGGTAAAGTTAGTGTTGATACGCGTACTAATACCATATGGATCCAAGATAGTGGGAGTAGAGTAGATGAGGTTAGAAAATTAATTAAGGAATTAGATGTTCCTGTAAAACAAGTACTGATAGAAGCCCGTATCGTTGAGGTAACTAAAGATTTTGCCCAAGATTTAGGTATTCGTTGGGGTGTTTCTAAGCCACAACATCTAAGTGGTACTTTGGCTGGAGCAAATCAATTAGCACAAGGCGTTGCTCCTGCAGATGTTACACCTTTTACAGACAGATTAAATTTGGATTTGGTCGCAGCGCCTTTGACAAAGGCAAATCCCGCTACAGTAGGCATTGCTTTAGCTCAGCTTGGTGATAATATCTTACTTGATTTGGAGCTTTCTGCTTTAGAAAGTGAAGGTCTCGCAGAGCTGATTTCAAGCCCAAGGTTAATTACAGCAAACCAGCAGCCCGCATTAATTGACTCAGGGCAAGAAATTCCTTATCAACAATCAACTTCCAGTGGTGCAACTGCAGTGGCATTTAAAAAAGCCGTATTGAGTTTAAAAGTAATCCCACAGATTACTCCTGATAACAAAATCCTTATGGATTTAAAAATTAATCAAGATCTTGCATTACCTAATCAGACTTATAATGGAGTTCCCGCAATTGCAACTAAAGAAATTCAGACAAATGTTTTAGTGAGCAATGGACAAACTATTGTATTGGGGGGAATTTATCAACAAGATAAGAGCAAGACTATTACCAGGGTGCCTTTTTTTGGTCAATTGCCGGTAGTAGGTAATTTATTTAAAAATACACAAATTGGGGTGCATAATGATGAGCTGCTTATTTTTATTACGCCTAAAATAATAGCTAATTCGTTATCTATCACTACAATTGAGGGGCGAAATCCAGTACGTTTTGATGAAAAATAGGTAGCGCCATCTCAATTTTAGAGATTAAGTTGAGGCTTAGATTTATAATTAAAGAAAATACTATTTAATTGATGACATAGGCTTATGTTTTTTAAGAAGGTGATATAATTGTAAATGATTAAAAGTAAATGGTTATAAAATATGTCCATTTGTTGTAGAATACTGTTCGAGAATTTTTACTACGAGAGGTACAATTAGGATTGAGTGTCAATAACCCCTATTTTTTGGCAATGATCATCCTTATAAATCGATGTCAAAAAGGGTTATTCAAAATCCAATCTGTGAATTAATGACTTTAAAGCTAAAGAGGTATGTAATAAAAAATGAGCATAGTTAAAGTACGAAATATTTTTCTCATCGGGCCTATGGGTGCTGGTAAAAGCACAATAGGTCGTGCTTTGGCAAAGGAGCTCAAGTTAGAATTTTTTGATTCGGATGAAGTTATAGAGGAACGTGCTGGTGCTGATATATCATGGATTTTTGATATTGAAGGTGAGGAAGGTTTCAGGCGTCGTGAA
The DNA here is from genome assembly GCF_900637685.1 of Legionella sainthelensi. NCBI lineage: Bacteria > Pseudomonadati > Pseudomonadota > Gammaproteobacteria > Legionellales > Legionellaceae > Legionella > Legionella sainthelensi. The sequence goes on from NZ_LR134388.1 coordinate 986,515, forward strand.
CAAAAAGTTATTGATGAGTTAACTCAAAAAACCAACATTGTTTTAGCAACTGGCGGTGGTGTGGTAATTACTCCTGAAAACAGAAATGCGCTAGCAGGGCGCGGAACTGTAATCTATCTTAAGACTTCGCTACAGCAACAGTTTGAGCGTACTAAACGAGATACTAAACGTCCTTTACTGCAAACCAATGATCTTGAAGGAAGATTGGAATCATTAAGAGATGAGCGAGAGCCTTTTTACAATGAGTTAGCTGATGTTAGTTTTGAAACTGATAAGTTAACAGTTAAAGCAGTTGCAAATAATATAATAAAATATATTTATGGCGAACTTTGAGGTTTATGAGCAGGTTGATGTTTGTTTAACGGAACATCGATACCCTGTTATTATTTGTCGAAATGGCTTGCAAAATTTGAATTTTTTGCAAACATTGGTGATTTCTTCACAGGTTTTGATTGTCACGAATCAAACCATTGCTTCACTTTATTTAAAGCAAATACAAGCTGCTTTTGCTGCAATTCAATGTGATGTGGTGATTTTAGAGGATGGTGAACAATATAAGAATCAACAAAGCTTATTTGCAATTTATGATGCATTAATACAAAACAAACATCATAGGGACACTACGCTCATAGCTTTGGGTGGTGGTGTGGTGGGTGATATGGCTGGCTTTGCAGCTTCAACATACCAAAGAGGGGTGAAGTTTATACAAATACCTACCACTTTGTTAGCGCAAATTGATGCTTCAATTGGTGGAAAAACTGGAATTAATCATCCTTCGGGGAAAAACATGATTGGCAGTTTTTATCAACCCCAAGCCGTAGTTATTGATTTAGCTACCTTAAGCTCACTTCCCGAAAGAGAGTTTCGTGCAGGGATTGCTGAGATGATAAAGTACGGGCTACTTGCTGGAGGAGCGTTTTATAAGCAGTTGTTTGCTGCTTTGCAAATGGGATTAAGTGCGAATAATCCCCAATTACCTCAGTTAATTGCAACATGTTGTAAAATTAAAGCGGAATTTGTTCAAAATGATGAAAAAGAATCAGGTCAACGTGCATTACTCAATCTTGGCCATACTTTTGCCCATGCCTTAGAGGCATATACCCATTATCAACAATGGTTGCATGGTGAGGCAGTTGCAATAGGAATATATTGCGCAGCGGTTTTGTCTTATAAAATGAAATTGATCAATGAGCAGTTGGTAGGGCAAATTGAGCAAATGTTAACATTTGCTGGTTTGCCTCATAAAATTCCGAGCACTATCGACTTGAAAAAACTTATAGATTTAATGCGATTGGATAAAAAGGTTAAAAATAATCGATTACGCTTTATCTTAATTAAAAATCCTGGTAGTTGTTATCTCGAGGCTAGAATCACAGAAGATAGTTTATATCATGCACTTGTTGCGGCTGTAAGAGGAGAATAAAAATGACAGAGGGAATGATTCAGTCGGAAGTAAAGGCTGAAACCCAACCAAGAGTATTGTTTAAACCTGGATCTTGGTTGGCAACAATTGACTTCATTAATCATTTGATTCTCTTTAACAATGTTCTTGTTACGGTATTATCTGAAAAAGAAGGAGGTAAAACCTCTTTTGCGACTCTTTTGCAAAATAATCTGGATCAGCAAATCAAATCAGCCTCCATAGTAATTAAACCTCCTTATCATAAAGAAAATCTAATAAAAGATATTGCCGCTCAATTAGATCTTAACCCCGATGAAAACACGGATTTAATTTCAATAGTAAAACAAATTAATGAGCAAAAGTCGCATGTGCTGTTATTGATCGATGATGCACAGTACTTACCTGACGCTTTAATTCAGGAAGTTTTTTTTGCAATAAAAAGCCAGGAGAGTTATAGCTTTTTTCATTTATGTTTTCTCTCAGATTATTCGATTGTTGCATCGCTAAATCATTTAAGGTCTTCTTTGGGTGATAGTTTCATTCATACTATAGAATTAGGGGCATTAAATGAAACTGAGGCAAGAACTTATGTATTGCAGCGTGCAATGGCCTCACATTTAATTAGTAAACCTTTAAGTGATGCGCAAATTACACAATTTTATCAATTAACTAAAGGAAATCTGGCTAAAATCAATAATGATTTGGAAGCCTTTGTAAATCAATGCACTCCTCCTATGAAAAAAGACATGTTGAAGAAAGTAAAAACAGTAGGAATTGTTGCAGGTACGGTACTTGTTACTGGTCTTTTGGGCTTTTATTTATCGCAAGCGTTTCATTCCCCACCTTCTCAAGACAACATAGCGATTCCTGCTCATAGCGAAGAGATACAAACTATTGCAATGAAGCTCCCCGAGTTGCCTGAAAAATTAGAGAGTTACATCGCTTCCTGGCAGGATTCTTCTACTCGGCAATTGGTTTATTCATCTTTACCTACAAAGGATGTTTTCGAGGAGCCAGATGATGAAATACCAAATGATACTAAGCCAATTGTGGATAAGGTCGTTGTTATTCCTAAATTACCGGAAAAAAATTTAATTGTCGAAAAACATCAACTACCGGCCAAATACGTTTCAAATAAGAAACTAAAGAAAACGCCATCAAAAAAACAAATTAAATTGGCCAAATCTTCAGTCAAACAATCCAATCATAAATCAACTGCTAATCTATATACAATTCAACTAACTGCGAGTCATGATAAAAAGCACATTGAGCATTTTCGCAAGACGAATAAATTGCTTGCTCAACATGCGAAACTAAGACGCATTACTAATGCAAAAGGTGTTTGGTATGTGCTCACTTTAGGGGAATATCAAAATAAAGTTCAAGCACAGCATCGTGTTAGCAAACTACCAACAAATTTGGCAAAGTTGCATCCTTGGGTCAGGCCAGTATCTAGTTTTGGATAAATAATTTATCCTTATTGGAATTATACCTAATTTGCTTCAAGCCGTTCGCTTGTTTTCTTCGCTCTAAGCGAATCCACTTGTGAAAAAGCCGATTTGAGCCCGAAGGGATTAAACTGCCCCTTAACAGCGTGCTATTGGGGGCTGTGTGAACATTTTGAGAATCATTTTATGTAATATAGATGCCAAACAGCAAGTGATATTGATGGCGCAGTCTTCTTGGGCTGAAATTTTTAATGGCTGGTTAACAATGTTCCAATCTTTTATTCCACAATGAATAAGTAAAAGAAAAATTAAATGAATATAGGATAAAACGGGATCAAGCATGGATGGCTATAACGTTTAGTCGGCCCACCATGAATAATATGGAGCTCATTGAAATCGGAGAATATTTAGGTTGTGATGAAACAGAGTTACTTGATCTTGAGAGCATGTTGGGAGATAGTCCCAAAAATTTAGAATTATTAAAGATACTTTCCGATAAAGAGCAAATACTCTCCTGGAAAACTACTCATTAAAGAATGCAATGAGCAGCTCTAGACGGACATATTAAGATCTAACTTTATTGAATAATCGCGCAAATACAGGAACATTTGCAAGGATAGAGGCTCATGTAGAATTTGGTATAAATTGCATTGGTCAAATGAGGCAGCTTCTTCTTCGTGAGCAAGGTAAAATAGCACTGTGGTTGAGCTCTTCAGTTGTTGCAATCGGTGTGATATTTTTATAAATCTTTCTCGTCATCTTCCACAAAAGCGGAAGGTTTAAAATTAGCACAGGTGTTAAGATTGAGGTCTATTTGCAATAGACCTCTAAGTTATAGTCCTTCATGTTTTACGCGTCTCGTAAAAATTTAGAGCTTCGCCTTAAGTTGGCAATGTTTGTGAAATCTGTTCGATACGCTCTTCAGCATCAGTATAAATTTTTTTGAAGATATCAAAAAAATTGTCCATAGATAGTTTTTCCAACGAATAAGCAGTAACACCTTGTGGTGTGGTCACGCTTTCCCGTAGGTGAGCAAAAGATCGACCGGATTTTTTTGCTAATTCTGCAGCGCCAAATATAGATTCCAAGGAAATTTTTTCTGCTAACTCTGCAGAAATCCCTCTACTTATAGCGGCATTTTGCAATGCTTCTAAAAACAGAAAAATATAGGCTGGTGCACAACCTATAGGAGCGGTAAGTGTATCTATCATGGATTCTTGATCTACCCAAAACGCGTAACCCACATTATTAAAAAGAGCTTCAATCAATAATTTTTGCGCTGCAGTGGTTGATGGGCTGGCAAATAAAGCTGATGTTCCCTTGCAGAATTCACTTGGAGTATTCGTCATGACTCGGATGATGCCTAGTTGGTTATTATTAAGCCATCGAGAAATGCTGTTCACATCTATGACACCAGCTAAAGAAATAACTATAGGATTTTTATTTTGAATTATTGGGGCAATTTCCTGACAAACCTCCTGCATAAATTGAGGCTTTACTGCAAGAATAATAATTTCGGTATCTTGAACTGCATGGATGTTGGTTTTTGTAGATAAAACACCTAATTCTTTAGCGAGTTGCTCCGATTTGTGGGGATTACGATTACTAAGAGTGACTAAATTTGCTGGATACCCGCTTTTAATAAGACCACGTATAAATGCGCTGCCCAAGTGGCCTGTACCTACAATAGAAATAGATTTGTTTTTAATCATAATGGCCTATATTTTTATCTTTTTGAAAAGATACAAGAGGAGCTTGTTGATGTCAAGATTCTGTAGGAGTCAAAATAGAAACAATGGCTCTTTAGCGTAAAAAATGTTATGGGCTTACGTCAGCAATAACATAAACCCTGGTCTGGTAGTTTTAATTAATCCAATTATTTTGTCGAATTATTTCTTTAGAGCTTTCAACCCCAGGTTGATCAAAGGAATTGATATTCCAGATAATACCTTGTACAAAAATTTTATGTTCATATAAAGAAATTAAAGAGCCCAGTGTCTTTGGTGAGCAATCGACTAATGAAAGAAGATTGACTGACATTTGTCCGGGAATATGGCTATGCGGATTATCACTTGGGCTTCCTCCTTTGGTGAGTACTTCTTTATGGGCATGACATATTTTGTTTATTACCTCGTCCGCGTAGGTTTGAACATTAATTAAATCAGCTGCGACTTTATGTGTGCCTTGGCATAAAAGCTGATAGTAACTGTGTTGAGCGTGATTACCTAACCCGCCCCAAATAATAGGGCCTGTTGCGTAATCTATCCTTCGTCCTTGTTTATCGATTGATTTTCCATTACTTTCCATATCGAGTTGTTGCAGATAAGAAACAAAATGTTGGAGCTCTTGAGCATAGGTCATCAGCAGCAAATTATTCGTGTTTAAAAAATTAATATTCCATATCCCAAGTAATCCTAATAATACTGGCAGGTTATTTGCAAAATTTGCAGTGCGAAAATGAACATCCATTTCATGAGCGCCGGAGATGATTTCAGCAAAATGATCGCAACCAATAGCAATACAGGAAATCAAATTAATCGCAGAAAAGAAAGAATAACGTCCACCCACCCAATCCCATATAGGAAGAATTGTTGCAAATCCCATCTCTTGTGCATTTTTCACATTAGCAGTAACCGCTATAAAGTGTTTGTCACGATGTTGTTGCAACTTACCCCATTTCAATGCCTGCTGGTAATGAGCTAAAGTTTCTGGAGTAGTAAAGGATTTTGAGGAGACAATAAAAAGTGTAGTCTCTGGATTAAGTGTTGCTGTAACACGCTGAAAAGCACGAGGGTCTATGTCAGAAATAAAATGGAATCGCAACTGATTTGTTACTAAATCGCTGAGTGAATCAATACAAAAGAAGGGACCAAGCATTGAACCCCCAATACCAATGTTAATGACATCAGTGATTGGTTTTCCAGAATAACCAAGCCATTCTTTATTTCTGATTTTAATCGAAATTTCATACATTTGTTTTCGAGTATTAATGACGTCAGGAACGATATTTTGTTGATTAACCCATATTATTTCATTTTCTGGGACACGAAGCGCTGTGTGTAAAGCAGCTCTATTTTCCGTATTGTTTATGGGTTTTCCACTCATTAAGTAGTCTATATGCTCAGACAGGAGGCATTCATTGGCGAGATCAAAAAGGGTATCCATAATTATAGAATTTACCTGTTGACCACTGTAATCAAGAGTAATATTAGCTGCAGATTTAGACTGATTTTTTATTTCAACATTATTAACACTATCTCTTTTCGCAAGTTTTTCGAGTTTTTTCCAAGCGTTTTTTTGAGTGAGTTGTTCCATAACTTTCCTATTTAAACTTAAATAATTATTGTGCTGTAAGCCATTTGGAAAAATTTTCACCTTCGATTGGATGTATTTTTCCTAAATCTACGTTAGCTTTTAAAAATCCAAGTACGCTACCACAATCATAACGCTTTCCTTCATATAGGTAAGCTAAAACTGTTTCTTTTTGGAGTAGGCCATTGATTGCATCAGTAAGTTGAATTTCTTTATGCTCTTTATGGGGTAAGGCTCTGATTTGATCAAAAATTTCTGGTGTCAGAACATAGCGTCCTACTATTGCTGTATTAGATGAAACTTGATCTGATTTCGGTTTTTCTACTAAATGATGTATATTCAAAATATTGGTGTTCCATGGGACTCCTTGAATAATCCCATAACATCCGGTTAACTCCTTAGGCACATTTTCTACAGCTATAACACTATGCCCATGTGTTTCGTATAATTGAATCAACTGTTTAATAACCGGTATTTGTCCCGTCATTAAATCATCAGCCAGAATTACTGCAAATGCATCATTACCAATAATTTTCTCAGCACATAAAACGGCATGACCTAGTCCAAGAGGTTTTGCTTGGCGGACATAAAAACATTCCATATCCGGGGGGGTAACGGATTGAACTATAGACAAGAGTTCATTTTTATCATGGTTTCTTAGCTCATTTTCTAATTGATAGGCAAGATCAAAATGATCTTCAATGGCTGTTTTGTTATGACAGGTGACAAAAATCATTTCGCGTATGCCAGCAGCATATGCTTCCTCAACAGCATATTGAATTAAGGGTTTATTAACTACAGTTAACATTTCTTTAGGTGCTGCTTTTGTTGCGGGTAAAAACCGCGTTCCTAAACCCGCTACAGGAAACACAGCTTTTCTTATAGAAGAAAATGTTGAATTCATTGTTAATTCATCCATTCAATAACAATTGTTTAAGTATGCACTGAAAATCATTTGATTTATATACTTTTTGCAAGACAATTAGCACTAGAGTTCTTTAAGAGAAGGTTGTTTTAGATGTATTCATTAGATTGGTCTCGTGTTTATGGTTTACCTAAGTCCATAGCAATTTTTAAAAATACTCCTGAAGATTTTCAAGTAAATGAATTTTTTGATAGTCCATTTAGTGGTCAAGGAGAGCACATTCTCCTTAAAATTGAAAAAAGAGGTTTAACAACCGAGGAAGTGGTTAAATCATTAGCAAAATTACTGCATAAGCCAATCACATCTATTGGTTATGCTGGCTTAAAAGACAGACAGGCACTGACAACTCAATGGTTAAGTATTCATGCTCCAGGAGAAATTATTCCAGGAATTGAACACTACGCCGCTTCAGGATGGCGAGTTTTAGAAAGTACTCGCCATCATAAAAAATTACGACCAGGTTTTTTAACCGGTAATCAATTTGTTATACATTTGCGTGAAGTTTCTCATTTAGATGACTTGAAGCAACGTATCGAGCAAATTAAGGAATGTGGTGTTCCAAATTATTTTGGTGAACAACGCTTTGGCCGTGAAGCAGGAAATTTATCAAAAGCAGAAGAAATGCTGGTGCATGGTCGTAAAGTTAAGGATAGATTTTTAAAAGGTATCTACAGTTCTGCTGCACGTTCATGGCTTTATAATTTAATTTTATCGCAACGTGTAATAGAGCGCTGTTGGAATACACCTCTTCCTGGTGATGTAATACAACTTAGTGGGTCTAATAGTATTTTTGTTGTGGATGAGGTTAGCCAGGAGCTGTTGCAACGAATCAAGGATAAAGATCTTTCTCCTGCGAGCCCTTTACCAGGAATAAGTAAACATAAAGCAAGAGATAAGGCCTTGGAATTAATCAATAACACTTATGCAAATTGGCAACCCTGGTTGAATGGTTTGGAACTTTTTGGAGTAGCTGAAGCCTGGCGTGCGAATATTCTTCATGTGGAGCAGCTGAAATGTATCATTCAGAACAATGAAGTGGAGCTGGCTTTTATTCTTCCTGCGGGTTCTTATGCAACAGCAATATTGCGAGAGCTATGTATTTATTAAGAGAGCATTTATACGAACTCAAGTTCTAAATAAAACAGCTCAATATAAAAATTATTTTATTTTTATATTGAGCTGATTTAATCTAACGCGATGACCTCTACTTGATTTTTACCTTTATTTTTTGCTTGATACAAAGCCTCATCAGCGCAAGTAATGAGTTTTTCAATTTGAAGACTATAATTTGATTTTATCCAAGCGACGCCCATACTCAAAGTTATTTGCTCCATAATTGCTTCTTCTTGAGGTTTATTTTGATGGAATTTGTTATTAAATAAATCGCAAATAGCCAAAGACTCTTGAAGTGATTGATTGACGAGAATGACTGAAAATTCATCTCCTCCAATACGACAAATGAAGTCATTAGAACGGCGAAAAGAACTTTTTAATAATTCTGATATGAAAATTAAAAAATGATCTCCATAAGGATGCCCTAAATTATCGTTAATTAATTTAAAATTATCTACGTCGATTGATATCAAAATGAATGGATAATGGTTACGCTGCGCTACACCCCATTCCGTTTTTAAAATTGATTCAAAATAACGCCTGTTGTATAGGCCTGTTAGTGAGTCTGTTATGGATAATTGATGCAAATCATCAATTAATACTTGCTTTTCTCTTGATAACCTAAAAACCCGGTTTAACAATAAATTGTTAATTCTGGCAGAAGTGACAAGCATAAGTACAAAAAGTAAAAACATAGTTGCTAGCATGGCTCTATCTAATTCAAATGTTAAATAGTTGTAGGTAATGACAGGTAAAAACATAGGTAATACATAGGCATAGTAAGCGGGGAGATAAACTGATAATGAGGCAATTGCTCCAGCACTCATTCCTCCTAATACCAAAATAATAATAAATTCTTGAAGTATGGAGATATGGTGTAGCATCAGTAAATAACAAGATCCCCAAATAGCTCCCATAAAAAAAGTCAAAAGAACAAAAATCGCTAGCATTTTAGGCGTCATATACACATGTTTTCTTATGACATAATGACAAAAAATCCATCGGATGATGCTGTTTAAGATAATAAACAAAATCCAGATCATTAATTGAGGGGGGCTTTATTGTGGAGAAGGTCTAACGTCAATAATAAAGCCAAAATTGTATTAAAAGGTATAGACCTAAGTGCTCCTTCAAAAAGAAATATCATTTCTTCTTCATAAGAGAAAGGCAATTTTTGAATCCTTAATTTCAATCTTTTGTAATTTGAGTATAGCGTATGAAAACTTAAGCGGAGCCGACAGGAACAGTTAGGAAAGTCTTATTTTGGTCATAAAATTTATCCCTTTTTCTATTTATTATATTCATTGAATGCGTTGAGAAACTGACTTCCATAACGCGCTAATTTATGTTGTCCCACACCAGGTACCGATAGTAATTGCTCCATACTTTGAGGTTTTATTTCAGTCATAGCATGTAAGGTTGCATCGCTAAAAATCATAAAGGGCGGTTTGTTTTCCTCATCAGCAAGTTTGCGCCTTAAAACACGTAGCATTTCAAATAAGGGGCTATTTGTGGATTGAATCGCTCGACGCTCTTTGTTTTTCTTTTTGTCATGCTTAGGCTCCTTGTTAGGCAAAGTTAAAAAAATTTTTTCCTCACCTTTAAGCAAGGGAATGGCCTTAGATGTCAATTTCAGCACATTAAAATGCTCCATGTCTTGCATACAATATTCTTTGTGAATGAGTTGCCAAGCAAGGTGTTTCCAATAATGGCTTGATTTGTCTTTGCCAATGCTGAAAGTGCTTAGTTGCTCATGACCATATTGCTTTATTTTATCGGAAGTACTACCGCGTAATACATCTATGGTGTGCGTTAAGCCATAATTTTGTCGTAACCGATAAATACAGGATAAAAATTTTTGTGCATCTTCAGTTGCATCTATGGTTACAGGGGGACTATCACATACATCACAATAGTCGCATTTCGTCTCTGAGGACTCATCAAAATAACGTAACAAAATTTGACGGCGACAATGCGCTGCTTCGGCAAAAGCCAGCATATGATTCAGTTTATTGGTCTCAACATATCGTTGCTCATCAAGTGGGTTATTCACAATCCAAGAGCGAAGTCGGGCACTATCTGCTGGATCATAAAGCAAAAGCGCTTGGGCGGGCAATCCATCCCTTCCAGCACGGCCAGTTTCCTGATAATAAGCTTCGATATTTTTAGGTAAATCATAATGCACTACAAACCGAACGTTGGGTTTATCAATCCCCATTCCAAACGCAACTGTGGCAACTACTATGTCGATGCGATCGTATCTAAATAAGGTTTGTACCTCTTTGCGTTCGTCATGAGAAAGTCCGGCGTGGTAAGCTCGCGCTTTGAAACCCATTGTTTGTAATTTTTCGACTAGATTTTCTACACTATTACGTGTTCCACAATAAATAATTCCTGACTGTTGCTCTACCGAGCTTAAAAATTGATTTAATTGTTTTAAGGCATGGGTTTTAGGTACTACTTTATAATGGATATTAGGGCGATTGAATGAAGCAATGTATTTATTGGGTTCATAGTTAAGCCTGGCTACAATGTCTTGACGAGTTTGTCTATCTGCAGTTGCCGTTAAAGCAACAATTGGAACCTCAGGAAATTGTGCTTTTAAAACTCCTAAAGCGGCATATTCAGGACGAAAATCATGTCCCCATTGAGAGATGCAATGTGCCTCGTCTATTGCAAATAGAGCGATCTTACATTCCTTTAATCGATCTAAGAACGTTATATTAATAAGACGTTCAGGGGCAATGTATAGTAAGTCCAACTCACCATGGTGTAGTTGAATTAATACATTTTTTGCTTCGATACTGGTTAAAGAAGAATTATAGTAAGCAGCACGGATTCCCTGTAATCGCAGGGCGGTTACTTGGTCTTCCATGAGCGCAATTAATGGGGAAACAACGATACCAATACCTGGCCTTATTAGAGCAGGTATTTGGTAACACAGCGATTTTCCCCCACCAGTAGGCATTAAAACGAGAACATCATTACCCGCAATGACATCCTTAATGATATCCTCTTGAGGAGGACGAAAGGAGTCAAAACCAAAATACTCTTTGAGTACTGATAAAGTATTGCGAGTAATAGGGGCTACAATAGTTTCCATGTGCTTATTCTTTTTTTTATTACAAGCGCCAAAGAGGAACAACGATATTCTGCGCAGTATATCATCATGGTTTGGAAATAAAAGCACTCTCTTTTATATAAAAACGGAGTAATTTTTCTGCCCAATCTTTTGCATAATGAACACCAATTCTTGATTTTTCAACGAGTGTAAAAGTTTGAGGAGAATCTGATTCAGCAATATAAAAAGTATCACTCGTGAGATCATGCTGATTCAAATTTTTATCAATATGCATTGCTTTTGATAATAACCCGGGACCTTGCGTTTTTCCCTGGATGTTTTTAATGGGCTCCAGGGCACGTAGTAATATTGCTGAGCCTGTGCCTTCAGTTTCTGTAACCACATTCGTGCAATAATACATCCCATAGATTAAATAAATATAGGCATAGCCTGCGGGGCCAAACATCACTTTTGTTCTTGGGGTCAGCCCCTTTGAGGAATGACACGCCAGATCGTGTTGTCCCAAATAAGCCTCGACTTCGACAATTTTTCCTATATATTCTATTCCGTCTTTATTATGGATGAGGTATTTGCCTAGAAGAGCTTTGGCCACACTAATTGTGTCACGCTCATAAAATGTTCTGGGTAATTTTTGGAACATATATCTTTCATGGATGATAAAAATTCGCAATAATAGTACATGTGAAACCACTTTTCTAAGGATAGTTTTATGGATTTTAAATTCACGGCCGAGCATTTGGCTTTTCGGGAGATGGCGGCTGATTTTGCTCGTGAGAAATTAGCGCCTATGGCAGATAATTGGGATGAGCATGATTATTTTCCCATTGGGGTCTTGCGTGAAGCAGCGGCTTTAGGAATGGCGGGAATGATGGCGCGAGAGGACATTGGTGGAGCGCAATTAACACGTTTAGATTCTGCTTTGTTGTTTGAACAATTGGCAACAGGTTGTATTAGCACGAGTGCTTATCTATCGATTCACAACATGGTTACCTCTCTAGTAGATCGGTATGCTCATCCTGACTTACGAGCGCAATGGGGACCCAAATTAACCTCAATGGAGGTATTGGCGAGTTATTGCTTAACTGAACCTGAATCAGGTTCAGATGCTGCTTCTTTGAAAACTAAAGCGGTAAAGGACGGAAATTATTACGTCCTCAATGGCTCAAAAGCATTTATTTCGGGTGGTTCAGTAAGTGATGTTTATTTGTGTATGGTTCGTACTGGTGATGAATCGCATCACGGAATAAGTTGTTTGCTTATTGAAAAAGATACTCCCGGTTTGAGTTTTGGCAAATTAGAAAACAAAATGGGGTGGCGTAGTCAACCTACGTGCATTGTTTATTTTGAAAATTGTCGTGTACCCGTTGCTAACCGAGTTGGTGATGAAGGTATGGGATTCAAAATTGCATTAAATGCATTAAATGGTGGTCGAATTAATATAGCATCTTGCTCCTTAGGAGGTGCTCTTGCGTGTTTGCGATTGACTCAGGCATACATGCATGAGCGTAAACAATTTGGAAAACCTCTTTCGGAAATGCAGGCATTGCGTTTTTATTTTGCCGATATGCTCACTGATTATGAAGCAGCGCGATTAATGGTTTATCGGGCGGCAAATGCTATGGACAAAAATGAGCCTAATGTCCCCATGTATTGCGCTATGGCTAAGCGTTTTGCTACCGACGTTGCATTTCGTATTAGTGATAAAGCGATGCAAATACATGGTGGGTATGGCTATTTACGTGATTATCAGATTGAGCGAATCTTTAGGGATTTACGGGTTCATCAAATTCTTGAAGGCACCAATGAAATTATGCGAGAAATTGTAGCTAAAGCGACTTTAGATGAAGAGCATTTTTTGTGCTAATAAAAAGGAGTGAATTGATGAATTTAATAGAACAAGAGTTGGATAATCAGGGAATTTTAACGTTAACCTTAAATCGCCCCGAAAAATTGAATGCGTTAAGTAGCGAAGTGTTAGATGCTTTAGCGGAGTCATTTGGTTATGCGAGAGCGAACTCAAAGGTTAAAGCATTAATGATCACGGGTAATGGGAAAGCCTTTTGTGCAGGGGCTGACATTAACCGACTTGCTGAATGTACCGCGCAAACCGGGTATGAGTTTGCATGTCGAGGACAAGAGGTATTTAGACTTTTGGAGACTTTGGGAAAACCCTCCTTAGCAGCAGTAAATGGGTTTGCATTTGGTGGTGGATGCGAGTTAGCTATTTCTGCAACAATGAGAATTGCTTCAGTTAAGGCACAATTTGGCCAACCTGAAGTAAAGCTTGGGGTTATTCCTGGTTATGGTGGGACACAACGTTTAGCCCGATTAATCGGCAAAGGGCGCGCTTTAGATTTATGTTTAACAGGTCGATTTATTAATGCGGAAACAGCGTTTCAGTGGGGGTTGGTGAGCGAAGTTGTGGAGCCTGATGCTTTGTTAGAAAAAGGAAAAAATATATTACAGGGAATTTTAAGTATGGCACCACTAGCGATAGCAGGGGTTATGGAGGTGATTGATCATGGCTACGATTTGTCTTTGGTTGATGCATTACACTTAGAAGCAATTCATTTTGCCAAAACCTGTGCTTCCCAGGATAAGCAAGAAGGAGTAACTGCATTTTTAGAGAAACGAGTAGCACAATTCGAAGGGAAGTGATTATGGCTGATGAAGTACTTTTTACACAAGAGGGTTCATTAGGCGTTATTACTTTAAATAGACCTGGTGCACTGAATGCCCTGACGTTAACCATGATCATTAAAATGCAAAGACAATTAAGTCTTTGGAAAGAAGACGATACTGTTCATGCGGTAGTTGTACGTGCGGTGCCTGGGAATGCTTTTTGTGCTGGTGGAGATATACGTTCACTTTATTCTTCTGGGCAAATAAATGACGCAGAACAAATGCAATTTTTTTGGCATGAATATCGATTAAACCACTTTATTCATCATTTTAGTAAACCTTATATTTCTTTAATTGATGGAATTGTTATGGGGGGGGAGTAGGAATTTCCATGCATGGCAGTCATCCCATAGCAAGTGAACGTTTGATTTTTGCAATGCCTGAGACAGGTATAGGCTTTTTCCCTGATATTGGAGCAAGTTATTTATTGACACGATGTCCTGGATCTTTAGGTATTTATTTAGGTTTGACTGGGGATCGATTAGGCGCGATGGATGCAATGAATGCAGGTTTAGTCAAAAAAATAGTATCTTCAGAACAAATGCCGGTTTTGTTTGACGCATTAATGAATGAAGACTTGTCAAAAGAGGCATTTGAACGTGTGGATAAATGTCTGCAAGATTTTACTATGGTATCTTCTGCAGAAGAGATAAATCAGCTGTTAATTAATGTGTGTTTTGCACATCCAACAGTTGAAAAGATTCGCGAGTGTTTACAAAATGAGGATGGAGAATGGGCTAAAGGTGTTGAGGCCACTTTAGCAAAGAAATCTCCACTAAGTTTAAAAATCACTTTAGCTCAATTGCAAAAAGCAAAGGGATTAACTTTAGCGCAATGTTTGCAAATGGATTATGATATCGTGAGTCACTTTATGCATGGAAATGATTTTTATGAAGGTGTGAGGGCCTTATTAATTGATAAAGATAAGAATCCTAAATGGAATCCTGCTCGTCTTGATTTGGTAACTGACGATCTAGTCCAAACTTACTTTGATCGCTCACATGCTGCTTTAGAGTGGCTGTAACAGACACTCATTTTCTTTACATGATTATAACGGTGTTCAACATGAAACACCGTTTTACTTTCAGGTAATAGTATTTTACTTTTAAGTTTACTAAAGATAGTTACAAGCTCTAGCGTGGTGTAAAATCAATTTTGGGGAAATAACAGTCCTTTAGTGGTGAATCATCACCTTGAAGTTGCTGATACTTTTCCTTTACTTTACTCTGCACTGTAGTACCCACTTGATATGCACCCGATGCAATAGCGGCGGTAGCCATTGCACCAGCACCCGATTGAATTGCGATTTTGGTTGGTTGAGCAAAAAATCCTAAAAAGCGCAGCATATTTTTATTCCTTAAAAGTTTATAAAAAAGTTAATGTGCAATTAAAACCATCATGCTTTAAAAAAATAGTACACTATCTAAGCATAGAAATCTATTATAAAAGTTGATGATTTTCTATCTGATTTTTTAGTTAATTGCTTCTTAATTTATAATATGTTTTTTGAGCAAAAGAAAAACTATTTTTATATTCTGTTCGATAAAATTAACTTGTTTTTCTATCGAACAGCTTTTTTAGATATAAATGCTACACATTCGTGGCTTCGCCGGGATAAGCTTTATGGGATAAAATGTGCTTAACGCCATAATTTTTTTCTCCCATGCAAATTATTTGAGCCAATCACTAAGTATGTCAACTATTTTTTGTGCTTGTTCTGTACTCGATATGTTGAATTTAGATTTTAGCCAGTATTGATTATTTCTTTTTTGATACCGTCGGATTGAATATTTGACTGGACCAAAATCATTTTGGCTATTATCCCAATCTTGATATTTAAACATAATTGTAGTCCAGGCTCCTTTAGTTAACACCTTTTTATCAAGTTCTTTAGTCGTTTCGGTACCATCGTCGTTAAATGCTATCGTGATTTCATCAATGTTTGCAGTCATTTGGAGCTTTACCTCTGTAAATTAAATAAAAGAAACAACATTAATTATGAATGTTGCTTGCGCTAAAATTTTGAGAGTGTATCTTATTTTTTTCGTACACCAAAGCGATTCTTCTCTACGGTAAAAAAGGTTAAATTTAAGCTGGACTTTAAATCTAACATTTCAATTGGGTTTTGCGGTTAAATTTAAACCTTTTGTTTGCTGTTATTGAATGGAATAGAGTTTGCCATTTACAAAAGTCATTGTAACAGCAGATTGATATTGTCCCGGTTGATAGATCCAAACCTGAGGCTTTTCTGCTGTTGGTACCACTTCATTGATATAAGTGTTATTTGTCACTGAAGGGCTTCCACAAGAATAATATACTTTTTGTATCGGATCACCAGGTTGAATATTAGTGC
Source organism: Legionella sainthelensi (assembly GCF_900637685.1). Classification (NCBI taxonomy): domain Bacteria; kingdom Pseudomonadati; phylum Pseudomonadota; class Gammaproteobacteria; order Legionellales; family Legionellaceae; genus Legionella; species Legionella sainthelensi. The sequence goes on from NZ_LR134388.1 coordinate 1,002,832, forward strand.
CCTTACAAATAGAAACGGCATTACTGTTAGAACCATTTAATTTGATGTATTTGACCTTTTGATTCACCACATCTACTTCCAGTTGGGCACCACTGTTTGGTTGAGGAATACTCCAAACGTTATAGTAAGCAGAACCTGAACCAGCAGGTGTTGTTCCCGGAACTTGCCATACCCCTGAATAAGCATTACTTGCTCCCGCATTATTATACATAAGCTGCTGCATGGGAATTTTCTGTAATACAGGTTGATTTGATTCCTGTTGACTTATGGGTTGGCCACATGCTGCAATAACTTGATCAGGTGTCATTCCGAGATTAACGTAACCGTGATTTTGGGGGCAATAATAAGACTGTGTGTCAGCAAATAGGTTAAAAGGTAAAATAAATAACCCCAAACTCATGCACCTGTGAAGAGTCAATTTCATAATTTTCCCCACTAATCCTCAGCGTTTAAATAAAGTATAGATGCTTTTATAACAATCTCCAGGGGAGGCTAGCACTAATAAATAAAGTGATGATTTTTAGCACTATCATAATGATAAAGGGGGAAAAATCAAATCCTGCGATGTTGGAAATGAATTTTCTACCGAGTTTTAATAATGGTTCTGTCAATATACGTAGAAAATCAGCAATTGGTCCTTGCCATCCTGGATTGACGAAGCTCATTATTGCTCGCACGAGAATAGCAAAAAACAGAATATCGCACGGTTGAATGATTAAATCAGCAATAATATAAATGAGTAAATAGAGGAAAGGCATTATTCCATGTAATGCAAGTAAACTGATGCAAATGACTTTTAATAACTCGACAACAACTAAAGTGATCAAAGCCGGAATATCGTATTTCTGTCCTGGCTGGTGTTTTTGTTGTGTTATTTGTTGAATTGGATTTACTATTGGATCTGAAATTTTATAAATAAGTTGGCTTACTGGATGTAGTACACTGACACGCAAGTAGCGTAAACTAATACGGAGCCATAAGCTGAAAATAAGGAGCGAAAAAACCAACGACACAAGAAACAAAGCTACCGCGCTAAAACCTGACATATTTTCCCCCATCCTAATTTATACTGGTTCTGTTTGTAATTCTCTTTTGTTGGGTTCGTCACGAGACTGTGTGCATGCAGCGCTACACTAGTCTCAGAAGAGTAAACAGATCTTTATTTTTTTGCGATTATACCGCGTTGCTTGATTTTTGTCGCTCACCAAAAATAGCTCGACCAACACGAACTATAGTAGCACCGGCTTTGATTGCAGGAATTAAATCATCACTCATTCCCATGGACAAAGTATCCATATTCAAATTAAGGGTTTGATTAAGATGTTGCATGAGTTGATTAAGACGAATAAATACATCGTATTGAAGAAGTGGATCGTTGAGTGGAGGAGGAATAGTCATTAACCCTCGAAGCTTCAAATTAGGTAATTGACTTATAGCTAAGGCAAGCTCCGCGGCATTTTCGGGAGGTATCCCCGACTTAGATTTTTCATCGATTAAATTAATTTGTATGCATACATTAAGTGGATTTAAATCTTTTGTTCGATATTCATTAAGCTGAGAGGCAATTTTAACTCGGCTTATACTATGAATCCAACTAAAAAGGGTAGCAATACCCTTAGTTTTATTGCTCTGAATGGGGCCAATAAAATGCCAATTGAGAGGTAAATTCTTTAAGGCAGATATTTTTTTTTGCGCTTCTTGGAAATAACTTTCTCCAAAGTCTTTGACTCCCAGATGAAAAGCCTCTTGAATTTTATCAATATTTTGTTGTTTGCTGACAGCAAGTAATAAAATGTTTTCTGGTTTTCGGCCGCAACCCAAGGCAGTTTGGGTGATTAAGTGTTGTATTCGATTTAGATCTTGATGAAGGCTCATGATTAATAAAGTAAATGAAAAAATTTCAACAATAGCAAAAGAAACAGTATTTGCCGAGTGCTGGTTAGTAAGTTAATCTAGTAACAAGCATGAAGAATCAGGATAGATTAATCAATGGATATAGCAGAATTATTGGCATTTTCAGTCAAAAATAAATCTTCAGATCTACATTTGTCAGCAGGATTACCGCCAATGATTCGCGTTGATGGCGACTTACGCAAAATCAATTTACCTCCTCTAGAACATAAAGAGGTGATAAAAATTATTTATGATGTAATGAATGATCGGCAAAGAAAAGAGTTTGAAGAGTTTTTAGAAACTGATTTTTCTTTTGAAATTGCCAATCTCTCTCGTTTCAGGGTCAATGTATTTAATCAATCACGAGGTGCCGCAGCAGTTTTTCGTACTATCCCTTCTCTGATTTTAGGTATGAAAGACTTAGGGTTGCCCTCTATTTTCGAAGAAATGGCAAGCTATCCTAAGGGATTAGTACTGGTCACCGGACCTACAGGATCAGGAAAAAGTACAACGTTAGCTGCGATGATCGATTACATTAACTCAACTCGTTATGATCATATTTTGACCGTTGAAGATCCTATAGAGTTTCTTCACCAAAGTAAAAAATGTTTATTGAATCAGCGTGAAGTTCATCGGGATACGCTTAGTTTTAATGCAGCTTTGCGTTCCGCATTACGTGAAGATCCTGATGTTATTTTGGTAGGAGAATTACGCGATTTAGAGACGATTCGTCTAGCAATGACCGCAGCTGAAACAGGGCATTTAGTATTCGGTACCTTACATACTAATTCTGCAACAAAAACAATTAACCGAATAATTGACGTATTTCCGGCAGAAGAAAAGGCTATGGTTCGTTCAATGCTGTCTGAATCGCTACAAGCTGTCATTGCTCAGACTTTGTTGAAAAAAAATGGGGGTGGGAGAGTAGCTGCTTTAGAAATAATGATCTGCACAGGAGCTATTCGTAACTTAATTCGAGAGGATAAAGTCGCACAAATGTATTCTTCCATCCAAACTGGGCAAGCGAAAGGAATGCAAACTTTAGATCAACATTTAAAAGAACTGGTTAATAAAAATCTTATTTCACGTAATACGGCTTATGCAGTTGCTTTTGATAAGTCTTTATTTTAAATCTACAAATGGTACAAGTGATTTTTTATGTTATTAGCAATCAGAGTGGAATAATAATTGCTCTGGCGAAATTTTCTCGACAGAACGTATTCATTGAACCTTCCTAAAAAGTCTTGTTCATATCCTGTCTTGTACTATCAGTATTGATCATTTCTTCTTTTTTAGTAGTCTGTAAAACATCTTTCATCTTTTTAAAAGAATCCAACAATGAGTTTTTGGGTTTGAGTTCGCCTACTAGTTCTTTTATACCTTTAACATTAAAATTCCTATGATGATAGTTTTTCCATGCTAAGAATCTTTGGGCAGATTCAAGTGCTTGTTGTGGATTATTTTTAGCCATTTCTCTAAGTGCTTCTTCTACGCGAGGCCCTGTGACTTTGTTTTCGCGAATACCAAGTTCTGTAGGAAATGGTGGTTTATGAGGTTTTCCTTTCTCTGATACTTCGGGTTTTCCTGTATGTTCATGTATGTTTTGTAACTCATCTTTCACGCAACGACCCAAACAAACTTTAGTGGAATACTGAACAGCCTCCTGAAAACTCTTATTCAGTACTTCGGGGGGATATTTTATCCTCAGCTCAAGTTTGTGATCATTAATAACCTTTTGAACGGCAGGTTCTTTAAAAACATCCATTATTTCTCTCAGGCTATGGAATCCCTCATTCACTGCTCGTGCGACAAACGTCAGGACAATATTATCCACATGCTCTTGTAAATCAGGATCTTGAGGATGCTTTTCAATGAAAGCACCAGCGAGAGTCACCGTAGAGAAGGCTGTTCCTGATACAGAATTAACAAATGGAACATGGGTTTTAGTAGCAGAATAACCATCCTTCACTGCAGGGTTTAACGCATATGAATCAACAATTCTGTTTTGCTCTTCAGAGGTTCTTTCATTGAATGGCATGGCATGAATGGATTTCATAATACCTGGATTTTGACTGAATACATTATTTTCTTCGTTTGTTCCTCGCACTGGCTCATTAAGTCTGTCTTTGGTTTTATAAGCGGCAGGGCTATTGCGCCGAACAGCATTTCTCTTCAAGGTAAAATCTGGGGTCGTATCGCCTAATTCGCGTATGGTTCCCACAACACTTTTTGCTCCCTCCATGGTTGTAATTGCTACGTCGTCTTTACCTTTTCCAATGTCCTTATCATATAATCCTGGGTTTAATTCTTTTACCAAATCAGAAAGTTTTTGCATGCCATCGTAGAAAACCGGTGATTCCTCCTCCATAGATTCGAACAGATTCGTAGCAAATCTAGTTTCAAAATACCGTCTACTTTGATTTTCTATAGGGTTATCTGTAACATGTTTTTTTGCTTCTACAATAGTGGTCGATAACAGATGATTCTCACTAATTTCCCGATGGGTTTCACAAATTTTTTCAATCGCTAATATGGCCTTATCCTTCTCAAGATGAAGATAGTGGGTCATAATTTCATCTACTTCTTGCCTAACTTTTCCACCTAATTCCTTTTTTAGAAGAGCTGTGGTCAAAAGAATAAAATCAGAGGAATCTATTGGGTTTGCTTTTAGAGCTTGCAAATAAGCAGCTGTTTCATTTTTTTCACGCATAATATTTTCCTCTGCAGCATATATTTGGGCATATATTTAATTTTGTATATTTTTTGGATCTAATGATTAAAAATAATATCATTATTCTCTTAAGATAATATTAGGTAACGATCCTTAAGGTTTTTTGTACAGGCAGGATTATTGGCGTTTCAGTCTGGTAATAGGTTGCTTTAAAGACGTAAATTAGTTTATTGTTACCAACATAATGTACAATGTATGGCCTAAATGGTGTTTTAAATATCTAGAGAAGATTGATGTACCATAACTTGAAATTGGATGGCTTATCCCAAAAAGATTGCTTGCAGGCTATTAAAGAAATTCCTAATGAAGTCACTTGGCTGGTTTGGGGTTGGAATAATCTTGGTGGCAAAAGGACGGAGGAGTTAATCCCTCTTTTTCACGCATTGCCCACCAGAATCACCACCTTGGATTTGAGTGGAAATGACTTTGCCAACAAAAGCGAGGCAGAATTAAGTACTCTCTTTAAAACCCTACCTAATCACTTATCTACCCTTAATTTACGTTGGAATAAACTGAATCGTGTAAAAAGCACAGGATTAATCGCTATGTTCAATGCCTTGCCTAACAGCATAACGATGCTTCATCTAGGTGGAAATGATCTTGCGAACAAAACGTGCGCGGAGTTAGTCAATATTGTTAGCTCTTTGCCTGATAACGTTACTTCTCTTGCTGTGAGTCATAATAGCCTTGGGAAAAAAAACAGCGAAGAATTAGTCCTCATCTTTAAGGCAATGAAAAAAAAAGTGGCTGTTCTTGATTTAAGTGACAATGATCTTGGTGACAAGACGAGCGCGGAATTAATTGAGATCCTTAATGCTCTGCCTTCAAGTGTTACTTCACTAAATTTAAGCTCTAACAATCTAAATAAGAGATCTAAAGATGATTTAATTGCAATTTTACGTGCCTTACCAAAAAACATAAACTCACTTAATTTGAGTTCGAATCAATTAGGTGAGAAAAACAGCCAATAATTGGTCGATATGTTAAAATATATGCCAAAAAGTGTTGTCTCACTAATGTTGGGCAGCAACGGTCTCGGTAAAAAAAGCAGTGGCGAATTAGTTGCTATTTTAAATGAATTACCGAATAACTTAAGTTCGCTTGATTTGCGACGCAATAATCTTAGAGATAAAAATAGTTCGGAATGGTTAGAGATTTTTAATGCCTTACCAAAAACATTGTCCTCAGTGGATTTAAGTGGGAACTTTAGTAAAAAATCAAATGAGGAATTAATGATACTCCTGAATGTCTTGCCAAATCATGTGTCCTCACTTAATTTGAGTGCAAGTTTTTTGGGTGACAAGACAGAAGAACAATTAGTTAATATTATCAAAGCGTTGCCAAGCACAGTAACTTCCCTTAATTTGAGTGAGAACAACCTCAATAGCATAACATTTGCTAAAATTCTAAATGCTTTGTCACCCAGTGTGTCATCGCTTGATTTAAGTGGGAATGAGTTTGTTAAGAAAACCAGTAATGAATTAATTAACTTTTTTATTAGCCTTCCATCTCGTATACACAATATTCAACTCGATGATAGCCTCTTCAATGTCGATGACTTTCTATTAGCACAATCAGGGAGTAGCGCCGCGACACAGCGTGCTGTAGAACGATTGCTGACCGCCATACAACAGCCATTAACAGACGAAAACTGCTCTTTTGCGGAGATACTGTATACAGATTTTAGTAGTTTTCCTATAGAAATTGATGCTCGTAAAAAAGCACTCATAATCATCGAGTTATTAGCTCAGAATACACCTTGGGCATTGGTTGCTGCCGCATTGATACAACAAGAACGGATCCCTGTATTTTATGAGGAAGATGCAATCCCAGTAGAGCAATCTAACGCTCATGCAGAAATCTGTGCTTTTTCAGCCATTAGCTATTACATCCAGGCGTTACATCATCCCGATGCGGATGATCATAACAAAACTTTTTGTTGGGGAAGACTATGGCATATGCAACATGAGTACCCAGAGGGTAGCGTATTTACAACAGTCAACGATTTTATAAGAAACAATAGCAGTAGCGCTGAACTTTATTTGACTAAGTTGTTTCCCAATTATAACGCGATGAGGCATAACTTTGATAAGCATCAGGAAGAGGTAAAGACTGAGCCAATGCTACAGATTACAGAACCATCATTACTAAAAAGATTTTTTTATCATAAAGACGAGAAGCCAGCTCCTTGCGAGCAGGCTCTTAAGAAGTTTGAAAAATTCTCCGCTCCAGGAACTGCTTAGCTATCAGAACTTCAAGCGAAATAGAGCCCATTTTTATAGGGCAGCCGTCCCTCCGAAACCGACACTGCTCCAGTCATCCGCCAAGCTTGCAAGCTTGTTCACCTCACTCTGCTTAAATCTTATCTAGAACTTGGCGGATGACGCTAGACTTTATTCCATTAAGACTTCTTTATGCTTTTTTCTGGATTTCGATTAATTGTGGGATACCTATTTCAGCTAATGCAAGCATATTGTTCAGCTCATCTCGATTGAAATGCCGGTCTTCTGCGGTGCCTTGGATCTCAATAAAATGTCCTGCTTCATTCATGACAATATTCATATCGGTTTCAGCAAGTACATCTTCCGCATAATCTAAATCAAGTACAGCTTGCCCGCGATAAAGTCCAACAGAAACGGCAGCTATATAGTTAAATGTAGGCATTTTACGTATTTTTTCTCGTTCTACCATCCAACTGATTGCATCTCTCATGGCGACACAAGAACCAGTAATTGCTGCTGTTCTTGTTCCGCCATCAGCCTGAATTACATCGCAATCCAGGGTAATTGTATTTTCACCTAAGAATTTTAAATCAACGCAAGCTCTTAAAGATCGGCCTATTAAACGTTGAATTTCCATGGTTCTACCACCTTGCTTTCCCTTGCTTGCTTCACGTTCGGTACGACTATGTGTTGCCCGTGGCAACATCCCATATTCTGCGGTTACCCAGCCTTGATTTTTTCCCTTAATAAAACGCGGAACTCCTTCGGTAACGGAAGCATTACATAACACTTTGGTTTGTCCAAACTCGACAAGGACAGAGCCTTCAGCGTGTTTTGTATAGTTTCGGGTTAATTGAATGGGACGTAATTGGTTTGCTTCACGATTACTGGGGCGCATGAAATAATCCTCGCTAAAATCTTAGAGTATAACGTGTTACTCTTTGAGTTGCATCTTAAACTTATTGTTAATTTCAAGTAGCCTCTCTCTGTCCAATTCCTTTAAATTGGGGTATATTCGCGCAAGGTTTGTTTATTGGTATCAATATGCTACAAAGTATGACAGCTTTTGCCCGTGTGCAAAAACAGATTGAAGAAGGTCATTTTTGCTGGGAAATTAAATCAGTTAATCATCGGTATTTGGATGTTTCATTTCGTCTGCCTGAGTCTTTTCGATTTATAGAGCCTCATTTGCGCAATGAATTGCGCGATAAAATAAGTCGGGGAAAATTAGAATGTCAACTTAAATACCAAGACACAGGTTTTAATAATCAAGCTATGCTTATAAATAGAGGCATGGTTGATGCATTAATAGATTTGGGTGATAAGTTATCCGTATCACATCGTTTGACCAATGATTTGAGCGTCACTCGGGTTTTATCTTGGCCTGGCGTGGTTCAAGTCAGCACTCCAGATGCTGATTCTTTAGGAGAGCAGGCAATCGCTTTATTTAAACACACCATTGAACAATTAATGCAAATGCGAATTGCCGAAGGCAATGCATTAAAAGAGCATGTGGAAAGTCGTCTAAGTGATTTAGGCAGAGAAGTTGAACGCGCGCGAACTACAGCATCTCAGCAAGTGGAACAAGCTAAAAATAAATTGTTAACACGCTTGCAATCATTGCAAATTGAAGTGCAAGAATCACGCATAGAGCAAGAAATAGCCTTGATTTTAACTCGCCTTGATGTCAGTGAAGAATTAGACAGATTACAAACTCACCTTAATGAAGTGAACCGGGCGTTAAATTGCGATAAAATAGTTGGAAGACGGCTTGATTTTTTAATGCAGGAGTTAAATAGGGAGGCGAATACGCTCAGCTCAAAATCTGATTCTGTAGCTTTAACTCAGATTGCAGTTGAGATGAAAGTCTTAATTGAGCAAATGCGTGAGCAAATTCAAAATATTGAGTGAGTACTATTGTGGGTGATTATTTAGGTAATTTGTTTATAGTAGCTGCACCTTCAGGAGGGGGCAAAACCAGTTTGGTAAGAAGATTAGTTGAAACTCTTGACAGTATTGAGGTCTCTATTTCACATACGACACGATCAATGCGTCCAGGAGAACAACATGGAAAAGATTACTTTTTTGTTGATGAAAAAGAATTTACCTGTATGGTTGATGAATGTGCATTTTTAGAATACGCTCGAGTTTTTAATCATCTATATGGAACGTCGATGGAGCAAATTACCAAACGTCTGCATGAAGGAATCGATGTGGTTTTGGATATTGATTGGCAAGGAGCGCAGCAAATCAGACATTCTTTTCCAGATGCGGTGAGTATTTTCATTGTGCCGCCATCCTTAGAAGAATTGAAACAAAGGTTGTTGAATCGACGTCAAGATAAAGATGAAGTAATTAGCGATCGAATGAAAAAAGCACAGGATGAACTCAGTCATTATTCTGAATTTAATTATTTAATCGTTAACGATAATTTTGAAAGAGCGGCGATGGAATTAGGTGCAATTGTGCTTGCAAACCGCTTACGTATCGAGCGGCAGATAAAGAAACAATCAAAATTACTTTCTTTCCTGATGTCATCGCAGTAAAATAAGAAGTTTTGCTACTGGAGAATGAGAATTATGGCACGAGTTACAGTTGAAGATTGCTTAGAGCACGTTGCAAATCGATTTGAATTAGTTATGGTGGCTACCAAACGTGCACGACAAATTGCTGTGCGGGGCGATCAACCAATGGTTGAATGGGAAAATGATAAGCCAACTGTAGTGGCTTTACGCGAAATTGCAGAAGGTTTAGTTACTGCTGAAATTTTGGATAAAGAGTAGGACAGGTTGCAATTTTATTCACTTGTCCAAAGTGTCTTGTTTTCCTGCATTTAGTACCCATATACTTCGTGTATGTTGTACTGTGTGTGCTATGATGCTCGAAAATCAAGTCATTTTGACTCAAGATAGCAAGTTATCAAGAAATCTATTTCTTTGTGCAATGCAGTAAAGGAGGGGATGCCCTATACTGTAAATGAGAGGTGAGGTCATGTTAGATACTAGGGAGTACTGCGTGAGCTACTTTAAGGAGCTCGATGAAGAGCTAAAATGCTATCTTGAGCAGTCACAAATAGAAAAATGCTATCAGGCCTATTTAGTCGCTGAAAAAGCGCATCAAGGTCAAACCCGTCGCTCAGGCGAGCCATATATTACTCATCCTGTAGCCGCTGCTTTAATTCTTGCACGAATGCGTCTCGATTATCAAACTATTATGGCCACTTTGCTCCATGATGTAGTTGAAGATACTGCGGTGAGCAAAGAGGATTTAACTCGCCAATTTGGAGAAGAAGTTACTTCTCTTGTTGATGGCGTAACGAAGCTGACTAAAATTAAATTTGAATCAAAAGCAGAAGCCCAAGCGGAAAATTTCCGCAAGATGGTTTTGGCTATGGTTAAAGATATTCGTGTCATTATTGTGAAGTTAGCCGATCGCTTGCACAATATGAAAACACTTGGAGCAATGCCTTATGCAAAACGCAGACGCATTGCTATAGAAACTCTAGAAATCTATGCGCCTATTGCAAACCGTCTGGGCATGCATTCAATTTATGTAGGTCTTGAAGATTTAGGATTTCAAGCGCTCTACCCTATGCGTTATAGAGCAATTAAATCAGCTGTAGAAAAGTCTCGTGGCAACCGTCGTGAGTTAACTCAAACCATAGAAAGAGATTTGCAGCTTGCACTGGCCCAGTTAAATATTCCGTACGAACAAGTATTTGGCAGACAAAAGCATTTATACAGTATTTATCGAAAGATGCGTCAAAAAAAAGCTTCATTTACCGAGATTACCGATGTATTTGCATTTCGCGTGATCACTGAGGATATTGACTCTTGTTACCGCATTTTAGGTGCATTACATTGTACCTATAAACCTGTCCCGCAACGGTTTAAAGATTATATTGGCATTCCCAAGGCAAATGGATACCAATCTTTACATACGACTTTGTTTGGTCCTTTTGGAGTGCCTCTAGAGGTGCAAATACGTACTCGTGATATGGATAAAGTGGCTGATAATGGAGTAGCCGCTCATTGGATTTATAAGTCTTCTGGTCTTGAAGTGAATGAAGCTCAGCTGCGGGCAAGAGAATGGGTGCAAAGTTTATTAGAAATGCAGCGCAGTACGGGTAATTCATTAGAATTTATTGAAAATGTGAAAATTGATTTATTTCCAGATGAAGTATATGTTTTTACTCCAAAAGGACACATTATGGAATTACCTAAAGGAGCTACTCCTGTTGATTTTGCATATTCCGTGCATTCGGGAGTTGGAAACAGTTGTGTTGCTGCTAAAGTAAATAGAAAATTAGTTCCACTGAGTATTCCTTTATCGAATGGCCAAACGGTAGAGATTGTTACTGCGCCGGGTGCACATCCAAATCCATCCTGGTTAAATTTTGTTGTTACCGGAAAAGCTCGTTCTAATATCCGTCATTTTTTGAAAAGCCAGCAAAATACGGAATCAATTAGTTTAGGAAAACGTTTATTGGAACAAGCCTTAAATGAATTATCCAGTGATTATGCGAAAATTCCTCCCGAGTCGCTGCAAGCACTATTAAGTGATTTACATTATAAAATCATGGACGATTTGTTGTATGCCATTGGAGTGGGTAACCAAATGGCAATGGTTATCGCCAAGAGATTAATCGTGACTCAAGATTCTAATGAGTTAGATAAAGGAATTAAAGCTCGTCCTCTAGCTATTAAAGGTACTGAAGGAATGGTTATTCATTTTGGTGAATGTTGCCAACCCATTCCGGGCGATAATATCGTTGGAAAGTTTCAACAAGGACGAGGAATCATTGTGCATAGCAGTGATTGTGTCACCCTAAAAAATTCCTGTACCAATCCAGAACAATTTGTTGCCCTGCGTTGGGATGAAAAAGTTGAGGGCGAATATTGGGTTGATATTACGGTTGAAGTTGTCAATGAACGAGGGGTATTAGCGGCTTTAGCAACCGCAATTGCGGAATCAGGTTCAAACATAGGAAATATAAATGTAGATCCGCGTGATGGGCGACATAATGCGGTCACATTTTCAATTAGCGTGATTGACAGGACGCATTTAGCTCGTGTTATGCGTAGATTACGAGCAAATAAAGTGGTTATGCGTCTTTATAGAAAAAAACAAGGGGAGAATTAATGCGAGCAATAAATACAAAATTGGCTCCGGAGGCTATTGGAACTTACTCACAGGCCATTCAATGTGGTGATACAATTTATCTTTCGGGACAAATACCACTTGATCCGACAACCATGCAGATGTGCAGCGAAGACATTAAGCTTCAAATTACACAGGTTCTAGAAAATCTGTCTGCAGTATGTGAGGCTGCTGGCGGTAGCTTGGCTCATATTGTGAAATTAAATGTTTATCTTACCGATTTACATCATTTTCCTTTGATTAATGAAGCGATGAGTCGATATTTTGCCGCTCCTTTTCCAGCAAGAGCTGCTATTGGTGTTGCAGCACTACCACGTGGTGCATTGGTTGAGATGGATGGCATTATGGTTTTGTCTTCAAAGTAATTCAGTACATGTAGTCTGGAGAAAAATAACAGCATAACTTATGTGTGCTATGCTTTATTCTATGATTTATTGGAACTAGACTACACATTAAAAAGCTAGAGTTCATTTTTATGAGTATTATTTCTCTTCATAGTGTGTCCCTTAATATTGCAGGTAATCAATTATTAGATAAAGCGGACTGGCAGATACATCCCCAAGAGCGCATTGCGTTGGTAGGGAGGAATGGTGCTGGAAAATCGACTCTACTTAAATTATTACAGGGTGACCTACTTCCTGATAGTGGTCAAATCAATCGGCTTTCTGGATTACGTGTGGCAGGTTTAACCCAGGAAGTCCCAATTACTGAAGATGATACGGTTTATCATTTTTTAGTGAAAAGTCTTGGTGAGGTAGGTGAGGTATTATCACGCTTCTATGAATTGTCTCAGCAAGGTGATATGGATAAATTAGTGGCATGCCAACAACAAATGGATAATTTACATGCTTGGGATAAATTACCACTAATAGAAACGATGGCAAGTCGTTTAGGCATAGCTACAAATCAACGTATGAGTAATTTATCAGGAGGAATGAAACGACGAGTACTGCTTGGCGCAGCATTAATTGCTACTCCCGATCTATTACTTTTGGATGAGCCTACAAACCATCTAGATATTGGAGCAATTGAATGGTTAGAATCTTACTTAAAAGAGTTTAAGGGTACGGTATTATTGGTCACCCATGATAGAGAGTTTCTGGATCAAGTCAGCAATCGTATCGTTGAAATTGATCGTGGAAAATTGTACCAACATGATTGTAATTATGAAACTTATCTAGATAGACGCGAATCTATTCGCCTTAGTGAACAAAAGCAAAATGATTTATTTGATAAAAGACTGGCTGAAGAAGAAGTATGGATTCGCACGGGAATTAAAGCACGACGAACCCGTAATGAGGGCAGGGTGCGTGCCTTAAAATCAATGCGTGAGGAATATAAAGCTCGTCGTAATCAGTTAGGGCAGGTAAAAGCATTTTCTTTAGATGTGACACGTTCGGGGTCAATGGTTGTAGAGGCAAATCACATTGATTATACCTTAGGGAAAAAGACGATTTTACGCGATTTTTCATTACTTCTAACCCGTGGCGACAAACTTGGAATTATAGGTCCTAATGGTTGTGGCAAAACAACATTGGTACGATTATTACTCGGAGAGCTACAGCCTGATTGCGGACAGGTTAAACTTGGAACCTCTTTAAGTGTTGCCTACTTTGATCAATTACGTAGGCAATTACGTGAAGATCAAACTGTTATGGCTAATGTTGGTGATGGTGCCGATTATGTAACTATTAACGGCAAACAAAAACATGTTGCGAGTTATTTACGAGAGTTTTTATTTTCACCTGAACGATTTAATCAACCTGTTTCTGTTTTATCAGGTGGAGAAAGAAATAGATTATTATTAGCGAAACTTTTTGCAAAACCTGTCAATTTACTGGTGATGGATGAGCCAACCAATGATTTGGATATTGAAACTTTAGAGCTCCTGGAGGACATGTTAATAAACTATCCTGGAACCTTAATACTAATTAGTCATGATAGAGCATTTATTAATCAAGTTGTTACCAGCGTTCTCGTCTATGAGGAAGTGGGAAAGTTCAATGAGTTTGTTGGTGGCTATGATGAATATAAAATGCATAAAAAACAACAGCAACGTGAGGTCGTAACAAAAGCTCCTGTTGTAAAACGAAATACAATCGCAAATAAGTTAAGTTTTAATGAGCAGCGCGAATTGGCACAATTACCACAGAAAATTGAGCATTTAGAGGAAAAAATAGCTGATTTACAGCTGCAAATGGCTGATCCTAAATTTTATCAACAAGATGCTCAGACAATTACGAAGATAAATCAAAGTCTTGCGGAGAATGAAGATTCATTAGCACAACTTTATGCACGTTGGGAAACCCTGGAAGCTGTTGAAAAAAGGAACACATAAATGTTAGTAACTTTAGCATTGCTTGTTTTTTTAGGCTCCATATTGGTCTTTTTTTCAGAAGAATTTATTAAAATTTTTAAGAAATTATTTGCGATAAAAGGAGCCAAATTATTTATACCTTTATTTCTTGCTTCCTGGCTTATTTATACTTTTGATTTTTGGTTTTTATGGGTAGCTTTTTATTTACGTGAAACGTTACTTTATGTCGTGATGTTTTTAACAGGTATCATGCCTTTTCGAACAGGTGCAAACTCAGTTGCACTGGTTATCTTGCTCACAACTGCTTCTGTAGTCCCCGTATTTATTCTGGATCTCCAATCTCGAAGAAAAAGTTTTAGAAAGTATAAATATCCCTATGTTACAAGTTGGATTATCTGGATTTTATGTGTTGTTTTGCTGGTTATCATCTGATTTTTGGGAGTACCGTCATTAGTTAAGACGTTATCCCGTGCGATTTTGCGGATTTAATGGTCATGTTAATAGATGCTGCTGACCACCCATCTTTATGAAAATATCTATCAATTCATTGGGTTATTTATTTATCACGTAATTTTTTTTTCTACAAAGTAACTTTTAGTAAACAATAATTTTTTAATAAAACCTTAAGTTTTCTTTCATATACTCCAAGATTCAAATCAGTTGAAAGTAATAAAAGGAGATTAAAGTGTTCGATAGAATGCATTATGAGCCAAGAAATAAAGGAGCCCAGGTTAACGTTCATACGCATCATCATAGTCACCACGGCCGCTATCATCGACATTATTATAATACTTCTGGCTGGGGTTTAGGTTCCTTATTCATCGGCGCAATGATTGTTATTCCTATTATTCTCATCGCGTTAATCCTTAAATTGACGGTGGGAGCGTATCATTTTGCAACGACATCCATGGCGGCTACTGGTTTAGTTGGGGCAAAGATGGGGGTAAGCGCTGGAATAGCCGCAGGGACAAGCACTACTGGAGTAGGGGTTGGTATAGGTAGTACACTTGCTTTTAGTACTGCTTTGGGAATAGGTGCTCTCTTTGTTTACGGTGTTATCGGAATGGTTTATTTATATTCTAGTGCTAAAGAATGCTACGGCAGTAATAAAAATGTGCTCCATATGGTTAAATCACAGGTTGTTAATGAAGATGGTTTGAGTTTTACAGGCGCAGTAAAATCTATAGGTGCAATTCTATGGTCCCCTTTTTTACTTGTTGGAGGATTGGCAGGTATGGGAGCTAAGGCTGTTGTGCAGACTTATAACTCGAGATTTTCTCAATCAAAAGAAGATGAGGAAATAGAGCTGGAAGAGATAAAAACATCTCATTCTCAAATGAAAGATCTTGGTCTAAATACAAGACAAAATATAGACGTAGGCCAAAAACCGGTACAAAAAGCTTCATTATTTTATGATCCTTCAACAGAAGAGCAGTTTGATGGATTCAATCCGATAACAACCCATACACAGCTTCGATGTAACTAGAAAAGATCAGAGGGCATTTTAACTTGAATGCCTTACACTATTTAAGTGCTGAATTCTTTCTTTAGTGTATAATAACGATAATTTGTTTGCAGGTTGTTTTATGAATAAAGAGGACTTTTATTTTGATTTACCCCCGGAGCTTATTGCTCAATACCCGCTAGCTAATCGGAGCGATTCAAGACTTCTGGTTTATGACCGTAAAATAGGCGAATATGGCCATCATCAGTTTCGAGAAATCGCAGATTTTTTAAAATCAGGTGATTTGCTGGTTATGAATGACTCGAAAGTAATTCCGGCACGATTATATGGTCACAAAACTACCGGAGGAAAGGTTGAGTTATTGGTGGAACGTATTACAGGCGAATTGACTTTTCTTGCTCATATTAAAGCAAGTAAAGCATTGAAAGCGGGTTCCATTATACAATTAGAACAAAATAAACACATTGAAATTCTTGACCGGCAAGATGATCTATTTGTTTGTAAGGCCAACACAGAAGTGTTGGAACTACTCAACGGAGTAGGACATATTCCTCTGCCACCATATATTGCGCGAAATGATGAAAGTTTAGACATAGATCGATATCAAACTATTTACGCTAAATATGAAGGATCAGTTGCAGCCCCAACTGCCGGACTACATTTTGATGAAACAGTGTTAGCCAATATACGTTCAAGGGGTATTGCTGTGGCGTATGTCACATTACACGTAGGGGCGGGAACATTTAGACCAGTTCGCTGTGATAAGATTGAAGATCATAAAATGCATTGTGAGCATTTTACCATTAGTGCGGAATTATGTGCTGCGATTCATGCAACAAAAGCTGCTGGAAATAGGGTGATTGCAGTAGGTACTACCGCTTTGCGCAGTCTTGAAAGTGCGGTACAGAATGGGGCTTTAACTCCTTGCAGCAGAGACACAGATATTTTCATTTATCCGGGATATGAGTTTAAAATTTGTGATGGTTTGATGACTAATTTTCATTTACCTGAATCCACTTTACTTATGTTGGTTTCAGCTTTTATAGGCCATAAACAAGCAATGAAGCTTTATCATGAGGCGATTGAGAAAAAGTATCGATTTTTTAGTTATGGCGACACAAGCTTATTGCTGTAAATCAGGAGAAATAGGAATGTTTGCTGTCACTCAAAAGTTTATACCCATTTTAACTTCAGAAGCAGGTCTATGTCTTACCGCGAAAAATTGGCAGGAGGTCAATATAACTGCGGGTTCTTATTCGTTGGAAAGTTTATTGTATAAACCAGGCATAGACGTTTTAAAGAAAATAACTGATATTGGGCATTATTTAGCATGGCCTGGTTTTGTCATATTCAATGGAATGTCGCTTAGAGTGAATAAGGAAGGCCTTTTTGTGCTTAAGTCTCCTTATGATGGTTCCAAAATAAAGCTTAGCCTTTTTGATTTACTTGCATTAATCCATCATTTAAATCCCAAAGCGGTTATTCTACCTAAAAATATCATGAATCATTTTCCACAATTTTGGGATCATTGGAATTGTGCTATTTTTCCTTTTTTTCATCAGAATGATGTAGAAAAACAAAATATAAACCAACTCTATGGTGTTTATTTTAACACTGAGGAGAATGGATTGGATTGGGAACAATTAGGTCGCTGGTCTAACATCCCGCGCTATGTAATAGGTAGTTTTGAACCAGGATTAATTCATGAATTGTCTCATGAAGGAGTTGCGCTTGTTGAGACTGATGAACCTGCAAAAGCAGCGCTACAAGGAAAAATATATACTCAATCTGGAACTATAGATTTAACGGATTTAAACGCCCAAATGCAGTTTGAACCAATTGATATTAAATGCATTTGCCCTACTTGTAGCCAACGGTTTACTAAAGCGTATTTGCATCATTTGTTGCAACATACACCTTTGTTATGTCAACGGTTTTTAATTCAGCATAATGTATTTTATGCGCAGAATACTTATCGGAATTGATGCCACTGTCAGATCATCCTAAACAGATTGACAATTAAAAAGCAATTCTATACATTGCGCCACTTTAATAAAAGCAGGGATGTTGATCATGCGTGATAATTTTTTTCGTAGTTTTACTGTAACTGGTGCCGCAATTACAGGTATCCCGAGCGCTTCTGTGTTAGGGGTAGGTAGTGGTGTATCCCAATCTGTATTAGCTGCAAAAAACGCTTCTGCGGTATTGTCTGAAAAAAGTGGTCAAC
Organism: Legionella sainthelensi; assembly: GCF_900637685.1. NCBI lineage: Bacteria > Pseudomonadati > Pseudomonadota > Gammaproteobacteria > Legionellales > Legionellaceae > Legionella > Legionella sainthelensi. The sequence continues at coordinate 1,020,847 of NZ_LR134388.1, forward strand.
GTGATTCTATTCTCCGAGCAATGCATGTCTTATTTGAGAACCCTCCTAAACTGGATCACAGCGCTTTAGAAACTTATATAGAAGAAATAAGAGAAGGGGCTATTGCAACCAATGATTCTATAGCTTTTGTTGTTAGAAATGCTTTATTGGGTTTGCTAAGCGGTGCAGGTCACTTGGCACAAGTGCCTAGTGATGTTGTAACGGTTGTAAAAGAAACTGGACATGGCGTATCCCAGGCACAAATTCCCACTGACAAAATGCAAGAAGCAATCAAACAAGCATTCAAATTCGATGCTAAAGGTAAGGGGGCATCTGTCAGCATTAATAGTGTCTCTCGAGGTGTTAGTGATCAAGGTGGTCATGTTATGGATGAAGTTGCTCGAGGGATTAACATAGATGGTAACTCCCATGCAGAAACTCATGCTCGTGCTGCAGCATCCACAGGGGCTGGAGCCAGCGTAGCAACGACAGCCGTCCTCCCTACCGCGACAGCATTGTTAACTGATATGATTGGACAAATTTTTAGGGAAGGGGAGGCGATTAGTCATTTTTCAGGAAATGAATCAGCAAGCAAAGATAACGAAAAAAATGTCTACCATGCCAGCAGTGGTGTATCTAAAGCAACACAAAACGGAGATAGCCGTGCCTCAAAACAACAGTTACGCGATCTAGAAGCAGCCTTGTCTCATACTGCACCGGCAGCTGATTTAATGTCCGATCAAAGCGTTACCAGTCCATGGACCACAGCATTGCTTCGTTTAATTGTGTTATCTTTTTTTGTTGAATCGTCACGAGGCATCAACAAAACAGCTATTGTAACCACCGATGGACGTGTGCAAAAAGCTCTTGCTGAAGCAACAGCTCGAGGGCCTTCTGGTGGTGTAGACCGTATCAACAGTTTACATTCTAATCTTAGTTTTCTTTCAAATATTATGCGTCTTTGTGCCGAAAATCTTGGGGGATCGCCTGCAATAATGACAGCAGAGCAAAGTAGTGAAGTGATCTCAAGTCGTTCCATGAGTGTATTGTTAAGTCATGTGGGCGAATTGGCTGACGCATTACGTCAACTCGTTAGCCCACAGCAAGAAAATGAAGTAAATCATGCTTCAGGAATAGTGAATAGTTCGGTGGATATTGCCAATCCAGAGATCTTGGATCGATCTGAAGCGACTATCAAAGGAGTGCTTGATCGAATTGAACAAGAAAATCAACAAAATATTATCCCAGGCCTTAATCAAGATATGGCAAGCCAATTAAGTTCGATTGCCCACGGTGCGGTTTCTTCTCTGGTAGCGACGCACAGCCTATTTAGCAATCCTGTGACGCTGGCTTCGAAAGCCTCTAAAGAAGCGGTAGCCAAAATAAATGAGGCGCAAAAAAATGAAGCCTTGATGGAAACGCTTCCTGAGATGACGCAGATGCTAAATGTTATTCAAGCTTCGACGCGAAACTTTATCGTAGAAATTGAAAAAGAAGCAAAATCGGGAAAATCAGAAAAACAGGGTTCTTTATTATCAACACACCAATCGGTTGCAAGCAACACTGCAACCGTATATTGGGCAGCAAGTACTTTAGCTTTATTATGCGACGAAATGCTAAGTATTTGTCGTTCATTGACCTTAATTGATCAAAATCGTCTGCAAGTTATATCACAAAAAGCCAGTCAGGTGCCTAGCAAAGAGGAGTCTGCTCAATCCACAGACCAGATTGGGTGGGATAGTCATTTAGGTCAAGATTATAGCACTACTCATGCAATAAGTGCGTTACGCTTAACTTTATCGCATACGGGGATTGCTCTGATGCGAATCGCACTGGATTTACATAATGCATTGAAAGATAACATGGATACAGTACAACGAGATCTTGCTATGCATACATTACAACAAAGCTTGCTGACTTCCAGCGCTTATGCTGCACTTTATCTTGCAGAGGGCTCATTATTAACAACCGGTGCTGCTTCAGCATCTCCTGCGAGCTTAAATGGTTCGGTGAATTGGACGCATAAAAAAGTTCACACTACCGATGCTCATTTACATCCCGCACAAACACATGAAAGTGAAAATTGCAGTAAAAGAAGCAGTGATTCGTCCCAATCGATAGGGTTTAGTACCGATCTTGTTGCCGGAACAGTCACTAATATACTTAAAGTTTTGGCTCAAGGAGGTTTAATTGGCCTTGATACTACATTAAGGCTTCTTCACGTACTGGAAATTATTAGTTTGCATCGAGACTCACACATTGCATTGCAATTGGAAACCAATGACTCTTCTAATCCTAATGGAGTATTGATAAATACATTCAGCCAGCCTAGCGTCGGTTCTAGTGCGGGAACGAGTGCCATTTTAATGAATATTCTTGATGCTTTTAAAACACTTGATCAATATAGTGACACTGACTCTACTTTAAATGCCCAAAACAGATTGCAAGAGGTGATTGATCAACAGATTGCTGGACTTATGGCACTAAAAGACGATGAAGAGCAGTCTGATCATAAAAAAGGCTTGAAAGAATTTTATAAAATCATTATTCGCTTATTGGCGCCCAATGTTCAGGCGACAGATCTTGATAGTTTGATTAAGCGACTCAATTTTGGTGGTGTTTCTTTATCAAGTTATCACTCAAAATTTGGTGCTTACAGCGATGAGCCTGTACCTGATTTAAGGTTTGTGGCTCAATTTGCAAATGAAGATGATGCGCAAGGCATACTGCGTAAATTTATAGATAAATCTAAAGATGATTTGTCTTTACTAAAAGCATTACATGACGCGTTACCACAAGACCAACGAAGTGCAAAAGCCCAGATATTGTATGAACATGTTTTTGAAGAACTCTTTCAACATTACAAACAAATTAAAATGAGTGATGTCGCACGCCATAATTCTACTAAAAGAAAACTTCCTACACGACAGGAGTTCCAGGTGGATATAGGCCTGGTGCAACCCCAGTTAGAAGAGACTCATCAACCTAGCGCCCTAAGGATGTAAAAAATAGGTAGACTAGGGAATGTTTCTTTTCATCCCTCTATGTTCTGTGCGACTTGTTTCTGAAAAAAGCTTATAAAATGAAACATTGAGGTTCCAGTAGCTACTTAGAACTGTTTTGCCAACGAGTCCAGACATTGATATCAGAGACATTCGCCTGAATCGGCGCCCTGTGCCTTGTCCGTGAGATCTAATATGGGGCGATATTTCTGGATCCCACGAACAAGTCGTGGGACGTAGTAATAAGATAGATCCTTTAAGTGAACGTTCGTTTCGAGATAAGAACGTGAATCATTACCCTGAGACGTTCGGGCTGAAGAAACATTTCGCTGTTTCGGAGCTCAATATGCTTATGTTGCTGCTTCGAGACGCTGCTAGTGCACCTCAGAATGGATCAAAAACAGAGTGAACCTATGTACAACTATCACACTTTCGATATTGACGATGATCAGGATGGCAGTGTTGTCATGCTAAGAACGCTAAGAACAAAATTACCGCACGTGATGAGGGAGCAGCTAAATCTGAAAACACAAACTCGTGCTTACTTTTTATTAGCTATGTTGAGTGATGATGACTGTGTTCATCGACTTTGTGAGCAATTGCAAGAGCAATACAAAGTACACCCTTCTTCTAAAACTCCGCTAGAACAAGCTTTATCATTAATCACCCAATTACAAGAAAGTCCATGCAATCACTTGGCTCCCTTCAAGTATCGCTTGCCCAACTTCTTAGGTGAATACCCTATTCACAGCAGGGAAATTAACATTAAGATCAAACAATTTAATCAACTCATTGAGGCATATCATGCTGATGATCATGCCAAAGAGTTAGATGCATCTGCATTAGATAATGCCTATCAAGACGTCTTACTTGCCCTAAAAGATCATTACATGGGGTGCAATATGAATAGCTTATGGGAATTGCTAAAAGCTATGAGCGCTTGGTCAACAGCTCCTGTAGAAATGTTTTTACCGAATTATCCTTACCTGTTGTCACCTGTGGCTCATACAGATAATCCAGCCCAGGTGGAGTCAATATCGTTTTCAAAAAAATTGGTTGATCCGATTGCCCAACATCTTCCCACAAATAAGAACGTAGAGACACAACCCTTTACCTCAACATTTGATTATCAGATTAATGAAGCTGGACGTATCGCGGATAAAAGTGTTTATTTGTCACTTCATGGATTTGCTTTAAAACCAGGTGGTCATGCAGATGCATTGGCTAAGAAAATTCCGGATTTCTTACCTTGGGTACAATGGCAATCTAACATTCGACGGCAATTATCCCAACTTATTAATCTACCACTTAATGATGAATTTTTTGATTGGTTACAAACTGTATTACAACGCTTGGGAGTAGGATTTATCACTTTAAAATCATCTTCTTATGAGTGTTATGTCAGTCCTTTTCTCAATCATAAGACCATATTAAATTCATTAAATGAAGAAATGGTTCTTCGCATTTTACAAGAGCAGTGTGAGCAAGCAGACATAACTATTGGAGCTGAGAACTTACCCATAATCGGTCGCTATTTAATGCGCTTCTTACAGCGATTTCAATTTAATCGAGGTGAAGCTTTGGGAATTGGTGCAAATTGGGGTGGAGTTGTTAGTGACTCTAATGAAGCGGGAGTTGATGCATTTAGATTTAATGATCCTGAGTGGGCTCTTCATTTCAGAAATTTAAGCCTCCATAGACAAGGCCCCTCTGAGGCGCGTATGAATGCAGCGATTGGGATTAAATATGAACTTCAGGCGCTTCTATCAAGTTTTGAGTATATGACTCAATTACAACCTTCAGAACACGCTAATACGCTTTACAATGCTTTGGTGGATAATTTGGTCACAGGTCTTTTTCCTGAGCCTCCTTATTTTGAAAATTCAGCTTACGCCAAGTATCGTCGTCATTATGTGGTGAATGAGACTGACGAAGGGATGCAACAAATTGATTTTTTTTACCAACCAGATCCTCAAGGTACCTATTTTAAAACGAACAAAGGTGACTACAAACAAACACCTATGTTCCGACAAGCTGGTTCATTGGTGGTAGAGGCATTTCCTAGAGATACGGGTTCTGGTGACTGCGCGCAATCACTTTCTGTCGCTAATCCATTGTGGCCTCTGCAATTGCAATATGCACAATCATCTTCTACGGGAATGCGTGGGCATCTGGTTTATAATCCCATCGGGCCAGATGAATTTATACCGGATGCATTTTATGGCCAGGTAATACGTGAAGCAGAAGATTTCTTTGTGCCTTTCATTGGGGTGATACCCAAAAACTTCGACAAACATTTTAAACAGGTAGAGCTTTGTGCTTCTTTTGTCATTCGCATGCTCCAATCGTCGCGTTTAATGGCCTATTGTCCTACATTTAGTGCTTATTATTTTGCGATTGCAGCACGATTTTTACCTCCGATCGATGGAGCGACCCCGCTATTGCCCAGTCATACTAATATTGAAATAAATCGTAAATGGAAAATGCTTGATAAGATCTTACATGATCCACAACGAACAGCAGAAGCCTGTCATAAAGCGTTTTTTTCCTTATTTAAAGAGCTCATCTACAGTTTATATCCCTTAACTCCAGAAGATGCAGATTTGCATTATTATTTTGTTGAGTTGACAAGCTCACCCGATGCATTTGCTCCTCAGAATCGTGCTACTTGTGATCGTTTGATTCGTGAGCTCACTACGCTAAAACCTTTACAAAATATAATGAGGTTGCAACATTATGAAAATACGCTGAGTTATCTGCGTCAGTTAACTGATTTTTTCTATCCTTCTCCGAGTGATGAAACGGCAAAAGCCATAGCGCAACAAGCGCGATTACATGCTAAACCCTTATTGGCATTGCAAGAGGTCAAAGCGTATTTTGCAGATCTACGTAAGAATCCAGCAGCGAATATTTCACCCAAAGTGTCACCAGGTTTAATGTATGATGCTTTAAAATATCAAGCGCCATCTCCAGCGATAAGCCAAGATTTCTATGGTCGACGTCATACGATGAACTTTCATTCCGGTTATCGTGATTTGGATGGAAATCAAATTGTTAGACCCTCAGCCCGTGAAGCTTGGTTAGATATAATGGTCAAAACCGGGGGAGCTTTATTGCCTCTCATCCGTCGTGATAAGACTTTCTTTAGTCTGCTTACCCAACCTTTTGCTCAGGCTTATATTGCAGGTTATCAAAAATACAGTACTCAAGAACGCTACAAATTATTAAAGGCAATCGGTTCTGGGATTGGTGGTTTTGTTTATGGCACAGGCTTAGGTGCAAGTCATGCGTTAAGTTCGATACCCAGGACTCTTTATAATAGTTTATTTACTTCAACCATACAGCAACAAAAAGCAGATCATAGCTTGGCTATTTCTTCTGCACCGAGTAATGAGCCTGGAGCACGTGTTCATGCGATTATGGATATCCGTGATCATTTACTGCAACTCATGGCAACAGTGAATGGCCACAGCCCATCAAAGGAAGAGCTAATTAATCGATTATTAACTCATGTTAAAAAAATACATCCGTCATTATTTTCTGGACGCATCACAAAAGAAATTCGCTATAAACAAATTTTGTTAAACGCATTTCCATTAGAAGCCTCCGAATGGCAACAATTATTCGTTCCTGTGATTGATACTGGGAGTAATAAAGTCTTGGAGCGCATCATCAATAAGCATGTCTTGCAAATTGATAATGTGTTAATTTATGCGCTTTATGAATGCTTAACTATGCCCAATTTTGAGCAAGAGACTCGTGAAAAGATTAAAATAATAATTGACAAACACAAATTAAAAAATCCGCAAGACAAAGCCTTAACTGCTTTGGCTGTTTACTATGCGAATAATCCTGATGCTAAAAGAAAAGATATAGCTCAGTTCCGTTTTAATAGCATGGCACTTGCAAAATTAAAAGAAAAAGAGCAAGGATTGCATAAAATTCAAACATGGATAAATAACGCACTTGATATACAATGGGGATTAGAAACCTTGTTCTCCAGTTTTATGGGGCAATATCAAATGATGCTAAATCAATTTACATTAAGTGATATTGTTACAGAACTCCCTGAGAGTATGAGAGAGGTGCTCATGGAGCTCTTATCCAGACCTGGAAATGAAAAACAGATTCTCAACCAATATGAATTGAATGAGTCACAAAAAGAATTCCTTTTACAATGCACTTTCTGTTATCAGCTCATCGTATCCAATGAGGTGAGAGAAAACATTTTAGAACGGACACGTATTCATGATACCTATGATTCGTCTTTAAGTATCAAAGCGCGTGAACATTTAAAATTAACTCAGTTTGTACAACGCGAATGGCATCATCATCTCTTACCGATGGAACATGTGCAATCCGTTATTAAGGAGATCAAAAAGCAGATAAAACTCTCTGAGCATTCTGTTATTGATGAATTATTCCACTTGTACGAAACAATAGTACAATCTCCCCAAAATACGCAGGTGTTTGATGCATTTTATGACACTGCTATGAAAATAAAAAAAGATTATGGGATTGAAAGCCCTCTACACGAATGGGTGAATGTCACCATGAATGCATTCGTTAATCAACTCTTGGATGAGATTAAATGGAGCAATGAGAAGCAATTAATGACTCCCTTAAGCGACTCTCAGGCCGCAGTGGCATGGTTAAACCATCTCATGAATTATAAGCACGGAGTACGTTCTTTACTCGTTCAACAAGTCGAGCAATCCCAATCATATGATCAAGCCGCATGGCGTTGCCAACATATTTTACAGGTGTTGGAGCAATCGCAACCTGATATAGATTATATTCATGGCACTGGCATGCAAAAATTATTGCGGATGATTTGTCAAAATAGCAATACAATGACTACAACAGGCCAACAGAAAGCTAGAGAAGTGCCCATCAATGTACTTTGTAAGCACTCCATTACTATGCAGCATGCTTTGGGTCGCGTTAAAGAGAAAATCCCTGATGCTGATTTTGTGAGACCCATCGATGTTGCATTAAAAATGTTTTAGAAAATGAGTTTTTTGGGACTAGATGCTCCCAACGGCATTATCTAAATAAAGACGGAACATCATCAAATGCATGTTTAACTATCTCTTTTTGGATAGGGCGCGGTACCAGCATTTGCTTCGTATTGATTTCCTTAAAAAGTCCTAAAGTGGTAAGAATGGATTTTTTCTGAATGGCTCGATCAGTATGAACTATCTCTTCTTCATGAGATTGTACATATTCTTTTAAATATGATTGAGCCTCATTTGTAAAATACAGCTCTAGATCGGCTTTTAATTGTCTCACAGCGTTTTTAAGTTCGTAGATTTCCCCTTTATTAACATTTTGTTTTAAATTTTTAAGAATGTACTCAGCATTTTGAATCGCTGCTTTGTACATCGGCATGTTAGTAAGTGTAATGGGTATTTCATTTGTTATAGAATTACAAATTTGTTTTGCGCTGATTATATGTCTAGTTCCAAATTTCATATGTTTTTCTCTTTTTAAAATGTGAAGGCGTGCATAAAAATACTTAATAAATAACAAGGATTTTTATGCTTTTAAAACAACAACATTATTTAAATGTGGCCTTAATATCAGTTATCTCAGGATTAATGTCGTTTTGATCGAATTTCGTAAAAATTCCTAAAGTGCTAAGAGCAGATTTTTGAATTTCTTGTTCAGTTTTAATAATCTCTTCTGCATGCTCTTTAACATAACTTGTTAAATACTCGTTTCGGAAAAACTCTTCAAGATCTGTTTTTACTTGTGGAGCGTTTTTAATTTCAGATTTAAGATACAGATAGAGATCAGATTTTAATTGTCTAATTGCATTTTTAAGTTTGGATACTCGCCCTTCATCAATTTTTCCTATAGCGATCTCTTGTTCTAAATTGTTAAGAATATGCTCAGCATATTGAATTGTTGCTTTATAGGTAGGGAGGTTAGTTGGTGTAATGGGTATGGTATCTGTTACAGAATTGCAAATCATCGTTGCGTTAATTAAATCTTTAAGTCCAAACTTCATATGTTTTCTCTTTTTAAAATGTTAAGGCGGCATAAATACACTTAAATAAGTAACAAGTATTTATATGTTGTTTTAAAAACGTGAACATTATATTGGGTTAAAATTAAGACAATATTAGCAATTGCGATTCTATTTGACGAAAAATAAATGAATTTGGGTAGTTACAGGGAAATCCATCAAAAGCCCAGTTGACTTTAAAAACGAGTTATCAAGCGATAAATGGATGGATAAACGATCATGACCTCTCAGGCAATCAACTCAAATCCATCCTCTCACATTTAATCTATTTTTTGAGTAAAAGTTTATTCGATTGCTCCTCTTCATCAAGGTGATGATCAGGAGCAATTTGTGGTGTTGCCTCTCGTTTTTTATTGAGCTCAAGAACTGCTTTATCGAAATTGTTTAATAGAGTTCGTGCAGGAGAAATGCCAGCTAATTTTAATGGATTTCGTGTAAAAGGATCTGGTTTGTTGTTCTTATATAATTCCAGGAGCGTACTTAAATTATAATATCTTTCATCATACATCACAGGAATATCCTCGAAGTAATCGAGTGTGATTGGATCCTTAAAATCTTCGAATAAAGATTCTTCTTCATTAGTTAAGTGAAGCTGATTGATACGAACAGCGATTGTTTCAAGTTTACTCGTTTGACAATGCTCAATGTAGTTCTGAGTGAACGGCTGATAATAATCCTCTGTAGTTGCGGGTTTAGGGGAGGGAGCAAGGGGGTAGCTCTGTGACAGCTGATTCAATACCTGTGCTGATTGCTCGTAATGCTCATGTGTAGGCTGTCTCACTGGGTTGCCTAAATTATGATGCAGATATCTTTGACTTGATTGTGGTAAAATCGTGCCAGCACAGATGATTCGTGCCGTTGCCCCTCGATTTTTGATTGAGCTAATGACGGCCTCACTAGGTTGTTGCGTAAAAGTTACCTCTCCTCCGCCATAGAGCGTTAATTTTAAGTCGCTTGCTAAAACACCCTCAAAAGTCAACACTCCATTACCTTCTTTGAGAATTTTGCAGCCACTGCCTACGTTTCCTAGTATTCTTAGACTGCTATTTCCACGAATAGTTAAGTTGACATTTTTTCCCACAGCGCCAGTGACGGTTGTTAACCCACTACCCTCTCGGCTGAAATCGCAATTGTCGGGGACTATTTCTAGATCCATGGGCTCGGGATTTTCGTGGACAATTGTTGGTCTATTAGAGCGTCTAAATCCTAACAATTGCGCGAAAGATATCATGATAATTCCTTATAAAATCAGAGATCTTAATATATGCAACAGCAAATAATCAATTTTATCCGATTATAATATTTGACAGTCTTTTTTATCCACGCTAGCATAGCTACCAATAGATGGCGCGGGGTGTCGTAAAAGCGGCTGAGAATTACCCGTTGAACTTGATCTGGTTCATACCAGCGTAAGAACGCCTGATGTCCAAAAAGCATTTTTTTGCTGCTTGAGTTAAGTTTGATCTTGCTCTCTCAAAAATGTATTTTGTTTCAGACTAAAACGTTTCAGTTTTTCTTACCGCAAATATTCCTTGCCATTCTGCCATTCTGTAATTCTTATTATTGAACACAAGGAGCCAAGGTATGAACGCCTTATCTACACGAACAACTTTGCTACTTAATTGGTATGCAAACCCTTATCACACTCCGATTTTCATTGCGCAGGCTTTAGGATACTACCAACAAGAAGGCATAAAGCTTGCTATTTTGGAGCCCAGTGATCCCAGTGATGTCACTGAGATTGTTGGTATGGGGCATGTGGATTTTGGTGTTAAGGCAATGATTCATACTTTGGCTGCTCGTGCAAAGGGTTACCCTGTAACTTCAATTGGGACATTGCTGGATGAACCGCCAACTGGATTGATTGCGCTTAAATCCAGTGGTATTAATTCGTTTCAAGATATTGTTGGTAAGCGCGTGGGTTATATTGGCGAGTTTGGCAAAATTATTATTGATAATTTAGCAAATTTAGCGGGCATTGATCCCTCAAGTTATGAAACAGTACGTATTGGAATGAATGTAACAGATGCGATTTGTCGTGATCTTATTGATACCGGTATCGGTTTTATTAATTTTCAGCGGGTTGAATTAGAACATTTGCGGGGTGAAACTGTATTTTTACGTCTGGATCAACTTGCTGGATTAGGTTGCTGCTGCTTTTGCTCGATTCAGTTTATTGTACCTGAGCGTATGCTAGCTCAACCTCAGCTAATTCAAGGGTTTCTCAACGCCACCCAAAGAGGGGCTGCGTTTACTACAGAAAATCCAGATGAAGCTTATGAGCTTTTATGTCGTGCAAAACCACAATTAAGAACTCCAATGTATCATACTATTTTTATTCGCAGTTTACCCTTTTTCTCGCGAACATTATTAAATGTAGATCGTGATTGGAATAAAGTAGGGCGGTTTGGTAAACACTTGGGAATTATCAATGATTCTTTTGATATCCATTCTTGTTATACCAATGAATGGTTGCCTAAAATGCCTCATTCTGATTTAGAACCTATCGCTTGTTGTGTGAGTGAATAAGAGCAACATGAAAAATGCAGCTGTTGTCGGTGCTGGGATTATGGGGTGCCTGCTCGCTCTACGTTTGCATAATGAGGGTTGGCAGGTAACTGTATTTGAATCAGAAGTCTCATTTAATAATTGCAGTAATGCGGCAGCAGGACTTTTGGCTCCTATGTCTGAGCTCGACAAGGCGGAGCAAGTGATCTTTAATTTAGGGATGGAGTCTGTTGAAAAATTATGGCAGCCCATTCTTAATCAATTATGCGAACCAATTTACTTTCGTCGCCAAGGCTCTCTTATTCTTCATCATCCACAAGACAAGACAGAATGGCAGCATTTCAGTGCGCGAATTGTCAATAAGTTGAGTAACTCCTGTTATGAGCTGTTGACTCATCATGCCTTAAAACAGCTTGAGCCTGAATTACACCAATTTCAAACGGCCTATTATTTTCCACAAGAAGGGCAACTGGATAATCAGAATTTATTATCTGCATTGAAAAAACATCTTTCTCAGGCAGGTATCTTATGGCGAGAAGGGATTTTTGTGTCATCAGTATATCCAGGGAAAATAGAAATTGAGAAGCAGAGCCTTATTTTCGATTTTGTCTTTGATTGTAGGGGGGTGGGTGCGAAAAAAACGTTTTCTGATTTGCGTGGATTACGTGGAGAACTCATTTGGTTACATGCGCCTTATGTTAATTTGCAACGACCTATAAGGCTTTTACATCCGCGATATAACATTTATATTGTTCCACGTCCTGATTCTTATTACCTACTTGGTGCAAGTGAATTAGAAACAGAAGATTTAAGTTCTATTTCTGTACATACTACTCTTGAGTTATTAACTGCTGCTTATTATGTGCATCGAGGTTTTTCTGAAGCCCGAATCATTAAAACAGTAACCCATTGTCGTCCAACTTTAACGCATCACCAACCTCGCATTAAATATGCAAAACAATTTATTGCGATTAATGGACTTTATCGTCATGGATATTTAATTGCCCCAGCATTGGTAGAAGAGGTGTTACGTGGGCTCAAAAGCAATCATAAAAAGGTTTATTATCCAGAACTATGGGAGGCTTATGTATGATTATTTATATTAATGATCAACCCTTATCTTTAGATTCTTCGTGTACGCTACACGAAATGCTTGAGCAAAAAAATAAGAGTGCAGCACACATTGCGATTGCTATAAATAATCAATTTATTCCTAAATCCATGTTTTGCAGCACGATTTTGCAAGAAGGTGATCGTATTGATTTGATTACACCCATGCAAGGGGGTTAAAATATGTGGAATTTAGCCGGTAAAACAATTACGAGTCGCCTGCTTTTAGGGACGGCTGCTTATCCATCGCTTGAAATGATGACTCAGGCAATTCATGCTTCCAAAACAAATGTACTCACTGTTTCGATGAAGCGTCAGATGTCCTATGGCCAAGGAGGCGATTTATTTTGGAAAACAATCCAATCGTTACCTTGTCATTTGCTTCCTAATACGGCAGGTTGCCGTGATGCACAAACAGCGATTACTACTGCTGAAATGGCGCGAGAGCTCTTTCAAACTTCGTGGATTAAATTAGAGGTAATCGGAGATGATTACAGTTTACAGCCTGATCCGTTTGAGTTAGTAGATGCTGCTGCGGAATTAGTAAAACGCGGATTTGAAGTATTTCCTTATTGTACTGATGATTTGATATTGTGTCAGCGGTTAATTGATTGTGGTTGTCGTATTTTGATGCCATGGGCTGCGCCTATTGGCTCTGGGAAAGGTCTATTGAATCCCTATGCATTGGAAACTTTACGGCAACGATTACCTGATATTACGCTTATTGTCGATGCAGGAATTGGCAAACCCTCCCATGCAACCCATATTTTAGAGTTAGGTTTTGACGCAGTGTTACTTAATAGTGCAGTTGCCTTGGCAATCCATCCAGTGACTATGGCAGAAGCGTTTGCCCATGCGGTTATTGCAGGTCGCAATGCATTTGAAGCTGGGATTATGGCTGAGCGAATGACAGCCCAATCATGCACTCCTTTAATTGATACGCCATTTTGGCATAGGGAGTTTCCCTAATGCAAATAGTGTGGGCAGATACCGAAATAGAAGCCGATTTACATACTTTTCAAGATCTTGGGGTTGAAGTGCAACGGCCCCAATTTTATGCGCAAAGTATGCCTGCAGCAATAAAAGTAGGTTTGCAAATCTCTTTGGAAGACATTTATTTTACAAAGCAATATTCGATTCCTATTGTTTTAGATGCGGATTTTTTGCTACAAAAAGTATATTACAAAAAAAGTGACTTAATTCCCTGGTTTTCTTTAACTAATCTTTTAGTATTGGATACTCATGAAGCGGAACTCATTTTAGGTTATAAAATTACCTCTCATCAGTCGATGCAAATAGCGGCTCACGAGTTATTAAGTTTGGGCAACCAAAATATTTTTTTATTAGGCGAACATTCAACCGAAGTTTGGTGCCATGATTATTGGACTAATGGAGTTACTTCATTTTGGTTGACTCAAAACCGTCTTCCTCATACAAGCGAAAGTCGCTCAATTCTTTCAGCAGCCATCACTGCATCTTTGGCTCTGGGGTATTCGTTAGAAGATGCAATCATTATCGCAAAAATGTATACCCATCAGACTATGCGCCGGACGCAAACTGGTTTTGATTTTAGGGGATTTCCTGAAGATGAAATCGATTTGCCTTATCTTGCGTCAACGCCATTATATGAAGTACCAAAACCCTTTAAACGTTGCCATCGCTTGGGTCTTTATCCTGTTGTAGATAGTTTTTCTTGGGTTGAGTTATTGTTGAATGTTGGCGTGAAAACTATTCAATTGCGGATAAAAGAACGAACAGAAACTTTAGAAAAAGAAATTCAGAGAAGCATTGCTTTGGCTAAAAAACATAGTGCTACTTTATATATTAATGATTATTGGGAGTTGGCCTTAAAATTCGAGGCCGATGGAGTGCATTTGGGACAAGCTGATTTAGATGCTGCTGATGTCGATGCAATTAGAAAACGGGGATTATTGCTGGGGGTAAGTACCCATTGCTATTATGAGGTGGCAAAAGCACATGCAATTAACCCTTCCTATATTGCTATTGGGCCAATTTATCCAACTACCAGCAAAGTAATGCCTTTCTTGGCACAGGGAATTGAACGTTTAAAACGCTGGCAACGCACTTTAAATTATCCTTTGGTCGCAATTGGAGGGATAAACATTGAACGTGTGTCCGAGGTGGTTACAACAGGTGTTCAGGGGGTGGCTCTTATTTCTGCAATTACAAAAGCGCAAGATCCACGCAAAGCTACGGAACAACTTTTAAAATGTATTAAAATGTAAGTAGTCATCGCTTGCATGGATTGCTTTCTCACCGCGATAGGCATTGTTGTGAGTATAAAGCAACTGTCTCAAATTCTTATAAGCAGTTGCTAAGGTTTTTTATACGCAATAATGCTTTGTAAGGAAAGAATCTATTATTTATTGTTTAAAAGGGTAATTATTTCTTTCTGACTTCTGTTCTTCAGTATTTGTTTTAGAAGAAGGGCTTGATGATGAGGAAGAGAAAAATAACCAATTCAAACCCGCACGAATATTATCACGAACATGAAACCCCGTTAGGCTATGTGAAGAAAGGGTTAGTTTTTCATTTTCTAATGCATTTTTATTTTGATTTTTGTCATAGAACGCAACAGGTTTTTCACTATAAATTGCTTCGCTGCGAGAACCTGCTTTTTCTAAAGAGTGCATAAAGCGAATTGAATTATGGTACTCTCTCAAACTCATAGGTTGTACTGTATGAATATCTTCCTTGTGAATGACCGTATTAGGCTGCAACGTAAAATATTTATTATCTGAATGTGCATTTAATATATATGGACCAACAAGTTCTTGCTCTGAAGCTCTGACATTTGATAAGCGCGTTATAGGTAGTCTGAGTCGAACAATGAGTGTCATACTGTTATGGCCATGTTGATTGACAATATCCACGGCTTCTTTATAGGTCACACCAACCTGATAAAAACCATTATTTGCGTTAACAATAAATTTCCTGATATTTTCTAAGTTCTCTTCTTGTTCTTTAGGATCAAGAGAAAGATGAACTCGGGCATTGCTTAGTCCGGGTATACCAGAAGGAGCAAATGGTACTGGGATAAAAACATCAACATCACCAGAACGATATTCATTTAGAGCATTGGAAAAGTTTGTATTCGCTTGTTCATTTTTATCTGGGGCTGAAGTGAATGGAGATTGAGAAAAATGTTCATTTAATTTTTCATCAAATTCATGAGTTTTGTTTTGCTTATAAAGTTCAAAATATAATTGAAGTTTTGCTTCACTATTTATTTGTTCCCAGGCGTTTTGTAGTATTTTGAATTCTTCATCAGATTTACCAGGGTTTTTATCAGGGTGAGTGTTTAACGCTTTTTTAATATAGGCTTTTTTTACTATGGTAAAATTATCAGTAGGCGTTATTCCTAATATCCCATAAATATTTTGCTGATTTTGTTCGTTTTTCATTTTTATGTTTTCTCCAATCGTTATTAAAGCAGCGATTTCTTTTGGAGCAGTTGACAATGACCACTTATCTACATTCTGTACGTAAAATATGAGATATAGGGCAATGAATTGTAATAGGCTCTAAAAGTCTTTGAGTTATTCTAGTGAATAGATATGATTGAATTCTTAAGAGCAATGGAGTATTTAAACTAACCCATTCCTATTTGGAATTGGATGTTGATTTTAGTAAGATCTATGTTTTTACTTTACAGATCTTTCTTAAATTTAAAAACGATCTTTTATTTTGTTCTCTGATTTTCTTAGTTTTGTTAAACTATTTACTATGTTAAGAGGAACTAAAATGTCTTTTTTACCTGAGTTAAAACGATATACTCAGCAAATTAAATTAGAAGAAATAGGTATTCTTGGACAAGAAAAACTGCAAAATGCAAGAGTATTGTGCGTAGGTGCTGGAGGAATAGGAGTTACTTTACTGACTTATCTTGCTGGTGCAGGAGTTGGGACTATAGGGATTATCGATGATGATCTTATTGAAGAAGCTAATTTGCATCGCCAAATTCTTTATCAAGAAAAGGATATTTACAAGGCAAAAGCTGTTGTTGCAGAAACGAAATTACAGGAGTTAAATTCAAATATTAAGATTGACTCTTATGCGTTTCGTTTAACCGCAGATAATGCTGAAGAAATTATTGCTCAATACGATCTTGTCGCAGACTGTTCTGATAATTTTTATACGCGCTATTTGGTTCACGATACTTGTTATCGTCTCGAAAAGCCTTACGTTTATGCAAGTGCTTATCAGTTCCAGGGACATTGTTCTTTATTTCATGGAAAAAAAAATCCATGTTTACATTGTTTATTTCCGATTGTTCCTGACACGGGCGCAAATTGTCAGACTGGTGGTGTTTTAGGTACACTTCCTGGGTTATTAGGTATTTTGCAAGCAACAGAAATAATTAAATGGATTACTGCTAGTGGTGTTTCATTACTGAATCGATTGCTATGTATCGACTTTCTAACTATGGATATAAAAAGTATTCAACTTACTAAAAATGAAGAATGCCCATTTTGTGTTTATGGGCAGACTCTGAATGAACGTGATTTTGGATTGTGTATTGAGTTGAATCATGAGCATACAGTCTCAGCAGAGAATTTGGCCCCTTTTTTAGAAGCAAATCCAGGGATATTATTGCTGGATGTTCGTACAGCAGAGGAACACAGCGATAAAAATTTAGGTGGGAGATTAATTCCTTTGGCTGAATTGCCCATGCGTTTGAATGAGCTTAATCCCTTAGATCCTATCCTGATTTATTGTCAGTCAGGCCGCAGAAGTCAACGAGCGGTAATCTTATTAAAGGAGGCTGGGTTTCTTGCTGTCTATCATTTGGCTCATGGCGTCAATTCATTATCGAGATGTGGGGGAGGTACCTGATGAAGTTATATTGCTTCGAGGCTTATTAAAACGTGTTCATTGATGAAAAGCATCCTTTTTAAAGTCTGGTACTTTAATGCCCTTATAATTGATAAAAGTCATCATTCCAGTCGCTTCATGATAGAGCATATGGCAGTGAAACATCCAATTGCCAGGGTTATCAGTATCAAATTGAATTTTGACCGTAGAATGAGGCAAAACTAAAACGGTATCTCGCATGGGGCCGTTTTTAAGTACTTTACCATCAATTTCTGTAACTTCGAAAAAATGACCATGTATGTGCATTGGGTGGGGCATTCCCGTTTTGTTGATTAAAACTATTTCTGTTCTTTTGTTTTTATCAACACCTAGTGGAGTAATATCGGGCCAAGCCTGATTGTTCATTTTCCAAACATAATTTATCATATCACCCTCTAAAGTGACAGTTAATGTTTGCATGGGTTTTTTTAGGGAAAGAGGGGTCAAGGCATGCGTTTTGAACTCTTGTTCGTTATTTAGTCCCCCAGCAACGGTGGCTGCTTTTTCGGGCACTGATATTTTGGGTGCATTGGGAGTAGCCAAAATTAATCCTGTTTGCATTTGGGTTCCGGCTCCCTGAGCCAAAATGGGATATGCTCCTTCACCTTTAGGGATTTTAATAAGAATATCAATACGTTGTCCTATAGCAAGCTGAAATTGGTTTCCCGAAATTGGTTTAATAGGTTGCCCATCAACAGCGATTGCTTTGCCTTGAAGTTTTCCCAGATTGATAAAAAAATTAGTCATTGCAGCTCCGTCGATAATGCGGAGACGAACCTCTTCTCCACTGTGGACTGAGAATACTTCTGGATTGGAAAGACTATGATAATTTGTTAAAAAGGCATCATAAGTTACATCATTTAAATCAGGTTTTGACGTATGTTTCTCCATCGTCATCGTCATCGTCATCGTCATCGTATTTGTTTTTGATTTTTTATCCATATCTTTCGTCTTCATTAAAGATGGAGTGCCTTTGTGTTTTAATTCATATAAGATTGTTTTAGGAGTTTTATAGCTAAAATCACTGAGAAACAAAATCACATCATTTTCATTATTTTTTTCATGTGGTTCATAAATGATAAATGGAGCAGAAAGAAAGCGCTGGACTTGTAAGTCAAAATGAGAATGCATCCAATAAGTTCCTGACTGATTTAATTTAAAACGATAGTGATACTCTCCTTGTGGGGGTATTGGTAGCTGCGTGACATAGGGAACACCGTCTTCTGCATTAGGCAGAATTAATCCATGCCAATGAACGACTGTGGGATGATTGGTCGTATTTTTAACCACAGCATCAAAGTATTGTCCCTTTATCCCTTTATAACCCCAAGTTCCATCGGGTTGTTCAATTTTAAATACTTCAGTTTTTTTTCCATGAATAACAAGAGGAACTTTTTTTATAATGAGAATGGTTGATTGCTTAGAACTATCAAAATTTTTTTCATCTAATGTATACCCTGATATAGGGTAGTTCATTATAAATAACAGAAGAACAAGCATCAGATTGCTCATTTATATCCCTTTTTAAACTGTTACCTGAAATTATAGCGTAGAAAATTGAAGGTAATATTATGAAAAACTGTTTTAATTTCCTCTTTGATTCATTTACCTTGAGCGCAATTCGCTATATGATGTCACGCGATTATCAATCGTAGATTAAAGGAGATAGTATGAGTTTTTTTATTAGCGATGCTATGGCTGCGGCTGGCGCTGCACCAGCACCCCAAGCAGATGGAACTTTTTCACTCATTATGATCGCCGCTATTTTTGTGTTGTTTTATTTTATGCTCATTAGACCACAAAACAAAAGAGCAAAAGAGCATCGTGATTTAGTAAGCAAGTTAAAAAAAGGTGACGAGATCATCACTTCAGGGGGAATACTAGCTAAAGTAGTTAGTTTAGATGAGCAATACATCAAAATCAGTCTTGCAGAAGGTGTAGAGATTAATTTACAACGAGGCGCGGTGAGTGCTGTATTGCCAAAAGGTACTTTAAAATCTCTTTAAAAAGTCATAGGTACACGGAAAATGCAAAATAAATATCCTTTATGGAAAAACCTGATGCTGATTGTCATAGCAGTAGTTGGGTTAGTTTACGCCATACCTAATTTGTATACAGAAAATCCTGTGGTACAAATATCATCTGAAACACCAGTAGATTATGATGAATTAAAAAATCAGGTAGAAAATATATTAAATAAGGACAAACTGCACTATACATCTCTGGTTGTTCAAAACGAAGGTGTTGAAGTAGTTTTCTCATCTACTGATGCTCAATTATTAGCTCGTGACACTATTAAAAATGCTTTAGGATCCCAGTACACAGTGGCTTTAAATTTAGCACCTTCAACCCCAGGCTGGTTGGATGCGATTCATGCTGCGCCGATGAAGCAAGGTCTGGACCTTAGAGGAGGAGTGCACTTTTTATTAGAAGTTGATGTGGAAAGTGTGATTAGTCGTCGCTATGAAGGAATCATGAAAAACATCAGTCAGGAGCTACGTGAGCTAGGTATTCGTTATACTGGCATACGTTTTATACCTGATAAAGGTGTTGATTTACGTTTCCGTGATGCTGAATCTAGAGATAATGCTTTTATAGGTTTAAAAGATAAAATACCGGATCTTGTTTTTGTAAAAAGTAAAACAAATAATGGAATCATGGCATCAGTTTCTCCTACCGAATTAAACACGATGCGACAAAATACCATTGAGCAAACAATGAGTATTTTGCGTAATCGAGTGAACGAACTAGGGGTGGGTGAGGCAGTAGTGCAACAACAAGGAGCTACTCGGGTGGCTGTTGATTTGCCAGGAATTCAGGATGCAGCACGTGCCAAGCAAATTCTTGGAGGTACTGCAACCCTACAATTCTATTTAGTAGATCAAGATAATGATCCACAAATTGCCAAACAAACTGGAGTTGTTCCTGTCAATGATAAATTGTTGATGATGGATGGATATCCTATTTTACTAAAGAGGCAAGTAGTTCTTAGTGGCGATTCAATCACTTCTGCGGTTTCTAGCTACGATCAGCAAACGGCAACGCCAGCAGTACAAATACAACTTGGCGGAGGCGGTGAAAGTTTGTTTACTAAAGTGACTCGTGAGAATATTGGTAAACGTATGGCGATTGTGTATGTTGAAACTAAAAATAACATACAAACCGTCAATGGCGTTGAAAAGAGAATTACCCACCGTGAAGAGCGTGTTATTAGCGCACCTGTGATCCAAAATGCTTTAGGCAATAATTTCCAAATTACAGGGCTTACTGATTCTAAAGAAGCCAGCAATTTGGCTTTACTGTTAAGAGCAGGAGCGTTACCAGCAGCAATTTATCCTATAGAAGAGCGTACTGTAGGCCCCACTTTAGGAAAAGAAAATATTCGCAGAGGTATCATTTCTCTCGAAGTAGGTATGGGCTTAATTTTAATTTTAATGCTGTTCTATTATCGTTTTTTTGGGTTCATAGCAGATGTTGCTTTATTACTTAATCTGGTTTTGCTGAGTGCTTTATTATCTATAATTGATGCAACTCTTACACTTCCAGGTATTGCTGGAATTGTATTGACGGTAGGTATGGCTGTAGATGCGAATGTGCTGATTTATGAACGTATTCGAGAGGAATTGCGACATGGCTTGTCACCACAAGCAGCAATTTATGCTGGATATGAACGTGCCTTTTCAACCATTCTTGATGCAAATATAACTACCCTAATTGTGGCAATTATTCTTTTTGCAGTGGGTACAGGGCCTGTGCGTGGATTTGCGGTAACCCTTTCATTAGGATTATTAACCTCCATGCTCACAGGTATTACTTATACCCGTGGAATTGTAAATTGGTATTATGGTGGCAGAACCGTAAAAAAACTATCTATAGGTATTTAAAGACGAGGCTCAGATGGAATTTTTTAATCCAAATTCAAACGTGGACTTTATGGGGGCTCGTCGTTGGACGGCAATGTTCTCTATATTGATTTTTGTTCTTTCTATTGGTGCTTTGACCATTCATGGTTTGAAATGGGGACTGGATTTTACGGGTGGAACTCAAATTGAAGTTTCTTATTCTTCCGCAGCTGATTTACCCTCAATTCGAGAAAACCTGGCTAAGGCCGGATTTAAAGAAGCGCAGGTTGTAAGTTATGGTACGTCTAAAGATGTATTAATCAGTATTGCTCCAAGAGAAGACAAAGAACAAGCGCGTTTGGTCGACCAAGTAATGACTGCTTTACCAGGTGCAAACAAACAACGAGTTGAGTTTGTAGGTCCTCAGGTAGGGCAGGAGTTGGCAACTAAAGGTGCATTAGCGGTTGTTGTTTCATTATTAGCAACAATGATATACATTGCAATGCGGTTTGAGTATCGACTTGCTGTGAGTTCTGCCGTTGCACTAGTACATGATCCTGTTTTGATCTTGGGAATTTTTGCTTTTTTCGGTGTCGAATTTGATCTAAAGGCATTGGCTGGATTATTAGCAGTAATTGGATACTCATTGAATGATACGATTGTAGTTTTTGATAGAGTACGTGAAAATTTTGTTAAAATTCGTCGTGCTACGTCTATTGAAATTATGAATATCTCGATTAACCAGACCCTCTCAAGAACTATTATGACCTCTACGTTGACTCTGTTTGTCGTGCTTGCTTTATTTATTTATGGAGGTGAGGCCATACATGGATTTTCTTTGGCACTGATCATTGGTATTCTTATTGGTACTTATTCATCCATCTATGTGGCTGGAGCTTTAGCTGTAGCCATGGGGCTGGATAGAAAAGATTTTCTACCAAGCCAGCGCAAGGAAATTGATAATCGTCCTTAATTGGTAGCCTGGGCGCGCTTTAAAGTGTTTTCGGGTTTTATGAATAATGGATTTCACTTAAGGTTAAAAAGCAGTTAAATCTTCGGAGTATTAACTCTGACCTTATGATTTAACTGTTTTTTATTTTAGATTAGGGATAGTCCTTCAAGTTCATCAGGTTCAGTGATTATGGGTTCTTTACTGTCTGATTGTTTTATTTCTATACCTCCTTTATTTGGGGTGTAAAGGACAATTTGTTTGTTGAGCTCTTCAATGACTTCGGGAGGGATCTGCATCGGTGTGTCTTGCACTTCTTCACCTTCAATGTGAATTTCACCTTCTTCGGTAATTTCAAGAGTTTTTTTGGTACAACCAGTAGGTAATGCATTTTCAGGTACAAGTTGAATCGGAATCCCTGCGATGATTGTGGCACCATCCACAATACGTATTCCGTCTATAACTGCAAATTGGGGTGTCTTACTGTAGTAACGACCAATCAAAGAGCAAACGGACCACAGCAGATTATAAGCAATATCAAATGGAAGCCCCACTCCTATGCCTACTCCTTGCCCCAAATATCCTGCAGCTTTACTCATGGCATGGGCTAGACTGATAGTGCAAAAAGAAGTAAGAAGCTTCGTCGCTATGACTGGTGCAAAAAGAGCAACGCCAGTAGTTCCTGCGGGACTGAAAACTAATAAAGTACTTCCAACGAGGGCAGTTAATTGCACGCGCGGACTGATTGCTGAGGTTGAGTTACTCACTCCTTCTGCCAATACTACACCAACAGTTGCCCCAACATAGGAAAAGGCTGTTCCGAATAAAGGCTGAGTAAGTGATATAGTTGGGAAGCTTGCAGATGGATCTTTTATTTCTTTTTTATGACACATTTCGTTTAAAAATGTTGAGAATTGTTCCCATTCTTTCTCAGTAAATGGTGTTATTCCTTTTTTCTGTAATGTTGCATTAGAATGCTCAAACGCACTGGGTGTTTTAATCAGTCGTGTTGCTGTTAAACAGCATGTTTCTTTGTCTTCATCATCTAAGAAGTTTTCAGAGCTTATTCCTAAATTGTCTTCGATGATTCGATATAGAGCAGAGTTTCTTTTTGAGCTATTAATCTGAGACTGCACATAAAGACAGGCTGCAACCATGAATCGTGCCGCAATGAGATAAACTTGACGTTGTTGCGGTGTTTTAATTTCTTCTTCGCTTATCAGGTGAATTTTAAGAATCGCATTCACTTTTTCCAAAAATGAAACTTGTTTGTTTCTACTGATGACATCAGTTCCACCAAAAAAGATAGGTGTGCCGATTAGTGAAGGTTTTGCGTTGAGATCAACATGCTTTTCAGTTTCATAAACTTTACGTATGTTATCGAATTTGGCAAGATTTCCTGGTGTAAGAATAAAGTGCATAATGTTCCCCGTCCTTTTGGTAAAGTACGTAAATGTACGTATTGTTCCATTAACTATTTATCTTACTTCTAAATTGTATAAATGCAATGTTATTTGATTATTTTTTACTAAAGTGTCGTAATAAATTGAAGGTTTTTAGTTTATTTAGAGTTTAAACCATTGAAATGATGCTTTTTTTTCAGATTGTGTTACTTTTAATTTATTGACTATAGTATTGTTCATCAAACTAAGTTTTTTATGAAAGGTAAGTGAATTGATAAACAACACGCAAAAGGTAAACCTCAAAGAAAGTCTTAAACATTTGTTTAAGCTGCTTCGCATCTCACATTGGACTAAAGGTGCGTTTGTGATGCTGGGATTTTGTTATACTCCTATCTCAGGATATTTTATTCCCGCACTGTTAGCTACTTTAGCATTTTGCCTTATTTCCAGTGCTGTATATATTTATAATGATATTGAAGATAGAACCGAAGACAGCTTGCACCCTCATAAACGACATAGGCCATTAGCAAGTGAGAAAATTACAGTTTCTGAGGCAATTTTTATGCTGTTTTTGCTGTTACTGGTCGGGCTTACTTTAGGTTGGTTAATTTCTAAGAAACTAGCAATTATTCTTTGCGTTTATTTAGTAATAAATATTGCGTACAACCATCTTTTTAAGTTGATTCCTGTTATTGATGTACTTTGTATCGCTGCAGGATTCATGTTGCGGGTTTTAGCTGGTACGGCAGGTATTGGTTTAACCATCTCTGTTTGGCTTACAGTTGCTGCAACGCTAGTGAGTCTTTTTATTGCTTTAAATAAACGCAGAATGGAAATGCAGTTAGGTCTAAAACATACAACACGTCAGGTATTAAAGAAATATAATCCTCTAATGCTTCATTGGCTAATAGTCACTATCGGCGTTGCTAGTTTTCTCACTTATGTTTTTTATATTATTTATGCAAGAGATCAATCATTTTATTTCATGTTGACTGTGCCTTTTGCTGCAATCGCGTTATGGCGCTTTGCTTGGCTGGCAATGCAAGACATTGAAAATGACGATCCTGTAATTGTTTTTTTACATGATCGATTATCACGAATCAATCTTTGGTGTTTTGTTATTTTAACTTTTATGGCACTAGCTCAATGAAATCGAAATTGCGTTGGTGTGATTTTATTTTCATTTTATTATTTTTTTATTTATTGATTTTACAAATCCAAGCGATTTGGCCCTTCACTATTGATGATATGTATATCTCGTTGCGTTATGCGAGGCATTGGGCTGATGGCACAGGCTTATTGTGGAACATGAATGCCCCTCCAGTAGAGGGTTATTCAAATTTTCTTTTTGTTGCTCTTGGGGCTTTAATACTCCTTTTAAAAGGGGATCCAATTATTGCTTTAAAAATAGCAGGATTAATAGGACTTTGTTTTACCTGCTATTTTATCTACTTAATCGCTCGATTTTGGTTTTCTAGACGAAAATCACTCTTACCTGGCTTGGCTTTATTGTTTTATAAGGGGCAAATTATCTGGGCGATCAGTGGCTTGGAAACAGCGGTTTACCAAGCACTTATTTGTGGAGCGATATATTTTTGTTTCAGAGGGATGGGGTACCAGTTATTTCCTGATTTTCGTGGCAAATCAGAAAAGAAGTACTTTATTTTTGCAGGATTATTTCTTGCACTTGCGGGGATGACTCGACCTGAGGCTCCAGCCTTAATGGTCTTATTTTTTATTTTGTTATGCTGGGATAGACCTCAAAAAGAAGTAAACTATTATTGGCAAGGAGTATTTCTTTTTTGTTGCACTCTAGTTCTATTTTATGGGCCTTATTTTTTATGGCGACTTACTTATTTCGGATTTCTCTTTCCTAATTCAGTGTATTGTAAAGGATTGTCGAATATTTTTACTGTAACTTTAGATAGGAACTACATAAAACTGATATGGCCATTTGCGCTGCTTGCCCTTCCAGCTTGTATTAAGTCTGAGGGGAAACGACATTATTTTTTATGGTTACCAAGTATTTTTTATTTAATAGTATTGGTAAATTCAGACCCTGTAGTTGCTTTTGATAATCGTCTTTTCTTGCCTGCATTTGTACTACTCCTTCCTTTAGCGTTACAAGGAATTAGCATTTTAATCAATTCTTTTTGGCAACAAAGAGACTTTGTTTTTAATACGTTTTTTTATTTGGTTTATTTTTCAATAGTGCTTTTTTTTATACCGAAAATGAGCCTGGCAGATTATCGATATTTTTCTCAAAATCCCATTCGCGGCGAGCAGTTACGCATTCAGGTAGTAGATTGGTTAAATAATCATACTCCTATGGGGGCTTCGGTTGTTCTAGCCGATTGTGGCTTAATCCCTTATTTGAGTCATTTAAATTTTATTGATTCATATTGCTTAAATAACTTATCAATGGCACATTACCCTGAAAAACTTAGGCATGAGTTATTTTGCAACAATATTTTGCATAAAAAACCAGCAGTTATTATTTTGACCTCATTAATTGAGCAAGGGAAAGTAATATATACACCTAGTGATGTATGCTTAAAAAAATTGTTAAATGAGCAAAATAATTATACATTAAGCAAAGTTTATATGGCCAATAACCCTGACTCAATTTATCGTTATGAAATATATACAAACTCTTCTGATATTTTGCCGATTAGGAAATAAATTATTTATTAGAGTTTTCCATTATAAAAAGCAACTTTTTAATGTTATAAAGATAAACCTGATGTACTATCTCTTGCTCACAAATGAGTTCAGAAGGATTATTATATGATCGAAATTGTGAAAATTTTTTTGAAGAGGTTGTATATAAAATCACCCGTTCTTCTGAATGATCTTCTTGCAATTCCCGTAGCTTGGTATGCCGCATATTGGTTACGATATAATTTACAGCCTTTTCCAGAACGGCTTACGTCTACACATTCTTTTTATGCATTGGCTTTGTTAACCGTCATTCAAGTGACTTGCTACTTCTATTTTAAAACATATCGTGGTTTATGGCGTTTTTTTCATTAAACGATGTTATTCGAATATTAAAAGCCTCTTTGACTGCTACGACAATAGCTATTCCTGTTTTATATTTAACCTCAATTCTTCATGAGTTGCCTCGTTCTATATTTCCTTTGTACTGCGTTATCTTAACTGCTTTTCTTTGCAGTGCCAGATTGTTGAGGCGAATTTATTGGGACCGACGCGCTAGGGGGACTCAGCCAGCAGAAATAAAACGAGTACTTATAGTGGGTGCCGGTATGGCTGGAGAAGGATTAGTTAGGGATTTAAAACGGAGCAATCAGTACAAACCGATTGGTTTTATTGATGATAATCTATCGAAAAAAGGCTTAGAAGTTCATGGGGTTCCAGTGCTGGGCATTACTAGCCAAATTACCATGCGAGTTCAAGAGTATGCGATTGATTTGATTTTCATTGCTATTCCATCAGCAAGCTCTTCAATTATGCGGCGTATCGTTACCTGTTGCGAAGAGAGTAAAGTTCCTTTTAGTACACTTCCTGGTCTTAATGATTTAGCCTCTGGCAGAGTAGAAGTGAATGCTTTGAGGCCTGTAAATATAGAGGATTTATTAGGCAGAGAGCAAGTTAATTTGCAATGGGACAAGTTAATCGCGGAAATTTCTGAGAAAAGAGTACTAGTAACTGGAGGAGGAGGTTCAATTGGCTCTGAATTATGCAGGCAAATTTTAGCTCTTAAACCTCAAAGCTTGGTCATTGTTGAAAATTGCGAATTTAATTTATATCAAATTGAACTTGAGTTGAAGCACAGTTTCCCCGATATTCCTTTGCAGCTTAAATTAGTCAACATTACTGATGAAATAGCAATTAAGCAATTATTTAACGATTATTCTCCTGAAATTGTATTTCATGCTGCAGCTTACAAACATGTTCCTCTTCTGGAAAATCAAATACGTGTTGCCGTTGTGAACAATATTCTAGGAACACAGATTGTCGCAAAAGCAAGTGTGGCGGCAGATACTGAAAAATTTATTTTGATTTCCACTGACAAAGCAGTAAACCCCACCAATATTATGGGAACCACTAAAAGAGTTGCAGAAATTTTTTGCCAGAATTTGAATGTTAGGGTAAAGACTCAGTTCATTACCGTTCGCTTTGGCAATGTTTTAGGCTCCGCCGGAAGTGTGGTTCCACTATTCCAAAAACAATTGCAAAGTGGTGGCCCAATAAAGGTGACTCATCCTGATATGCAACGATATTTTATGACTATACCAGAAGCATGTCAGTTAATTTTGCAGGCTATGGTTAATGGAAAAGGTGGTGAAATATTTGTGCTAGACATGGGAGAGCCAGTTAAAATTAGCTACTTGGCAGAACAAATGATCCGTTTAGCTGGGAAGGAGCCTGGAAAAGATATCATGATTGAATATACAGGCTTACGTCCAGGGGAAAAATTGTTTGAGGAGCTTTTCCATGAGTCAGAGCAATTGGATTCAACAGAGCATGAAAAATTATTCAAAGCAAAGTTTCGTGAATTAAACTGGGATGAACTAATGCAAACAATGCACTTACTGAATAATGCGTGCCAGGAAAACCAGGAAGATGAGTTACTTATTTTATTAAGAAGTTTAGTTCCCGAACTACATGCAACGGTTCTGGAGACAGTATTTTAATTGAATTTATTTGTGAAGTAGACGTAACTTAATTTTTAGTACTAAGGGCAAGAGGTTTGGAATGATAGTCTCTTATGATGATTTTGCAAAAATAGAATTGCGTTCGGGTACGGTTGTTAGGGTTGAAGAGTTTCCACGCGCAAAAAAATCAGCATATAAAATATGGGTTGATTTTGGTGAGCATATTGGGATATTACAAACTTCCGCACAGGTTACGATACATTACACTCCAGAATCTTTATTAGGACGTTCTGTAGTAGGATGTGTTAATTTAGGCGAAAAAAACGTTGCAGGTTTTATTTCACAATTCTTATTAGTTGGATTTTCAGATGAGAATGGAGCTATATGCTTGATTACCACTGATCCAAAAGTACCTAATGGGCAAAAATTACATTAGTCTAGAGATGCTCTAATCTCTATGAGACGAAATAACTTGAACCAGAGTTCAGAATATTAACCGCGCGCGCAGCAAGCATTAATATAATGGTTAATGAGATAAGAGCTTGGAGCATGGTCATACACTTAGCCCAGCGGGTTAATACAGGCGTATCTGTTGGGGAAAAGGCTGTTGTGGTGTTAAAAGCTAAGAACAAATAATCTACAAAATTGGGCGTCCAGTTTTTTAGGGATTTGGATATTCCAATCGTTTGTGTTAATGAAAGTTGTATTTGAGGAAATAAAAATGCAGTTGAGCCTGCACTTTCTTTTAATTCTCGCTGTACTGGGCCTCCTGCATCTAAACTCCAATACCATAATGCAAAAACAAGAATATTAGTTGTCCATAAGATAACTGAAGAAAGTAGTAAGTGGTTCGGACCAATTTGTCCGTGAATTGTAGCAAGAATCAAGCGGCTTACTGAAATGACTGTATAGAGCGTAATGAGAATATTAACCGCCAAGATAAGGTAGTGATTAATACGATTGTTATTATTCCATAGGGTAATGATTAGTGGAATCAGAAGTATGCTTACCAAGCCAAGTAGTAAGCCTCTGGGGCCCCAATAAAATATTTTGGGTAACGCTTCATAAAGTAATGCAATAATGATAAGAGCAAGCCAAGTTGGCCAGCGGCTATTGAGGTTTTTTAAACGACTGTGTCTTGCAATCTTACTGCTATGAGTTCCCTTCATATATACTCAAGCCATTATTTAATAAAATCAGTAATTATTAACTAAGAATAATTTACTTCGAGTTTTATCATATTTCTAGCAAAACCAATCAAACTGGAGGAAATAGATCTTGGAATTTAACTCTAGTTTTTAAATGTAATGCTTTTTTCCTTTTCTTCGACAGGTCAAAGATTTTATAGATTATTATGGGGATCACAAAACTAACTGTACCAATATAAAAAGCGAGTTTATATGTGGGATCCTTGTTAAGTACTAGGAAAAACAAAGCGATAAACATAAGTACGATTGCAAGAATACCTGTATAAGGTGAATAAGGAGTTACATAGCGCAGATTTTCTGTAGTATATCCTGCTTGATATAACCTGCTTCTAAAGCGAATTTGGGATGTACATAAAGAAATCCAGGCAAGGGTGCCAGTAAAACCAGACACCAGGAGTAGGGCAATATAAAGTTTTGTTTGTCCAAAAAAATAACCTACACCTAAAAGGATCCAAATGGTTATTAATGTGGCAATAATGGCATTTTGAGGTACGGAGTTTTCATTAAATTTTGCAAAGGTATGGGGTGCCATTCCATCACGAGCTAAGGCGTTCAAAGCCCGTACTGTGCCGTAAAATCCAGAATTAGCGCAAGATAATGTTGCACTAAGGGTCACAAAGCTGGTTACTGCACCGGCCCATTTTAGATTGTAGAAGTTGAGCGCATCAGCAAATACTGAATTTGATAACCCCGCCTTTTGCCAAGGAAAGATTAATACCAAGCAAAATACTGGGATAATGTAGATAAAAAGAATTCTTAAAGTAACATTTCTGATCGCATGCGGAATCATTCTCGCCGGGTTTTCTGATTCTCCAGCAGCAAGACCAATAATTTCAGATCCTTGATAATTGACAAGCAAGAGAACCATCGCCGTTAACAATGGCATGGTTCCATTAGGGAGGAAACCTCCATCACCTATAATATACCTAGTTCCAATTATGCCATTGGACTCTGGGCCATGGATTAAGCCAAAGAAAATTAAAATTGCTAAAATAACAAAGCCAAATAAAGCTAAAATTTTAATTAAAGCTAGCCAAAACTCAATTTCACCGAAAGTATCTACTTTTGCAAGGTTAATGTAGGTAATCAGTAAACCAAAACAAATAGCCCATATATAGCCATTCACTCCGGTAAACATTTCCATAATTATTCCCCCCGCCACACATTCAGCAGGGATATAGGCTACCCAACTAATCCAATATGACCATCCTACACCACAAGCAACTGATGGAGATATAAAATCAGCGGTATAAGTAACGAACGAACCTGATATAGGAATAGCTACAGCAAGTTCACCCATACACAGCATAGTTAGGAAAATGATTAAACCGCCTAATATATAAGCTAAAAATACAGATGGACCAACCAAGTTTATAACCTCACCTGTACCTAAAAAATAGCCTGAGCCAATAATCCCACCTAATGCAATAAGCTGCACATGGCGATCTTTTAATCGGCGACTATAGCCACTGTCTTTAACGGTTTTTTCTGTTTCTACTGTACTATTTTTCACGAGCTGTTTATTTCTCACAGGTTGCCATGGTTTTGGGTGACGCTATGTTATATTCATCTGCAATAATTTAAAACTATTCTCAATTAAAAAAGCAGAAAAATATTTCTTATGTTACATTAATTTTTTCTTCTAATAATATAAAAGCTGGCTCAACGCATTATTATAAATCATTTTTTATCTATTTGAATATTTTTTTGCTAATTTGGTGAAATTTATTATGAACCAACGTCCGAGCATCCATAATTAGTATTCGTAAGAAGTCATTAAAAAAGTTCATTTTATTTTTCAATAAAAATTAATAACCAAACAACTTTATACTTGTTTTAGATAAGGACAAAATAATAACCATTATGAGCTGTTGCATCATCACTAAACTTAAGTATACTTTTCATACGCCGCTGTAGCTCAGTCGGTAGAGCAGTTGATTCGTAATCAAAAGGTCCGCAGTTCGATTCTGCGCAGCGGCATAGTAAAATCAATAGGTTACAGATCATAAGTTAAAAATTGTAAAAATTTGGTACCTGTTTTGGTACCAGATTTGAAATGTAATTGATAGACATTAATTGATATCAAAGTAACATTGGGTATTCTCTAAAATCTTGGCCACCCTTACATCCAATCACAACACTCTATGTCATACTCTATAATATAATGTTATTTCATTGTGATCTTTTATACATTTTCCAAATTTAGTAAAACAAGTCATTAATCAAATCAGGGTAGAGCTCAAATGTATCTTGAATCCAAGCAAATTGTATTCTCACCATCAGATCTCACACAGTTTATGGAGAGTCCTTTTGCTTCATGGATGGAACATCTCACAATCATACATCCGGATTTAATACCCTCCCCTGATGAAAGTGATGAGTTGCTGGATGTTTTGCATGACATGGGAAATCAACATGAGTCAGAAGTATTAGCTGAGTTTGAAACTAAAGGGTTAACAATTGCTAATTTGCGTAAGCGGTCTGATTCATACCAAGCCACTATTGATGCTATGAAAAATGGGGCAGATGTCATTTATCAGGCACATTTAGAATTGTTACCCTTTAAAGGGTATGCGGATTTTTTAATTAAGGTCCCAGGTAAAAGTATTTTTGGAGATTATTGCTATGAGATTTGGGATACCAAATTAGCAAAGTCAGTTAAAGCTTATTTTCTGGTGCAATTATGTTGTTATGCTGAAATGCTTGGAGTAATGCAGCAAAAGAGGGCTGAGCATATCACTATTATTCTAGGTAACAAGGAACAAAAACGATTTAGACTTAATGATTATTTTTATTTCTACCAGAATCTTAAACAAAAATTTTTATCTGAGCATCTACATTTTGAGCCAAATAAATGTCCAGATCCAGCCTCATCAAGAAGCTGGGGAAGATGGAGCACATATGCCGAAAGTCTGTTATTAAAAGCTGATCACCTGATACAGGTCGCTACCATTACTTCAGTACAAATCAAGAAATTGAATAAAGCTGGCATCAATACCATGACTGCTTTAGCCGAAGCAAATAGTAACAATGTAAAAGGCATGAAACCTGAATTATTTGAGCGACTAAAAGCTCAAGCCAAAGTCCAAAAAGAGAGTATTGGAAGAAAAATACCAGCTTACCAGTTAATCGATAATGATGATGGAAAAAAGCAGGGATTGGCTTTGCTACCCACACTATCCAAAAATGATATCTTTTTTGATATTGAAGGATTCCCTCTGGAAGACGGAGGTTTGGAGTATCTTTGGGGTGTGGCTTATTTTGACGATAATAACCAGCGTCAATATATGGATTTTTGGGCGCATGACAGAGATCAGGAAAAAGAGAGTTTCAGGGCATTTATTGAATGGACTTATCAACGATGGCAACAGGATCCATCTATGCACATATACCATTATGCCAGCTATGAAATTACAGCTTGTCGTAAACTAATGAGTAGGTATGGTGTATGTGAATACGAAGTTGACCAGTTGCTACGCAATGAAGGATTTGTGGATTTATATAAAATCGTAAAAGGTGCTTTGTTAATAGGCGAACCACGTTATTCGATTAAAAATGTTGAGCATTTATACCGTGCCAAACGAGATACAGAGGTAGGTTCTGGAGGGGATTCAGTCGTTGTCTACGAACGGTGGCGAGAAAATCCTGACGGTGATACCTGGCAGACCTCCAAGGTATTAAATGATATCCGTTCTTACAACATTGATGATTGTAATTCTACTCAAGAGTTAGTGGTCTGGTTACGAGACAAGCAGAAATCCAGCGGCATTTGCTTCCTTGGTAAAACAGAATTAGTTGAGCCTGAAATTAAAGAAGAAATTAATGAGGGTATTAAGCTTCGCAATAACTTGCTGGCACGAGTCTCGCAATTAAAAGATGAGGGTAAGGAACAATTATCTAAAATTAATACTGTGATGGCATGGTCAATCGAGTTTCATAGACGTGAATCAAAACCCGTGTTTTGGCGTCTGTTTGATCGATTAGGGTTAAGTAAAGAAGAATTATTAGATGATATTGATTGCCTGGCCTTTTGTCATAGAACTGAAAAACTACCTTATAAGCCAACCCCCAAAGCTCGTAATTTAGTTTATGAATATTCATTTGATCCAACTCAGGAATTCAAGGGTAATGCAAAAGATTACTATTTGTTAGGGAATGAGACTCCCGATGGTAAAAACATTAAAGCGGCTTATCATGCAGAAGGTAGCGATTTGGATCATGGGATTATTGCACTGCAGATAAAAGATGAGCCAGATAGCCCGATTACTTTGATTCCGAATGAATATATTAAGCCTGACCCAATACCTCAAGCAATTACAAAGCAGGCGGAAGCGTTTGCAAAAGGGGAGCTTGCGCAAACAGCTATAGTTGATTTTCTGGGTAAATCTATCCCCAGAATCAATGGACATAATTCAGGTCAGCCAATCGCTCCTAGCCATGATCCTAAACAACGATTGAATGAAATCATTCAGGCAGTTATGAATCTGAATAACAGTTATCTGACGATACAAGGACCACCAGGAGCTGGTAAGACATACACAGGTAAACATTTAATTGCTGAATTGATTAAACGAGGTAAGAAAGTAGGCATATCTTCTAATAGCCATAAAGCGATTAATAATTTATTGATTAGCACTGCTCAATACTGCCATAAAGAGGGAATTACGGGATATTTTGCTTGTGCAAGTAATACTGACCCAGCTATTGATGATTTGAAGATTAGTGTGCTGGAAAATAAAGATATTGCTGGCTTTTTGCAGGCTGGCTGTGTTGTAGGAACTACCGCTTGGGGTTTTTCCAGAGATGATCTTGAAAATGCCTTTGATTATCTGTTTATTGATGAAGCCGGACAAGTTAGTGTTGCCAATTTAATTGCTATGAGTCAATCAACCTCCAATATCATCTTAATGGGGGATCAGATGCAATTAGGTCAGCCTTCACAAGGAAGCCATCCAGAGGACAGTGGCTTATCGATTTTGGATTATCTGTTACATTCGACCCCAACTATACCTGATTCCATGGGTGTATTTTTGGGAACAACATACCGTATGCATTCGGCTGTAAACCACTTCATTAGCGAAGCTATATATGAGGGTAAATTGGAAACCGCCCCAGAGAATGACGAGCAATTGATAACTGTACCTGCAGGGTATCATGGTGTATTAAACAAGGAAGCTGGAATAATCACTGTACCCGTGATGCATGAAGGCAATACGCAAGCTAGTGACGAAGAAATTGAACAAATTGTTGTTTTGGCTCATGAATTGTTGGGAAGGACTTTTAATGCTAAAAACGGTCAACAAAGAATGATTGATTGGAAAGATATATTGTTTGTTGCTCCATATAATTATCAGGTCAATAAACTCAAAGCGGCTCTTGGCGATCAGGCTAGGGTAGGGAGTGTAGATAAATTCCAAGGGCAAGAAGCGCCTGTTGTGTTTCTAAGCATGTGCGCAAGCAGTGCTAACGAGTCTCCTCGCGGGTTAAATTTTCTTTTTGATAAAAATCGCATTAATGTTGCGGTATCAAGAGCACAATGTATGGCAATTGTGGTTTATTCTCCAGCGTTGCTGGATTCCGTACCAAATAACGTCGATCAAATCACTATGATGAATTTGTTTTGCCAATTAGTGAAAGAGTAACAATTTGTTTGATCTAAATACAAACAAAATACGAGATAAATAATCATTTTGTGGGTTTATATGGATCATAGTGTAAAAAAACACGCCTTAATATTATTGTTTTGGTGAAATAATAAAATTATAATCTGAATCTGTTATTCAAGGATATTAATAAGGAGATGTTATGAACGTATATTATTCTAATAGAATTGATGCCGATGAAGATAAGGATGAATATATGCCTTGGTAAATAAAGGAGATGCTTATATCTCCTTTGATAATTTTATATTGATATGAAATTAGTTTTAAACAATGATGTTCTTGCTGTAATTGATGACTTCTTAGAGCTATCAGCTTTTGAAAAAATTTGGAATTTTATTCAAACTGAAAAATTCAAGTTTGTTCACTCTTCTAAATGGGTAAATGCTTTTAGTCTTGAGGATGGATCTCCTTTATGGGGCAGCGTTACTATTTCTCATCCTAGGCCTGAAGCCTGCACAACAGAGCAAATTTACCCTACAAACACAACCATTGATTTATTTATAAATGAATTAATTGCAAGATCCCCTGAGTATTCTCATTTAATTGGTTTCAAAGACAGAGATTGGGATTTTTTCTATGCTAGACCTTATCTATATCCTAGAGGCTCAGGTCTTTCTTGGCATACTGATGGTAAGTACAAAATTTCAGGTGCCTATGTATATTACTGCCATCCCATTTGGGACATAAATTGGGGAGCTGAATTATTGATTAATCCTACACCTCAACTTGACTTCGATTATCCTGAAGTGACGTTAATCAATAATAAGAAGAAAAAGGTAGGATACCATCTTAATAGCTCTGAATTGAATAAGTATGCTGATGACGGAATTGGATATTATATTGTTCCCAAACCCAATAGATTGGTTATTTTTAAAAATAATATTCTGCACTGTATAAAAAAAGTAGAAAATGCGGCAGGAAATCATGTAAGGGCATCGATAACAGGTTTTTTTATGAGTAATGACAAAATACATGAAACGAAAGAGGCAGAAAAAGAACATTCAATCTGACAATTATTTGAATTAGTTTAGTCCCGCCAGATTATAGATAACTATCAATCTTAATATATATGATTGGAATTAATTAATGAATTTAGTGCATGAAATCACACCTACACTAGCTCAAGAAAAGGTAAATTTTGTTATTTTGGTACCCAATACTGATGAGGCAGTTTTATCTAACTTTATACTTAGAGTAGAGGATATTCCTTATAATGAACAACCTGGTCATTATCAATTTAAAAAATGGTCTGCTTGGTGTTCTGCTCATTTCTCTTCTTATTACTACTATATTAAGTATAAAAATGCTCTCTTAAGATGTAAGCAATTTTTGTATGACTTTGGACCATTATCAACATTAGATCACGCCGCTCTATACGATCATTGGGTTTGGGAAATGAAACCCTATGTATTGAATCAGGAAAATGTTTGTTGGATTGGCTATGACTATTCAAAATCGAAAACATTAACTTATTTATCCCATGGGACTAATATTGAACTCCGTCTACTTGAAGGTAACTTGAACGATGAAGAGTTCTTAGAACTTTGTAAATTTTTTTCTCCTCTTTCATCATCAAATGAAATCTTAAAAAAGAATTTTTTTGAACTATCCTATTGGTCTCGTTACAACAACTGCCTAGAGAATGCATGTATTAATAGAAATGAATATAAACCACCTTCAAGTATATGGAATTTAAGATGGCCATTACATAATATTCTTAGAAGCAGCAAACCGGATCTCAATATAAAGTATTTAAACCAGCTTAACTTAGATTTTAATCTGGATAGTCAAATTATTTATGGTAATGGAAATCAAATTGAAGAGATTCAATTTGTTATGTTTCCGAAA
Organism: Legionella sainthelensi; assembly: GCF_900637685.1. NCBI lineage: Bacteria > Pseudomonadati > Pseudomonadota > Gammaproteobacteria > Legionellales > Legionellaceae > Legionella > Legionella sainthelensi. The sequence continues at coordinate 1,057,884 of NZ_LR134388.1, forward strand.
AATGGAAAGAAAAACCAAATTGCGTGGTTTCGTGTTTTTAATAAAGCCTCCTTTCCAATAAAGAAACCAGCACTTTCTAGATTGCCTAATATGAACTCATTTAGTGGATATAGTAATTTTAATTTAACAGTCCTAAATCCGAAGAGTGGTTTGATTTCGAGCAATATATATATTGCAAGTTTTAATAATTGTTATGGACCACATGATGCCCTTTGGTGGGATAATGAAAATGCTTATCTACTGCAACTGAGTGCTAGCACTAATAACTCTATAGAGTATTTGAAAGGAATTTTTGTTAACTTATAGAAGACAAATGATCAATAGATTTATGCATCTTTAGTATGGATATATTAAGCTAGCACCCAAAGCTACCAGGAATGCTCCAATCCACTGATATTGGGAAATCTTTTCACCAATAAAATAAGCAAATATTTGGGCAAATACCACTGAGGTATTACGAAGAGTAAGGGCTAGCCCAGCTTCAGCATGACGTAATCCAATTAAAAATAGTAAAAAAGATAATGCACTTATCATTCCGCCTATAGAAGTTATTTTCCAGTTGGATTTAAGTTGTTCTTTGAATATTTTCCTTTGTTTTTTCTTCATTAAAAGAAAAACACAGGGTAAAGCAATCCATAAAGCTGCAGAAAAGAGTGCAGCTGGGTTTGCACCATAGGCTAAAGACCGACCATAGCATAAATGATAACCAGCAATGCAGATGCCACATAGAACCGGAAATAATAATTGCCTTGATTGATCGGGGTTAAAAGTTTGGCTTGTAAGTATCAATCCAAAAAGAACAGAGGATACACCAATGGTATTAGATAAATTTATATTTTCACCAAGGAAGCATGCCGAAATAAACCAGACAATTACCATGGCGCTTCCTCGCATAATAATATAGGCTTTCCCAAGTGAAGACTGACTAAGACTGATAGCTAATGTGATTATGTAACCTCCTTCAAATAAACCAGAGGTTAGTGCCCATAAAAAGGAATCAGGTGTTTCAAACAATGGACCAGAGAAAAAAGGAATAAATAGAAGCGAAAATAGTGTTGCAAAACTCATAATTCCCAATACTTCGTAATAGGGTGTTGAATTGCGTTTGGCAAATGTATTCCATGCTGCATGGAGGATTGCGGATAAAATTATAAATACACCAGAACCCATTTCAGTTCATTTCGAGATAAATAATCGATTATTGTAACATTGGACCGACAGGCTATAACATAAATTTTTTAAAACCTAATAGAAGTTACAAAGTGATTTTAGAGCTTCAAGTTTTAAAAAAGATGCCCCAACGAGGGGCTTAATAGCTTGAAAAAATATATGCCTGTCTACCAAACTTTACCGAACAATAATCACTAATAAAAAGATCCCGTGCAAAAGCATCAAAATCAAAGTAGCAGATCAAACTATCCGGCATTTGATGGGCATAACAGTCATCAAATAACTGCCTGGCAAAATCAATCTCTGAATCATAACTACCCTGGTAATGTTCCTCCAACATAGTTTGTGCATCATCTACTGAATAATCACATAGAAGGGCTAAGCCTAGCTCTCCGTGTTCTTGAATAAATGAGGCATACTCCACAATATTGCTTATTCCTTCGTACTCATGGATTTTGATGCTGCCGAATCCTTCATAATCATGTATGGCGTATTCTTCAGCATTGGGTTCAGGGCTGTTATCCAACATTTCCCAGATTTCTTCCATGATGTCGTCTTCGCTTTGTGTGGCATCTATCCATACACCATGTAGAATGGCGTTGTTGTAAGAGGCTAAACAGGCGACGTAGATTGAAGGGGTGTCCATGAGATTATCTCCTTATGTAAATGGAGCAATCCCACACGGGAGCTTGCTCCCGTGGTAGGGTATGATTAAAACGGAATTTCTTCTGAATCCGGTTGCAACATTTCACGCATCTGAGCCATGTGTTGTTCTGCGGTTTTGTTACTGGATTCATCAGCTGATTTGGGTGGGCTGAGAAGCTGAATGTGGCTAACAATAATACTTAAAGCTTGACGCGCTTTGCCTTCATTATCAGTCCATTGATTGGAACGTAATTTACCTTCGAGGTAGACCTGCGAACCTTTCTTTAAATATTCAGCGACCTTTGTCAGCTTGCCAAAAAGCACCAGCTGATGCCATTCCACTCTGGTTTGCCATTCATCATTCTGTTTGAATGACTCATTAGTAGCCAAAGTGGCAGTGACAAAAGATTGTCCGTCTTTTCCGGCGATGCTTTTAGGATCAGCACCGAGATTACCTATTAATTGAACGCGATTTAAAGATGCGGTCATTTTATTCTCCTGTTATTGTTGGCGTGGATGGCATAACAGAAAAAGACCCGCATAGGCAGATGGTTTTCTGTTATGCGGATAAGGCTTTAATTACTTCAATTAACAAGCGATTCGTTGAGTATTGAACTGTTTGACAAAGGAGAGCAGTGATTCCAATTTGTTTAAACTTAGCTCTGCTTGCTGAATGTCATGGGTGTTAATTTGAAGTCGGTGGCGGCTTAAATCATTTACACAACAATTCAGCTCAAAGAGCAAATGTTCAATCTCAAGTTGTACTGGTTCCTGTTGTTGCATGGTATGCTCCTTAGGGGTAGGGAGGATTAGCCCCAAAAGGACTATTAATCCCAATTGGGTTATGCAAAAAAGATCACCGAAACATCGGTTGATTTACCTGGTTATTAATGATGACGTGCTTAAAGCACTCCTCGGGCGTAAAGCCTTAAAGATATCTCCTAATGGGTTTCCCTGCTAAACGCTTTGCCATGGAATTAGGGAACAAGATGGCATATCACAAGACCTAGGTTTCGTCAGAATTGCACTGACTCATCAGTTGTGTTGATTTCAGATTATCAAGCCAGTATGGGAAATCAAGAACTTTTTCCTGTTGATATTAAATGAACGTAATTGAATCATGATTAACTTTAATGTATTAGATATAAAATATTTATTCAGAGGAAATAATGAACCAACTTTACATATTAACTGGACCTCCAGGCAGCGGTAAAACATCAATTTTAGCTGAATTATCAAAGCGAGGTTTCCCCATTATTGATGAGCCTGCCAGGTTGGTTTTAGCACAGCAAAGGCTCATTGATGGAGATGGTGTTTATGACAAAAATCCCTTTTTGTTTAAAGAGTTGATGTTATCGCGGATGCTTTATGATTATGAGAGTGCTCCCAAACATGAGTTGGTATTTTTTGACAGAGGCCTTCCTGATCTGATTGCATATAGTAAATGCTTTAATTTAGATATCGGTTCTGAGCTAAAAGCTAGCCATGCTCATCGATATAATCCAACAGTGTTTTTTACTCCGGCATGGGAGAAGATTTATATCAACGATGCGGAGCGAAGACTTACTTTTGATGCGGCTCAGGTATTTGAAAATGACTTGAGACAGGCATATGCAGAACTGGGATATCAATTAATAGATATTCCTCTGTTGTCGGTTTCTGAGAGAGTGAATTTTATCTTGAATATTATTCAAAGTGTTTGAATAACAATTTATCATCCGGTTTTTTTTAATAATATCATGTTACGTATTACCTCCAACAAGGTCTCATTTTAACAAGGCCAATCGATACTTTCCAATTTCGTGAAAACCAAGGGCAAGGTATGCGCATATAGCGGAATTATCATTAGTGAACAAAATAGCTCTTTTAACTTGTTGTGTGGCTGCTTGCTTTAAACAGAGATACACGGCAACTCTGGCAAAACCTTTATTTCTTAAAGAGGGAGGGGTATAAACGGGACCGAGCTGTACAATATCAGGTAGATTGGCATTAAATCCACATAAGGAAACAGGAGTGTTATTTACAAACAAAACCCATCGATTTTGGCTAAGCTGTGTATCTTGAATTTCATCAATAATGGATTGTTCAAGTTTGGGGTTATTCGCATCGTCCCCAAGTGCTTCTATATGATAAGCGATAAGCCATTCTTTGATGACATCCATGTCACACTCTTGCATTGTTTTGAGTGTGTAGCTGTATGAATGAATAGCTTGAGGTATTGTCATTTTTTCAAGATTAAGGGAGAATAATTTTTCCTGATAATTAATAGCAAACAGTGCTGATTGTAAGCCCAGCTTTTCGATGACAAAATTGGCTTGAGAGTCTTCGCCCAGTATTCCAGCAATTGGTCTTGACCTTTTAAGTTTAAATTCATCTATTAATGATGATAATGCACAAAAATTTTCAGCTTGCATCATCACATTACCATTCCAATAATGAGCTATAACGCCATTAAGCTGTTTGTTCTCAAAGGAGCCATAATATTCTCCGTGAAATGGTGCATCTTGGTAGGTAATTCCCGAGTGGTATAGATTATTCCTAATGAACATGGTCGTTTCTTGATAATGATTGAGATAGGATGACAATTCATCTACATGCAATTCGTCTAGTTTTTTTATCGCAATCATTTTTTCCTCGGTATGATGAATATTTTTAATACACTTTTAAGACCTATGTTAAGATAGCCCACTATTGAATATTATTAAATATAAAATCTTAGAATATGATTACCTTAGAGCCTCATAATCCTGCATGGAAAGCTGCATTTGAAATTGAAAAGGAACAGCTATTACAATTGGGTATCAAGAATATAACCCAAATTGAACATATTGGCAGTACAGCTATACCTGGCATTTATGCAAAACCAGTGATTGATATTTTAATTGGTGTTAAGTGTTTGAGTGAATTTACTTCCGAAGATATCCAAAAAATTGAATCATTGGGTTATCGATATAACCAGGTTTTTGAAACAGTTTTTCCACATCGGCGTTATTTCCAAAAAGACAATGAACAGGGTGAGCGAACGCATCAGATTCATTTGGTTACTTATCCATCTTCCTGGTATGCGAAGCATCTGTTGTTTCGCGATTATTTGCGTCTTTACCCCAATATTGCCAAAGAATATGAAGCACTTAAGCTCAACTTGAGCAAAATCCATGACAATACGATTGATTATGCCAATGCCAAGAATGAATTTTGCCAGCTTATAGATAAGAAAGCCTTTTTACATTTTGGCTTTAATAAACCATTCATTGAAACCCCCCGCCTTATTGCATTTATTCCCCAAGTGGCTTTTCACGAAGACTATGCAATAATGCTTTCAAATCCTGAGTTTATTCAATGTTATGGTGTTTCATACAATGAGGATCAGGCTTTAAATCGTTTGGAATCGGATATGACGCATTACAACCAATATGGTTTTGCTCCCTGGATGTGGTATGACAAAGAAACCCACAACTACGTTGGGAGAGGGGGATTAAAGACTTTTATATTTGAGGGAAAAGAGGAAGATGAGTTAACTTATCAAATAGCTCAAAGCTATTGGGGAAAAGGTTTAGCATTTGAAATAGGGCAAGCATCCTTGGAGTATGCCGAAGAGCACTTGGATTTGGCTAGCACTATTTGTTTTACCGCATACAATAATTATCCATCATTGCGCGTTATGGAAAAATTAGGTTTTAAATTTGAGTTTGATTTTGAGCATGCAGGTATTACGCACAAGTTTCATAGAAAATCTACAATAAAGAAACTATAGAGGGCTTAATGGATAAAATAAAAATTGACACAAATTTAGTCCAAAAGCTCATTGCCGAGCAATTTCCACAATGGAAATCACTACCAATACAGCCAGTTGCGCAAAGTGGTTGGGATAATCGAACGTTTCACTTAGGTGAAGAAATGGTGATTCGTTTGCCTAGTGATAAGGAGTATGAGCCACAGATTAATAAAGAATATCGATGGCTGCCATGGCTCTCCAAACAGCTTTCATTCCAGATTACACAACCTATTGCATTAGGAAAACCATCACCAGCTTATCCTTGGCATTGGAGTATCAATCGTTGGATTAAAGGGGAGTCTGCTTCAAGAGAGAATATTCATGATGTAAAATGTTTTGCAGAAGAATTAGGGAAAAGTTTAAAAGAATTTCAATCTGTAGATGCTATAGATGGGCCTTTGGCTGGCGCACATAATTTTTATCGGGGCAGTTCATTAAAGGCATATGATCATGAAATGCAACTTTCAATTCCTAAAATTAAAAACGTCCATGAACAAAGAGCTGCAGAATCTTTATGGAAACAGGCGCTTTCTTCTGAATGGCGTTTAAAGCCAGTATGGGTTCACGGAGACATTGCTGTTGGAAATATTTTAGTTCGTAGCGGAAGACTATGCGCTATTATTGATTTCGGCCAGCTTGCTGTAGGTGATCCTGCGTGTGATTTGGTAATAGCATGGAATTTTTTTTCCAGCGAAGAACGAGAAGTATTTAAAAATGCAGTTCAAGTGGATAATGATACCTGGATACGAGCTTTAGGATGGGCATTTTGGAAAACCTTATGTTGGCCAATTAAAGGTACTGATGTAAGAAGGGTTTTGCATGAAATTTATTCGGATTATGATACGATTAAATAACCCTGTCGGAAGTATTCAGTATTTAAAATGTGGGTATACAAATACAAACCAATCTTTTATCCAAGCTATATGAGTTATTCAATTATGAACATGAATATTGAGAGCAGATTTCATTTTAAACCAGTGAATAAAACACAAGAAGACCTTGTTCTTGACTGGATTAGTCAGCCACATATTAATGAATGGCTTCATGGTGATGGTTTAAGTAATACAATAAAAGATATTCATGAATTTTTGAATGATGGAGAATCTTGGGCTACTCATTGGATAGCATATGATCAGGAAATCCCTTTCGCTTATTTAATTACTTCTGAAATAGAGAAATCAGAAGAATATCCTGATGGTGCGGTTACATTAGATTTATTTATTTGCAGGTTGGATTATATTGGGAAGGGATTATCAGTACAGATGATACATGAATTTATCCTAAGTCAATTTTCTGATTCTAAAATCGTACTTATCGATCCTGAAATTTCAAATGAGCGAGCGGTCCATGTTTATAAAAAGGCTGGATTTAATATCATTGGGGAGTTTATAGCTTCATGGCATCCCGTACCGCATTATAAAATGCAATTGTGTATTGATGACTTAAAAAAGCAAAGATTGTCAGCCTAAGTAGATTTTTGTAATACTCAATCTCGAATGCCCAAGGGACTGGCTAATAATTTCCCTTGCGGTTCTATCCCAATATTTTTCAAGGGGATTCAGTTCTTTATATATTCTGCCTCCTTGAATTGGACAAATAAGTCCATTGCCCGTTTTGTCATAGGATTTTGTAATTTCATGATATCTTCGTTGAGCATAAGCATGGCGAAGGCCATGGCATTTGCTTAAGCCCATTTTTTCTATTACTTCATGATACTGAGCTAGATGATTTTTATAAGTCTTTTCTTTAGGAATGAGCGATTGTCCAGCAGGAACTTGCTTTGTAGCATTGAGTAGCCATAGTCGTTGTTGCTCATTCGTTAGTTTAATATCACGTCCTATTCCACCTTTTGTCCAACTGGGCTTTATAACCAATTTATTTCCTTGCCAGGCATCGCTTAGTACAATCTTCATGGATTCTTCACGACGGAGACCAAAAAGGGATTGAGCTTCCAAGGATAAACGGATCATCGGGTCTGAGCATTTGGAAAAATCAACGTTGTTGATTGCTTTATTATATTGAGGAATGTAATTACGTTTATTGATTTGATAGCTGTCGTTGCCTTGTTTAACCAGTTCTGGATTGTTTAGCACTAAAGCTACTTTTCGTAATTTTGCCATGTAATTTTTTATTGTCGCAGGGTTTTTATTCTGGGCTTTCCAGAGATCAACCAGGATGTGAATGTGTTTTGGTTTTAATCCTTTTACGTGTGTGACCATGTAACCTAATTCGTGCAAGTCTTTAATGCATCGATTCAACATGTGTTTCATATCTGCTCGGCTGGCGTGGGAGTAGTTTTGGATTTTCTTAATACATTCATTGATTGAATACTGGGCATTTTTAAGTTTGGACTTACTCATTAAGATACCTCCATAATGAATCACGAGATTTGATGCCCATTTCGCTGTGAATAACCCAAAAGGCTTCGTATTTCCCCAACAGTGGTAAAAGATACTGAGCCATCTGTTTTGCGTAGAGATAGCGGTAGGCTTTGTTAATTGGTATGGCATGTTTTTTTAAAGTCTTTCGCCAGGCAATTTTGGTGTCTTCATAATCATTAAATTCAGCAATGGATTTACCGTGAGTCAGCTCTTTAATTTCATCGAGGATTGCTTTTTGCACTTCAAATCTGATAGGAATTGTTCTATCTAAGGAATTAAATGCAATGTTCCTGGTTATCCAGATGCTGTCATCTTGGATGTTAATTTCAGGTTTGATATAAATGGCCTCTTTAAAGGTCAGACCAAATTCTGTTTGTAATGCCATGATGAGACGTGGTATTGGATTGTCCCATGAGTGCCAGTGGTCGTGCTGGATTTTGAGTTTTCTTTTACGTTTCCTGTTGGTTTTACTAAGTTGTAAGGATTGATTGTCTATATTGGGAATAAGGCAATCAATGCTGGTTAGATAATGCCTGACTATAGTCATGTGATTCATAATCGTGCTGGCACGTATTTTACTCTTTTTCCAATGGGCTACCAGTTGATGAATATGGTGTGATTGGATTTTTTTCCAAGAGGAGGGTACCTCATCAATGGTATAGAGATCATCGATCATTTTACGAATGACATATGCCCGCTGTTTTTTGATTTTGTAACTGCCTTGATTGCCGAGCTTTAAATATTGATTGGCAGTTTGTCTTAAGCTGTATTTTCTCATCATCCCATCCGATAAAAATTTATTTGCCCTGTCTTTGGTTTAGTGTTGAACGAGCGGCTCACTCAAAGATGAAACCTGGCCAAAGCCATAAAGCTCGAAGTAGGGGGCAAATCAATCGTTATAAGGCAAACGATCTCGCCGATTTACAACAGTTTTTGAGTGCTTATTTTCTCCTTGTTTTAATGATTAATAAAAACGACAAGACAATGGCTCTTGTCATACAAGTCCATGGTCAAATTGAAATAAATTGACTTAAACTCCCGAGGGAGTTGCCCTGCCGGATGACAGAGATTCCTAGATGGTTTTCCCTACTGAACGTCCAGCCACGGGGTTAGGGAATGAAGTGGCCTAGCATAAGACGTCGGTTGACGTTTCGCCGGGGTTTCACCAGCTCATCAGTTGTGCTTGATTCCAAATTAGCAAAGCGGTGCTTGCTTCGCAAGGGGTTTTGGAAAGAATTTTGTCCAATCCCGATTGGCGGGATCGGACAAAATGCTGAAATGTGTTGATTTTACGCGGTAAAATCAAGGTGATTTTTCTGCGTCACTGCTGGGAAATTTACAGTGACGCAGAAATGCTATTTATCAAATTCAGTATCCTCTTCTAATGCTTCTTCAAGATTTATTTTGGTAAAATATTGTATTGCATAAATCACATTCACTAATAATGAAAAAAATAACCAAAAGAATAGTATTTTTCCAATTAATTTAATGCAAAAGTAAGGGATGTGTAAGCTATTAAATACTACTAGCAGTGTTAGTAGTATTGTACTTGTGAAACAGATGTAACCTAATAATAATGAGATAAATGATTTTCTGGAATGATTGATCTTTATTTTGTGCCCATTTTTATAGCAATGATAGATAACTGGTATTACTACTGAACTAAATAATTTATTACCCCATATTTTTTCAGATAGATGTTTTGATTTTAAGTTTGAAAAGCTAATCAACGCTGCAAATGAAAAAGCTGAAATAAAAGTCAGTACTGTATAACCAGAGTTTACAAGTTTATCCGTGTCGGATGTTCCAAAAATAGTCAATATGAGTGTCATCATCAAGGGAATAATAAAATGATAGGCTAATTTAGGATATCCTTCTGTATAAAATACATAATCAAGATATGGTTTAATCAAAAATTTTAAGCTTCTCATTGGTAAGTACCTCGTGGAGAACTTTTTGTACTACTTTCGGTATTACGTGGGTATAATTTACATCGATTACATTTTCATCAAATTCTAATATTTCCTTATGGAAAAAATATTCTTGTAATATCCCTTCTGGTGTCGTTTGATTGGAAAGTTCATATTCATTAGTTTTTGTTGTACCCGATAGATCTACTGTGACTTTTAGTCGATCATACTCTAACTTCTTTGTTCTCACCACTGTAGCTAAACCTTTTAACTGTTCATCTGGGGTGAGGTCTATTTTCTTTGGTGGAGTTAAAACAAGTTCACTTTTTCCTGTATATACAAAGGGTGATTCATCTTGATTTTGGTTTACAGGATGATTTCGTGTGAGTTTTATACCTATAACTTTACCGGATTTTAAAATTTCTTCGAGAGTTTCACCTTTTAATGCTAGTACTTCTACCTGGGGATGTACTGATATTTTTCGTTCATCTCTTTGATACTCAGTAGTCCAATCTCTTAAGATGGCATTTAATCCTTTTTGGATTTGATTCGGGTATATGTATGGGCGAGCTTCTAATGCTACAAAAAGATGAGATGATTTTGTTATTTTACTTCCAATAACTTTCATGATTATGTGAGAAACTAGGCGGACTCCTTCATAATCCTGTTGTTCAATTTTTCGCTCTGAATTTGTATTGAAATTATACAAATCATTTGCGTGTATATTTCTATTTGCATAGAAGAAAAGGCAAGCTGAGACTGTTTTTTGCTCATCGATAAACTGAAAATCATTAAATTTAATAAGAACGTTTTCTAGTGAATGAGTTAATTGAGTTGAATTTAAGTAATTTAAAAGATTTTCGATAGTGTATTTTTTTTTAAAATCAATATCATTTTTTAGCAACGAATCAAAAAATGTACGCTTATTTCGTTTTTTTTCCTCATCTGTAAGTTCGGGATCATTTTGAACAAAACGACCTGTTAAAGACAATTTAAGTTCAAAAATGTAAAATTGCGTTTCGTTATTTTTAAGCCCCATTGCTCATCTCCCGATAGGCCTTTTTTTAATCCATGAATGTCAAATTTGAGACATATAAACAATTTTCTGATTATAGCATTAAATACAATGTCATGTTACGTTGGGGGAGATTTGCACGTATGTGAGTCTAATATGAAAGGGATTCTAATTTCCAAACTTCATTTCCATTTACCAGAATATATGCCTGTCCTTTAGGCAAAGAGATAATATCATCGACCCAATCATAGGCACTAAAAAAGTCTGAACCCGATCCTCCTTAGTCGTATTAAAATATACTCCTTCACAAAAATAAATATTTATTGCTCACTTGGTTGAAAATAATGACTCTAATAATGGCTTTAGAAACGCTTCTTCTGATCTAATATATTTTATACACGGGATCATTTTTTCTTCGATAATTTCACGACCTTTTCGTATTTCAGCCTCATCAGTAGAAACCTCGCCTAACATACGATGTATGTTAAATTCAGTCCATGCCAATACACAATGCCCTAGCCACCCCATGAATGCTTGATGAGAAGATGTTACCCATGTTTTAGAAATATGTTGATTGTATGTGGTGATTAGTTTCTGCAAGAAAGGAACATTTGCCTTTTGATATAAAATAATACCACTCCATTCCAACCCATATCCGATTATTTCCAGCATAGGATTCATCAAACCGGCACTTTCCCAGTCAATAATATGTGGTTTATTTTGATTATCCCAAAGCACATTTTGAATGTGCATGTCTCTATGTGTAATAACAGATTCTTGTTTTAGAGCTGGGATTGCCTGAAAATAGGCTTGATTCCAATCTGAAATTACTGGCAATAGCGCCATCAAATCAGAGTGTTTGGAGCGCTCAATAAGTTTTACCCAATGCGGGTCTTCAAAATAATCGTACTGAGCTTCATCTATTTCAGCGTGATGAATATCTGCGGTATGAATTAACGAGTACAACTCGCCGATCGAACGAGCATGCTCAAGCGTTAACTTATACTCATCAAGTAAATGACCGTCGATATATGGATAGATTATGTAATGATCTTTAGCGATGTTAGTAACATACTCATCATTAAAAGATAAAGCATTCACCGCAGGTATTGCATTTTTAGCCATTTTATTGGCAATCTGTTCGGAGCACTCATACGACTTTTTAAAATGACTTTTATCGGTAATATGCGGATTTAATCGTTTAATTGCAAAGATACCTTTGCTTGTTTCTATTTTAATCATGGTATGTAAAGCACCGCCTTTAAGTAATTCAGGCTGTGTTTTTAACTCACCAAGTTGTAGCTTATCTACCAATGGTTGCATATTCATACTATTCTTCAATCAGGTTGATACAATTTGTTATCAAGTTGGTGACTTTATCAATCGAAAAATTGGGGCAATATCGAGGATACTTTCTATTCAAACCACCGGAATTTTTTTCTAATAATTGCAGGTTATATTGGAGCATATCCACTATATCAAATTTGTCCTTATCCCACTTGTTTTCTTGATGAACGCCAAAACCACCATCAAAAAGCAACCCGTTTGGTAATCTAATTAATACATGCCAACATTCATCAGAATTTTTTACCATGATAAAGGCAATATTTACTTTTTCAGTAAATTTTTGATTCCAAATTGTATAAAAAACATTAGCAAAAGGTCCACATGGGCCTGAGTTTATTGCCGGTTCCCCAAAATTTTCACCAGCAATTTTGACAAAGCCATATAGGTTATTTATTTGTTCTGATAGTTCATTTAACAGAATTAAAGTTTTATTTTCGTCCATATGATAATTCATGGCAATAGCCCAATTAAACGCATAGGCGCTTCGGTCGCTTGTCTAACTTTCAGTGGGAAGGCCATGACAAAACTACCTATAGATGGTAATTGCTCACTAATTGCAATGTTTTCCACGATGTATCGTCCTGAACCTAACAAGATGCGATGCACAGGATAACCATCATCTGGTCTATCAGGCGATAAGGTATCTATACCTAAACCCATAATATCCCGTGATACCAGCAAAGTGGCTGTTTCAGCCGAGATAGAGGGAAACTTATGGTTGTTACGATATTGAGTGGGGTTGTCCCAGAAGCGTGACCAGCCCGTTTTGATGATGACAAATGAATCAGGAGGAATAAGGTCATGTGTTTTTTCAAAATCAGCGATATCTTGGGGTGTCAGGCTGTAAAGTTCATGTGCCTTTTGGGATACATCAATAACTACACAAGGAGCGACTAATTGATCCAGCGGGATTTGATCTATAGAGAGGCCATTAGGGCAGCAGTGCGAGGGGGCATCCATATGCGTTCCCATTCCGGCTGGCATCGTGAAATGTTGTACGCGAAATGGAGTTTCACTAGTACAGTCCGCGTAATCCAATACTATTGATGACGTAAAACCACAGTTTTTTTCCCAGGCAGGACTGTTTGCATCTAAAGTATGGGTTAATTCGACGAGCTGAAATGGAAATTTCATTTGGTCATTTCACCTTTTTAGTAAACCATAATATCAAATCATCATCCAAACAAACCATTTTTCCTGGATCAACTGGTTTATAGTCATAAGTGACCCCCAGTCCATCAGGAATATAGCCGCGTTTGATGTAAAGCCGTTGCGCTTGTCCATATCCCCCATCTTGTCCGCCATATAAACCAACGCCAAGACCTACACGATCATGCTGACTTGCTGCTTTTTCTTCAGCGGTTGTTAGTAAAGTAGTTCCTATTCCAAATTTGCGAAAAGAAGGCAATACATTTAAGTCCATAATTTCTGGGATTTGTTTATGAGCAAGGGGTTCATAGAGTGATGTCCACTTTAAAGTAACATAGCCGGAAATTTGGTCTTTAAAATAGGCCAACCACACCATTCGCTCAGCGTCTTGCTGTTCTTGGTAATACTTTTCAAATAATGAGGCCGGCTTTTGCCAATTTGCTTTTTGAAAAGCATCGACCAGGCAGGGTATATCGGATAACTCCAGTGCTTTAATAACAATTGCTTGTTGGTTTATTGCTAGAGGTTCAAGCTGTTTCATCATATACGCCATATTCCACTCATATCCGGCGGGTTTTAAATCAAAAAGAGCTTTAAAACCAACCGATTGGTAGAACAGATACGTTTTAAGATAATTCTCTTCTGATTCAGAAGGGCTTAGCGTTTCAACAGTTATAGTTTTAGCATCTTGTGTTATAGCAAAATGACAAGCTTCATCTATTAATTGTTTTCCAACACCTTGACGGTGAAAATCACGTCTCACGGCCATCCAATAAATATTGGCATTATTAGGATAAGGAAAATCAATTGAAATGAGACCAATATAGTTATCATCCTTTTTCGCAGCGAAATTTATACGTTTTGTAACACCTATAGCGTAATGCTCATTTGCTTCGGGTAATCCGAAGTACTCCGGTAACTCCGCTGTAATTTTTTGACACAAGGCTTTAGCTAGTTCACCCGTTATTTTTTCAATTTGAATCATAGCATTTTCCCTGCCGCACTGTTTATGAGCATTCCATTCAGATGATTTGATGGATACGGAGTTGATTTATCTTTCTGAATTTCTTTATAAAATGTATGCATTTTTTCTGCAATAGGGGCATTTTTAGAAAGGATTTCATTTATTTTATCGGGCAATTTAATTGAAAGTTTATTTGCTAAGTAATCACTTAAAGTCTTGTCCCAATGTTCCTTTCCCGCATAAGTTGTTAGGACACCATGTAGCAAATTGACTGAATAACTACATCTATCATAATGTTCATGGTCTTTTACAAAATTATGTTCGGTCATTGATAAGTCGAATTGCTTTGATAGTGCCAAACCAAAATCACTGAGGTAAATGTCATCTTCATCAGCTAAAATGTTATGAAAATGAGCATCCATATGAAGAAAACCATTTTCATGCATAAATTTTAAAACTGTTTCAAAAGATTTATTCACTCTTTTTAAGTGGTTGATTGAGTCTAATTCAGCAATGCTTGATGACAAAACTTCTTTTAAATATTGGTGTAAATTTTTCGGGAAATGCTCAAGAAATAATAAAACACTAGCGCTCGAACTATTCAGACCATGCACACGCTCTTTGATACTTTCGTTGTTTTCCCAATAAGCAAAATATTTTTCTGTAGATTCCCAATAGGAAAGATCTGTTTTACTTGAAGAGTTAGGGATAATGCGCCAGCTATACAGAATTGGAAAATTGGGGCACTTACCACTGATCACCCAGTTGGTTGTCATGATGTGTGCTGCAAGCTCACGCCAAGCGCTAAAACCAGCTGAGCCAATACCATATTGATAGCACATTGGTAATTTAAAAATATTAGCCGTTGACATGAAGTTATCTGGCTTGAGTTCAAGTTCAGTAATTGGAACCCTTTTTACAAAAACCGGGATATTTTCTATATCTATTCGAACAGAAGTTCCTCCAATACCAGCATGCACCTCTTTCCCGGTTGACAGGACTTGTTGTAATTGTTGATTGCTCATACACGCTAATGTGTTAGAGACAATAGTATATTTTTCAGTTCGCTTTGATTCAGTATTCATTCTTATGCGTTTCTGGTTATACCCTTAGAACTAAATCTTCATTAGGTGATTGGAATATAATGCTTTGAATAAATTGTATCATATAGTGCGATTGAAGTAGGTGCTGAATATTGGCAATTGTGTATTAGTCTGTTTTTTGCAACTTATAGGTAGAGGAATTCGAATTTTGTATAGTTCTCCACCATTTACTATCATAAAAGCCTGTCCTTTAGGTAAAGAAATAATATCATCCACTCCAATCATCGGCACAGAAGATGTTTGTACTCTGTCTTCATTAGTCGTATTAAAATAAACTCCATCATCCCCATGTGGTGTGTCGTTAACCATAGAAACTTGGGTATGCCCGACAACACCTACTTGCGGCAGCACTTTAACCAATAGATTTGCCGTTTCCTCATTTTTAACTCTAAGCATTATCAAGGTATTAAAATTTCCCTCAGATACCTCAGCTTTAGCCCTGGAGCCAAGTGCCACCTCCATATCCTGAATAGTTTGGGCATAAGCAGTAACCTGAAACCCAGCTCCACCAGCTTTATTGAGAATTTTCACGAAAGAATCCTGGATAATCTCTGATAGCTCATCACAATGCAGATTCAAGGTATAACGAGCATTGGGTTCTTTATAGATTTTGCCAGCAGTGGAAACAAGATCTGATAAGAAAGCCTTACCTACGGCCTGGGCGATATTAGGATTTGTCAGACTATCTAAGCCAATATAAAGTACCTTTTTATTTTTAATGACATCCATCAGTTCAATATCTCCTGGTTCAATTTTGGATGACAGAATTTTAGAAGCATTACTTTTATTAATTTCAGATAACACAGGACCTACACTGGCTGTGATTTTGTCATAGTAGTGTTTATCCATAATAGCTGCATCATAAAGGTCTATCAGGATTTGGTCGTGTAGAGCTTCGACATTGTTGCTTTTAATGGTCTTATTGATGTGGTCTTTGACATATTGAATGACTGCCTGATGGCGTTCCATAGAGGATTTGGTTTTATTGTTTTTACCAATTTTGCTGTCATGCTCCTCTATAATAGCTTCAATCTCTTGATGATAGTTGGGATAGTGATTGGGTAAAATGGTGTCGGCGTATGTCATCAATAGTTGATCTAATCGACTGATATAAAAGGCAATAGATTGATAGGTAATGGGTTGTTTCATTTCCTCAAGGCCTATAGCCACAATGTTGACATACTTCCAAGCAAAGGCTGCAAATTGTTTCCCTTCTCCTTCTGCAGATATTGCATCAGTAATTCGTGTAGCTACTTCACTAATTTGGTCGTAGTTCTTGAGAGGGTTGTACCGTGCCGATTGATTTGCAAAGCCTAAGTGAACGATTTTGAATTCTTCTTTTCGTCCTGATACTTCACAGGCAGCCATCATGTCTCTAACCAATTCCTGGTCGCCTTTAGGGTCTACAACGATAACTGCGTCACCGTTTCGAATGTCTTGGTTAATCAGAATGCTGGCTAATCTAGTTTTGCCGACTCTAGTGGTGCCAACCACAAAAGTATGACCTACACGTACATCTTGAGGAATGTAAACGGGTTTATCTTCTTCTCCAACTCCATGCAGAAAGGGACTTCCTCCAACAGGAGGATCGGGTCTAAATAGATTTAACTTAGAACGCTTGTTAAACCATTTTGCTAATCGGGTTTGTTCATGGTTTTGGCAGAATTGTCTAGCCAGTTGATAGCAATAACCTCTTTGCATAAATTTTTCATTTTTGACTTGCTTGATCTGATGCAGCTTTTGGGTATGGCTTGGTCGCCATCGAAAGCCTTTGCCCAAGAATAACCAGTTTTTCGATAAAGGAATTTCTTTAGTGGATAGGGCATAGGTAGGCATGGCTAAAAGTCTGCGGTGATATCGCTTAACCTTTATTGTTTGCCATGCTCTATAAAGTCCAGGGATTAATAGGGCAATCGCTGCATACAGGCTCATAGTTTGAGTAAGCAAGAACAGATGCGGTTGGCTATAAGCAAGTAGAGCTAAGGACATACAGGTAATTGCTGACCAGGCTTCTGTTGGTTCTCTTAACAGGTTATTAATTGGATAAGTACTCATAGCATTCTCCAAATCATCATCGCATCAATAAACAAGAAAATAGCGAGTAGATACCAACGAATTTTCAGAGCTGTAGTGAGTTGTTCGGATGTGAGTTGATCATTAATACGCATGATCAACCTTGGCCATAACAAAATCAAAACCAGATAAAGTAGTCCATGTAAGCCCAGAAACAAGGGCTGTATATTGGCGAATGTATGTTGCCAACGGGTGAGAAGATTTGTATTGATAATCCAAGGAGCAATTATCAATAAACCAATGATTGGTAAAATGGCTTGAATCAGTACTATAATGGATGAACGGATGTAATGTTTAATCATAGGGATAGCTCCAAATGAGAAAGGTATTTCGGTTGTTGGCAGTTTTTCTTGATGCCATTGTCGGAGTGGCAGAGGATAAACCTGCCAAACGCTACATGTCTGTTTATGAGGCTCAAGATAAACTTGATAATGGTTTGATCACTATTCGTGAATACAATGAAGCCTTCGAACGTAAAGATGTGCTTTAACATGTTCATCGAATTCCTTTTGAAATAATTTTTAGTCCTGTCTTGGCTACCTGCATACCAGATTGAGCCATGCTTTCACTATTCCTATCCGCACCATTAACCAAATCCATAAGACCAGCCCCAGCGTCACCGCCAAAATGACTTGATAATCTCAGCAACAAAACAGGTGCTACGAGGTAGAACATTACAGCCATATTCTTCATGGCCGAAATCGCATCGTTTTCACCTAATGGGTCTAGCACAGAGCGTTCAAGAAAACCCACCAGGTGCCAGAGGTATTGCAGAAAAATTGCCATCAAAAATAGGGCGCACAAACTACCCAACGCTCTTGGACTATAGCAACTTAAAGACAATACCATCGGTGTTAAAATGATTAAAAAGAACATAAAAAACGCTTGCATCACAGGCAGGGTTTGCATGATTGCTTCTCTTTTTAATGGGGTGGATGTCCAGGATTTTGTCCATTGTCCGACATTGACCAGGCTATGGGTAATGGCAGATGCGACCTTTCCATTGTTATTGTCCATGAGGTTTTGCATTGAACTTGTCTGCATGTCTTTGCTTTCTTGCAAGAGCATTTTCGCAATAAAATCTTCTGCGCTGATGTCTGCTTTCCATGCTTTGGGGTGTTTCACTTTATACTGACGAACCCTATCCAGCATGGCATAATAGTTTAGATGTTTATTAAAAACACTAGCCTGATTAGAGACTTCAACCAGGTCAGTTTTGATTTTATTCCACCATTGCTGACAGCTGGGATAACCATCTTCTGGCAGTTGTTCGGGTGGGATATCGCCACGATTAGCCGCTTTTTCAAGATTGCGATTAGGAGCTTGATGAAAGGTAAAGCCTGGGACGGGTTGGCGAGCATGAAGTTTAGTGTAATACATCTTTTGCAAGATTTTAGAACCCATCCAGTTTAAATCATCTTCACCGCCATAGCGTTTGAGCATGGGATCTAATTCACTGGCTTCATGCTTTTCACTGTTGAATTGCGTTCTCGCTTCAATAAAACATTGTTTATGAAAATCCAATGCCTGTTTGCGAACGCTCTGGGGTAGATAGGTTGATACCAGATCGCCTTGAATGGACTGTAAGCTATCGGTGCACCCCGTTACTTTCATGAGACTGTAAGTAAAGCTCGACATGAAATTCTGGATGATGGCAAAGCCTATAGGAATTTTGACCTGGTTAGTCAGTAGATCCGCAAAGGCTTCATCATAAGTTGTGCCGCTGTCGCCAATGACCGCAGTTGTTGGGTTCTTCAGTCCACATAAGGGTTTAAATTGTAAGGCTTTAGTTTCCAACGGTACACAAGGATAGACAAATAAGCTGCATATCAGAAAAGTGACTGCCAATTCATAAAGGAAATTATTTAAAGCATGTTCCACCGCATAGAAAGCACCGGCTGGATTGAGCACATTTTTAAGAAAGCGATAACCAATGGCTAAAAAGCCAAGATATAACAGCCCTGTTTGCCACAGGGCGTTAAATAGAACCTCATATTGTTGCCAGCCTAGATAGGTGGTGTAGAGGGATAAAGGATTAAAGACGATCATGATTAAGCTCCTTTATTTTCTTTGACGTAGATTGCTCCATTTTTTACTGCTGGCTGTTCATGATCCTGGCCTGGGATATTTTGGTTTTGTGCTTGGTGTCGAATGTCCATGATGGTTCCTAAAGTCTCATTCATCATTTTTTTGCGGACATCGTTTTCAAAGGACAAAGAGTGTATGTCATCATCCAGTTTTTTCAGGGCAAACAAGACCATGTTCATAGCAGGTTTTAAATTCTGAACTTCTTGCACTTGCAATCCTGCCTGTAAAATACGACGCATCATTAAGGCTTTATCCAACATGTTTTGGACAGCAATTTCCTCAGCTAATTTCGAGACTGTGAGCATCTGTTCTTCACGGGGTAAATGTTGAATTGTGATAATAACTTCATCAGTAATCAGTAAATTGGAGGCGCTGACTTTATGCAGATTTTCTTCGGTCAGTGTCCATGCACCATTGACTAAATTCCATAAGGCTTTGGCAATGTTCTGACTACAGGTATTAGCATTCGCACAGCTCTGCAATAAGGCTGACAAGCCTATCCCTGCCTTAGCATCGTGATTTTGTTTGTTTTCACTGCTGCTGACTTGAATATCACCCAAAACCTTAACTGCCCAATTGGCCGCATCAGTGGGCGTTGGCCAACTTAGAGTCATAGGAATTTTGGTAATTGGTTTCTCCAAGGAATTTAAAGGTTTTCTCTCCAAAAGAATGTTGTACCCAGCAATGACTACATCATTAATCACCTTAATGGGACGTTGGAATTTACCGCCAGAATTGCCTTTATCACTTCCTATCCAGGGTAGGCCGTATTCATCTCTTTTTTGGGCAATACTTTTTGACGTTTCTGTCACATCGATGTTTTCCTTCTTAGCCCGTTTAGCAGCATCGAGCCATCCCTGACTATCCGAGACTGATAACATGCCTTCCATAGGAGATTGGTTTTGTTCCAGTGCTTGTTTAACCTCCTGACAATCTTTAACTTTGAGTGAAAATTCATTTTGCGCGCTAGATGCAGCATTTTGTAGAACATTGTATAAAGCAGGCATGGATTGCTGTAGCTTATAAAGCGGAAATCCTGCGACAGAGCCTTTCAAATTATCAATTACGCCGCCAGGGATATTTAATGCTGATTTCTTTAAATCCTGAAAAGTATTGGTAATGGATACCACAGGATTAAAACCACTACAGGAAAAGCCCATACGACCATCTATATCTGCACCAATAACCAGTGTTTGATCTTTATTGACTGGTGGAATAAATAAATTGGATGTTCCTCCTAATTCGTAATAGTAATCAGATTGGCTGGGCATAAAGCCGCCAGCATGGATCAGTGAAGGTATTAGTAAGATAAGCAGTAGTGATTTTTTCATGGCATCGTCCTATCGTTTTTGAGGTTGTTCTACTTTGGGAAAGGTTAAAAAGTTCACGAGTTTGCCTTCGTGTTGAATACAGCCTCGGTATTTACGCCAGAGGACAAATACATAATTACCATTACCCGCTTTGTCATCTTCTGTACCAAAATCCTGCGCATCCCCTGGGCGAATATTTCGATTAATAGGGTAGATTTCCTGCCATATGACTTTGGTTTTTCTCGGGTCATAAATAGCATTAGCAACCACACAGTTTTTCCCACAGGAATTACGGGTGGATTTGCAGACATGAAGGGGATTTTTATTAGTGACAATATCTACAGCGTGCATTGCTGCAACAACTGAAGCTCTATAGTTATAGGGTTGAGTCACTCGCATTAATCTTGGAATTTCAGAGCCCCAATTTTGGGTGAATGTGCCAATGTCATGGTTAATTAATAGATGGGGATGAGTTCCCATATACAATAATTCAGCGGCTTCCGTTCTATCCATGACCGCATCAGCTTCTGCAAGATAATAAGGGACACCAAAACCTGTTTCAGATCTGTGGGACAGGTAGGGAATACGATAAAAAGCAGCAGGGCTGCCAATCACATCAACAATGCGTGTGCGCTCATCGTTGATATGCAGATCGGTGGTTTGACCGCTGTCATTGCCAAACCCTAATTCAGAACCAGTCGCAGCTTTATAAGCTTGTTGGTACATTGTTCTTGCTGCCTTATTTTCGTAAAGCGTTCGTGCCTCAAGCCAGGGATTTTCTTCTGGTTTATTACTGACAGTAATGATTAAATCAGGCAAGAACTGCTCAATAGCAGGTGTGACCTCAAGTCTTGGCGGTAAACGACCTACAGTCCAGGTGCAAGAGCCAACCACTTTGTAATGGCTGTTTTGAAACAGTTTTTGCAAGACCCGTGTGGCTATAGTGAAGGTATTCACAGGGTGAGGCGGGCTCGTGCTTTCTAAGGCAAAGGACAATTTAGTCATAAAAATAAGTCCTATTGTGAGTGTCCGTTTTAGGTTGTTCGAGTTTTTTAGCCATGATTTCAGCAGCTTCAAGGACATCATGTTCTTTCTCCAGAAGATGGCGTTGTGCTTTTTCAGATTTTTCAGTCATTAACAGGGCAAGTAGGTAGCGCGGTGGAATGACGCGAAACAGTCCCTGATAACGTGACCCTAATAAAACTGCTTCTGCATACAAGCCTTTTTGCGAATCAATATCTCTGATTAAGGTTTCTTGTTGAGGTGTTAAGGATTTAAAGCGTTTTACGTCAGTAATTTCTTTTTCATCAAGCCCCAATAAAATCCAGGTTTCAATCAACGATAAAATTTTGGTGGCTTTTTCAGAATTCATGTCAGTGACGTTTTGGGTAATGGCAACCAGCCAAAGCCCGAGCTTTCTTGCCACTTTAGCAACCAGTAAACACACGGTTACAACAGAGGGGATTTGAAATTGCAAATGGGATTCATCAATAAAGAGAAAGGTTGGTCTGTTATCGTTTTGGGTAGCTTCTGCCATAGCCAGTATTCTTGGCAATAATGACACCATTACCAAAGCCAGCTTTCCGGTATCATCCTTAATAGCCGAAATATCAATATGAAAAATATCAAAGTCACCTAAAGGCTCTGTCGGCACATTAAAAAATCGAGATTTGGCGCTGTTAATTACATAGCTGTTCAAGCGATCGTGCATATCCAGAATGCGGTCTTTCTTACGAGCCACCGTTTCTTTATCTAATCGTCGTTTAAACGCACTGACTATATGTTCAGTGAGCATTTGCGGTATGTCATTATTAAAGGATGTTAAAATAGCATCACTTAACACCTCTATTAACAGCGTTTCATCAGCCAAGGTAAATTGTTCTTCTTCCATAGCATTGGCTTCTGTAATCATGGTACGTAAAGCTAGAGCAAGCTCGGCCAGATAGGAGCGGTGACCATCACCACAGATCACGTCCTCTGAATTAGCAGGCTCTTGAAGATTGCCCTTTAATTCCATAATTTTTTGAGCGATTAAAGTAGCCTGCTCTGTACTTAAATTATCCGTGATTTCAGGAATGGCTTTATATGCTTCACAAAATGGATTTAATGGAACTGCTTCATCTTTCTTATTGCTCAGTAATAACTGTTTGGTCTTTTTACCGTGCGCCTTGGCATGAACAAGTATCCTGTCAAAAGAGTTTCCCATTTCAAAGAGCACTACTCGGGCATTTTTCATGGCCAATAATGATTGGATCATCCAGCCTGTCAAAACTGACTTACCACCTCCTGAGTTGGCAAAAATAGCGCAATGAGAATTTTGACTAACAAAATCATGATGCAGTAAGTCAAAGAAAACAGGTTCACCCAAACGATTGAAAAAGGGGAAACAAGGTAAATGCCTTGCACCTTGGTTACGGCCATATACCGGAAGTAAAGCTGCTAGTTCAGTGGCATACATAAGACGGTCAAAGCATAAGTATTGACGGGCATAGTGAGGATCAAAATTAAACGGCAAGGCATTGAGCCAGGAATTTAGAGGATGAAGATCATACCTGGAATGAATCAATGGCATTTTGGCATCGTTGAAAATCGTATGCAGATTTTTTTCTATGACTTGAGCTTGTTGTTCATCTTCTGCTTGATAAAAAACGGCCTGATTAACCCAGAACAGTCGATTGCCAGTACTTAATTCATTACGAGCTGTTCTAATATCATCTCTAACTTCTTGAGGTTTTAGACTGGTTCCAACGATTCCTTTTTCCAATCGCGTTAAATGAGAATCAAGATTTTCATCATGACTAAAGACGACTTGGATTGTGTAGATGCTTCCTTCTGGCAGAGTGTCTAAAAGTGCATATCGGTGCTTGGGATTGGCTTGTTGTCTTTCTCGTGAGACTAAACCAATGATAGGAGCTTCTTTTAACCCATCCACATATAGAATTCTTTGTTTCATTCCTTCTAAGATGAATCCTTGCTCATCGCTTTCTGGCGGCGTAAAAAAAACATTTTGGGCTAGGTTAAAACCCGCTGGTATCGGATTAGGATAAGGGTATTGTTCTAATATCGCGTCAGCTGATTTGGGATTAAACCAACGTACCCACCACTGGTAATAATCTTGTCCTTTGAGGCGTTTGATTTCTAACCCAGGTGAACGCAGTTTGGTTTCAATCTGGCTAATGACTTCTTGGTGTTCGAGAAGAATTTGTTCTCGGGGTAGGGTAGTTTGATGTAATTGTCTATAAAACAAAACTCTGATTCTTCGTCTTCGTCCACGATAGGGTGCACCTGTTTTAGGATCGATAAATAAGCCTTCGGGTTGGGTCATTTTATTGTAGAGATCGTGCAGGCGTTCTAAATAATCTTGTGTTAATAAACTTTCTCTAAATTGTTGGGGAATTTGGGCTTTAATATGCGTGATAACGGGATCAAGGCAATATTCATCTTGAACAAACATCTGCATGACCCAAGGGTCAACGGCATGGAGAGGAACCACAGATGCAAAGGTATCCCGAATTTTATTAAACACAGCCTGTAAGTACTCAGGAGAAGCGGCTTCTGCTTGAATGTCGCCTAATTCAAACCCTGAACCTAAACTTTTGCCATCGGCAAATAAAAAGACCTGCTCTTGTTCATTAAAATCAACAATAGCGAGTCTATCGGCAAATGAGGGTAAAGGATTGGAGTAATACTTTTTAACTGCTTGTTCCTTTATAGCTTGGGGATTCATTTCCCCAAGCAACCAGTTAGATAATCGTTTCATCATGGCTCCTTAATACAGTTCTGATGCCAAGGCATACTGGTTTTGCTTGTAAAGGAAAAAGCGTGTCGTGTAGGCAGGTTTGATGATTTGTTCATCACCCAATTGCGCCACATGTGCGAAAACATGGATAGGCACTTCAGGGTTAGGCAGTTGCTTAAATTCTTCACCTGAATCATCAAAACGCATCTGCTGGTAAACAGGTTTTTGTATGGGTTGTTGCAGGCTTTGCTGATACAACTGGCTCACCGTTAAACCCTGTTCAGGAATGGCGTTTTGCGACATCCTGGCAGTGGAACAAGCGCTTAACGCCAGGCTAGCGCAAAGCATTATCAAAGTTTTTTTGTTGATGGTAACCATAAGCTAATACCCTCCCTTGGTGTTCTTTATCAATGGCTATGGTTTGGCTGAAATGTAAACTGAGTTGATTAGGGATAAATCCTGAATGGCTGCGGATGCTGGCGGGAACAAAGACCATATCGAAGCTGCCCTGGATTCTTTTCTCAAGCCAGTCAGTAATCTTTTGACTGCCTTCGTTGATTGCCCCTCCCGCGGCAAAGTGTGCTAAATCGCCTGTAGGCGTGGCAATGGCAGAACCGCCCTCAGCTTGATAGCTCATTTGCCATTTAGACAGAGCATTTCCTGCACCTTGAATACCGCCAGCCGCCATGAAGGCAGTTAATACTCTGGGGGCATTTGTGATGTATTGTCCTTTGATGCATGGGTTGCCGAATTGGGTAGTCAAATAACCAATGCTGTCGTTATTCACCAGCTCCGCGGAGCTTTTCATTTGTTCCTGGCCGACACTCACAAAATGCCCATCTTCAAAGACAAATAAGGCTGAGGTGACATAGGCGCGAACACAACTGATGTTATCGAGAAAGGAACCAACGCCAATCGAATAACCGCTGATTTTCATACCAGTGATTTCTTCGGGTAATTGCATTCCATTGGCTGTCATTAAATCCCCTCGACTTACCATTGCTGTGAAGGGAAATAAAGGCTGCATGAGTTTACCTTCAACAGGCACTTCGCCGATTAAAGCTGATAAGAGCGTGATTTTGCTAAAATCACTGCCAGCTGGAATGGTATAAAAGGGCGTTTTAGTAGGTGCTTCTTCCTTGGTCGTTGTGTCATGTTCGGTGAAAATTTTGCTTTCTGTCGGAGCTTTATCCAACAAGGTATCCAGATCTTTAATTTGACCAGATACAGTAGCTTGATTGCTTTCCATGGGGTAAGATTGCGTTTGGTGTTCAGTGAGTGACGCAAATTTTTCCTTTAATGTGTTCAGTTCATCTTGCAGTGCAAAACTTGTTTCTTGTTTGGGTTGTTTTAATTGTTTTTGTAGCGATTTATTCTCTTTGTGCATTTGCGCTAATTTCTTTTCTGTTTCTAATAATCGTGCGGAAACATCACGAATGTTGTCATTGAATTGGCTTGCTATAGCCTCGCCAAAATTATTAGGATTAGGCATATTGTCGCTAACAGGTGAGCTATGACGGCTATTGATAAGAATCATAATGACCGCAAAAACCACCGAGCCTGCCAAAATTTTAATGCCATTGTTTTTATTCATCGGCTGTACCTCGCATGTTGGGTGAGTGCTGTTGCAAAAGGCTGATCAGAGATTAAAAAGACAGTAGTGCTTTCATGCTGATTGCGTGGCGGCAGTTCGCTTTTAGGATAAAAGCTGGCGGTTTGCCAATGCCCCATCAGTTTGGTGAATTGCAGCTTTGAAGGTTGATTCAGCAAATTTTTTAAATCCACTGCGGTGACATAAAGATTGCCTCCACGCCATGAAGCCAGGGGTTGAGCTTCAATACTTGCTCCATAAAACAAAGAGATGGTTTTATTGGTTTGCATGGGTGAACGGTAAATTCCCTCTGGAATTTCTCTGACTCGTTCAGGCGAATACAAGGCTTGAATGGCAAAACGTGTTAATTGAATGGCATTATATTCGTACTGACTGGCTCCTGCATTGTGGGTAGTTTTAGGATCATCAATCAGAATCTCAATTGGTATTGCATTGATTGCTTTTTCATTGGCGTTAAGGTTAAGAATAATTACCTCACCTTCAGGCAATAGCTGGACAATCAATCGAGAATCTTTGAATGATTCTTTGGCTTTAAGATAGAGGCTTCCTTTGACTTTCAGAATATCAAGATTGGCGCTGAGTTGTTGATCAATCACCTTAATGGCCTGGGGAAACTGAACCAGCCTTTCTTTATTAATAGGTAATTCAATCGTTAAAGGGACTTTTTCCCAAACCAGATGTTCACTTTGCAAGGCATAGCTTAGGTGCATTACGATAAAGCCCAGAGTGAATAAGCTAATTTTAATGAGTTTCATGGTGTTCCTCCGTGTCGACCAGTAAATCTTGTAAGCGTTCTTCAGGACGGGTATAGCCATCCAGGGCTAATTGAAAGGGGTTATGTAGACGCGACAGATTGAGCTTGACCACGCGAAGGTGATAAGCCACTACTTTGTCAGCAATGACCATGGCAGAGTTATCTTTGAGTCTTTGCGTAATGCGTAGTATCAGTTTGACTTCCCAGGTATCAGGACCAATTTTTTTAATGTCTTGCGGTTCCATAAAGCGATAGAGACTTGCTACTTGAGTGCGGTCAAAGAGTTGAGCGTTTTTATAAGCTGCCAGGGTTTCACGAAGTAACTGCTCATGCCGTGGGGTGAAGTAATAATGAAAAGCTTTAATGTTTTGGTTGAATTCTTCTTTGCCCTTATTAGACCAGCTGTAGAGTGTGGGCATTAAGGAAGTCACATATCCTTGCACGTATTCGTTCGGTATTTCACTTACTCTCATTAAACCACCATTAGCGGCCATATTAGGACTAAGCCAGAATTCATAGCGTTTGGGCATGGTCATCAGGTTAATAATTAATGCCAAAACGATGATTGATAACACGCCGACAAAAGCCAGTAGTAAACGATTGTGGTGTTGTAGGCTGTCGATTTTTTTCCAGTAGTTAAACATGCGGCTCTCCAACAGATTTATTTTTTTGCCAAGTTCCCTGGTAATGAATCCAGGGTGAATGTTTGAGCCTTAATCGCACCATCCACAGAATCGTTTTCTTCATCACATATCCGTAAGGTTTGCCTGCTTTGATGCTGGAAACACCTTTAGGCCACACAGTAATTGATAGAATGAATCCAATCACAAAACCGATGCAGCCAGAGGCCAGCGGAAACCCAACCATTACTCCTAAAAGAACGAAGAACAGTGTAGTTGCTGGGGTGGTGGTGATCACAATCCAGAACAATTCACGCAGACTTAAGCCTTTCCAGGCTGGGAAGTCATGTGAAAGATGGCGCGAAGAAGGCTGACTCATAGTTTCACCTCCTATATTTTGAACTTGGTAATCATGGTGTAACCCACATAACCAGAAGCAATGCTAATGGCTAAATAGGTGATGCCCATTACGGCGAAAGTACCAAAGGCCACCATAGAGCCTTCGTTCTTTTTGGATTCTTCAATACCATGTTGTACCGTGGTAATGAATTTAATAAAGGTCACGACAGCGGTAATGAAGAGCAATAAACCCAGACCTTGCTTAACGTAATTTCCTGTTACTGACATCATGCTTTTAGAGCCATCTCCGATGTTGTCCGCATCGGAAATTTTAGGGAACCAATTATCTGCCAATAGCACAGGGGCATAAAAGAGATTGATGGCTCCAAAATAGATAGAGCGAAGCATTGTTTTCATGTTGTCTCCTTAACAAATAAAACCAGAATGAAGATCATCAGACCAATCACTAATCTAATGAGCCGAGAACCCAGACGCAGTAGGTATCCATGTTGTTGTTTTTCCTCTGCATCCATCATGTGGTTGACAGACCACATCACCGCTAATATCACCAGGGCTATGGCAATAAAGCGGATACTGCCGGAAAAGACTTGTGCCGATATGTTATTGCTTGCTTGTTTAAAGGAAGTGGCAAACATCCTGGCTATCTCGTCTTTACTCATTAGGGTTTCCTCACAAAATCCATTTCCAAGGCTTTGATCTTGCGTGGTGCAATGATGGGTTGATTGATGTAGTCAATCAGGCCATTGCGAATATTCAGTAAATCTTCTCTAAGGCCTGCATGATGTTGGTCTTTAATATCTTCAAATCCTTCAATTTGTAATTGGATACGAGCATTGGGTGTTATCTGCGTTTGTGCTTCATCAAGCAGGGGCATGATGGCGTTAATCTGGTTAATGATGCGCACCAGGGTTTCATTTAAATCAGGGTTATTCGCCCAGCTGTGCAGGCTTATCATCATTAAGGTCAAACAAAGCAATCGTTTCATGGTTACTCCTTATAAATACTTCTTAAAGCGACTAGCCGTCATGGCTACCATTAATCCCATCAATAAACTGATAGGTACAAAGACATAAGCTGGGGTGATGCTGACAGGCAGGGCAAGCCAGAGCATGAGTAAAATCACCAGTCCCTTTTTTAAAAAGTGGTTAAGTCTGTGGAACACATAAGAAGATTCTCGGCCTAAACAAGCGGTGCGTACGGCTCTTTGGTTAAGACCATCAACCAGACCTGCAACCATGGTCAGGGCAAACAAAGGCATAGCAGCAAATAAAATGAGGAGTTTAATAAGCAGGCATTGACTGCTTAATAAAACCAGCTGGAAAAACTGTTGCGATTTTTCAAGTAAGTCTGCTGCAAATTCATTAATTGCTAATTTATTTAAATAGGGAATGGTCAGCGTCCAGCTAGGTTTGGCATCTAAAGGTAAAGCTGCCAAAAGTGAACCTTGATAAACAGGGGTGATGGCTTCTCGTTGAGTATTTACAAGGACATTGACCTTATCAAAGGCAAATGGATAGCCATGAAGTAGCCATTGGCTTACAGCCCAGATAATCAACGCTAACCAACCTAGAAAGAGAACCAATGTTAATTGCAAGGTCATTTGTCTGGAATATTGTTTTATTGCCATACAGCCCCCTCAGCAATGATTAAGGGGTAATGCTGTACATGAATGTAATTCAACAGAGGATCAACATTGACGGGTAGTAGCGGCAATTTAAACTTTTCTTGCAGAGCTGCAATGGTTTCAAAGTCATTCACATTGGTGATGAACCCTGTGGCTTGTATGGACTTTAATTGCTCTTGATTTTGTTCTAACCATTTGATGGATTCTCTATCCGCACCTATTACAAATAAGGCCATGGTTAACAAATTGGTATCCAATTTTTTGCGACTCACTTTGCCAAAAGTTGCTTTGCTCTTAGCTGGTACACCAATTGGGCTAGACAGATTAAGTCTTAATGACGCATCACTTTGTGACAGCGTTAAAGGAATCACATTCATGCTATGAACATTGAAAGTGACTAACAGCAAGAGCAAAATCCTGATCATTAAAATCTCCCTAAATCGACGACTTGCGAAGTTTTGCCTTTGGCCAGTAAGAGCAGGGGTGTTTGTTTCCTATCTAGCTTTAAGCCTTCATATTGTTGGTTACCTGGGTTTAAAGTAATTTGTTGATTGGTCACCAAATAGATAGGGATTTGATGTCTGTTAGCCCAAAGTTGGATGGCGTTATTATCCATATCCAGTAAAAGAAGATTGAGTTTGGTGTTTGGAGTACGGCTAATAGCATCGACCAATTGCAGTAAAATGGTGGTTACAGCGTCATCGGGTCTTATAAAGAAATAGAGCGTTTCACTTTCTTTTAATTGAATGGGTTGATGTGCATAGGGAGAGTAAGGAGATGGATCAAAATCACCGACTACAGGCACATCTTTAAATAACTGGTTATAGGCTTTGTAAAAGGCATTGTTCCAGGCTATGTTTTGCGCGACCTTTTGGGCTTCTTGAAGGGCAGCAAGTTCGGCGAAGTGCGCTCGTTCCACATCATTCCTGGCATTTAGTCCAAGAATATCAACAGGTGTCATACGGAGGTCTTTGTAGTAAATACTGCTTCTGCTTTGCATTAGTTGCAGATAGCGTTTTTCTTCTGCCTCACTTAATCCCCAGGCTTTTGCCTCCTGTTTTTGTAAGTCGTTAAGTTGAAAATCTTTATCGGCGATAACTTCATCATGAAATTCAGCCAGCCCCGCTTTCGTCAACGCATTATCAGCACTTTGCATAGGTGGAGTGGCAATGCCTGGGATATATAAACCGGCAATTGCCTGTTGTCCCAAGAGTAGCCCAATTGTTAGTGTGGACAACTTAAGCATGGCTCACCTCTTGTTGATTCAGACGAACCAGCGCATGTACTTTGTCGGCATTTTCAAACTCTATGGTTTGCTTGGCAAAGTCGATTGCAAAGACAGTCCATCCGGCAAAAGAATCACCTTTTTCCAATGCTTGGGTTTTATAGTGGTAGGAAACAGAGGCAACAGGAACTTCTTGAATACTGTCTATGCTCAAGACTTTAAAGGGTAATTGGTTTGCTGGAAGCATTTTGACAGGCTGTTTTTTATCATCCAGATGACGCAATAAATCAGTAATTCCTTCGAGCTGTTTCTTAATGGCAATTTGTTCAGTGGTAAATATTTCACCTAATTGATGATCGTCTTTGTTTTGTAGTTGCTGAACGAAATCTCCTAATTGTTTTATGTTTTGAGTAATAGGTGATAGATCTAGTTGTTCAACAGGTTGGTTGAGTTGTTTTTGTATAGTGGTTAAACGCTCATCTAGCGTATTAAATTTATTGCTCTCAACAGAGGGCTGGCTTTTTAAACAAACGAATACAATCAACAATCCATTTAACAAAAGAAGACTAAGCCATTTGGCATCCATATACTTTTTCATTCTGCTCTCCTTGCTATCAGGCTAAAATTGACATCTCTTAACAGGTCATCCTGCTTGAGATTGAATAGATGCTGGCCGACCAATACCGTCAGTCCTTCATTAATTGTTAAAGGACCTAAATTTCGGCTAACCTGCGGTAGTGATTGTTGAAATACTTGTTGTAGGCTTTCGCTTTGTCTTTCTTTGGGAGCAAGGTGATACCCTGAATAACGAAGCCAGTAATTAACTGCTTCCCCAATGGTTTGTATGGATGCAGGAAAATGAATCTGTTGAACGGTTTCCAAGGGATTAATCTGGGCTGCCAAAGGTTTGTTGTTGACAGTGGCATAGCGACCGACTTGCGTTATATTAGCTGCCTGAGCATTGAGGCTACATAAAACAAAACCGCAAAGTAGATATTTTCTAAGCATGACTGTCTCCTGGCTCTGTGGATCTATCCCGTAGTTTTTGAGCCAGGGCATGTTGTTCCATTGCTTTTTGGATAAAGACCTCTTTACGTTCAACGTCAACATGTTTGGGAGCATCTATACCTAATTTGATTAGTCCTTCATTTTCAGAGATCAGAAGGACTTTGATTCTGCCTTTATCTATGTAAATTTCCTCGCCCATACGGCGGATTAGAATTAGCATGATGTTTTTTCCTTAATTTCTTTGAAGAGGTAGTTTTTCATTTGGTTAATATGAAGTTGGACGATTTTGGGATCGGTAGGGACATGCGGTTCAGTTTTTTGTTTGAGCGCTTCTTGACGTGCTTGGTTGCCTTTTTGGATGTTGGTGCAGTATTCATAAAATATCGGCAAACAAGGAGGAACAGCCAATTTCTTCTTCATTTGTTCCAAAGCAAGTTTCAGTACTTGATTGTCAAATTCTTTCAAGCCTTCTGACCATTCCCGCTTTGAGACTTCGAGAAAACTAGAGTTGCTGTAAGTCGAGACCCAGAGATAGCCATAAATTGCTGCAAGGCGCATAAACAGTGTATCCATTCTCTTATCGTACTCTGGTGTTATCGAATGAGAGGACATTGCATCCTGGCTCTGCGGGTTCATCAAAGTCGAAATCGAAGTTTGCATCTTTGCAGGATTCAGTAAGGATATCTGTTGCTGATTTCTTTCGAGAACGTGCTTTATTGGCTTCATTCTGCTGCTCCTCTTGAGTTTTTAAGGTAAGTAATTCATCGTTCCAACATTTACGTGCAAGCCAAGTGGCTGGGTATTTCCAGTTTGGTAGCCACTCGCCGATGAACTCCATTTCTTCACGATTATTAATTTGGGCTTGCAGGGCTGTTAGGATTTGTTCAACCAACTGTGCATCAGGTTTTAAAGAAGCAAATTCACGCCATGCTTTAGTTCGGTCTTGTTTTAAAGGATAAAGAGACCAAAAATTTTCAAATTGCTGCTGTAAAAAATAAAAAGATCTTTGGAGTTATGAGGTGTGTCGGGTTTTGTGTTTTGCGCTGTGCTGGGTTTTTGATTATTTTTGTCGTAACTTGATGATTTAATATTATTTTTATCGTTCTGGTTTGTGACGGGTTGATGTGTCGGGTTTGTGTCGGGTTTATTTTGAGCAGATAAATCCGAATTGGCTAATAAGCATTTTAAAATGAGTTGTTTACCAATAGATTTGATCTCTACCAACCCAGCACGCTCAAGCGCATAGATGATACGACGTAATTGTGGGCGACTTGGGCTACCAGAATGTTCAAAACCTTGATGGGGTTCAACGTAGAGGGCTTCAGCAAGCTGTTGATAGCTGATTTTACGCTTAACCCCTACCAAAAAGGTCTTACGGTCCATATACGGACGAATACCCAACAAATAGGCTGATTGCTGAATATAGGGCAATCCCATCAGTGCGGATAATTCATCAGTATTAATAAACAAAAATCCCATTTCGCTATTTCATCCTTAATAAGCACCGCTAAAAACAGCACTTGAACTATCAAATGATTTCAATTAGTATCAATCAATAACACGAAGTGTGTTGTTGATAACCCATTGTAAATAGGCGCTTTTTAGAGTCAATGGGGTATTTCCGTTTGATAGCAAATGAACCTAAATGAATATGAAAAAAATTATTGGCAGTAGGATTACGCACGCTAGAAAGGCGAATGGATTGACGATAAAGGTCTTGGCTGAGAGGACGGGATTAGGGGCGGCTCGAATTGGAAATTGGGAACAGGGTACTCGAAGTCCAGGGCCTGAGGAGGCTAAGATTTTGTCTAGGGAGTTAAAAGTTGCAGGAGCTTGGTTGCTTTGTTTGACGGATGATCCGAGAGGTGAAAATGTTCAGTCTGGAATTCACTTTGATAAATTGGATTAAAAATTATGTTTAATACAAAAACACTATTCATTCTTGGAGCTGGTGCTAGTGCACCTTATGACTATCCAATTGGCAAAGATCTAATTCATAACATCATTGAAGATATGGAAGATTATATTTTTATACCTAAATATCGTTCAGACAATGCTCCTCCATACTGGAATGAAAATGATAAAGTAAATAATGTCCTATATGACTTCAACGAGTGCATTCAAAGTTTTGAAAATATTGCACCTTTCGTCGATGAAAATGAACAACATCATTATCATCAGCACCATGAAAATGGCACTTTCCAAATTTATTGCAAGACTATAAATCAAACAAACCGTTCGCATAACTTCTTTTTTAAAACTCAAATTAAGCAAGTTGATACATTTGCTCAGTTAAAAAATGCCTTAGAAATATTAGACCCCGTATCAATTGATGCCTTTTTAAGGGACAACCCATCATATGCTCGGGCGGGTAAAATGATGATCCTGTACTCTCTGTTAAAAAGAGAAGATCCTGTAAAATTTAATATCAATCAAAGCGATGACAATTGGTACTCTCTTTTACTGAATGACTTGGTTTCTGAATGTGCAGACAGCCCCAATAAGTTAAGAGAAAATAAAGTTAAATTTATTACTTTTAATTATGATGTGAGCCTCGATTATTATCTTCAGTCAAGACTTAAAAAGATTGAGAACTTTGTAAAAAATGATGATAAATCTGAATCACCGGCAGATAGCTTTCTTAATGCACTAGATATTGAACATGTGTATGGTTACTTATATTCCCTGGTTAATACTGACCAATATGGAAAATATATTGATATAAGTGAAGATAATAAACTTCCAAATATTAGAATTTCATGGGTAGGTAGTGCAACCCAACAATCTTCATCTCCATCATTAACCCCCCTAAAGCTTATACAAAACTTTAAACGATTCATTTTTAGTTTTGACCAATATAACAACATAAAAACTATGTATGACGAAAGAAACAATCCCACAGAAAGGGATCAAATGATCGTTAAACATAAAGATGCGATACAGTGGGCTGAAGAGATAATTTTTATTGGTTTTGGTTTTGACAGGGATAACCTCAATATGCTTGGCATACCAGATACTTTATCTGAATATACCCAAATGTTACCTGGGAAAACAATACGATACTTAAATTACAAAGGAATGATGACATCACTGTCTTTTGAGTTTGAGGAAATTCAAAAGGAGCGACATGCTGCTTTGAACTCTAACTCACGTAAAGATAAAAGCAAAACTATTAATATAATCCAATCAACAGCAGATAAAATTATTAACGCTTATCAGAATGACTTTAAAAAGTTTTTATTTAAATAGAAAACCACGAGGTAATAACCCTAATGGCGATAAAAAAATCAGAATTATACTCATCACTTTGGGCAAGTTGTGATGAGCTTAGAGGCGGGATGGATGCAAGCCAATACAAAGATTATGTATTGGTATTATTGTTTATTAAGTATATCAGCGATAAGTATGCTGGTAAGCCCTATGCTCCAATTATCATTCCTGAAGGCGCAAGCTTTCAGGATATGGTTGAATTAAAAGGGAAACCGACCATTGGGGATGATATTAATAAGAAAATCATAGCGCCCCTGGAAAATGCCAATAAATTAACGGGCATGCCTAATTTTAATGATCCTGAAAAACTAGGCAGTGGTAAGGAAATGGTAGAAAAGCTTACGAATTTGATAGCCATTTTTGAAAAACCAGAGCTTAATTTCAGTAAAAACCGTGCTGATGGAGATGATATTCTTGGGGATGCGTATGAGTATCTCATGCGTCATTTTGCAACTGAAAGTGGAAAAAGTAAGGGGCAATTCTATACGCCGTCAGAAGTCAGCCGCGTAATGGCAAAAATTATAGGTATTGATAAAGATCAAACTTCAGCAGCAACTACTGTCTATGACCCA
Source organism: Legionella sainthelensi (assembly GCF_900637685.1). Taxonomy (NCBI): domain Bacteria; kingdom Pseudomonadati; phylum Pseudomonadota; class Gammaproteobacteria; order Legionellales; family Legionellaceae; genus Legionella; species Legionella sainthelensi. The sequence continues at coordinate 1,093,598 of NZ_LR134388.1, forward strand.
ACTTGTGGTTCAGGATCATTATTATTGAAAGTAGCTGATCATGCACCAACCAAAGTATCTCTTTATGGTCAGGAAAAAGATGCTACTACTGCTGGTTTAGCACGAATGAATATGATTCTTCATGATAATCCTACCGCAGAAATCAAACGTGAAAATACTTTGGCTAATCCCTTATTCAAAGATGGTGATGGATTAAAAACCTTTGATTATGTTGTTGCGAATCCACCATTTAGTGATAAGCGCTGGAACAGTGGGGTCGATACAGAAAATGATCCTTATAAGCGATTTGATGATGGGGTCCCACCAGCCAAAAATGGAGACTATGCCTACCTGTTACATATTATCCGTTCTTTAAAAAGTCGAGGAAAAGGCGCGTGTATTTTACCTCACGGCGTTTTATTTCGTGGTAATGCAGAAGCAGATATTCGAGAGGCTTTGGTTCGTAAAAGTTTAATTAAAGGCATCGTAGGTCTTCCCACCAACTTATTTTATGGTACAGGCATTCCTGCATGTATCATCATTATTGATAAAGAAGGGGCGGCTGATCGTAAAGACATTTTTATGATAGATGCTGGCAAAGGATTTATTAAAGACGGAAATAAAAATCGCCTGAGAGAAATGGATATCCATAAAATTGTGGATGCATTTACCAAGCAATTAGAAATTGATGGTTACAGTCGATTGGTATCCATTGAAGAAATTGAAAAGAATAACTTTAACCTCAATATCCCACGTTATATCGACAGTAGTGAGCCTGAAGACTTACAAGATATAGAAGCTCATTTATTAGGTGATATACCAAAAGCCGATATTGATGCTTTAGAAAACTACTGGCAAATCTTCCCTAACTTAAAAAATACTCTATTTAAGCAGGCTACGCGAAGCGATAAATACTATACGATCAATGTTGATAAGGCAGAGATAAAAGACACTATTTATCATCATAATGAATTTACTCAATATATGGATGAGATGGCCAATGTGTTTGATGGCTGGAAGAAAACTACAAGTGAGATTTTGAATGCATTAGAAAAAGATTTTCATCCAAAAGAGCTTATCTATCAAATCAGTGAATCACTTTTAATTACCTATGTCGGTAAACCACTTATCAACCAATACAATGTTTATCAACATTTGATGAACTACTGGCATGAAGTCATGCAGGATGACTCTTATCTAATAGCTGCAGATGGCTGGAAAGCTTCTACTTATAGAATTATAGAAAAAAACAACAAAGGAAAGAAAGTCGATAAAGGATGGACTTGTGATTTAGTGCCTAAAAGTTTGGTTATCGAACGTTATTTTCAAAAGCAGCAACGTGTGATTAATGAGCTAAATACTACATTAGAAACAGTACAGTCCCAAAAAACGGAAATGGAAGAAGAGCATAATGTTGATGATGGTGTTTTTTTTGACTTAGATAAAATCAATAAAAATACTGTTACAGCCAAGATTAAAGAATTGAAATCAGAAGCTGATACTCAAGAGGAACAAAATATTTTAAGCCAATATCTGGAACTTTTAACACAAGAATCAAGTTTAAAAAAATCCATTAAAGAAGCTGATGCTGAGTTGGATACGTTCATATTAGATTTTTATCCTAAGTTATCTGAAGAGCAAATTAAGGAATTGGTTATTGAAGACAAATGGTTATCAACTCTCGAAAAAGATATCCATTCTGAAATGGATCGTATTAGTCAGTTGCTAACCCACCGAATAAGAGAATTAGCCGAGCGCTATGAATTGACCTTGCCGACATTAAATACACAAGTTAATGAATTAGAGCAAGCTGTGAATCAACATCTTGAAAAGATGGGGTTTGTATGGAATTGATGGGAAATTTTAAACAAACTGAATTGGGTTTAATACCTGAAAATTGGGAGCTAAAGACATTCAAAGATATTTGTTTTGTAAACCAAGGATTACAGATCCCAATTGAGAAAAGAAAAAAACACCCAAGTTTATTTTCAAAAGTTTATATTACAATTGAATACCTTAATAAAGCAAAAGAAGTTGAATATATAGAAGAATTTAGTCCATCAGTTTGTTGTAGTGAGAATGATATCTTAATGACTAGAACCGGCAATACTGGTATAGTAATTACTGATGTTACCGGGGTATTTCATAATAATTTTTTCAAAATCAATTATGATAAGAAAATAATTATTAAAGAATTCCTAGTTTATTATTTAAAGCAAGATAAAATCAAAAGGATTATTTTAAATAAAGCTGGAACTAGTACCATTCCAGATTTAAACCACAAAGATTTTTATTCATTACCAATTTCCTTGCCTCCTACTAAAGCGGAACAATCCGCTATAGCCAAAGTCTTAAGCGATGCAGATGCATGGATACAATCCCTTACCCAATTAATCGCCAAAAAACGCCAAATCAAACAAGGTGCTATGCAAGCTCTGTTGACTGGAAAAATACGTATACCAGGATTTAAAAACTTTAAAAACCATAAAAAAACTGCTTTTGGTACTATCCCCGATGATTGGGAAATCCATACAATAGGTGATTTCATAGAGTTTCAAGGTGGCTCCCAACCTAATAAGAATGTTTTTTCTTTAAATAAAAAAGAAGGATATATAAGACTGATTCAAATACGTGATTACAAAACGGATAAATATAAAACCTATATACCATATTCACTAGCGCGTAGATTTTGTGACGAATCTGATATCATGATTGGAAGATATGGCCCCCCTGTTTTCCAGATACTAAAGGGAATCAAAGGTGCTTATAATGTTGCTTTAATAAAGGCAATCCCAAGTGGAAGAGTAGATAAAAATTATGCCTATTATTATTTAAAACAAGAAAAATTGTTTTCATTTATAGAAAAACTATCACAACGTTCTTCAGGACAAACTGGCGTTGACCTAAAGGAACTTAAAAACTACCCTCTGATTATCCCACCAACTATCAATGAACAAAAATCCATAGCCTCTCTTCTCGTTAGCATGGATAAAGAAATTACTGAGTTAGAAATTAAACTTAATAAAGCTAAACAAATCAAACAAGGAATGATGCAAAATCTATTAACCGGAAGGATACGATTGATATGATTCAAACGGTAAACAAGCCTGAACGAATAACTCAACAACGAGTCGTAAACTTATTGAAGGATGAACTCGGATATACCTATTTGGGAAATTTGATTGATAAAGCTGATAACAGCAATATTGAAGTACCTTTACTAAGCCGCTATTTAACACAAAAAGGCTATAGCACAGATCATATCAGTAAGGCTCTCGATAAATTACAGTCTACAGCAAATAGCCATGCACATAACTTATATAACAATAATAAAAATGTATATGAGCTATTGCGCTATGGAGTCCCTGTAAAAATTGAGGTTGGTTTACCAACAGATACTGTACACCTAATCGACTGGTTGCATCCTGAAAGCAATGATTTCTATGTTGCTGAAGAAGTCACGGTATTTGGTAATAAAGAAAAGCGCCCAGATGTCGTTTTATACGTTAATGGTATTGCTCTAGCAGTACTTGAACTTAAGAATAGTAGGATCTCCATTGGTGATGGTATTCGTCAATCTTTGGTGAATCAAAAACCTGAATTTATTGGCTCTTTTTTCTCAACAGTCCAATTTATCTTTGCTGGCAACGATTCAGAAGGTTTGAAATATGGAGCCATTGGTACTAGAGACAAGTATTTTCTTGAATGGAAGGAAGATAAAGCCGACAACAAAGGTTATAAGTTAGACAAATATTTAAGCAAAATTTGTAATAAACAGCGTTTCATTGAAATTATTTATGATTTTGTACTGTTTGATGGCGGAGTAAAAAAACTACCTAGAGTGCATCAATATTTTGGAATAAAAACCGCTCAAGAGCATATTCGCCGAAAAGAAGGTGGAATTATATGGCATACACAAGGTAGTGGTAAAAGTATTGTTATGGTGCTTTTGGCTAAATGGATATTAGAAAATAATCCCCATGCTCGGGTTGCCATCATCACTGATCGTGATGAATTAGATAAACAAATTGAAGCTGTTTTTACCGACGCTAATGAAAAAATCTATCGCACCAGCAGTGGTCGAGATTTGATGGAGCATTTGGGACAAGCAACCCCTCGTTTGTTATGTTCATTAATTCATAAGTTTGGTAAGCGTGATGTTGATAATTTTGAAAAGTTTATTAAAGAATTAGAGACTCAACCTAGCCATGCTGTTGGTGAGTTATTTGTTTTTGTGGATGAATGTCATCGAACACAAAGCGGTAAACTACATCGCGTCATGAAAGCAATGATGCCTGATGCTGTATTTATCGGTTTTACCGGAACACCCTTATTGAAAAAAGATAAAGCCACTTCACTAGAGGTATTTGGAAAATATATTCATACTTATAAGTTTAATGAAGCAGTTGAAGATGGTGTTGTTCTAGATCTCATCTATGAAGCGCGAGATATCGATCAACGTTTGAGTTCTCAACAACGGGTTGATGATTGGTTTAGAGTCAAAACAAAAGGATTAAATGAGTTTCAACAGGCCGCCCTTAAAAAGAAATGGAGCACGATGCAAAATGTATTAAGTAGTCGTCCTCGTATGGAAAAGGTTGTTGCTGATATCGTCTTTGATTTTAGTGTAAAGCGTCGTTTGAATTCTGAGCGAGGCAATGCCATTTTAGTTGCATCCAGTATCTATGAAGCCTGTCGATATTATGAAATGTTTCAAAACCCTAATACTGGTTTGAGAGGAAAATGTGCTGTTGTTACCTCCTATAATCCCCAAAGCAAAGACATTACCACTGAAGAAACTGGTGCAAATACAGAAAGTGATAAGCAGTACATTTTCAATACTTATGAAAAGTTGCTTGAAAGCGTTAAGCCAAGAGCAGGTAAAAGTAAAACTGAAACTTATGAAGATGCTGTAAAGAAGTTATTTAAAGATGAACCTGCCAATATGAAATTATTGATTGTTGTCGATAAACTTTTGACAGGCTTTGATGCCCCAAGTTGCACTTATCTTTATATTGACAAATCGATGCAAGACCATGGTTTATTTCAAGCTATATGCCGAGTCAATCGATTAGATGGTAGTGATAAGGATTATGGTTACATTGTTGATTACAAAGATTTATTTCCAAAAGTGGAAAATGCAATCTCAGTATATACTTCTGAACTGGAATATGATGGGTTTGAGTCAGAAGACTGTGATATTTTATTAAAAGAGCGATTAAAAGTTGGTAGAGAGAAACTTGATACCTCTTTAGAAACTTTAGAAATGCTTTGTGAAGATGTTAAACCTCCCAAAAGTGATCTGGAATATATCCATTATTTTTGTGGAAATACTGAAATTCCTGAAGATTTAAAATCTCGAGAACCGCTCCGATCCGCTTTATATAAGGCAACAGTCTCATTTATTAGAGCTTATGCCAATATTGCTGATCAGTTAGAAGAAGCCGGTTATAGTGGAAGTGAAATCCAGCATATAAAACAACGTATAGATTTTTATGTAAAACTACGTGAGGTGATTCGTAGAGCAAGTAATGAAACACTGGATTTAAAATCTTATGAAGCTGATATGCGCCATCTTTTGGATTGTTATATACAAGCAGAGGATTCAGTTGTGATTTCCCCATTTGGCGATACACCTTTAATTGATATTATTGTTAAAGCAGGTATTGATGAAGCAGTTGATTCTATTCCTGAAGGACTTAAGGGAAATAAAGAGGCTGTTGCAGAAGTCATAGAGAATAACGTACGTAGTATAATTACAAGGGAACATCTGCTCGATCCTGCCTATTTTGAACGGATGTCAAAACTACTTGATGAGTTAATAAAGCTAAGACGTGAAAAGGCCATTGCTTATAAAAAATATTTAGAAGAAATCGCAGAACTTGCAAGAAAAGTAGCAACGGGTCAGGCAGATAATACTCCTTCAAGCATGGATACCCCTGCTAAAAGAGCCTTATACAACAACCTTGATAACGATGAATCACTTGCTCTGCAAATTGATGCTGCTGTCAGAGTTAGTAAAAGTGATGGCTGGCGTGACAATATAGCTAAAGAAAATGAAATTAAAAAGCTGTTTGGAAAATAGTACAAGATGAGGATGAAGTTGAAAGGATATTCAAAATAATCTTTGAACAGGAAGAATATTAAATGACGGATTTGATAATAAACGATATGGATGTTGAAGTGGTTCAGAAGAATATTAAAAATGTTCATTTAAGTGTAAATCCCCCCATTGGCCATGTTCGGGTCTCTGCTCCAGAGCAGATGCCCCTTGATGCAATTAAAGCTTATGTACTTTCTAAACTAAATTGGATTAGAAAGCAGCAAAATAAATATCAATCACAAAAACGTGAGACTCGGAGAGAATATATTGAAAAGGAAACCCACTACTATAATGGCAAGAGTTACTTACTAAAAGTTACCGAGTTGGATTCTTCTCCGAAAGTAAAGTTGCACCATTCTCAGATTGAGTTAGAAGTTCGCCCCGGCTCAAGCAGAGAAATGAAACAAGAGACTTTAGAGAGGTGGTACAGGCATCAATTAAAATTAAAACTTGCCGAGCTCATACCTTTGTGGGAAAAAAAACTCAATGTTTCAGTTTCATCATTCATTGTTCGTAAGATGAAGACAAAATGGGGAAGTTGCTCACCTCAAAAAGGTACTATTAGAATTAATCTCGAGCTAGCAAAAAAGCCAGTTGAATTCCTCGAATATATTGTTGTTCATGAGATGGTTCATCTAATAGAGCCATCTCATAACAACCATTTTATAAATTTGATGGACAACTATTTACCCAAATGGCGGTTTTACCGGGATGAGCTTAATCAACTTCCCACTTGTTATGCAGACTGGAAAAGTTAATCAAAAATCGTATACGTTTTTTATTATCCATTCACTCACACGCAACCTTAGTTTGATACATTCTTAAATACTAATGCAGAGGTTGCGGCATTCCTTTTTAAAAACATACAGATTATGGCTGCGAAGACAAGAATAAATACCAGCCATGATGGTGATGAAGCAATGCTTGTTTTTTTGACCAAAATTAACGAAATCAATGGTGCTAATCCAGCTGATAAACTAGCGGCTGTTGAGTACAAAATTGACAAAACAGTACAGCGTAATTTAATAGGAAACATCTCTGATAATATTACTGGAACCGTTGCATAATAAGCCCCTGCTGGAATTGCAATTAATGTCTGTCCTAGTAAAAGATTAAAAATATCATGATTAGACAGTGCATAAAAAAATGGCTGAGAAAGGATTAAGAAACCAAAACTAGCAAAGATAACAATTTTTCTCGATTGATTTTATCAGATAATTTTCCAACTAAAGGAAATACTGCCAATAAAACAACTAATGATAATATGTTCGACAGGATAATTTCATGATCTTGAAAATTTCCATATAAATGAGCTTGCATAGGACCATAAATGTAAATCTGGAAAGTAGTTGTTACCCCTAAGCAACTTAAAACGAATACATATAGGGATTGAATTTTATTATTTTTGATAAAGTTGATGGATTCTGAAAACAAGCTCTTAAATTTCGGTTTTGGTCTTTCTGCATAGTACATAATATATTCCATACTTTCAGGAATACATAAACGAATGTATAAACCAATGGAAGAACCCAATAGCGCAAGAACAAAGGGTACACGCCAGATTAGCCAATCGTGTTCAGGATAGTGAGTGGTGAAATAAGTAACTATCAATGCTACCATTGAAGCCACCAGCATACCTGACATGGCTCCAAAGGAAGCCCAGCTACCTGAATATCCTTTTTTTGATGTTTCTGCATTCTCAACCAGGTATGCTGAGGAATTCAGATATTCTGCACCGCAGGAAAAGCTCTGGATAATTCTTAGTACTAATAAAGTAATAACTGAAAAAACACCTATAGTACTGTGAGGAGGGATGAATCCAATAAATGTAGTTGATACACCCATTGATAGTATTGAGCCTGCCAGGATAATTTTTCTACCATAAATATCAGATAGTAAACCCATAATCATAGCCCCTATAGGCCTGGCTAAGTATCCAGCAAAGAAGGTAAGAAATACTAGAAATAAACCTTTTGAAGCATCACCAATCAAGTATTTGGCAATGTAGACTGAGAGTAGACCACAAATAGCCATATCAAAAGACTCTATTAAATTACCTAAAGTGCCTGCCAGTATGATTCGGGTTTGGTGTTTCATCCTATTATCCTTTGCTTTGCATTTCCGATAAGGTAGTGAGTGATTCTTGATCTTCCACTCGGTCTAAAAATAAAAATCCATCCAGGTGATCAATTTCATGCTGAAGAATACGGGCTTCTAAGCCGGAAGCTTTTTTGGTAATTCTATTTCCATCCATATCAAAGCCGGAATATTCAATTTCCATGGCTCTTGGAACCTCGCCCATTATTTCGCCGCAATTAAGGCAACCCTCATGACCAGTTTGAATTTCCTTAGATAGGATCTTTAAGGAAGGATTAATTAAAGCTGTATCAGGAATAGGGTATTCAGGTTTTCTCCGTTTGGTATACGCAGTACTAAATACAATAACACGTTTACTGATCCCAATTTGGGGTGCAGCCACACCCACAGCACCTTTGTCAGCCATGATGCCGAACATGGTCTTAATCAATTCTTTTAACCAGCTGCTACCAAATTCTGATTCAGCGATTGGCTCAGCGGTTTGTCGTAATATGGGATCATCTTTATCCAGGAGTATGTTCATAGGTCACCTGATTGTTAATTATTAATTCCAGTTTGGGCTTAGCTATCGTGTAAGGCTGTTTGTCAGGAAAGGTTAAATAGTCTTGAATTTGTCTTAACGCATATTTCCCCATGGCCACTAGTTTTTCACAATGGGTTGAGATTTTATTTTGGATGCAAGGAGTTATCCGTTTTAGTCCGAAAGAAAAGACAGCTTTATAAGAATCATATTCAGTCGGAATGGAAATGCCAGTAATAAGTCCTGGCTCTATTTGCTTGTATTGTTTGATTACCTCTATACATCCCATATGAGGAAGTTCGCTCCATAGTTTAGGCTTATCCTGGCTAAAAAAGCTGGATTGATAGCAGCCGTCAAGCAGCCAAAGGTTCTTCTCAATTAAATTCTGTTCTATGGATGGTTTAGAGGATAGGAAAAAGATTTGGCCTGTTTGGTTAATAAGAGCAATCGAAATGTAGTCTGTTTCTACTTGCCCTAGTACATCAGAGAACACCTTGCGCATGGGGACAAAGTGTTCAAAGAGAAATTCTTTGGCTTTGGGGTGAAGCGTTACTTCCACAGCTGTTACATCCTTATTTACAAACTTCTTAAACTGCATGACTATGTTTTTTTCTATTTTCCTCATAGGAAGAAATTGAGCCAAGAGCCAAGTCAATGATTTTTAGTAAATTATTCTCCGAAGTGTCAATTGCTTTGACTTCTTTGATCAATCCTAACACAAAATCGGCGTAATCGTCATTATTCCCATGTGAGGCAGGGTATAAATGATGGCTTTGTTTCAAGATGTAATGAAGCAGTGTTTCATCGACTTCATTCTTCTTTGGCATGGCATGTCCTTCTTCACCAAAGAGTAACCAGCCAGGATTTATTTGAAGATGAAAAGCTAGTTGCTTCACTTTTTCATAGTCTGGTAAAGCATCTCCTCTTATGTAACGGCGGCATATTTGTTCAGATGCACCAGTAAACTCAGCCAGGGTCTTAATGCAGATCCCATTTGGTGATCGAGAGGCTGTATATCCTCTATCTTTGAGGGTGCTAATCAAGCGGTTGGCAAACGATTGATAGGGTCCCTTACTCATAAAATTATCCTTGTAATAGAACGTCATAAAAAAATTATCATATAAAATGATATCATTCAATATCATATCGTATCTTAATGTAAATTTCTTTAAAACACGTATTGATAATAAAGTTAATATCGTTTTAATATAAGTTTCGTCAAATGATGCTAAATGTTAATTTGACGTGAATTGGACTTTAGTACACATGATTTACAGGAGTATTTTTCATGTCCCATGATTATAAAGTAGGTATTTACAAGGGGATTATTCAGTATTTGCTAGATGCAACTAATTATTCGTTGCAGCGAATTGCTAACTTATCTAACTCTCCAATTGCATATTTGCAATTGATTTATCACCATAACCGATTACCTCAAAATAGAAACGTTGAGCTGAATTTGCTGAAACTATTCGTTCTGTTTATCGATATGGAAATTAAACGAGAGCGGTCAGCTGAGAAGTTTTTACTCGCTGAGATGGGTTAAGGGGGCAATATGCAGGTTTATGATAATAAAATGCCAAAACAGATTTTGTTTATTACTGATTTAGAGGAGCTTCTTGGTCGTAACCGGTTGACTTTAAGGCGTTGGTGGACTAGCGGGAAGTTTCCACAACCCGTTAAACTAAATGGCACAACACTGGCGTGGCACTCTGAAACAGTTAGTCATTGGATTCAACAAAACATGCGTTTATCTTAGCATAATAGCCCATATAATGTGGGCTATTGAACTTCTCTCCACAATGGATGATCTATCCAGTTCCTTGGAATTCCCATGCTTTCATTAGCCCAATTGTATTTTTCAACAATTGGCTGAATAAGTTTCTCAGATGATATTGCCCAATCTATGCCATTACCAGCTGTGGTTAGTAATTTTTTGATGATCAACAAGATAATATATGAGCGATCATTTCTTGGTGTAATAGGAGGTAGCCACAATTCATTAATCGCATCAATTTTGGGTTTAATGGCTAAATCTTTATTCCAAAGACGGCTATGATGAGCACATATATTTCTTACATAAGTTAGAAAGTATAGCCAATTGGCTAAAGTTTTTGGATGTAACTTATAACCTTCAGCAATTATCCTTTTGTCTTCATTTTTTAGCCCTTTAAATAAGACAGACAATGAACCAAAGGATAAAACCTCTATTGCCATCCATACTGGTAAGTTAGGATAACCCAAATATTTATTTTTATAATGCTCAATAAAGTATTCTCTGGAGCGTTCTATCTCGTTATTAATTTGTGTTAACCATGAACTATGTTCAAATTGCTGATGGAAATTTTGAGGATTCGACAAAGCAAATGGCCCATAACTATGAGCAAGGTGGTAAGCAATACTGGTTCTTACTGAAATTTCAATTCGCTCTAACCCATCCATTATCAACAATCTTAGTTTACGATCGAACTCATAGAGATCTATGACGTTTTCAAATGTAACCTTATCTTGAAATTGTTCAGTGATATTGCCTGATATATCCGAACGTTTAAATGGCAAGCAGTAGGCACTAAGCCGATAATAGTTGGTATTTGAAAGGCTTTGCAGCGCAGAAGGCCAATTATTTATAATAAGGCCTTTTGCTTGAAGTTTTTCCAGTTGAGCTTGGAAACTTAGTGCTGTCTTTTGATATTTAATGAGAGGATTATTCATAGCGATACGCATAAAAAAACCGCCAAGGTTACGCAAGGACTTACGTCCTCTAGGCGTGGCGGTTGTGTTAAGTTAATTATAGAGCAGTTCATAGGACTTTTTCAATCCTTTAATGAGATTAAACTTGCGATATGCTTTGCCCAGGCATCCAATGCTTCTTTGCGTTGGGGTAACATTTCATTTTTATTATAGGTAGCCATGATGCGAGGCATTTTGTGGCCAAGGCATTTTTCAATCACTACAGGATCAATATTAAGAGACTCGCCCAATTGTGTGGCAAAGGTTCTCCTTAAATCATGGGCAGTCCATTCAGGAATACCCACCCGAATCTGGATTCTTTTAATTGCACGGGGAAGGGCATCTTTAGACATAGGGACATCATTCGTTATACCTGGAATTACAAAAGGAGAGCAAGATTGCTCTTTAAATTGAAGAAGTAATTTTTTTGTAAGCTCACTCAAGTGTATTTTTACAGTTATTCCTCCTTTTGAATGCTCGGGAGGAATTGTCCATAAAGATTGTTCAAAATCAAATTGATGCCATTGGGCAAGTCTGATTTCACCTGTTCTAACACCAGTTAATATAATAATTTTAATGGCTAACCGGGCTGATCCAGACATTTGGCATAGATCACTTTCAAGGAATTTCCAGATAGTTTTTATTTCTTCGGGCAATAGTACTCGCTCCCGGGGCTTTTCCATACCGCCGATATCACGTGATCGTATATTGGTAGCCGGATTATATTGAATATAGCCGCGACTCACAGCATAGTTTAGAACTTGTTTAATAGTGCTAAGAATACGATTAGCGTGAATGGGTGCTCCTCGTTGTACTATTTTGTCGAGGGCGATTGTAATGTCTTTGGTTTGTAACTTATCAAGTACTGTATCGCCGAGTAAAGGGATTATCTCTGAATCAATCTGATATTTGATAGGACGGGGTTGCTTTCTATTTTTAACAGCATAATTTTCGTACCAAGACTGTATTAATTTTGAAAAGGTATTATCTTCTTTTAATTTTTCTAATTTGGTATGTTCTATAGGATTAATCCCTTGCTCTTTTAAGGATTGAGCTTTAATAAGGAACTCACGAGCCTGCTTAAGGCTAATGGCAGGGTATTTCCCTAAACTCATTTTTTGTCGTTTTCCACCCATACTAAAACGGTAAAACCAAGACTTGTTACCGCTAGGCATTACTCTAACACCTAATCCAGAAGATTCTATTTTTTCAAACCAAGTGGTTTCTGGTGCGAGATTTTTAATGTAGCTGTCGATAAATTTCATCTACACAGTCCTTTGTAATTTGGTACCATTTTTGGTACCAATATTTATGTATAGGTATATTATCAAATGATACTAATTGAATTCATAAAATTCAATAATTTCTTATAAATAAAGGGTTTCTAGCGTTTTTTGAAATTAAATGATATTATTTGATATCGATATGATAAAGTTTCGTAATCAAAAGGTCGTGTGTGCGATTCACATCAGCGGCATTTTAAAATCAATTAGTTATTAAGTTTTTAAATATTATTTTCTTTGCGTGTCGAATATGTGTCGAAGTTTTAAATATGTTAAAAGGATTTAAAATGTTTAAAGAGATTGAAAATAATTTAACTTATGGCATGGTTTGGTTTTTAACACTGTCTTTTTCTTTCTTAATAACGACGATAGGAATATTAGTGGTTACATATGCCTATGTTATTTTTCATTCAAAACATATCAATTCAAAATTGTCAGTTGGTAATGTTTCAGCTGAAATTAGTAATTTTCAGAACGACATTGATACAGCAATGAATACAAATAATGCCTTGTTGAAGCAAAATAACCAATTATTAGAAACAGTGGAGCAATTTCCGGAATTAATGACAGGAAATAATTTTGCTGTAGATAAAAGCCTTTCTAAGGACGAAATTAATAAATTAACTAAAGGAATTCGAGATCAATTAAAGTTATTAGAAAGCCAAAAAAATAGCTTAAATCTATTGAATCAAAATTTATCTAAGTTCAAAACTAAAGTCGGTAAAGAAGAAGCAGTGAGCGAATAAGTATAAATAGTTAGGTTTTGTAATAGTTCAAGGCTTATAGAATTCTAATATTTTAATGAGGATGTATTGCGGCAGAAAAGCCTGACGAACAGTTAGAGGTAATTTGGTTATAAAATTTATCAGTTTTCCATATATTGCATAATCTGTAGGAATAACAATAAATTTTTATATCTTGTTCTTCTAAGCATCGAAGCGTTTTTAGTTCTTTAGCCGCTTCTTTTGCTAAATCATCTAAGTGAGTTTTATTTGTGGCATCAATTCCAATATAAATATTTTTGGTTCGGGAGTTAATAATTCTTCTCCACAAGTGAATATCATTACCCAGCTCTATATGCTTTTTACAATTATCAAGCACATTACAACCATATATTACGATGTTGCCTGATGTAGTTAGAATTTTATCATAGCCTTTTTCAAGATATGCGTTAGCATATATATTCTTGACTTTATCATAGCTTGTTGCATCAAATACTAGCAAATTTTCAAAACTGGAATAATCCCTCTGTAATAATTCTTTAAGCTCAAGTAAATCTATGGCTTTTACTTCATCTCTAACAATTTTATAAGCTTTTGCTTTATCTTGTAGGAGATGTAATGCTCCATGTAAAAAAAATAAATTTGGCATGTTATTAGTACCCGCATGTCCATATAAATTTTTTATAAGCTGTTTATGTTCATCAATAGGTTTATACTCATCTTTAGATGAAAAACCATCTCTAAATTTACCTTTGAAATGTTTTCCATACTTATTAAAATCACCTAATAATTCTTTATTATTTAACAACCAATATAAAATTAAATCATAATTTATAGTAAATATTCTTTCAAAAAACTCCAGATTTTGTTTACATGCCTCTAAATAAGGTTCATTTTCTTCAATAAAAATATCTCTATAACTTGGATGAAAATCCTTATTAGTCATGACTGTAATTACTAGTTGTTTTAACAAGTTTAAACTTTCTATAATTTCATTTTGATAATTTGGTTTACAGTCACAATAGCTAGTTGAACAAAAGCATAGGCACTGAGGGGCGTTTTTTAAAATAGCTAGTAATACTTCGAGATCCTCTGTTTTAGAGTCTTTATCGACATTTGCTTGTTCTAGAAATGATTTTAAATTTGGATAATCCGCTGATAATTCTTTTACCTTGGTAAGAATATCTTTATAGCCAAATTGTAGATGTATGTGAGAGCATTCTTTAAGAGCAAGGTTAAAACCATTACCTATTATTATGGTTGGTTCGTATGTGTTCATTATCAATTCCATTTCATAAGAACTTACTAATAATAGTTTAGTTTATATAAGCTCAACCTTACAAGTTTAGCTAGTATAGCCCGTTTGCAAGCAAACGGGATTTAACTAGAACTTATTCATAGGAATAGATATGAGGTTGTAAAAGTTCAACTAGGTGGAGTCTATCAATAGTTCCTGATGCCGCTTTTTCGATAATATCTGGTAATTCACTATTCTCTTCTAGTGCATAACCATTCAAATCAAGAAAATAAGTAGCGCTTAAAAAGGCGGTTCGTTTGTTACCATCAGGAAAAGCATGTGCTTTAGCAATGCCGATGATATAAATAGCAGATAACTCGATAATATTATTGATATTTTCATAATGATGATATTGTTCAGCACGTTTAAGTGCTGACTCAAGCTTACCTATATCAGTAACAGAAGCACTAGATAATATTTCGCTTTGAATAAATATCACATCGTCTACAGTTAAAAAAATTAATTCCATTATTTATCAGCTAGGGCTTTAATAGTCGCAGCATGTCGCTCTTTCAGTTTGGCAATTGTCTGCGCACGTTTTTTAT
Organism: Legionella sainthelensi; assembly: GCF_900637685.1. NCBI lineage: Bacteria > Pseudomonadati > Pseudomonadota > Gammaproteobacteria > Legionellales > Legionellaceae > Legionella > Legionella sainthelensi. Next base: position 1,108,874 of record NZ_LR134388.1, read on the forward strand.
GTTTTGCTTCTTCAAGCTGAGCCTCCGTTGGAGTACCTACTTTAGCAATGATAAAAGGCTCTTGTCCTTTGCGAGTAAAACAAATTTGTTCACCGTTAGCGATTTTTTCCATAATTTCGCATAAATGTTCGCGCATATGAGTATAAGAGACGGTTTTCATAATATTCTCGATTTTTCTGTACATGTACAGTATAGCATGAGCTCTCTTCTTATTACCAACTTACTATGACTATTATTTCCTTTTAATAAGCAAGCATAGCTCAGCAATTAACTAAAAATTTTTTATCCAAACTTTCGTAAGTTAATATTCAGTGGTACAAATGGGACAAGTGGGAAACCGTTATAATTACTGGCCTAGAGACGTTCCACTACCAAAATCGATGGTGGAACGAGTGGGACAATTAATAGTCGTCAGACCAAACTTTTTCAGTAAAGACATAACATCTTGGAATGCCGATTCCTTTAATTCTTCGTTTTTGAGAGGCTTTGCCGTCATTACCGGGGACTACCCAACCAACATTAATAAGCACTTTACTCACCATTTTAGGCTCAAATCCTTGGCAAATCTCCTTTCTGTAGACTTCGGATAAGACCATAAAAATACGAAATCCTTCATTATCTGTTCGAAAAAAACCAGCTCGGTTATAAAGGCGTTCACTATTGGGATAATTTTCATTTTCAAACCGACTTGCTCCTTCTTTTTCAAAGAATGAACGAACTTGCGATAGTATGGCTCGATCTTCTCGGTTACCATGTTCTCCAAAATCTTCTAGCCAAGCGTTAAAGCACTTTTCCACTGCTTGACAGGCTGTGCCTCGTTTCCATCCGGTTAATTCAAAATGACTCGCTATTTCCCCAGCCATGGCAACTAAAGCAAAACGTCTGGCTACTCGTTGAATTTGACCTGAGTGTTCGGGCTTAGCGACCTTTGCTACAAATTGCTGGATTTTATTGGAGAGTAGGGGGATTAATTCAGCGCGATGCTTAACTATTTTATAGAGCCATGCAATTCCAACTGCGCCATGATATTGACTGGCCGCCTCTTTTAACGCAAGTGCCATAGAAGCTGGGTTTATATGATCATGTAATTGTTCGAATAATCCCATTTGAGCACCAGCATCAGCCTCAATATCTGCCAAACGAATTTCTTGACCTGCATTGCATCGCTGACCAGCTTTTGCCATTAATGAATTTAACGATTCCTCGCCAGCGGATAAAAAGAGCAACGACCAACGCATAGATTGTCTTGCTGTACCACAACGAGAGGCGCGTGTTTTACCTTGACCATTAGCAAGTAGGTAAGCACACTCACCAGCTTCTTTGGGATCCATTTGACTCAGTTCATCCAAGATTAATAAACCATCGTTATGAAGGGCAGCCAATCCTTCCAAACCATTTGCTGTACTTCGCCACAAACGAATATAACTGTCCGGTTTACCCCAAACAGAAGCAGCTATTTTTAAAGCTGTTGTTTTGCCAGAGGAAGAGGCGCCTCTGAAATGAAATCCCCCTGAATCTTCACCAACAAGATTGGCTAGGCTTGGTGCAAATGCCGTGGAAATTGCAAATATTAAGCGCGAATTGCCATCCGCTAGTCGTGCAATAGAATTCCGCCAATCTTCAACACTTCCCGAAGTGGATAATGCGGGTTCAAGACTATTGGCATTTTGAAAAACGATTTGGTCATCAGATTTTCCGATGGCTTCATTAGCAGTAACAAATACTTCTTTATACCAGCCCAGTTTATCAACACAACGAGCACGCTCTTCAACAGGAAAGACTTGAATATAAGACGCTAACAAATCACGAGCTATTTTACTGGGTGAAATAGTCAACCCTAATCGCGCCAGCTCTCGCCTTACATCGCTGGAATCGCCTTGTAATAAAGCCAAAGGCATAGCCCATTGGTGCTTAATTCCATCATCATCTACCCATTCGAGTAATCGACCCCATTCACCACTATGGGCATCACGAGTTTTAGCGGCCACGTACAACGAAGAGCAAATCCAACGAGGAGGTAGCTCATTATTGTCTTTATCCTTACCGATAAAAATCACTCCATCAGAGGTTAATTGAAACAATCCACCTGCATAGGGAAATGATTTAATGCGTTTAGACTGTTTAAAATCTACATGATATATTTGATGTGAATTCATTTTCTATTTCTCCAACAACGTTCACCGGAAGGTGTTCCACCACCTTCCAATCAATCAACAAGACTTAAGTAAGGAAATTGCTAAACAGCCTCTTTAAGGACGTTATAAGAGCATTGTTGTTGAAGATAACCAATAATATCTGATTTGCGATATCGAACCGTACGACCAATTTTAATATAAGGCACACCCTGACCAGCCCAACGATTTCGTTCAAGTAATTGAACAGAGCAATCTAAAACTGCGGCAAGTGTATTTTGATTAAAAAGGGTGGAATCTGGAGCTGATTCAAATTCGTTGATGAGTTGTAAGCGCGATACGTTTTTTCTAGACATAGTAATACCTCGTCATTAAAAGAATTTTCAATCGGCAATAAAAATGCCGCCAAAGAGGCTTTTTCCATAAATCCATCATTTGAAAATTCCAGTAACACTGGTACTTTTCTATCCAAAAATCCATATAGCTTTATAGCCATTTTTATAAAGCTATTTAAAACAACGAATAGATTATTACGTGTTTTAAAAATTAAAGTCAACAATTGAAAACAAATTCAAAGAAATTGTAAATAAATAGACCAAAAATCCTCTAAATGTACCACACGTACCACCATTGATTTTGAATGTGGAACGCAGCTAGTCTAGTAACCATGCAGGTGTACCATTTGTACCACATGTTCCACCGGTTTAAACCAACATGTAAAACGAGGGCAACCAACTTAGGTAAGTGTAATTTGGGAAATGACTCTCAGGAACAATTGATTGTAGTTATTGAGGAAAATCCCGGATTATGACTTCGTCTAATCCGAGCCAAATGTCCTAATTAAGCAGGTATATCTGAGAGCTTTAATGTCCTTAATGCGCGATTAAAAGTAGGGGTACCCTCATCAGATGAGAGATTTGCGTCATCACTTTCTAATTTTTCTCTTGCTTCCCCATAATCAAACCATTTCACTGACGCAGTATACGCTTGGGCTTGATCCATGACTTTCACATAAGTTCTGAAATTGTTATCTCTCGATGCCAATCTTAACCCATTCAGATAATTATCACGATGGACATTAGGCATAATAATTTTGTACTGAGATTGAGATACAAGTTCGGCATTCATCATAATTCTTGATAATCTTCCATTTCCATCATCAAAAGGATGTATTTCACTAATTAAAAATTGCATAAACAGTGCTCGTTCAATACCCGGTTTAAGTAGTTTATATCGTTCAAATCCTTCCCATAATGTCCCTAGTATATCTACAGGCGATACAAAAGTAGTATTACCTGCTTTATTTTCTTTCGTCTTAAATACCCCGGGATGTTTTTCAGGCCGTTCTTTCATCATAATGGCATGTCTTTTTTGTAATATATCGATTAACTCATCCACATTTCTCGGGGTAATACTCATTTCAGAATAATCATTTGTAAGGAGAAAGTTAGATAACACATCATGGCTATCCGCATGACGGTTATTTATTTCTATCCCTTTAAATACGATGTCCTCAGCCTCATCGATAAGAAACTTTGTTCCTTCGATATAGTTGGAAAAATAGGATTCATAAAAACTCAGGTTTTTAAAAGAGGTTGAATTGTATTCATAGTCTCTTTGTAGAAGAATACATTTTTTAAGATAGACCACCAACTCATCAAAAAGTTGTATTCTATGCTCATCATAAGGTTTTTTCTGAGCTACTGCTTTTGCATAATTCGAGGATAAAGTATTTTCATTTGAATGAGTCGACAATAAAGCACTAATAATCTGATTCAGTTTTGTGTATTCCTTTTGATAACCCAATTTTTCAGCAATTTGCTTTGCTTCATCTCTAATGTGATTAAGATTATCTTCACCGCGAGTACGTAATTCCTTCGCAAGATATTTTTCGACACCTTCTGTTCCAATCGTTTTAACCCCAATATAAGAAGCACCTTTAACAGTAGTAAGGTTCTCCAGAAGAGCACGAGGTATACTGCTCTTGAATAAATTAGGTAGTATTGGTTCGATAAACTCCCTATTATTACCCTTGTACACTTTAATCGTTAGGCCAGGAAGCTCAATAGTTTTTACATAAGTGCTAATCACAAAGATAATTGCTCCATGTTTATACTGCTGGGGTTTCAATCCCAAAGCTGTGCTATAAGCAAGTATTCCATCTGATACAATGTGAGGAAGTATCTCCATCCAATGTTGAATGACTATTTTATTAACCTCAGAATTTAAGTCATCCGTATAAATGCCATGATATATCCTTCGTAGCCTTCCTTCTTGGTATTCCCTAGATAACTGATTGGCCTCTTGTTTGGTTTTTGCAGTTTTTATCATTATTTTCTCTATAGTATTTCAGATAATTAAATATGAGAGTTTAGAATAGTATAAGTTATTTTTTAGGGAGTTTAGAATATTACAACTCTATATTTAGGGAATTCAGAATATTATAATCCTATATTTGAGGATTTCAGGATATTAAAGATAGTTTTCTAGAGATTTGAGAATATTTTGAATGATGTATTTGAATTTCGATATAATCTCATTATTTCATGAAATTGTGTTTGATTAGTCAATTAGATTGTGTCAAAGGTACTTTGAGTGTTTCCACCAAAAATTCTTTGATGCATTTTATAGAGATAATTATCTGTCATGCCACTGATATAATCAGCGATAACCCTTTTTTGGTCGGCTTCTTGGGTCTGCCTGCTATATTTTTGAAATACCTCTGTCGGTAATAACATTTCAGGATTAACATCAATTGCATCAAATAGCTGCATAATTAGTACCTTCCCTCCATGAATAATTGATTTTACGTGTTGGGTTTTAATTAAATTATTGCTTACAAGTAGTTTTAGGTTTTTTATAAATTCTTCAATAGCCTCATTTTCAAATTTTACAAAATATCTAAATATAGATTCATTGAAATTACTATTTTCTTCAATATAGGTATGAATTATTGCTTCGTGAATTAATGTTCCTATAATTTTCTTTCTGGCTTTTAAATCATCTGAAAGAAGTAGTGTTGGATAATTGGTCCAATTTTGAATGAAGTTCTGATTTTCAAAAAAATTAACCAACTCATCCATACTAATTTGTCGAAAGAAAATAGCATCTTCTAAATCATGAATACTGTAAGAAATATCATCAGCAATATTCATAACGCTGCAGTCAAATGTTTTATATTTTGTTTTTTTATGATCTGGTTTTGAGGCTGGAAAAGGTCTTTGAAACTCTATTCTTTCATTATCAGTAATATAATTTAATAGATTCAGTACAGTTTGGTTGTCACTATCATAATAGCACTTTGGAGGATTCCATCTTGAATTATCTATTAAATATTCTGTAATTTCTTTTTGATCGGAGCTTCTTCGATCTAAATTAGGATATGTTTTTACATTAACCAATGCACTGTAAGAAGCGGGATACTTTAGTATTCCCAATAAAGTTCTATAAGTAAGATTTAAGGGGTCTACTTTATTAATTAGTCTTAAAGTTTGTGCGTTTCCCTCAAATCCTCCATGATTTCTCATTTTATAATTTAATGCTTGCTCTCCACCATGACCATATGGTGGGTGTCCAATGTCATGAAGTAACCCAATTGTATCGAGTAAAGTTTCTATATCTTCATTTTTTTGAGATTTTAAGAAAATAAGCTTATCTTCCAGATTTTTTTTCTTATCTTGTTCTAATCGGTATAATAGATTATTAAAAATGCTTTTTGCAATCGATGCGACCTCTATGGAATGTGTTAATCTATTTCTATGAAAGTCAGAATCCTTGCCGCTCACAATTTGAATTTTACCTTGAAGCCGGCGAAAAGAATAAGAATGAACAACTTTACATTTATCTTTTTCAAATGGAGTTCTGTGATCTAAGTTTTTTTCTGTTTCCAGTTCAAACCTAAATGTATGCCAGTTGATGCTATTCATGATTTATCATCCTTGATTAAATGAAATTATAGCACACGAAGTTTTTCCTTAGTTTTCGATTGAATTAAGCAAAGAAGTGATTATCCCGAAGAAAAGAATTTTCTAAGGGCGCAATATACATTGCTTTGCAATGTTTGAAATTTTAACAAAATTTTCGATTGGATAATAAAATAGATGGTCTTGGATTTTAAAAGAAACTACCTATTAAAATTACTATAAGGATTCTCTTAAATTCATGAAACATAAGATGGAGTATTAGTGGTAACCCCATAAAAGCCTATAATTATTTTAAATCTTATTCAGAATTAAGGGATTTATTATGAAGTTACTTTTGGATAATGTGTATTTAAATTCAGAGTTAAAAGATTTTAATTGTCCTATAAATGTAAATATTTATAAAATTTATCCAGAGTTAATTATCTCTATGACGCCTAAAAAAATGATGAAACATCAGCAGAATTCTTATGTTGGGTTTAAAAATAAGCAACCCGATTCAATTATTTTTTCTGGTGGTACTGTAGTTACTATGAATGTAAGTTACAGAAGAAAATTTATAGAAGATATCCTATTGATAGGATCGATTATTACTGGGTGGAATTGGTGTTTAAACTCAAGAAGATCGTTAGGATACTTTTGGAAACCTTGTTCTAATCTGGAAGGTTTAAATATAAGTGGAAAAAATGAAATGGAGCAGCATTTAAACATTGCAGTTAATAAGATATTAGATCCCGCTTGGCAAAAACAATATGAAAATGGATTTCATTTAAGGATGTTAATTAATCACGCAAATATTCATCATTGTGAAGGAAGGTTTTTACTCAATGTTACTCTGTGGGAATGGCTGTATCCTCATATAAAAAATCCTAAAGGGGCAACCACTCAAGATGAAACTAATAATCTTCAAGAGGTTTTTAATTTTGTTTTAAATCATTTTTGGCCGAAACAATATAAAAAACCAAATCAAAAAAATATATTTCATGTATTAAGAAATCAAATTGCACATTCTGGAAAAGTTCCTATTGATAGGTCTTATGCGGAGCAATGGATGGCTCAATTAGTTTGGGACTCAAAAAATAGAAATGATATAGATCTAAAATGTTATTTACATTTTTTTGATTTATTGACGCAAGTTGTTGTATTAAAAACCCTAGGTATTGATGCAGACAATTTGATTTAACGTAATCTTTCTTCTTTTCTCACCAATGGAAAAATATAGGCATTTGTCCTTTCAAATATATTGCTTTTAAAAAGGTGATTAATAAATCCATACTTTATTAATCACTATTGTGCTATATTTTGATTAATAAAATATGAGGTTATTAATCATGAAATGGAATTGGCAGCTTGAGAATTGGCCAAATTTTACTTGGGACTCCGATAAATTAGTTGTGTTTGAACAGTCTTTTACTGAGAACGCGGGTATTATTATTGGTTCTTCGCAACATATATCTCAAGAAGGTAAGCAAAATTTATTTATCGATTTAATGTGTACAGATGCTTTGGATAGCTCAGAAATAGAAGGAGAGCATTTAAATAGAGATAGCGTGCAATCGTCTATACAAAAAGAGTTAGGATTGTCTACGGAATCTCCTAGAGCTAGCATGGCAGAGCGTGGGATCGCTAAAATGATGGTTAATTTATATCAAACGATTTCTAGTCCACTAACACATCAAGTTTTATTTGAATGGCATCAATTTTTAATGGGTAATAGCCATCATTTAGAACATATTGGTCAATATCGTAAGCATGAAGAAGCAATGCAGATTGTTTCTGGGCCTGATTATGATCGAAAAATCCATTTTGAAGCGCCTCCTTCAAAATGTGTTCGGGCTGAAATGGATCAATTTATTAATTGGTTTGAACGGAGTTCTCTCACCGGTTCAGCTCCTTTACCCACATTAACCCGATCGGGAATAGCCCATTTATGGTTTGAGAGTATCCATCCTTTTGAAGATGGAAATGGAAGAATAGGGCGAGCTATAGCAGAAAAAGCTTTATCACAAGGATTTTCAAAACCAGTAATGACGATATTGGCAAAAATATTATTAAAAAAGAGAAAGGAATATTATCAACAGTTAGGATTAGCAAGCAAAACCTTAGACCTAACTTCTTGGTTGATATGGTTTGCTAACATCGCTCTAGAAGCGCAACAAAGCACTTATTTGTATATTGATTTTATTATTAAGAAATCTGTTATTTTAAGGGAAGCGGAAGGGAAAATTAATCCAAGGCAAGAAAAAGTTTTATTAAGATTATTTCATGCTGGGCCTGATGGATTTGTAGGTGGTTTAAGTGCTAAAAATTATATGAGCATAACAGGCGCACCGATCGCTACAACAACCAGAGATTTGAATGACTTGGTGAAAAAAAATATTCTCAAACGAACTGGCGAACTTAAAGCGACTCGTTATTTTTTAAATCTCGATAAGACTTAAATGTAAATTTTGAGATTTGGTACGCAGTGAGTACCAAATTAAAGTGTCTAGCAGTAAGTTCCAAAATGGAACTTACTGAAGTGTTTCATTTGGCCGACATTGTCCGCCAAATTGAATGTAAGGAATACAAATTTATTTTCTATGTCCAATTTGGATCCCAATGCGATCCAAATTGAAAAGGTTGGATATCAATAATATCAGCAGATCTAATAACGCCCATACACTTTAAAAAATAATCGGTAATCAATTGCATTGGTTTTCTCAACCGCTCCACATCTGTAATGATATACCCAGCGGTCACATCATTACTCATTTTATGATTCATTAACCGTTTAAGCGCATAAGCAGAAATATCCAGGCTTTCAGCAATAGTAATAAAAGTCCGTCTTAGATCATGTACAGTGAAATGCACTCCAGATGCTTGGGTTACATTAGCCATTTGTTTACGTGGCTCAATAATATGACCAGCAGCACCAGTTCCTGGGAATACATAATCGTTTATCTTCTTCTCATGACGAGCTACCAATAAATCATAGAGAAAATCAGAAAGGGGTAGGGTGTGGGATTCGTTATTTTTTGTTTTAACCACAGTAAAGGTTTTTGCTGCTAGATCGACATTTTCCCATTTTAAGGTGGCGGCTTCTTCTCTTCGTAAGCCTGTTAGTAAAACTAATAATAAGTAATCTCGTAGGGTTTCATTTTCAATATTTTTAAGAGCAGTATACCAAGCTTCTAATTCATGAGGTTTAATGTAAGTTTGTCGGCGCTCCACACGATACCATGCGCGAGTTTGTGACAGGCGTCTTACAGGGTTTTCCATAATGAGTGATTTGCCTTGTGTATCTTCATATTGACCAGCAGCAAAATTGAAGAGGGCGCGAAGTACTCGCATGGCTAGGTTGGCATAAGCCTCACCATGTTCTTTCCCAAGCTTTTCGTGGTGTTTACTAATGCGGTCTTTGGTAATAGAGAGAATAGGTTTGCTTTTCCAACTAGGAAAGGCTTTGTTAATGATATGGTTGTAGTTGCTAATAGTTTTGGGTTTTAATGTCTTTCGGGTTTTTAAGTATTCCTGAAATACTTCATTAAGCGTAATAGCACGCATAGATTCGGCTCGTTTTTCAGCAACAGGATCTTTTCCCATAGCTATTTGCCCAAGGAGCTCAGTAGCCTTCTTTCTTGCCAAATCTGGGCTAATTTCTGGATATCGACCTATAGTTATTCGATTTAGCTTTTTGTTAATGAGTTTCTCGACAAAAAATGCTTTAGTTCCACCAGAGGTTACACGAACGCCGAACCCTTTGAGATTGTCATCATAATATTTCTTCTGGGCACTTTGTCCCGCTTTAATAGGTTGGGGGATTGCTAAGCTCTCAATATTTGTTTTGTTGATTCGCATCCTGTCCTCACAATTTAATTAGCGTGTCGTAACGTGTCGAATATGTGTCGAAGAATTGGGTAAAATCGATTAAAAGAACTTATAACTTAATAATTCTTTAACTACAAGTGGTTAAAAGGATTTTAAAAGAAATTCAAAGCGTGTCGAAATGGCTAAAACCCATAATTTTCTAATTCGTAATCAAAAGTTCGTGTGTTCGATTCACATCAGCGGCATAGTATAACCAATAAGTTACTTAATTATCCTTTTCCCATTTAAAGGACAGCGGTTCTTATCCAGTTTCATTTTCGATGGAAGCCTGTTATTGTTAGATAGTGATTTAAAGTGCACTAAGAGCGTTGATATGCTTTTTTTAAAATACCTTAGGATGTATCCATGCGGACAATAAAAAAAGAGGTATTGAGTAAAGTACCTGAGGTGACTTTATTATTTTGGATTATGAAAATTGCGGCTACAACACTTGGGGAAACTGGCGGCGATGCAGTTTCCATGTCGATGAATTTAGGGTATTTTATCAGCACAGTTTTATTTGCATTCGTTTTTTGTATTGCGGTTTATGTGCAAGTAAAAGCTCGCTATTTTCACCCAGTCCTTTACTGGTTCACGATTATTGCTACAACGACAGTGGGAACTACACTGGCTGATTTTGCCGACCGGTCACTGAATATTGGCTATGCCGGTGGTTCTTTGATCTTATTATTTTTATTATTAGCCTCTTTATTCACTTGGCAAAAAACATTAGGTTCCGTTGCGATTAATACAGTAGCAACACCCAAAGAAGAAGCTTTTTACTGGACCACCATCATGTTTTCTCAAACTCTCGGCACGGCACTAGGAGATTGGACTGCAGACAGTGCTGGGTTTGGTTACACAGGCAGTGCCTTATTATTTGGTAGTATGCTTTGTTTTCTGGCATTTCTCCACTATTATACTAAGTTATCTAAAACAATACTTTTTTGGTTGGCATTTATATTAACTCGCCCATTGGGCGCCGTCCTCGGAGATTTTCTCGATAAACCGATTGCAAACGGTGGCTTGGATTTGAGTCGGTTTGCTGCGTCTGCAGTTTTATTGATTTTCATTGTAGGATGTATTTTTATTTTTTCGCATAACGCCGCTAAAAAAAACACTGAATGACTAGTTTAATAGTGTTAATGATTTTAGGTGTAGGATAGCAACTTTATGATTTTTCTTATTAATTCTTTTCTAGATAACATTAAATGTATCCTGCAAACACAACAATTGATTTATTTATAAAAAAACTAATTGCAGAATCCACTAACTCATTCAATTGGTTTCAAAGATAAAGACGTCATTAAATCCTTTTTTGATCGTCTCAAGCATTGATACAGTCAAGTCATAATCAATTTGAGGCTGGGTGCTAGAAATTGCAAGCTTATCAAATTTAAATAGATGGACTATTCTTGTACTAAAGTCACTTATTCCTCCTAATAATAAAAATAAAGTAATCATAGAGACACTAGCGATAAGCAACACCCATTTAGATAATTTCCATTCCTTGGAAATAAGTATCAAATAAAATGAAGAGTGAACTATAATGAAAATGACCTATCCCCTAAATTAGTACCACTTCTTTGATGAGATTCATTATCCTATGCCACCTTTCTTGCGTATTCAACAGGAGGCATATAATTTAGAGAGCTATGAGGTCGAACATTATTGTAGTGTTTACGCCATTGTTCAATCTCAAATCGTGCTTCCTCCATTGTTCGAAACCAGTGCTGATTAAGGCATTCATTTCTGAATTTCCCGTTTAAGCTCTCAACAAACGCATTTTGAGTTGGTTTTCCTGGTTGAATAAACCCTAAAGTGACATTCGTTTCTTTGCTCCAGAAAAACATCGCTTTACTAGTAAATTCTGTACCATTATCACAAATCACTTTAATAGGCTTATTTCTTTGCTCAATAAGTTGGTCTAAAAAGCGAGCCACTTGTTTGCCACTGATTGAGGTAGATATTAGCTGGCCAACCATTTCACGAGAATAATCATCCACTACATTCAATATTCGAAATCGTCTCCCATTGCTAAGTTGATCCGATACAAAATCCATCGACCAACGCTGGTTTGGTGCAGAAGGAACTTCCATTGGTTGGCGAGGACGAGTCAGTTTTTTCCTTTTCTTTGTTCGAACTTGAAGTCCCTCCTCAGTGTATAATCGATAAGTATGCTTCTTATTCTGAACCAAGCCTTCAGCTTTAAGTAGTCCATGAAGAATTAAATAACCATAGGCCGGATATTGTGCGGCTAAAACCTTGAGTCGTGTTCTGGCCTTCTCATCCGTACGTGGTTTACATTGATAACGAAATGCTGTGCGGCTTAATCCTGCCAGCTTGCAAGCTACTCGCTCACTCAACTTAAAGAAACATATTAGGTGCTCGATGATCGACTTTCTTGCTGCTGGCTTCACCACTTTTTTGATAATACATCCTTCATTGCCTCTAGCTCCAGGAGCTTATCTGCCAACAGTTTTTTAAGATTAACATTCTCTGATTCAAGCTCACGAAGACGCTTGGCCTCATTCACTTCAAGGCCAGCATACTTACTTCGCCAATTGTAAAATGTGCCTGACGAAATTCCATAGTCTCGACATATCTCTTCGACCTTTATACCTGCTTCATGCGATTTGATTGCTTTTATAATTTGTTCTTCTGTGTAACGCTTTTTCACTTTGAGATCTCCTTTTGGTTTAGTTTATCGGAAATCTCATCTATGTCATGGCATTATTTTTTGGGGATAGGTCAAAAACGCAAGATAATAATTATTAATTGACAGAATCGTGCTTAGAAAAAGAGTTAAAAAGAAAAGAGCAAAACCTGAAAAAATAGAAAAGCTATAGATTTTTATTAAAGAGATAAAAAGTTTTTTTATTTTGGAATGAATAATCGATACTTACTTTATTTTGATCTTTGTTCCAATATACCCCATATTTTCCTATTATTCCTAATAGGAAAATATGGAAAGCAAATAATGATAATTAGGTTGATTTAATGCGGTAATCAGTAACCATGATCCAACACTGACGGACATTGTTATACAATAAGCAAAGAAAATTCTTTTTCTACACGAGTCATTCAAATCGATAGTTCCCCCTTCATATGCAGTAATAACTTGAACGACATTGTATTTTCTAGCTATAACCCCGCAAGTGCGCTTATTTTTAAGTAATTCAACCCACATGAAAGGTGCGAACTCAAAAAGACCTATGAAACATCCAAAATAAAAAACTCCAGCTAGTGCCATGATTACTGGAAGATAAAGTATGGATTGCAAATAATGGGTAGGAAAATGTTCTATTTTAATAAAATATGCGCTAAAAATAAGGAGTCCACATAACATGGAACCAAGCTCAAGCCATACGGTCTGTCATCTATGAATATGCTAGCGGTCATTTTAAACTAACCGCTAAAGGTATTTATTTTATTGGCAATGATGAAGAAGGCAAATCCCTACCGCCCCGTTGGATTTAATTATCCTTCAATGAGTTAGTAAATTGCATAATTTGACAATAAGTTGAATAAACAACATAGCATATTGCACCAAATGAAATGGATAAACTCCCATAATACAAAATATTATTTCCTGCCGTGGAATAATGAATAACAAAATCTACGTAAAGAATTAAAACAAAATAACAAAACCAAATTATAATAATTCCTGGAGATAATGATTTTTTTAAATTGAAGTAATAACTATGCAAAGTGCTTAACAAAGCT